>NZ_AKVN02000001.1:190000-878333 GCF_000271485.2 Pelosinus fermentans DSM 17108
AAGTACCCAGAGGAAAAGTAATCAAGCGAGATTCCCTAAGTAGCGGCGAGCGAACGGGGAAGAGCCCAAACCGATTCAGTTTACTGATTCGGGGTTGAGGACCAGCATAATTCAAGTCAGGCTTAGTCGAACTACCTGGAAAGGTAGACCATAGGGGGTAACAGTCCCGTAGACGAAAAGCAGAGCAAGATGGCTGAGATCCAGAGTACCACGAGACACGTGAAACCTTGTGGGAAGCAGGGGGGACCACCCTCCAAGGCAAAATACTCCTTGGCGACCGATAGCGTATAGTACCGTGAGGGAAAGGTGAAAAGCACCCCGGGAGGGGAGTGAAAAAGAACCTGAAACCGTATGTCTACAAGCAGTCGAAGACCCTTATGTGGTCGACGGCGTGCCTATTGAAGAATGAACCGGCGAGTTACAGTAACTAGCGAGGTTAAGCAGAAGATGTGGAGCCGCAGCGAAAGCGAGTCTTAATAGGGCGATTAGTTAGTTGTTGTAGACCCGAAACCGCAGTGATCTATCCATGGCCAGGTTGAAGCGCAGGTAAAATTGCGTGGAGGACCGAACCCGTGAACGTTGAAAAGTTTTGGGATGAGTTGTGGATAGGGGTGAAATGCCAATCGAACGCGGAGATAGCTGGTTCTCCCCGAAATAGCTTTAGGGCTAGCCTCAAGAAATAAGTACAGACGGTAGAGCTCTGATTGGGCTAGGGGCCTTATAGGTTACCGAACTCTGTCAAACTGCGAATGGCTGTACTCGGACCTTGGGAGTCAGACTGCGAATGATAAGATCCGTAGTCAAGAGGGAAACAGCCCAGACCATCAGCTAAGGTCCCCAATGCCGTACTAAGTGGCAAAGGATGTGGAACTTCAGAAACAACCAGGATGTTGGCTTAGAAGCAGCCACCATTTAAAGAGTGCGTAATAGCTCACTGGTCGAGAGGTTTTGCGCCGAAGATGTCCGGGGCTAAAGTACGGAACCGAAGCTATGGATTTGTATCTTAGGATACAAGTGGTAGGGGAGCGTTCTATACGCATCGAAGCAGTACCGTAAGGAGCTGTGGAGTATATAGAAGTGAGAATGCCGGTATGAGTAGCGAAAAGACAAGTGAGAATCTTGTCCACCGAAAGCCTAAGGTTTCCTGAGCAACGCTCGTCGTCTCAGGGTAAGTCGGGGCCTAAGCCGAGGCGTAAATGCGTAGGCGATGGACAACTGGCAAACATTCCAGTACCACCCACATCCGTTTGAGTGATGGAGTGACACAGAAGGGTAAGTAATCGCGTGAATGGAAGAAACGCGTCTAAGCTTGTAGGGTGTTTAGTAGGCAAATCCGCTAAACGTTAAGCCTGAGGAGTGACGGGGAGTTGACCGTAAGGTTGATGAACTTACTGATCCCATGCTGTCAAGAAAAGCTTCTAGCGAGGCTGTGGGTGCCCGTACCGCAAACCGACACAGGTAGGCGGGGAGAGAATCCTAAGGTGCGCGGGAAAACCCTCGTTAAGGAACTCGGCAAAATGTCCCCGTAACTTCGGGAGAAGGGGAGCCTCTTTAGGTGATTACCCTAGCGGTATGAGCTAAAGGAGGTCGCAGAAAAGAGGCCCAAGCGACTGTTTACCACAAACACAGGTGCCTGCTAAAGCGAAAGCTGACGTATAGGTGCTGACACCTGCCCGGTGCTGGAAGGTTAAGGGGAGTGCTTAGAAGCAATTCGAAGGTGTGAACTGAAGCCCCAGTAAACGGCGGCCGTAACTATAACGGTCCTAAGGTAGCGAAATTCCTTGTCGGGTAAGTTCCGACCCGCACGAAAGGTGTAACGACTTGGGCACTGTCTCAACGAGGGACCCGGTGAAATTGAAATACCTGTGAAGATGCAGGTTACCCGCGACTGGACAGAAAGACCCCATGGAGCTTTACTGTAGCCTGACATTGAATTTTGGTAAATGATGTACAGGATAGGTGGGAGACTGCGAGACATGTACGCTAGTATGTGTGGAGTCGTTGTTGGGATACCACCCTTTATTTACTGGAATTCTAACTTTAGTAGTAACGATACTAAGGACAGTGTCAGGTGGGCAGTTTGACTGGGGCGGTCGCCTCCGAAAATGTAACGGAGGCGCTCAAAGGTTCCCTCAGCGCGGTTGGAAATCGCGCGCAGAGTGCAAAGGCAGAAGGGAGCTTGACTGCGAGACGTACAGGTCGAGCAGGGACGAAAGTCGGACTTAGTGATCCGGTGGTACCGCGTGGAAGGGCCATCGCTCAACGGATAAAAGCTACCCTGGGGATAACAGGCTAATCTCTCCCAAGAGTCCATATCGACGGGGAGGTTTGGCACCTCGATGTCGGCTCATCACATCCTGGGGCTGTAGTAGGTCCCAAGGGTTGGGCTGTTCGCCCATTAAAGTGGTACGTGAGCTGGGTTCAGAACGTCGTGAGACAGTTCGGTCCCTATCCATCGCGGGCGCAAGAGATTTGAAGGGAGCTGCTCCTAGTACGAGAGGACCGGAGTGGACGAACCAATGGTGTACCAGTTATTCCGCCAGGAGTACAGCTGGGTAGCTACGTTCGGAAAGGATAAACGCTGAAAGCATCTAAGCGTGAAACCAGCCTTAAGATGAGATCTCTCATAGCGTAAGCTAGTAAGTCCCCTTGTAGATGACAAGGTTGATAGGCCAGGTGTGTAAGTCCAGCAATGGATTCAGCTGACTGGTACTAATAGGACGAGGGCTTGACTTAAATTTAGTTAGCAGCATGCTGCTAACAACTAACATGCAGTCTTTCTTCTGTGAAGTTTTGAGAGAACATAGTAGTATGTTTATCTCTATTGTAGAGCCATAAGGTTCTATGATGTTAACATTTCGATGTTAACGAAGCGACTTACACAAATCTTTTAACAAAGATTTGGTGCGCTGCTTCACTTTAATCCAGTGGCGATAGCTAAGGGGTTCCACCTGTTCCCATACCGAACACAGCAGTTAAGCCCTTATACGTCGAAAGTACTTGGTTGGAAACGGCCTGGGAGGATAGATAGTTGCTGGTTAGAGCACTCATTCTTTGTGAGTGCTCTTTGTTTTTCTCAAAAAATGCTTATTGCGGTAAGCGATACTGGATCTTGATGTATTTGTATCTGGTGACGATAGCTAAGGGGTTCCACCTGTTCCCATACCGAACACAGCAGTTAAGCCCTTATACGCCGAAAGTACTTGCTTGGAAACGAGCTGGGAGGATAGGTAGCTGCCAGTAAAAGCACTCCTGTTATGAATGCTTTTCAAAAGATCAGAACCAAAGAAAAAAGATGAAAAATAGTACTTGACATAATGTGTGACAAAGTGTTATACTGAATAAGTTGTCAGCGACGCTGGCAATAAGTACTAAAAGAAAAGTGTTGACAGAAAGTAACCTTTCATGTTAACATAAAGATCCGCGCTAAACGGCGGAACGATCATGAATAAATGATCGAATGTGTTCCTTGAAAACTAAACAATGTAAGTAAGGTTAAAATAAGCCAGATGTGCGGTACTCGTTTTTCGAGTGCAAAACAAAGTTGTTCTGCGAAAGTGAGAGCAACACAAACAAGTTTTTTAAAGAGCCATCAAGGTTCTTCATAATATAACTTTTATGGAGAGTTTGATCCTGGCTCAGGACGAACGCTGGCGGCGTGCCTAACACATGCAAGTCGAACGGTCTGGTATTCAACACTGAATATTTAGCAGTGTAGCCAAGCGTCAAGCGCGAAAGAAGAGAGCGCTTCACGCATTTAACAAGTGCCAACACAAAAGCTAAGGATTGAGTGTTGAATATCAGATAGTGGCGAACGGGTGAGTAACGCGTAGACAACCTACCTTCTAGCTGGGGACAACACTGCGAAAGTGGTGCTAATACCGAATGTTGTATTTTGAGTGCATACTTAAAATACTAAAGGTGGCCTCTATTTATAAGCTATCACTAGAAGATGGGTCTGCGTCTGATTAGCTAGTTGGTGAGGTAATGGCTCACCAAGGCGACGATCAGTAGCCGGTCTGAGAGGATGAACGGCCACACTGGGACTGAGACACGGCCCAGACTCCTACGGGAGGCAGCAGTGGGGAATCTTCCGCAATGGACGAAAGTCTGACGGAGCAACGCCGCGTGAGTGAAGAAGGTTTTCGGATCGTAAAACTCTGTTTTCAGGGACGAATGTGTGGATTGTAAATAATGGTTCATAATGACGGTACCTGACAAGAAAGCCACGGCTAACTACGTGCCAGCAGCCGCGGTAATACGTAGGTGGCAAGCGTTGTCCGGAATTATTGGGCGTAAAGCGCGCGCAGGTGGGATAATCAGTCTGATGTTAAAGTTCGGGGCTTAACCCCGTGAAGCATTGGATACTGTTATTCTTGAGTGCAGGAGAGGAAAGTGGAATTCCTAGTGTAGCGGTGAAATGCGTAGATATTAGGAGGAACACCAGTGGCGAAGGCGACTTTCTGGACTGTGTCTGACACTGAGGCGCGAAAGCCAGGGTAGTGAACGGGATTAGATACCCCGGTAATCCTGGCCGTAAACGATGGGTACTAGGTGTTGGGGGTATCGACCCCTCCAGTGCCGGAGTTAACGCAATAAGTACCCCGCCTGGGGAGTACGGCCGCAAGGTTGAAACTCAAAGGAATTGACGGGGGCCCGCACAAGCGGTGGAGTATGTGGTTTAATTCGACGCAACGCGAAGAACCTTACCAAGGCTTGACATCGTCTGATGACTCTAGAGATAGAGAGTTCTTCTTCGGAAGACAGATAGACAGGTGGTGCATGGCTGTCGTCAGCTCGTGTCGTGAGATGTTGGGTTAAGTCCCGCAACGAGCGCAACCCTTATCCTATGTTGCCAGCACGTAAAGGTGGGAACTCATGGGAGACTGCCGTGGATAACACGGAGGAAGGTGGGGATGACGTCAAGTCATCATGCCCCTTATGTCTTGGGCTACACACGTACTACAATGGGCTTAAATAGAGGGTAGCGAAGCCGCGAGGTGAAGCCAAACCCAAAAACAAGCTCTCAGTTCGGATTGCAGGCTGCAACTCGCCTGCATGAAGTCGGAATCGCTAGTAATCGCAGATCAGCATGCTGCGGTGAATACGTTCCCGGGCCTTGTACACACCGCCCGTCACACCACGAAAGTTGAGAGCACCCGAAGCCGGTGAGGTAACCAGCAATGGAACCAGCCGTCGAAGGTGAGATCAGTGATTGGGGTGAAGTCGTAACAAGGTAGCCGTATCGGAAGGTGCGGCTGGATCACCTCCTTTCTATGGAGATTTGAAGGATGAAATACTCTTTCATATCCAAGGTCGACACATCTGGTTGTTCACTTTTACTTACATTGCTTAGTTTTGAGGGAATACATCCCATGCTGCTGCCAGTGATGGTAGTAACATGAATATGTAGTACCTTTGATGTTCTTTGAAAACTGCACAGAAGAAAGCAACGTAATAATTCTAATAGCAATATTAGGGTGATTACCGAGCATGTTAGGATTTTTTGAAACATGTATATGTATATATTTCGGCGTTAAACCCGAATATACACAAACCACAGGTTGGCAAGAAATAGTTAGCTGCTAGGAGCGACGAGGACATGAAATGAGTCGTACTACTTGTACGTCGAATGGAATGCCCGCAGAAGCGACAACGCAGATGACTGTTTATTGACAGCCGACTATTAGAGTGACGAAGTCAAGCTAATAAGGGCATACGGTGGATGCCTTGGCGCCAAGAGCCGAAGAAGGACGGGGTAAGCTCCGAAAAGTCACGGGGAATCGCAAGCAGGTATTGATCCGTGAATATCCGAATGGGGAAACCCAACAATGGTAATGCATTGTTACCCATGGCTGAGACCATGAGGAGGGCACCTGGGGAACTGAAACATCTAAGTACCCAGAGGAAAAGTAATCAAGCGAGATTCCCTAAGTAGCGGCGAGCGAACGGGGAAGAGCCCAAACCGATTCAGTTTACTGATTCGGGGTTGAGGACCAGCATAATTCAAGTCAGGCTTAGTCGAACTACCTGGAAAGGTAGACCATAGGGGGTAACAGTCCCGTAGACGAAAAGCAGAGCAAGATGGCTGAGATCCAGAGTACCACGAGACACGTGAAACCTTGTGGGAAGCAGGGGGGACCACCCTCCAAGGCAAAATACTCCTTGGCGACCGATAGCGTATAGTACCGTGAGGGAAAGGTGAAAAGCACCCCGGGAGGGGAGTGAAAAAGAACCTGAAACCGTATGTCTACAAGCAGTCGAAGACCCTTATGTGGTCGACGGCGTGCCTATTGAAGAATGAACCGGCGAGTTACAGTAACTAGCGAGGTTAAGCAGAAGATGTGGAGCCGCAGCGAAAGCGAGTCTTAATAGGGCGATTAGTTAGTTGTTGTAGACCCGAAACCGCAGTGATCTATCCATGGCCAGGTTGAAGCGCAGGTAAAATTGCGTGGAGGACCGAACCCGTGAACGTTGAAAAGTTTTGGGATGAGTTGTGGATAGGGGTGAAATGCCAATCGAACGCGGAGATAGCTGGTTCTCCCCGAAATAGCTTTAGGGCTAGCCTCAAGAAATAAGTACAGACGGTAGAGCTCTGATTGGGCTAGGGGCCTTATAGGTTACCGAACTCTGTCAAACTGCGAATGGCTGTACTCGGACCTTGGGAGTCAGACTGCGAATGATAAGATCCGTAGTCAAGAGGGAAACAGCCCAGACCATCAGCTAAGGTCCCCAATGCCGTACTAAGTGGCAAAGGATGTGGAACTTCAGAAACAACCAGGATGTTGGCTTAGAAGCAGCCACCATTTAAAGAGTGCGTAATAGCTCACTGGTCGAGAGGTTTTGCGCCGAAGATGTCCGGGGCTAAAGTACGGAACCGAAGCTATGGATTTGTATCTTAGGATACAAGTGGTAGGGGAGCGTTCTATACGCATCGAAGCAGTACCGTAAGGAGCTGTGGAGTATATAGAAGTGAGAATGCCGGTATGAGTAGCGAAAAGACAAGTGAGAATCTTGTCCACCGAAAGCCTAAGGTTTCCTGAGCAACGCTCGTCGTCTCAGGGTAAGTCGGGGCCTAAGCCGAGGCGTAAATGCGTAGGCGATGGACAACTGGCAAACATTCCAGTACCACCCACATCCGTTTGAGTGATGGAGTGACACAGAAGGGTAAGTAATCGCGTGAATGGAAGAAACGCGTCTAAGCTTGTAGGGTGTTTAGTAGGCAAATCCGCTAAACGTTAAGCCTGAGGAGTGACGGGGAGTTGACCGTAAGGTTGATGAACTTACTGATCCCATGCTGTCAAGAAAAGCTTCTAGCGAGGCTGTGGGTGCCCGTACCGCAAACCGACACAGGTAGGCGGGGAGAGAATCCTAAGGTGCGCGGGAAAACCCTCGTTAAGGAACTCGGCAAAATGTCCCCGTAACTTCGGGAGAAGGGGAGCCTCTTTAGGTGATTACCCTAGCGGTATGAGCTAAAGGAGGTCGCAGAAAAGAGGCCCAAGCGACTGTTTACCACAAACACAGGTGCCTGCTAAAGCGAAAGCTGACGTATAGGTGCTGACACCTGCCCGGTGCTGGAAGGTTAAGGGGAGTGCTTAGAAGCAATTCGAAGGTGTGAACTGAAGCCCCAGTAAACGGCGGCCGTAACTATAACGGTCCTAAGGTAGCGAAATTCCTTGTCGGGTAAGTTCCGACCCGCACGAAAGGTGTAACGACTTGGGCACTGTCTCAACGAGGGACCCGGTGAAATTGAAATACCTGTGAAGATGCAGGTTACCCGCGACTGGACAGAAAGACCCCATGGAGCTTTACTGTAGCCTGACATTGAATTTTGGTAAATGATGTACAGGATAGGTGGGAGACTGCGAGACATGTACGCTAGTATGTGTGGAGTCGTTGTTGGGATACCACCCTTTATTTACTGGAATTCTAACTTTAGTAGTAACGATACTAAGGACAGTGTCAGGTGGGCAGTTTGACTGGGGCGGTCGCCTCCGAAAATGTAACGGAGGCGCTCAAAGGTTCCCTCAGCGCGGTTGGAAATCGCGCGCAGAGTGCAAAGGCAGAAGGGAGCTTGACTGCGAGACGTACAGGTCGAGCAGGGACGAAAGTCGGACTTAGTGATCCGGTGGTACCGCGTGGAAGGGCCATCGCTCAACGGATAAAAGCTACCCTGGGGATAACAGGCTAATCTCTCCCAAGAGTCCATATCGACGGGGAGGTTTGGCACCTCGATGTCGGCTCATCACATCCTGGGGCTGTAGTAGGTCCCAAGGGTTGGGCTGTTCGCCCATTAAAGTGGTACGTGAGCTGGGTTCAGAACGTCGTGAGACAGTTCGGTCCCTATCCATCGCGGGCGCAAGAGATTTGAAGGGAGCTGCTCCTAGTACGAGAGGACCGGAGTGGACGAACCAATGGTGTACCAGTTATTCCGCCAGGAGTACAGCTGGGTAGCTACGTTCGGAAAGGATAAACGCTGAAAGCATCTAAGCGTGAAACCAGCCTTAAGATGAGATCTCTCATAGCGTAAGCTAGTAAGTCCCCTTGTAGATGACAAGGTTGATAGGCCAGGTGTGTAAGTCCAGCAATGGATTCAGCTGACTGGTACTAATAGGACGAGGGCTTGACTTAAATTTAGTTAGCAGCATGCTGCTAACAACTAACATGCAGTCTTTCTTCTGTGAAGTTTTGAGAGAACATAGTAGTATGTTTATCTCTATTGTAGAGCCATAAGGTTCTATGATGTTAACATTTCGATGTTAACGAAGCGACTTACACAAATCTTTTAACAAAGATTTGGTGCGCTGCTTCACTTTAATCCAGTGGCGATAGCTAAGGGGTTCCACCTGTTCCCATACCGAACACAGCAGTTAAGCCCTTATACGTCGAAAGTACTTGGTTGGAAACGGCCTGGGAGGATAGGTAGTTGCTGGTTAATTAAAAAGCACTCATTTATGTGAGTGCTTTTTGTGTATTAAGAAAAAAAGTATATTTCTTTAGTTTTTTATTAGGTTTTGCAGGAAGGCAATGTCTTTTTGGGGAAGAATACAAAATGGAAGGAGTGTCATATGTGAATATAGTTCTAGAACAAATTGAGGCAAAAGTCATGCAGGGAATTCGTCTTAATCGAGAAGATGGCATTGCTTTATTTGAATGTAACAATTTGACTTGGTTAGGTTATTTAGCAGATATCGTTAGACAAAATGTGAGCGGCGATTATGTATATTATAATGTGAACCGTCATATTAACCTTACTAATATCTGTACTGCTCGTTGTGAGTTATGCGCTTTTGGATGTGATGCAGATAGTGTCCACTCCTATGCCATGAATAAGGAAAAAGCTTTAGAAATTGCTAAACAGGCAGCGAAAGATCCAGACCTTAGAGAACTGCATATCGTGAGCGGCTTGCATCCAGATTGGCCTTTTTCATACTATGTTGATGTAATAAAGGAATTAAAACAGGCATTGCCACATATTCATTTAAAAGCGTTCACAGCAGTAGAGATTATATATTTTTCTACTATTTCCAGAAAGTCCGTTACCGAAGTATTAATTGAACTGCAAGATGCTGGTTTAGACTCTATGCCTGGGGGTGGTGCTGAGATATTGTCAGATCGGGTAAGAAATGAGATTTGCCCTAAAAAGGCTACTGCCGCTGAATGGTTGGAGGTAGCTCGCGTCGCACATAGTCTAGGGATCCGCAGTAATGCTAGTATGTTATATGGTCATATTGAAACAGTAGAAGAAAGAGTAGATCATTTATTATCGTTACGCAATTTGCAAGATGAAACAGGCGGCTTCCAAACGTTTATTTGTTTTCCTTTTCATCCTAATAATACAGTACTTGGTGAACGAATAGAAAGAACTTCAGTATGGGATGAACTTAAGACGATGGCTATTTCTCGTTTGATGCTAGATAATTTTAAGAATATAAAAGCTTATTGGGTCATGCTAACACTGCCGATAGCTCAGCTTGCATTGGGATTTGGTGCAAATGATATTGATGGTACAGTAAGTGAAGAGAAAATAATGCATGCAGCAGGTGCAAAATCTGCTACATCATTGAGTAAAGATACGATCATTAAGACAATTCGTCAAACTGGGCGTATTCCAGTGGAGCGGGATTCTATGTATAATATAGTTAATATATTGTAATAAAAAGGAACAGCCTAAATTGATATTAGCTGTTCCTTCTTTATGAATCGAGCTGTAGAGGTTAAATTAAATCTTCTTTATAGGGGTTCATTCAGTGTAGAAACCAGTAAATGCGCACAGACTACATTTGTTGCAACTGGGATATTATGAACATCACATATTCTAAGAAGGGCTGTGATATCTGGTTCATGGGGTTGAGCCGTTAGAGGATCTCTTAGAAATATTACTAAATCAATTTCTTCACAGGCAACACGTGCTCCGATCTGTTGGTCACCACCAAGCGGTCCGGATAAATACGTGGTGACATCCAGACCAACAGATTCTTTAATTAGGCGACCAGTAGTGGCAGTAGCCACTAAATGGTGTTTAGCTAGAATTTGTTGATGTTTAACAACAAATTCCAACATGGTTTCTTTTTTTCGATCATGAGCAATTAATGCAACAGTTTTCATGACAACACCTACCTCTAATTATAGATAGGTAAATTATATCATAATTAACTTTACTAGTATGTTAAAGTTAATAACATAGTGTTAATTTTTTCAAAGAACTAATCCTGCTAAGAGAAATAGGCTGTAGAATTTAAACTAAGACTGTTCTGTGGATTTTTTTGATTCTAGGCTCACTTATACTTTGGATCAATAATTTATTATATAATATGATTCTGGGGAAGAAGCAGGATGAGTATTGATTTATGGCGAATAGAAAGTAGTAATGAAGCTTTAATTTGCAAGGAGTGATTAAATGTGTTGCCATTTCTAATAATAGCATTCTTAGTAGTTAATTTCCTATATTTCTTTATGGAAATGCCCGTATTAGCATTTGGTTTTACGGATTGGTCGAATGTGATAATAGCCTGGGGGATATTATTTTTGTTTATCTCAGCATTAATTTTGCTGAATAAGTTTAGGCTATTTATATCCAAAACAGCCTGGGGAGAAGTATTAAAAAAATTATTCCCTCAGTTATTTCAGGAACGGCCGCATGTTGTCGATATTGCTAATTATCAAAATCAAGGACAAAATTATAAACGCTATAGAATGCTCGGTTTGGTAGGGATTATATTATTAGTGGTTGGTGTGAGTAATTTGTTGATTCTACCAATATTAACAAGCGCTCCGATGCTATATAGCAGCTCTTACAGAGGTTTATTGGGCGAGGTCAAAGAAAGTTCCTTTACTTCTGATATCGAGCCGATAAATTTATCGCAAATACGAATTGTAGATGAGGAAACGGCTCGTAAGCTGGCAGAGAAAATCATTGGTGAAGTACCGGCTTTAGGTAGTGAAGTGCAAATTGGTGAATTATCACTGCAAAAGGTACGAGAAAAGTTATATTATGTAGCACCTCTAGAGCATCGCGGTATTTTTCAATGGCTGACGAATTATACTAGAGGCAGTAAAGGCTTTGTTATGGTCTCTGCTACGAATCCGCAAGATGTACATTTAGTGCAGTCGGTTAATGGCAAAGAGGTGTATCTAAAGTATCAAATGAAGGGTTTCTTCTTTGATTATTTACCCAGATATGTATATTTTAATGGATTCTTTAATATCGGGATTTCAGATTTTTCTTTTGAAATAGATGATGATCTTAATCCATATTGGGTTGTGACCTTATATAAAAATAAAGTAGGTTATCATGGTTCTGATGCAGTAGGTGCAGTGATTGTAAATGCTCAAACAGGTGAAATCAGCCGGCACACTATTGAGGATTTGCCTCGCTGGATTGACAGGGTTCAGCCAGAATCCTATGTGTATAAGCAAGTTAAAGATTGGGGCGATTACATAAATGGTTTTTGGAATAGTGTATTTGCCAAAATGGGAACATTAAAGCCAACGGGAGATGAGCTTCATCTCATTTATGGCAATGATGATAGTGTATATTGGTATACAGGGATTACCTCATCAGGTAAAGATGGAAGCTCGGTCGGTTTTATTTTGATCAACTCTCGTACGAAAGAAGCAAAATGGTATAAGGTTTCTGGTGCTGATGAAGGCGGCGCAAAAAAATCAGCAGAAGGTCAGGTACAGGAGAAATCCTATCGAGCTGGATATCCTATTTTGTATAACATCGGCGGTGTGCCAACGTATATTGCTCCTTTAAAAGATAAAGAAGGATTATTAAAGGCTGTATCCTTTATCTCGGTAGAAAATTATAATTTAGTAGGCGTTGGAGCTGATATTGAAGGTGGCTTGCGTGCTTACCAGCAAGTATTAGCCAGCAAGGGAAATCAATTTGTTCCAAGTCAGGAAAATAAAGCATTGAAATTGCAAGGTAAAATCAGCCGTGTTTCTCAAGTGGTGAAAGGTGGAGAATCTTACTTTTATTTTATGATTGAGGGCGATAATCGAATTTTTGTGGGAAGTTCGAATACGTCACCGAAAATTCCTTTAGTTAAGGTAGGAGATCTCATATCGGTAACTGCAAATGATACGAAAGAAAATACATTAAGCATTACTGAGTTTATCGGTGAGAATTATTAAATAAACAAGTCATCCTGCTACAGCAAGTAGAAGGATGACTTGTCTTTATATGGCAGATAAATTATAGTAGTGGTATAGAGAGATACTATAAAAGAATAAATCAGTATCTTTCTATAGGAGGTTTTTCGTATGAACTTTGATTTTGAGAAATACTCGACAAAATATACAGATAAAAAGCTGTTTGAGAAATTAAAAAGATTTTCCCTTAAAGCGGGTAAAAAGTTAGTATATGTTGTGTTACTTTTATATTACACGCTGCAAAAAGACAATGTTCCCAAAAAAGTGAAGGCGGTTATTATTGGCGCACTGGGATATTTTATTTCCCCTTTTGATTTCATTACAGATTTTTTGCCTTTTCTGGGATATACAGATGATTTTGGTGCGTTGATGATGGCGTTAGCGGTAGTTGCTATCTATATTGATAAAGAGACAAAAATCCGAGCAAAGTCCCGTTTGGAGTCTTGGTTTGGCGAAGTGGATGAAAGTGAGCTGGAAGAGGTTAATGCTAAGCTATGAGTGCTAATAAATATAAGGCCACTTGTATATTGGGGATTGTTTCTTGTGGATTCTTAGCAAGCTATCCTTTTTCCCATACGTTCTTTGGCGGTCTTTTAGCCAGAGGGTTTGGTGCTGCAATGATAGGCGGCTTAGCGGATTGGTTCGCTGTGTCCGCCTTATTCCGCCGCCCCTTAGGCATACCTTTTCGGACGGCGATTATCCCCCGAAATCGGGAAAAGATATTTCAAGCTTTGATTGATATGGTGGAGCATGAGATATTAATAAAAGAGAATATAAAGAAAAACTTGGATGACTATGATTTAACGGCTACATTACTGTATTTTGCCAATGAGAATAGTGGTAAGCAAGATGTGAAAAAAATGCTATATCGCTTTTGGCAGGACTTTGCTCTTCAAGTGAACCCGGAAGATTTAGAGGTATTAATTCAAGATTTTGTGGAAGATAATATGGACAATATTAAGGTTCTTCCCTATGGGATTCCCATTGCCCAATGGTTTATGGATCACGAATATGATGACAAAATATTAGATCTTATCATTGAGCAGTGTATCCTTGCCGCCGAAAATGAAAAGTTTGTCCATTTGCTGGCAAATGTTTTTGCTGCTGTCACCAAGAAATATGAACATGGTATGAATCGGAGGAAATTATTTAATTTGCTGATGGATTTATCTCCTAAGCAATTGGCGAAGGCAGCTCAGCATGGACTGGTCAGTATATTATTAGAAATGAAATCTCCCCAGCATCCTTTCAGGCTAGACGGAAAGGCAAAATTCAAACAGTTTGTAGCCAGGTTGCAAACTGATGCCGATTTTGGGCAACAGGTGGAGTTGTGGCTCCAGCAAAATATAATATACAAATTTAAATTAGGCGAAAAAATATCCCGGTCCATGGTAGCTGTATTTCATAAAGTGATTCGTGATAATAGACTGGCAGTGCGAGGGATGGAGTCTCTTATGGCGCAGCTGGACATCGTTCTGGAAGATTTCGCGAACAATCAGGAAGATCGGGTGAAGATGGATTTGTACCTTAAGACTGTTTTAGGGGAATGGCTGGATCGCAACCATGACCAAATTGGCAGAATTGTAAAGGAGAGCCTTAATGAATTTACCAATGAGCGATTGGTAAATTTCATTGATAGCAAGATGGGCAATGATTTGCAGATGATTCGTATTAATGGCTCATTTGTTGGCGGTTTGGTAGGAATGATTCTATACATATTGACCTATTGGTTATAAATGCAGGTGAAGAGAAATGAATAATAAAAGCATGGCAAATCAAATTTTACTATTGGTATTTTTACTTTTTTTATTGTCTGTCGGGCTTAAACATTACTATCAAGATCGATTTGCTGCAGAGATGTTCTTTGCTGTAATGGAGGCGGCGTTGGTAGGTGGGATTGCCGATTGGTTTGCGATTACTGCACTTTTTAAAAAACCTTTAGGTTTTCCTTGGCATACAGCATTGATCCCCAGGCATCGTCAAAAGGTAATCAGGTCCATTCGGAATATGATTGACCAAGATTTGCTTACGGTACAATCCATTAAAAAAAGAGTAGAGAGCAGCTGCTTTGTTACTTTGCTGATTGGTTTTGTAGATCATGAGAGAGGAAGAGAGTTTATAAGAAATTCTCTGGAGCGATTGGGTAAGGATATGATCAGTAAGCTTGATATTCGAGATTTCGTTAATCATATGGAAGGTTTTATTAAGAAAGAAATCAAAAACATTGATCTTATCTCGCAAATGAACAATGTAGTCAGATGGTTATTAGAAAATGACCGTGCTCGAGTTTTAACAATGTATATTGTAGATGAACTTATCAATCAATTAGATAAGAATGAGGCAAAAAGCAATATTTATCAATATTTAGAAGAAATGACGCAAACAAAGAATCGGTCACCCTTAGAAAGAGCCTTCATTTGGTTAGGCGAGCAGACGAATAGTGTAAGTCTTTCCGATGCAACGGATGCTTTTTATGCAGAGATTCTGGCGATTTTGCAAGAGATTAAGAACTCTGATCATGTTATACATAATAAAATTCATGAAAATTTAACAGCGATAGCCGAAGCACCTGAAAAGAATTATATGTGGTTAGAAGAAGTGGAGAGCTGGAAAATGACGCTGGCGACAGAGGTAGAATTAGGTGATGCAGTGATTCATGTATCGGAGGATTTTCTAAAGACAGCGAATCCGCAGCTCAGTCCTCAACTCATCGATTGGATCTATACTCAAATGGATCGGTACTGGATGTTTTTTAAGGGAAATATTGAGCTGCAAGAATGGCTGGAAGTTCGTATTAAGCAGGTGATTTATGAGCTTATCGAAAAAGAGCATTATATCATCGGTGAAATTGTTCAAAGGGTTTTAGGGGAATTTAACGATGAGAAGCTGAATCGTTTCGTGGAAGAGAAAGCAGGGGATGATTTACAATGGATTCGCATCAATGGATCTATCGTAGGCGGTATAGTCGGTTTAATGATGTTTTTGTTCTTACGTTATGTTTATGATCCCTATGTCGTTCCCACTATCCAAAGCTGGTTTTAAGGAAAAATGATGAAAGAACGTTTTGTAATTGCAATACTTATCATTATGGTAGTCATATTAGAAATCGTTGATGAAGTCGCAAAAAGAATCACCTCTCTATACACGAGAAGGTGATTCTTTTTTGTAGTACAATGATATTAAAACGCTATTTTAAGAGTTCGGTCATATACTGATAGAAGGTCGCTGGGAAGTTATTTTATAAATAACAAGGGAGTGGTGCAGGTGAAGATTGGTTTAGTAGGGATTGGACGTATGGGAAGAGTGTTGGCAGGATTATTAGCAGGTCAGGTAGATTTAGTCATATTTGATCGAAATATAGAGAAGGTGGAAAAAGCAGCAGAAGAACTTAGTGTTTCTACTGCTGATTCATTAGAAGAGATGGCAGAATTGGGAATCGTAATTTTGGCTCTCCCTGATCCCGAAGTAGTGAATTGTATTAAAATATTTAATAGCATAAATAAAAATGTAATTGTGATTAATATTGCAACGAATGCGAGCCAAGACATGCTAAACAGTATAGCAGATTCCCATGTGAAGTGTATTTGTGCTAAATTTGTTGGGCATGCAGGTGAGATTGCATTAGGACATTCTCCGGTCATTATTGTCAATCAGTTTCCTGTAGAATTAGTTGCGCAGACTGTGGAAATTTTTCAATTAGTTGGACAGGTAATCATCGGCAAGGCGGATTTAGTATATACCATTAATACGGTAGCTGCTCAGAAAGCGATTGAAGCGGGCGTGGCTATTGAGGAGGTCTTAAAGCAAAACGGGGTTTCAGATCCAGGGATTATTAAAAGCGCTATCGGGCAAGTTGCCGCTGGAGTGATGAAATCCTATGCTGATGGCACCTTGGGACCTTTTGCCAGGGAAATCGTCCAATCTGTCAAACATAAGAAAGAGACAAAAAGCTTGTAATTTTTGTGGGTGAAAAGATAAGGAATATTATGAACCACAAAGGCGCAATGCCGCTGATGCGGCACACAAAGGAGTACACAAAATAAGTTATAAATAGAACCCTTTGTGTCCTTTGCGTCTTTGTGGTTCGATTTTTTTCAAATCTGTACCTATTAAAAAATATGATTCTGTATATTTTAAAGAGGTCTATTTTGTTTTATAATAGCATTATATTTTTAGAAGTCCTCAATAAGATCCTAGGACGTAAATAAAAAATAAGTACAGGAGGCATAACAATATGCAGCAAGGAACTTTTCGCGTAAAGGCCGGCTTGGCAGAGATGCTTAAGGGTGGCGTGATTATGGATGTAACTACGCCTGAACAGGCAAAAATTGCTGAGGAAGCAGGAGCTTGTGCTGTAATGGCATTAGAACGTGTTCCAGCAGATATTCGCGCGGCAGGCGGGGTCGCTCGGATGGCTGATCCCACGATTATCTTGAATATCATGGAGGCTGTGACCATTCCAGTTATGGCTAAAGGAAGAATTGGTCATTTTGTAGAAGCGCAGATCATAGAGTCACTAGGGGTTGATTATATTGATGAAAGTGAAGTACTAACCCCTGCCGATGATAAATATCATATTGATAAACATCAGTTTAAAGTTCCCTTTGTATGTGGTGCTAAGAATCTTGGTGAAGCACTGCGTCGTATTGGTGAAGGGGCAGCGATGATTCGTACCAAGGGAGAGCCAGGAACGGGCAATGTAGTTGAGGCGGTAAAGCATATTCGTATGGTTATGAGTGAAATTCGTCAGCTGCAGAACTTACCGAATGAAGAAGTATCTGCCTTTGCCAAAAATATTGCAGCTCCTTTAGAGCTTGTTATGGAAGTGAAAAAACTAGGACGTCTGCCAGTTGTTAATTTTGCTGCAGGAGGTATTGCGACACCGGCTGATGCGGCTTTGATGATGCACTTAGGCTGCGACGGCATTTTTGTTGGTTCGGGTGTCTTTAAGTCAGGTGATCCTGTAAAAAGGGCAAAGGCAATTGTAGCAGCTACTACCTATTATAATGATCCCAAGATTTTGGCTGAAATTTCTCGCGATCTTGGCGAGGCTATGGTGGGGATTGAGATTTCTACTATAGCAGATCATGAGCGCATGCAGGATCGTGGCTGGTAAGCAGGAGAGAAAGCAGGGGTTATTATGAAGATCGGAGTATTAGCATTGCAAGGCGCTTTCCGGGAACATTGCCGGATGCTGGAAGGCTGTGGGGTAACAGCAGCAGAGATTCGAAAGCCAGAGGAATTAGACGAGGTTAAGGGTTTAATCATTCCTGGGGGAGAAAGTACCACGATTGGCAAGTTAATGATAGAGTGGGGACTGATGGATAAGATTAAAGTAAGAGTGGAGCAGAAAATGGCGGTATATGGAACTTGCGCAGGAATGATTCTGCTGGCGAAGGAAATTAAAGACAGCAGCCAGCCTCGTTTAGGGATCATGGATATTGTAGTTCGACGTAATGCTTTTGGCCGTCAGCGTGAAAGTTTTGAAGCGGATATGACAGTGCCTGAATTTGGTCCAGAATCATTAAAAGCTGTCTTTATTCGCGCACCTTACATTGAAGAGGCAGGTCAGGATGTAAAAGTAATGGCAAAGGTACATAATAAAATTGTTATTGCCAGACAAAATAATATTCTTGTTACGGCATTTCATCCTGAATTAACCAAAGATGATCGAATTCACCAGTATTTTATTTCAATGGTCAAGAATGCGTAATAACTAAAACATCATTGAACACTTTATTTGTTTAATGATGTTTTTCTGTTGCATCATCGACTGAATTTTCTTTGAAATATAAATAGATATCATAGCAATTACAGGAGGGAATAACAAAATATTACAGAATATTACAAGGGAGAACTAATAATTGAAAAATCAGGAAGAATATTGACATAATCAGTAAAATGATAGTATAATTTTCAAAATTAATAAGGACGGTCATGAATACTGTAAGGATGGTGAGTCTAATGGAAATATGCAATTCAAAACCCAGTTTAGGATTAGTTATTTCTTTAGCAGGGAGCTTGTTGACACTGCCTTTAAATAAAAAATATCATATTGCTTTTGGCATTCTGCTCACGGTGTGGTCGGGGATACATTCTTGGCAGCATCGCAAAAGCTTAGGGAAGAATATATCCAAGGAGGTGAACACTGTGAGAGGGTTATTTGCTGGTTGTGCTAATTTTTTTAACCAGAAAACGGCTGTCTCCTTTTTATCTCAGAATGTTGAAGTACTGCATTATGTGCCAGGCAGGGTACGGCTTTATTCAAATCAGCTAATCAACAATCCTGGCAACGTGCAGCAGGTTGAAAGCTATTTGAACTCTGTTTCTGAAATTCAGACATTTTCCATCAATCCAGGAACAGGTTCTGTTCTGATTCAGTATTCGCCGGATGATGTGGCAGGTAATCCATTGTTGACAGAAGTGGAGAAATTGGTGGCTAGGCAGTACAGGAGGAGATGAAAGGATGAGTTATTTAACCGGATTGGCTTTAGGAATTTCTGCAGGGAAGCAAGTCGGAAAATTATATCGCAGCAAAGGGTTTCAATTGGTGCATAAAAGTCGCGGACGGCGTCGCTATTATCATGAAGGATTGGTTAATAATGCCGGATTCGCTGAAAAACTGGAGCAACAGCTAGCAGGTGCTTCTGCTTTGCAGCGTTTTACCATCAATCAGGTAACGGGGACTCTATTACTGGAATATACTTGCCAAGATGAGCAAATGGATAGGATCATCGGATATTTAGAAGATCTTGCACATCGCCCTAGCCCTACTAGCGCCTATGGAAAGATTGGCAGTGACATTCGCCGCGGTTTTGGCAGCGTGAATAAAAAAATCAAGGAAAATACGGGTTTAACCTTTGATTTGCGTACGCTGGTATCTTTATGGCTAATGGCTTGGGGTGCCAATAAAATGTGGACGTTGGGACAGCGTCCTTCTGGACCGCAAATGCTGTGGTGGTCCTATTCCTTGCTGAAAGGACGAGACTCATGACGTATCAGTATAGTGTATTTCCTGTTCCAGCTGGGATGAGTGTACAGCAAAAAACCATGCTGGAAATACAAGTTCGGAAGCTGGCAGGAGTCGTTAGCGCTTATGTTGATGACAAGGGCGGTATGACAGTACGTTCTTGTGGCGTTCCTTCCAAAAAGATCATCGGACGATTGATTCAGGACACAACGTTTCATTCAAAAACGATGGTGAACGCTGTAGCCTTAAGAAAAAAAGAAAAGCACTCTGAGGTAAATGAATACAGGCGTGATGCGATTACTGCAGGTCTGGGTTTAGTAGGACTTCAGTTACTTCGTATGTATTCCCCCATGGCTTTTAATGGCATATATCTTGTTAGGAGTGCATTTACCTTATTTGTTGCTCGCAATTTTATCAGCAACGGTATTAAAGGACTAATAAAAGATCGGCAGCCAAATGCGGATACACTTACTGCTACGGCGGTTCTGGCATCGGTTATATCTGGCAAACCCGAGTCAAGTTTAACCTTATTGATGTTGGCCAATGCAGCAGAAATGCTGACAACATATACGGCAGAGAAAGCTCGCAATCATATTTCAGATATGCTGCGCCTGGATCAGCCTCATGCTTGGAAAATCGAAGAGGATGGATATGAAAGAAGGGTATCTGTTGAGAGTCTAAAACCCGGGGATCACATTGGCGTACACTTGGGTGAAAAGATTTGCGTTGATGGCAGGGTAAAAGATGGTGTAGCAGCGGTTGATCAATCATCCATTACCGGTGAATATATTCCCGTAGAAAAATCCAAAGGGGATTATGTATATGCGGGTACAGTGGTTAAGAATGGCTTTTTAGAAATTATCGTAGAAAAAGTGGGCGACGCTACGGCTCTTGCTCGTATTGTTCATATGGTGGAAGAAGCACAGTCCAGGCGTGCGCCCGTGCAGAATTTTGCCGATCAAATGGCAACTAAGCTGGTTCCCATTTCCTTTATTGCCGCTGGCTTAGTATATGGATTGACTAAGGATTGGCAGCGGGTACTGAATATATTGTTTATTGATTATTCCTGCGGCTTAAAATTATCTACTGCCACTGCAATTTCAGCGGCGATTGGACATGCTGCTAAACGAGGCGTACTGATTAAGGGCGGGAATTATGTAGAATCTTTAGGCAGCATTGATACGGTTGTTTTGGATAAAACAGGTACCATTACCGTAGGTACTCCTAAAGTAATGCTGGTAGAGCCAGCTCCAGGGATACAGGATAAGGAGCTAGTGTTATTAGCAGCTGCCGCGGAATATCATTCTGCTCATCCCTTAGCTTCAGCCATATTAGATTATGTAGAAGAGCAGGGCTGGGAGGTTCCGCCGCATCTTACAACGGAGACCATCGTAGCCAAGGGAATTCAGGCTAATGTGCCTGATTATGAGAAAATCGTTGGTGGTGAAATTCTAGTCGGCAGCATTCCTTTTATGCGTGAAAATCATGTAGAATGTCAATCGGCAGTCGAGCGGGGAGAGACCTATTCTGATTGCGGCTATAACGTGGTATATGTAGCTCGTGATGGCATCTTGTTAGGGATGCTGGTTATTAATGATCCCATCAGACCGAATATGAAAAGGACAATCAATCGTTTGCGACGCATTGGTATTGACGAGATTGTAATGCTTACGGGTGACAGTAAGAATGTGGCACAGCATGTAGCCGCAACATTGGATATTGACTCTTATCACGCCGAAGTATTGCCTGCGGACAAAGCTCTATTGGTGTCTAAATTGCAGCGGGGTTCTCAGGTGATGATGATTGGGGACGGCATCAATGATGCTCCGGCCTTAGCCTTTGCCGATGTAGGTGTAGCTATGGGCGGGCGGCGTACAGATATTGCAGTTGAATCTGCAGCCATGACAATTAATTCGGATGAACCTTTGATTATTCCTGAAATGATTGATTTAGGACGAAATACAATGAAAATTGTACAGCAGAATTTTACTACGACCATTGCTGTTAACACAGCAGCAATGCTGCTGGGAGCCATTGGGAGAACCAGTCCCATGGTTTCGGCTCTTATCCATAATGCTGCTACAATTGGTGTGGTTTTAAATAGCGCACGCATTTTATTAATGGAGAAGAAAAAATGAGAAGTAGAGCGTATGAGATTGTTCATGTACTCCCAGGCAGAGTGAGAATTGTTATCGCATCTTCGTTGTCAGTACTATTTTCCAGCCATTTACCGCAACTAGAGGAAATCCGCGGCATAAACAAAGTGACTTGGAACCCGGTTACTCGTTCGATAGTGGTGGAATATGCGGTTGCCACCATGGAGTTATCAGGGGTATTATTAGTTTTTGATCAGATTTTTGCTGAAATGGGATATAAAGTGGGGGGGCAAAATTGCAGCAATGATTTGTTCTGGTCTCTCTTAGCTGGTGGGGCGATTGTTTTGGCTTTTGCGTTAAGGCGAGTTACGCCCAATAGCGGAGCAGCCAGTGTGCTGGAGACAGCGGCCTTTGGCATTACAGCGTATTCTGTTGTAACGCACTGCGGTGGACAAAATAGCTCTTCTAAGGCCCTTCATTTAGATAGTATTGCCGGTCTGGTAAGTGTGCTGAATCTTGGTTCCAATAGAGCCTTTGCAGGTTTATTCATGACTTGGTTATTTAATTTTTTGGAGATTGTTGGCTGGGTTCCGTTGAAAAATCGGCAAGGAAATGGAAGAGCCTCTCTTGGCTGTGGCTTAACGAGTTGTTGAAATGAAATATTGAAAGGAGGTGAATGATAAATGTTTGCTAGAACTGATTTTTGGATTGGCTTAGCAGTTGGTGTAGTGGCAGGCGCATTTGGTTATAAATTAATGGAAGAGCATTCCCAAAAATGTATTTCAACATTGCAGCCTCCAGTAGCCCAAGGAGTGGCCGAGGTGCCCGTGGATGAATTAATGAGACAAAAAGAGCGTTTGGAAGATTTGATTGCTGAGCGACAAAGCATTGGTGCATAACACGTATTATGAAAACAAGTCCAAGTAGCTGTTTGACTACTTGGACTTGTTTTGCTTATTTCCTAACTTTTTGTATGTATCGCAATGGCGGTAGCGATGGCAGCACCAATACCTGAGCCATCTTTTGTAAGGGTGCTGGTAATTTTCTTTTTAGTTCCAAGCTCTTCATCCAAGGTCATCTGGATTGTTTCAGCGTAGTTAGGAGCTTTTTCGTATAGTGAGCCGTCGATGGCAATGGTATGGTTTTGAGAACAATCCGGATCAATATGATGCAGAATTCCGATATAAGTAGCTGCCACCAGGCGGGCGGAGCGGATAGATACAAGGGAGGCAATTTTTTTTAAGGTTTGGCGATCCTCAAGTGTAGAGTCTGCAATACTTAGTTTGCTCTCAAGAAAGTGGGCAATCTGTTCTTTCTTCTCACTGTTATCTTCCAGTAAAAGCGAAATATGAGCACCATGTAATATATAGGGAGTGGTTAGTATTTTTCTTGTAGAGGTGCTTCCTGCCAGTAATCCATGGTCGAATAAACTACATGCTATGATGCGCACTAACTCGCCAATATAGTGACCAGAAACCATTTTTTCTAATTGTTGCTCGCCGGGCTTCTCACTTTGCTGGTCCAATAGGGCGTCATAAGCGGTAACGGGTAATTGATCAAAATTACCTGATTCTAAGTTGATAATCATTGGCCTTTTGGTATCCGGTGCACAAAGTTCAATATAAGCGGTGTTGTGGCCAGTACCGCAAATCGAGCCAATATCCGTAAAGGGATCTTCATAGGCTGAGGCAAGTAAGGTGCCGACAGTATCATTGATGATGGCTTTAGGTATCACATTAGGAAGATTCTGTCTGTCTAAGGCTGATCGCAGCAAGGTTGTAATGTCTTTACCTTCCACACCTGTGGTTTCAATTTCTTTTGTCCAATGAATTAATGTGCCTGTATTAAGACCTCTTTGGTCTGTGGGGAAGGAAAATGTATGACCTAGGGGATATATCTGATCCGGTTTTACAAGAGGGGCAAT
This sequence comes from Pelosinus fermentans DSM 17108, assembly GCF_000271485.2. Classification (NCBI taxonomy): domain Bacteria; kingdom Bacillati; phylum Bacillota; class Negativicutes; order Selenomonadales; family Sporomusaceae; genus Pelosinus; species Pelosinus fermentans. Next base: position 213,648 of record NZ_AKVN02000001.1, read on the forward strand.
TTGCTTAGCAATAAAATCAAATAAGTGCTCGGCAGTAGATTGTTTGGATATATGATTGTATTGCCCTTCTTTCTGTTTAAGGGGCTTTCCTGCCCGGGCATGTACTAGATACTTCCCCTCTCCTAACAATTCCGTTAACAGGACTCTAACATTGGTTCCGCCAAAATCTAAAGCCAGAAATGTTCCTATTTCTTTTCGGGAGGGTTTGGTTAAATAAGAGGGCAACATTTTTAATGAACTAGGTGCTCCAAGCAGGCCATTTTGCATAGCTTGTTGAAATTTAGCGGCGATGGCACCAATTTGTTCAGGGGAAATGGTGAGTTGTGTAGCTAGCTCATGTAGTTGAGTTAACAACTTGCTCATACTGTAAACCTCCAGTATTAAATCGATTCGCCATTGTTTATGACAGCGTTTATGGAGATTATATCATAAACATGTAGAATTTAACTGATTTTTTACGCAATTTCCCTAAAAAGTTAAATAGATACAATCGATTTAACGAGCTTGAATATTCATCGCTTGCTGGCGTAAGACAGTCTTTAGGATTTTTCCGGTAGAACTTTTAGGCAGAGAATCTATGATGATGAACTCCTTAGGGATCTTGTAAGGAGCAAGCTTTTTTTGCAAATAGGATTTTACTGCTTTTTTATCGATAGTAAATCCTTCATTGACCGTAAGATACGCTTGTACTAAAGTACCATGTTGTTTATTTGGTATTCCGATGACAGCAGCTTCGGCGATTGCAGGATAGGCATATAAAAGTTCCTCGATTTCTCGTGGATAGATATTTTCTCCATTAATTATAATCATATCTTTTAATCGATCCACAATAAAGAGATAGCCATCCTGATCCATATAGGCTAAATCTCCTGTATGAAGCCAGCCATTTTGAAGGGCTTTAGCCGTTTCCTCTGGTAATCGGTAATAGCCATGCATTACGTTCGGACCACGAACCAATAATTCACCTGTTTCTCCGGGGACAAGAGACTGATTGTCAGTAGTAACAATCCTTACTTCAATGCCGGGCAATGGCTTTCCAATGGACCGGTATTTTACCTTATGGACTGGATTTAACGATACAATAGGCGATGCTTCCGATAACCCATAGCCTTCAACTACTGACTTGCCGATTTTCTTTGTAAATTGCTCAGAAATTTCTTGTGGCAGGGAAGAACCGCCTGAGACCAGGAGCTTAACATGAAGGAAGTCTTCTTTTTGCGCCCTTTGGGCAAGTAGACGAAACATGTTAGGAATACCGAAAATTACGGTCAAAGCATGATCCTTAATGGCAGAAATAGTTTCCCGTATAGAAAAATTCTCTAAAATTAGAATGGATGAGCCGTTTAGTAAGGGCGTCAATACAGCGGCCGTCCAGGCAAAGCAATGGTACATGGGTAAAACACAAAGTATGCGATCCTCATGCTGGTAGGTGAAGACTTGTGAAAAAGCCTGAGCATTGCTAACCAGATTTTTATGAGTGAGCATAGCTCCTTTAGGGTTTCCTGTTGTTCCGGAGGTATAGATGATTGTACATACTTCATTTTCATCAAAGGTTTGAGATACTGGAGCGGGGGGAAATGATTGTTGTGAGACTGTATGGGAAATGTCGGTGATGAGTAATTGGCTTACTTCCTCTTGATAGCCATATTGAGCAAGTTCCGTATCCAAATCAAGTATCGACATGGTAATTAATTTTTTTATATTGGCATTGTGTAGAATGTATGCAATTTCACGGGGAACGAATTGGAAATTAAGAGGTACAATGACAGCGCCTAAACTAGTGATCGCTAAATAGCTATAAATAAACTCAACACAATTTTTGGAGAATAAACCAACGTTTTCTCCTGGGCGTATACCTTGCTGATAAAAAAAGTTTCGATAGTTTGAAACTGCATTGGACAATTCACCGTAGGTAACCGGGTTTTCTCCTGAAAATACAACTTGATTGCGATGGATGCTGTTTTGTTGGATTATTTCGTGAACAAGCATAATTGCCTCCTTAAAAAGTGGTGTTGGGTATAAAGTTGCTTCGAGATGCATTCATTCTTTATGGTAACGTAAATCCTTTCAATGGTAAAGTCTAGAGCAAAAAAAAAGGAAAGAACATAGAGTGATGTGTTAAAACATTGTAAATATATTGCTATGTTTGTCATTTGGCGCAGGTAAAATGATAAATATATAGAATGATAATAACTTGATAGATTGCTAATTAATCGTAAAAAATTATTGCTGGTGGTGAGACGATGAATAAAATTCGAGTACTAATAGTTGATGATTCTCCTTTTAGTCAGAGATTAATTAAAGATGCTTTGAAAGAGTCAAAGTATGAAGTGTGCGGTTGTGCTGGTACAGGTAATGATGGTATACGTCAGTACCGTGAACTGCAGCCGGATTTGGTAACAATGGATTTGACATTGCCTGATATGGATGGGTTGGAGTGCTGCCGTGAATTGTTGACCATTGATCCAGCAGGTAAAATCGTAGTGGTAAGTGCCATGAAGGATGAAGCCATTATCAATCGGGGGACAGCCATTGGCGTAAAAGCATTTTTCCAAAAGCCGGTGAAGTCGGAGGAACTGCTCCTTGGAATCGAACAGATTATCGTGCAGCAGGGGAATGAAGCAGGTCCGCAGCATTTCTTGGAATATTTTATTGCCGCCTTTACGAAAAATATTATAGACATGACGGGAATGGATGTTATTTCTATAGATCATAGTACGATTCAGCCAGTAGTATCCCATGGTTTAGGCGTTATCATTGGCATTACAGGAAGTCAGCAGGGGCGAATTATGCTGGATGTATCTGTGGACGTGGCGCAAGAGTTTACTAAAAAGTTATTAAGAACTGATGAAGTTGCGGATGAGGATGTATTTAATAGTATTTCTGAATTTACTAATATTATTGCAGGTCATAGTATCTCTGACATTAATAATGTGTTAAAAACTAAGGAATTTGAGATTCGTCTTACACCACCGAGCATTATAATTGGTGAATCCATTGCTATTATTAATCCTAAAATGACTTCGAATACAGTCACAGCAAAAACCGCGATTGGTTCATTGCATATGAATGTTGGGTTTGTAGGAGGGAAATAATTTTGGATGTAAAACTGATTAATCCATTTATTGATGCGATTATGAATATTATGCCGCAATTAGGTTTTCAAAATGTTGTGAAGGGCAAGCTTTCAGTAGGGGATCAGTTTGTCGAGAGTAAAGGAATCACCGTGTTAGTGGGATTGACAGATCAGTTGCGAGGCAATATTGCATATAATTTCACGGAAGCAACGGCCATGTCGATTGCATCAAAAATGATGATGGGGATGCCTGTTGCAACATTAGATGACTTAGCACAAAGTGCAATTTCTGAGCTAACCAACATGGTTACGGGAAATGCTGCAACTCGCTTTGAGAAAGATGGCTTACGGGTGGATATTTCCCCCCCTAGTCTAGTTGTGGGAGAGAAGTTTAAACTGAAAGTAAGCAGTGCAAAATTTTTAGTAGTGGAAATGATTGCCGATTCATTAGTAATTGAACTAAATATTGGCATCGAATAATTTATGATGGGACGTTTGAGAGGTATTGTTCCCTTATGAGATAGTGGTAAAAATATATAACTGACTGATTGGAAAACAAAAGGTGTAAGGAATGCTGCTCTACGAGAAAAGAGAAGGCCTTAGGCCTTTTTATTTATAAGCTTTAGAGGTGTTAGAACGATTTAACCGCAGAGACGCAGAGGAGATTTTTAACCCTATCTATCTTTTCTCTGTGTTCTCTGCGTCTCTGCGGTTCGATTATTTTTTTCCACGCATTTTCTATACCCTTTTTAAAGGGCTTTTCTTGATAATGACAAAAGAACGTAACGTATAGAAAATCTTAAGAAATGGGAAGGTGACAGTCTATGTATGAAATCATACTATTTGACTTGGATGGAACGTTGACAGATCCTAAAATCGGTATTACATCATCCGTTCAATATGCCTTAGAGAAAATGGGGATTAAAGAAGAAGATCCAGATGTATTGATTCCTTTTATCGGACCACCTTTATTAACATCCTTTAAAGAGCTCTACCATATGAGTGATCAGGAGGCAGTGCAGGCGATTGGATATTATCGAGAACGTTTTTCGGTAACAGGATTATATGAAAACAAAGTATATGAGGGCATGGAGGAACTATTAACCAGTTTAAAGATTCAAGGGAAAAAACTAATTGTAGCAACTTCAAAGCCTACGGAGTTTTCAGTGCAAATTTTAGAACACTTTGGTTTAAAGCAGTACTTTGCTGCCATTGTGGGAAGTAATTTTGATGGAACAAGGACTGAGAAGGGTGATGTGATCGAGTTTGCCCTATCAGGGGAAAATATAACTGATTTAAGTAAAGTTGTAATGATTGGAGATCGGAAATATGATATCAGCGGTGCCAAACAGAATCATATTGATGTGATTGCTGTTGCTTATGGATATGGCAGCCAAGAAGAGCTGGCCGCCGCTGAGCCTAATTATATCGTTTCATCAGTGTCAGAACTTGCCATTCTCCTGGGAAGGTCGTAAATCTAAACTGGAATGTAAAGGAAAGTAAGCAGCCTTTTTTCAAAATGATTATAATGCCCTGAAAAAATAAAAAAAATGAAAAAAATTTTCTGAATGAGCAGGTATCCTTAGACTTACACTAGAATAATACAGTAGCAAGAGGAATTGATTTGTTACTGAAAGGGAGGAAACAGGGATGTTATATGATATTGGATTGGTTGGTTTAGCTGTAATGGGTGAAAATCTAGTGATGAACATGGCTAATAAAGGCTTTGGTGTAGCAGTATATAATCGTACGGTAAGTAAGGTAGATGAATTTTTGGCGCAAAATGCAGAGGGAAAAAAGATTGGCGGGGCTCATTCTATCATGGAGCTGACTAAGATGCTCGCCAAGCCCAGGAAAGTTATGCTGATGGTTAAGGCCGGCAAGCCAGTAGATGATATGATAGCTGAATTGCTGCCTTATCTAGATCAGGGGGATATCATAATTGACGGTGGCAATTCTTATTTTCAGGATACCCGCAGGCGGTTTGATGAATTATCTCGTAAAGGAATTCGTTTTATTGGTATGGGCGTGTCTGGGGGAGAAGAGGGAGCACTAAAGGGACCAAGTCTCATGCCAGGAGCTGAACTTTCTGCTTACCAGGAAGTGGCACCGATTTTTACAGCGATTGCTGCTCAGGTTGCAGATGGCCCATGCTGCGCTTATGTAGGACCAGACGGGGCGGGTCATTACGTGAAAATGGTACACAATGGAATCGAATATGGCGATATGCAGCTTATTAGTGAAGCATATTATATTATGAAAGTTGCATTAGGGTTGTCAGCAGAGGAACTCTATGAAGTATTTGCTGAATGGAACAAAGGGGAGCTCGATTCGTATCTTATTGAAATTACACGAGATGTTTTTTTACAGCAGGATGAACTCACGGGTAAGCCATTAGTAGAAATGATTTTAGATAAAGCCGGTCAGAAAGGAACAGGTAAATGGACCTCGCAAAGTGCTTTGGATTTGGGAGTGCCGACGCCAACAATTACGGAAGCTGTATTTGCCCGTTGCATGTCGGCATACAAAGAAGAACGGGTGGCTGCTTCTCGCATCTTAATTGGTCCCGATGATCAATATAAGGGAGATCGGAAGGTGTTTATTAAGGCGATCCATGATGCTTTATATGCATCGAAGATATGTTCTTACGCCCAAGGATTTGCTCTTTTAAAAGCTGCTGATAAGGAATATGGCTGGAACTTAAACTATGGTGATGTAGCTCTTCTTTGGCGAGGCGGATGCATTATTCGGGCTCAATTTTTAGATCGGATTAAAGAGTCCTTCCAGCAAGATGCTGATCTGCCGAATTTACTGCTGGCTCCTTATTTCCAAGAGGCGCTAAGCCGAGTTCAAGACAACTGGCGCCTAGTTGTAAAAACGTGTAAAGAACTAGGGATTCCGACGCCTTCCTTTAGTGCTTCCCTGGACTATTATGACAGCTATCGCAGGGCCGTGCTCCCCTCCAATCTGATCCAAGCGCAAAGGGATTACTTTGGTGCTCATACCTATGAGAGAGTTGATCAACCTGGTACTTTTCATACGGAATGGATAAAAAAATAGGTTCATAAGTAGAGAGGTATAGATTTAACCGCAGAGACGCAGAGAACACAGAGAAAAGATAGATAGGGTTAAAAATCTCCTCAGCGTCCTCTGCGTCTCTGCGGTTCGATTATTTTTTTCCACGCATTTTCTATTTCTTTAAAAGATTGTTGTTTACTGCGTTAGCGCAATATTATAATTTGTTAGCGTGGTATTATTCTGGTTAATAAAGGTTACCCGGATTGGACGGCGGGTATCAAATAATGATCGTTCCATGGCAATATAGTCATAACCCTTGGTAGTCGTCACGCTCTCATTAAGGCGAGGGCTTTTGGTTCTTACTGTAACAGTAAGGTCATTTCCTGATTGTGTGATCTTTTCAATGCCGATACCGTACCCAGTTGAGTCTACGGTACCGAGGTGAGTATAAACAACGATTTGATGGCTAAAGTCGACATTTTTCATCTGGTTTATGATGTCTTCCGGGACTAAATTCGCTCCTCGTAAACGGGGATCTTGAATCAGAGCACCAAAGGTCATGTCGGCGGGATAAGAGGTATTGTACCATGTCCATTCACGGAAATCATTCGTTTGATATAGGGTTTGGGGAGCATTGGGGGTGATGACCACTGGACCCGTAATGGGGCGGTGGGTAAAAAAGCTGGCAGGAGTATAAGTAGCAGGATATCTTGAATTACCAATACCACGTATTGCAGTAATCTCCCATCCTTGATTGCGAGTTTTGGTTAGGTTTACTTTAAAAGTCTGACCGCTGGTTCGCACTTCAACAGTTGCTTTGTTTGCTGACTGATCAAGAATTGTAAATTTATCACGGAAGGGGTTAAAGCCGTAGGTATAGGCATGTTCCTTTACGGTTCTTACGGGGTCCATTTTGGATGAGTTCGACCAATTTTTTGATTTGGAAGTTCGATCTGCTTCAGGAGTCTGGTTTGTTTCATTCGAAGCGGCAAAAACTTTTGCAACAGGAAGACCAGGCAACATTGCCGAAGACATAACTGCTGCTCCTGCAACAGCGGCTAATAGTTTCTTCGAATGGTTTTTTATTTGCTTTCTGCGAATTATACTTTTCATAGCTAATCTTCCTTTCATACATTTTTGTTAGTGTTTCCATTACTCCAACGATCCATGTTAGGGAGTTTTAACCGAAAAATAAGTAAAGATTGGATACCTAAATATTCATGAGTTAAAAGAACATTTAGGTATTAAAAAGAACTAGTCCTTTCTAAGAAAATGAAAGGACTAGTCGTTTTGTTTGAAGGGTTGAAATGCAGCATTATGAAAAGCAATGAACTGGCGAAAAAATCTCGTAGCAAGAGGGGATTGCTTCGCTCTGCTCGCAATGACAAAAAATAGAAAAGATACTAGAGTTATTTCTTCACGTTCTTTGTAGTCTTCGTATCTTTGCGGTTCAAATTTTAGAGCAAACCGGGCAGTTTTGCATGGAGAAGGGCTGCTCTAAGCCTGCCTGTTCTAATATATCTTTATCGCGAAAGATTTCAAGGGTAGGGCCATCAGCGAGAATGCTGCCATTATGCAAGACGATGGTCCGTTTGCAAAGATCCAGTACCATATCTAAATCATGAGTTGCAATAATTTTTGTATGACAAAATGTGTGCAAAAGATTGATCAACTGGCGGCGGGCCAAGGGATCAAGGGCTGCGGTTGGTTCGTCCATTACCAATATTGCCGGGGCCATGGCTAACACTGTCGCGATAGCTACTGCTCGTTTTTGTCCTCCTGAGAGGCGATAAGGGGGACGGTCTTTTAAAGCATAAGCACCTACGGTTTTTAATGCTGATGTTACACGCTTTTCCACTTCTAGAGGCGGATATCCTAAGTTCAGAGGACCAAAAGCTACATCATCATAAACAGTTGGCATGAACAGCTGATCGTCAGGATTTTGAAAAACCATGCCAACTGTACGTCGAATGTGGGCTAGCGTTTCTTTGACAACGGGATAGCCACCAATATTGACCGTTCCTGCTGTGGGAAATAGCACGCCATTCAAATGGGATAGCAAAGTGGTTTTACCTGAGCCATTGGAGCCAACGATTGCGATCGCTTCCCCATGATCGATGTGAAGAGAGAGGCTGCTTAATGCAGTTGTGCCGTCAGGATAGGTATATAGTATATTTGTTAAATCAATTGTATGATGACTCATTGGAAACCTCCTGTAAGCAATGTTCCCAGGACCTCTGGGATATTAATAAAACGGCAGAGGAGAAAGAAGGATAGACAAAAAAGTAGATAAAGATGATCTTTTTTTGTCCATCTTGCAGCAGATCGTAAAGGAACCTTTCCGTCAAAGCCGCGACATAGCATCGCTTGATAGATTCGCTGTGCTCGATCCATGGTTCTAAGTAGTAATTGTCCCAGCAATGACCCCCAAGCCTTATAATGAATTCCAGCCGTCTTGAAAGAACGAAGATTGTAGGCCTGATTTGTTTTTAGAAATTCTTCAAGCAATACATGGAGATAGCGATACAAAAAGAGGATTTGAATCACAATGGGCTTGGGAACACCAATTTGCGACATGGCTGTACAAATTGAATTCATACCCGTTGTTGCAACCAAAATTAAAGCCGATGTTACGGTCAAGAGCAGTTTGATGGTAATGGATAGAAAGGATAGCCAGCCTCCAGTAATCAGAAAGGATCCGAGCTTTGCAATCGGCCTTTGGTCAAAAACTGGATTGAATAGGCCAATAAAAACAATAAAAGGAGCGATCAGTATCAAGCGTTTTACGATCGGTTTATAAGGCAGATTTCCTAAAGACATTAAAGCAACGGGATAAAATAATAGGGGAAAAAGACTTGTAACTTCGTATTTAGAAAAGGAGGTAACCAGCACAACAAAAACTAAGGTTGTGATCAGTTTGGTACAGGAATTCAAAGAGTGAATGAAAGTCTTTTGAGTGGCGAGATCATCAATAGTTCGCAGATCGAGCCAAGTTGACTCCAGTTTGATCATAGTAACCCTCTTTCAAAGAAAAAATAGTATTTGCCTATCCATAAGAATAAGGGATACGACGATACGTCGCATCCCTTATAGTATACTAGCGTTTTGCTGCAACTTGTAGCCCTTTGCCAATAAAATAAGCTAAAATCAAGGTAATAAATGATCCTACGAGACCGGCTACCGAAGTTCCTGTATCTACGGCAGGCCAAGTTGCTTCTGTGGCTGCCTCGGTTCCTTCTACTGAAGCTGGATGGGAGGCAGGAGCAGCTTTAAAATTGTAATCAGGGAGGAAGGCGATTTTTTCCTGTAATTCGGCGAAATAGCCATGAACCTCATCGGATGCCTGGAGCTCTTCTTCTCCGTTGATTCCGGCAATCGACCATTCCAGTCCATCGGGATTACTGGAAGCAAACCAGGATAAGCCACCTCCTGTGATTATAGCGAGGGTAAATAAGACGATAATCACTTTTTTTATAGAAGCAGCACCTAATGATGGATTTAAAGCTGTGGGTTGGATGATCTGGGGTGCTTCTTGATAAATGAATCCAATGACCACAGCGGTAATAATGCCTTCAATCAAACCAATAGCAAGGTGAATGGGCTGCATGAGCAGTACAAAGGTTGTAAAAGGAAGGGCTGATATTCCAGAAAAGAGGGTTTGTAAAACTACGCTAAAGGCTCCTAGTTGGAGTCCGGCAACTGCTGCTGCGATGGAGCCAAGCATAATGCGTTTTTGTGAGGGAGTCGTGCCGACTAATGGTTTATAAATAAATGGATACGCTATATAGCAAGGAATAAAACCCATGTTAAAAATATTACAGCCAAGAGCCAGTAAACCTCCATCGGCAAAAAATAATGCCTGAACCGTTAATATAGAAGCAATCGTTAAAAAAGCAGCATGAGGGCCAAGGAGTATTGCCAGCAGCACGCCTCCACCGATGTGACCGCTTGATCCTGTACCAGGTATGGTGAAATTAATCATTTGGGAAGCAAAGACAAAGGCACCCAGGACGCCCATTAAGGGGATTTTTTGCTCATCCATATCATTTTGAACTTTCTTGGCTGCGTAGGAAGCCAATCCAGCAGTAGCGGCCCAGAGGGTTCCACCTACCACTGGGGAAATTAGTGCATCCGCCATGTGCATACATCATCACTCCTAATTATATTTTTCAATTTACAAAACCTATGCAAAGGATATATATCCAAGACACTTAATATAATACTTCTCGTTTTTCTTCATAAAAATGGCTACGCAAGAAAAGCTCCAAACTTCTTGGAGCATGACTTTCGTAGCCATCTGACAAGCCTTCATGACCTGTAGTAGTAAATATATATATATTTATGATGTTCAATTTCGCCGCTTTTTTTCTTTATCCTGCTTCTTGCAGAAAAAAATAATAAAAATGGAAAAGATACACAGGATCGATCTTCCAATTGATTTAGTGCATTAAACATAATAATATACTAAATTTTATTGACAAGGCGAAATAAAATATTGCATTATATATTAGTGTAAGAATATTATTTTGCGTTTCGTTATAAAGGAGCAGGATGTTGTTATGAGACTTGATAGTTATGACCGAGCGATTTTGAGTGCTTTACAAAGAGATTCTTCTATATCCAATTTGGATTTGTCTAAATTAATTGGTCTTTCAACCTCTGCATGTCTTACGAGAACAAAAAACCTAAAAGAACTGGGGGTTATTAAGCAATTTACAACGATCGTGGATGAAAGAAAGCTTGGGATGGAAACCATTGCCTTTATTATGGTGATTTTGTCTCCTCTGAATCGGGAAACAGCAGATTTTTTCTTAGAGCAGATTAATAAGCTTCCTCAAGTACTTGAGTGCTACAGCATTACTGGTAATAAGGACTATCTTTTAAAGATCGTTGCTAAAGATATGCCAACGTACAAAGATTTTGTAATCGATTCACTTATGGCGATACCCGGGGTAAGCCGGGTGGAAACCAGTATCGTAATTAATACTGAGAAGAGAACAGTAGCGATACCAACGGAAGAATGATCTAAACAATACAATCGAAAAAAGGGGAAAAGTATGGATAGTAACATAACAAATCAACAGATACAGCGAGGTCTGAAAAATCGTCATATCCAAATGATCGCGTTAGGGGGAGCCATTGGTACAGGTTTATTTTACGGTTCCGCCACGGTGGTAAAAACGGCTGGACCTGCGATTACTTTATCATATTTAATTGGCGGCATTATTATTTTCTTTATTATGCGGGCATTAGGCGAGATGGCTGTGGATTGTCCAGTATCGGGATCATTCAGTCAGTATGCCTATCAATATTGGGGTGAGCTTCCTGGATTTATTGCCGGCTGGAACTACTGGTTTAATTATGTGGTTGTTGGTATGGCTGAATTATCAGTTGTAGGGACTTATATGAATTATTGGTATCCTGATATTCCTACATGGGTAACAGCACTTGCTTGTTTAGTGGTTGTTACATTCATTAATACGGTAAATGTAAAAGCCTATGGCGAGCTTGAGTTTTGGTTTGCGATTATCAAAGTTCTGGCAATCATTGGAATGATTGTTTTTGGCGTAGCTATGATTGTTTTTGGCATTGGTAATAGTGGACAGCCTGTTGGAATCAGTAATTTGTGGGAACATGGCGGTTTTTTTCCCAACGGGGTATTGGGAGTGGTGATGTCACTGGTTTTAGTCATGTTTTCATTTGGCGGAGTTGAGCTTGTGGGGATTACTGCCGGTGAAGCTGAAAATCCTAATAAGACAATTCCACAAGCCATCAACCAAGTAGTATGGCGGATACTGCTTTTTTATATAGGAGCTATGGGAGTTATTTTAGCAATCTTTCCTTGGAATGAAATTGAGGCAACGGGCAGCCCTTTTGTACAGATATTTTCTCACGTGGGTATTCCATCCGCGGCTAATTTATTAAACTTTGTCGTTCTTACAGCCGCCCTATCTGCATATAACAGTGCCCTATATAGCAATGGAAGAATGTTATATGGCTTAGCAGTACAGGGAAATGCTCCTAAATTCTTTGGAAGGCTCAATTCAGCTGGAGCACCAATCATTGCAATTTTATTTTCTACCGCTTTTACATTACTTGCGGTGTTAATCAGCTACTTGGACCCGGAAAAGGTGTTCCTGTACTTTATGGCGCTGGCGACGATTTCTATTATTATCAATTGGGCGACCATCTTGATTGTGCAATTAAAATTTCGAAAGCATAAAGAAAAGACAGGTGAGCCAATCTTGTTTAAGATGCCGCTGCATCCGATCTCATCGTATATTAGTTTGGTCTTTTTAGCCGTTGTTGTCGTTATTATGGCTTTTATTCCTGATCTGCGCTTTTCTTTATATATTGCTCCTATTTGGTTGCTTACTTTATATATTGGCTTTAAACTAAAAACGGCTGCAAAGAATTAATTACAATTATTAAAACGACTGCTCGGTGTCTACTCTTCTTATTGTTTTAGAGTAGACAATTCTGCCAAGAACATGGGTATCATGTGATGTATCTGCACACTCATCGATTCTTTCCCGGGGGTTTAACTTTTGGAGAAATCAGGGTTTTACCATTACGGTTGATGAATCCAATAAAGCAGTAGGATGTCGGCAATTAGAAGTGGGATCATGAATTAATGCCCTTTAATTTTAAATAGGAGCGATACGATTATGAGTAAAGAATGTCTTTTTATATGGTATCCTAAATGCACTACTTGTCAAAAAGCGAAGAAATGGCTTGATGATAATGGCATTTCATATGAAATGCGAAATATTAAGGAGCAGAATCCAACCGCATCGGAGCTGCGTCAATGGTGGGAAAAAAGCAACCTTCCCTTACGTAAATTCTTTAATACCAGCGGACTCCTATACAAATCCTTGGGACTAAAGGATAAACTGTCAGGTATGTCTGAGGAGGAACAGTTTTCCCTGCAGGCAACTGACGGAATGCTTGTCAAACGGCCTTTGGTAGTAACCCAGGATAACGTTCTGGTCGGGTTTAAGGAAGCGGAGTGGGAAAGACTCACTGTGCCGTGCTAAGAAGCAGGTATTTTATACGAAAATAGACAAAATAGAGCCATGCTTTAGAAAAAGCATGGCTCTATTTTTTAGGACAAGTAAGCAGCGAGATGATCTTAAAGATTTGCTTGCTGTTATAATAAAGATATGCTAGAATTGTTTCAACATTAATAATTAGTTAACTAATGATTTTGGGGGTTAGGAATCAATGCAATTTTTAGATCATAATGCTGCCTTGGGAGAATTGGATGTGCTGCGGCGTTTACCTAAAGTTCAATTAGGACCTCTAAATGTGAGTGCTATTTCAGTGGCAACGAACATCTATCGGGCGGGACAGTGTTTAAAGCTCAAAATGGAGCGAGAGAAGCTTTCAAAGTATGATCTGTCTTGGACAGCCTTTTCAATATTGTATGATCTTTGGATATGCAATTCACTGGAAACAAGGCAGCTAGCTGCATCTTCTGGAATAACAGCAGCTACTGTAAGCAATGTAATAAAAACATTAGAAAGTAAAGAGCTATGCAAAAGAGATGTAGATAAAAAAGACCGCAGATTAGTCAATGTCACAATTACTGAAAAAGGTATAAGTGTCATGCAGGATTTGTATCCTGATTTTCATCAGGGCGAAATGGAAATCGTGAAAGAATTAAGTCTCGAAGAACAAGAGACGCTTGCCAGGTTGTTGCGAAAAGTAATAAAAGGTATGCAGCTATCAACTAAATAGGAAGCTTTGACGGGAATCAGTAGTATGTTATCTCCCTGTAAACAGAGAGCCGATGTGAGGTGTGAATCGGTACAAAGATAAATATGAATTACCTCCCTGAGCTTTCTTTGTGAACACAGTGAGTAGCAAAGAACGGAGCGAACCGTTATTTCGTTGAGTGGAAGAAGAGATTCTTCAATTAGGGTGGTACCGCGTGCAAGAAACCACGTCCCTTTTTTGGGAACGTGGTTTTTTATATTTTAAATACAATTGGAGGAAGCAAAGATGAAAAATCAATTGGAACAATTAACGAGAGAGCAGCTTGCAGAAGTAGATAGACAGTTTTCCATCTATTCTTCTGGGGCAGCAGAGATCATTCCAGAAGAAGAACTCAAGCATAAAATTGCAAAATCAGTATTATTAGATAAGCCTTTAAAAATAAAACTGGGATTAGACCCTTCCGCACCAGATGTTCATTTAGGACATACCGTAGTACTAAATAAGTTGCGGCAGTTTCAAGATAACGGACATGTGATTCAGCTAATCATTGGTGATTTTACTGGAAAGATCGGAGATCCTACAGGTAAATCTACTGCGAGAAAGCAGCTGACGGATGAAGAGGTTCAGCATAATGCCCAAACCTATTTCCAGCAGTTTGGAAAAGTTCTAAAAATGGAAAAGATTGAACTTCACTACAATTCCAAGTGGCATTCTAAGTTGCATTTTGAAGATGTAATTAACCTGGCAGGAAAAATTACAGTGGCACGTTTAATAGAAAGGGATGATTTTGAAGAGCGTTTGGCCCTTAAAAAGCCGATTTCACTTCATGAATTTTTCTATCCTTTAATGCAGGGATATGATTCTGTAGTTCTAGAAAACGACATTGAGTTAGGAGGAACTGACCAGCACTTTAACATCTTAATGGGAAGACATTTTCAGGAGAAATTTGGTAAGGAAAAGCAAGTGGCAATATTGATGCCCCTGTTGGAAGGTCTCGATGGGGTAGAGAAAATGTCTAAGTCGAAGAATAATTATATTGGCATTGATGAGCCCCCAAATGATATGTACGGAAAAGCCATGTCAATCCCCGATGAATTAATGCCTAAATATTTTGAGCTTGCAACGGATTTCTCCCTAGATGAAATACAGAAAATACAGCATGAGGTAAAAAACAATATTCTACATCCACGTGATGCCAAGATGCTTTTAGGAAGGACGATCGTAAGAATATATCACGGTCAAGAGGCGGCAGAGGAAGCTGAACTTCGCTTTAAATCCGTATTTCAAAAGGGAGAACTTCCAACCGATATTCCTGCAGTTCACTGGCAAGGCTCCAGATCAATAGCAGTGATTGATTTACTTGTTACACTTGATTTGCAGAGTTCCAAAAGCGAAGCAAGGAGAATGATTCAAAATGGTGGTATAAAGATTAATGGTGAAAAGATCATGGATATACATGCAGTGATTACCATAACAAATGACTTGATCATTCAAGTTGGCAAGCGTATTTATCGGCAGTTAAAATGCAATTGATCGTTTTTCAAGATTTTTTACGATTGTAATCTGCTCACAAGGAATCCGCTCTACTAGGAATATTGTATTTTCTCATTCGATTTAACACTCCAGTATGGGATAAACCAAGTATTTTACCGACTTGACGGGAGGTTCCATACTTATTAATGGTTTCGTGAAGAATACAGCATTCCATCTCTTCTAAGACTTCTTTTAATTTGCGGGTGTTACTGGTTGGTGTGGCAACAGTGGAAGTCGTGGGAGTAATATGATCCAGGATAATGTCATCCTGGGTGATTTCTCCATGAGAAGCAAAACTAACGGCACGTTCCATTACATTTTCTAATTCCCGGACATTTCCCAGCCAGTCGTGCTGCAGCAGTTTGTCCATGGCAGGCTTCAAGATATGTTTAATATGTTTTTTCAAACGATGATTTTTCTTGAATAAGAGACTTTCGATGAGCAGGGGCAAGTCTTCTTTACGCTCACGCAGAGGAGGAATGAAGATTGGAATCACATTCAAACGATAATATAAGTCCTCACGGAACTGATTTTTCCGAAGCATCTCTTCTAAATTACTATGGGTTGCTGTAATAATTCGGACATCGACATCGATTTCCCGATTGCCGCCGACGCGTCTGATTTTCCCCTCCTGCAGCACTCGTAATAATTTTGCCTGGAGACTAAAGGAAAGCTCACCGATTTCATCTAAAAAGATTGTCCCGCCATTGGCATATTCAAAAAGTCCACTTTTGCCATATTTCTGTCCTCCTGTAAAAGCACCTTCTTCATAGCCAAATAACTCACTTTCCAGAAGAGCATCTGGCAAAGCTGCACAATTCACAGGTGCAAAAACTTTTTCTTGCCTTGGACTTGCCATATGTATGGATCTTGCAAAAAGTTCCTTGCCAGTACCGCTTTCTCCGCGAATGAGCACGGTAGAATCATTTTGGGCAACTAATTTTGCCACGTTTATGGTATGTTCCATAACTTTGCTTACATGTAGAATTTCTTCAAAACTATTAATCTCAGGTTTGGTTACTGAATATACCAATTCCTCTACGTCTTTCATGGCTTTTAACACCGCGACAGCTCCGATTACGATACCGTTGGCATCCTTTATAGGACGTCCGCTTGTAAGATAATGATTCTTACCTTTCACCGTGGTAACTATGATTTCGCGATTATTATAAGGAAGTCCATTATGCAGTGTTTCTAATAATGGTACTTTGGAGATAAAAACATCTTTAATATTAGAGCCAATGATTTTACCACTTTTGCAGCTCATCATTTTTTCAGCAGCGGCATTAAAATGGGTTATGATTTCCTGTTGATTAATAGCTAAAATCCCATCACCAATCGTGTCCATTACTGTCTTTAATTCTTGTTCCCGTTCCTGATGAGGCATGCGAGATATCCGATTCACATTGCCAATCTGGGGGATCTCACCCAATTGGGTATTGAGGAGTACTTCCTCGTAAGGGGACAAGGATTCAATTTCTAAATACATGATATCGGGCAAGACTTCCATAGAAAGAATATTGATATTTTGCTCTGCGAGCACACGAGAAATATCAAGAACAAGTCCTACCCGATCCTGATTGCAGATTTTTAAACAGAGATTGGCCATCTCCTTCACTCTCCTTATAAGAAAATCTCTTGCTCTTCCTCTTGTTAATAATATGAAAGATGAAGCTATATTATTAACAGGCTAGGTTCAATGCTATATTTTTTAGCTCTCTCAATAAGGACAACCTTTTTTCTAAAAATAGTATAACATTGCAAATCTCCAGAATAAAGAAATTTTTTGAATTAAATGTCAATTTTACAACGAGCTTGTCAGGATTACTGTGCTAGGTGGTACAAAATTGTTCCATGCGGAACATTTTTGTACCACCTTTTGGAATGAAAATATTACAGAATATATAGAAAAGTTAGTAAAGTCTGAATTGTCATCTTGGCATGTTTGTTGCATTACTAATAAGCAAGTACTCATGATAAGTACTTGCTAAATTATTAGATGGAGGTTTTTTATAATGATTATTGGTGTATCGAAAGAGATTAAAAACAATGAAGCTCGTGTAGGCTTGACGCCAGCAGGTACTGAAGCTCTGTGTAAGGCTGGTCACGCCGTCATGATTGAAAAAGGTGCAGGCATTGGTTGTGGTTTCTCAGATGAAAGTTATCAAAAAACCGGCGGAGTTATTATTACTGACAGGAAAACCTTATTTGATAAAGCAGAAATGATTATTAAAGTAAAAGAGCCAATCGAATCAGAGTATGAACTTTTTCATGAAGGACAAATTCTCTTTACATATCTGCACTTGGCACCAGAGCCTAAATTAGCTCATGCTTTACTAGAAAAGAAAGTAATTGGTATTGCCTATGAAACCATTATAGGGCGTAACAATACATTGCCATTATTATCACCAATGAGTGAAGTGGCAGGCCGAATGTCTATACAGATCGGTGCCCAATTTTTAGAAAAACCCTGGGGTGGTAAAGGAATTCTCTTAGGGGGCGTACCAGGAGTTGAATCCGCCCAGGTCGTTATTATCGGCGGCGGCAATGTCGGCACAAATGCAGCTAAAATGGCTTTAGGTATGGGGGCACGGGTTGCCATTATTGATAAATCAACCGATCGCCTGGCTTATTTGGATGATATTTTTGGCGGAAGAGTTACAACTGTCATGTCCAATAGCTACAATATTGCCCGATGGGTCAAGAAGGCTGACCTTTTAGTAGGAGCAGTGTTGATTCCAGGTGCGAAGGCTCCTAAATTAGTAAGTGAACAAATGGTTAAAACCATGGAAGAAGGATCGGTTATTGTGGATGTTGCCATTGACCAGGGCGGTTCCATTGCTACCATTGATCACGCTACCACTCACAGTGATCCTACCTATACCAAACATGGCGTGGTGCATTATTCCGTAGCGAATATGCCAGGAGCAGTATCTCGTACTTCCACACTGGCATTGACAAATGCTACATTGGACTATGCACTGCAGATTGCAAATAAAGGTTGGAAACAAGCTGTACTGGATAATGAAGGGCTGGCTAAAGGAGTTAACGTATTGAACGGCAACGTGACCTACAAAGCAGTAGCAGATGCTTTGAAATTACCCTATGTAGCTTTAGAAGAGTTGATTCGCAAATAATAAATAATCATCATTGTCATGAAGATACAGGTTGAGAACAGCTATTTTAAAAAACAAAATGAATTTATAAGCAGATAAAAAAGAAAGAATGTTTTTTCGGGTAAATCATCTAAGCACTGGTAATAGGACCATAAATACTAGGATTCATTTTATGGTCCTTTTCCTGGTTTTCTTCCATATGTAACAGTACGATTATGTAGTTTAACTTATATATAAAACATTTAAAATATGAGAATATTCGCGCAAGGAGGTATTTCTATGAGTCAGTTAAGCAATCATAATTCACCTGAAAAAGAACTGCGAGCTGATCTTGGGTTGATCTCAGCATTGTCTTTAGTAGTCGGTATGGTCTTGGGTGCTGGTGCGTTCATGAAACCACCAGCTGTATTGGCAGCGGCAGGGGATTTTAATTTGGCCTTAGCTGCTTGGGCTATCGGTGGTCTTTTCTCAATTAGCGGTGGTTTGACACTCTGTGAATTGGGTGTTATGTTTCCTCGTACAGGCGGCATTTTTGTCTATCTGGAAGAAATATATGGTCCTAAAGTGGCCTTCTTATACGGTTGGATGATTAGTGTGATTTTTGGACCGGCCCTGGTTGGAGCGCTTACTGGATATTTTAGTTCTGTATTCTGCTTGTTATTTAATATTCCCGATTCTTATAGTGGCGTTGTCGGTGCCGGAGCCTTAGGCTTTATTGCCTGCGTGAACTCCATAGGTGTAAAAGAAGCCGGATACCTGCAGACTGTAGCAACCTTCTGTAAACTGATTCCAATTGTTTTATTAGCCGTATTTGGAATTTTAAAAGGGAATGGGCAGGTGGCTATATTTGGTGCCAGTGGTGGGGGCATAGCGACAACAGCTCCCTTTTCTGTTGCAATTCTTGCAACTTTATTCGCCTATGATGGATGGGCGCAAGTTGCATCTGTAGCTGGTGAAATCAAGAATCCCAGTAAAGTATTGCCGAAGGCGATTATTGGTGGGATATCATTTCTGATTATCGTATATATCAGTATTAATATTGCCATGTTTAATATTTTCCCGGTGAGTGAAATGGTTGCCCTTGGTCATGATGCATCTTCCATTGCGGCACAAAGGATGTTTGGTCTGATGGGGGGCAATTTGATTGCAGTGGGCATTATGATTTCGATCCTGGGTGGTCTTAACGGATATATTATGACGTTGTCCCGTACGATTTATATTATGGGAAAGAGAGGGCAGATTTTCGGAGCTTCTATTTTAAGTAAGATTGATAATGACAGTAATTCACCAGTCAATGCGATACTGATGCTGGTTACAAGTTCTTATATCTATTGCCGCCTGTTAGATGCTGACAAGCTTTCCGATATTGCGATGTTCTCCGTTTGGCTGTTTTATTTACTGGCGTTTATTGGTGTTATCATTGCCCGGAAGACCCATGCCGATGTACCACGATCCTATAAGGTGCTTTGCTATCCAGTTGTACCTCTAATTGCAATTGGCGGTGCCATATATGTCATTTATGGTATGCTCAGTTATCAATTTCTTAACGGTATCATCTCGATTGGCCTTACCCTGGCAGGATTGCCCTTATATTACTATCTAAACAGGAGCGAAAAGAAAGTAAACCTGTTTTCAAAGTTGAAAACAAAATACGTGGTTGGTATAGGCGCTTTGCTTGTCATTGGACTGCTGACTCTATTTGTACAGGTTGTTGATAATCGGGAAGAAATTACGGTAGGTATTGTACCGCAATTCGCACCGTTTGCTTATGAAGATCAAAATGGTAAGCTTACGGGATTTGATATAGAACTCATTAATATCATTGCAGAAAAGGCAGATTTAAAAGTCAATTATCGAATGGTTTCGTTAGAATATATTTTTGAAGCGGTAAACCATGACTATGCTGACATCGCGATATGTTCTTTATCGGTAACACCAGAAAGGCAAAAGAGTGTCAATTTTACGAAACCTTATATTGAAAAAGGCGGCTTAGCCCTATTAGCCAGGCAAGGAGCGTCGATTCAAGGTGTGAAAGACTTGGCAGGTAAGGTCGCAGGTGTGCCGCAAGGATCGACGAGTGAAGTATTCATCCGCAATAACAGTAACGCAAGAATACAGGTTTTTCAGTCCAACTTGGATATGATCCAAGCTTTTAATCAAGGATGGATTGATGTAATCGCTTTTGATAAGCTAACATTAGAATATTTCATATCACAAAAAATGCTTGCTTATCCCGTGGAGCTGCAAGTGATCCATCAAGAAGACTATGCAATTGCTTTTTCCAATAAGAATAAGGCGATCGGTGAAAAGATTAATAAGATTATATCAGACATGAGGAAAAACGGTGAATTGGAAGCATTGTATCAAAAATGGTTTAATAATGTGAGTATATAATGGAATGAGCAGATGGTGCATGCTTGCTGATAATATATGGATACGAGGTGATGAGTATGAAGCCTACAACGATTTGTGAACAATTAGAATCTGTGATCCAAAAGCTTACTTCTATAAAGGCGAGTGATATTGATAGTGTGGAAGATGCATTTAAAGATCTTTTGCATTGTGAGACGAATACTATGAAGCTTTATGATGAAATAAAAGGCGAAATTTTACGGGTTCATAGTGAAGAGGTGACGGATGAAGAGTTTAGACAAAAGATGAACCTGGCAGTTAAAAAAATTATTAGTAATTAGTCAGTATGTTTCCCTCGTGTTTTGTCGATGTATTTGTTTTACTAGGAAACTTGTTAAAATAGCCAGAATAATCTTTAAAAGCTGTTGATATAAAGATTCCCGGCCTGCGTTATTTACTTGAAAAGAATAAAAGCGATATCTCACATGCTATAGAGATATCGCTTTTATTTATTTTCTTCAATTGGTATAAAAAACTTGATTATATCTACGTCTAAGCCATCAGCAATAGCAAATAGAACATCTAGTGAATAGGCTTTTGTGGAATTAGGTGCTTCGATCTTACTCAGATAGCTCTTGCTGATGTTAATCTTATCAGCGAGTTCATCCTGGGAAAATCCTCTTTTCATACGATAATAAGCAATTTTTTTAGCTATCTGTCGATAACGTTCATCATAACTGGTTTTCATAATCGCTTCACCCCTATAATGAAATTATAGAGGGGTTTCACTAATAGTGTGTTACACCTATGGTGAAATAAAATTCTGTCAATTTATTGCACTTATAGTGATATTTATGTATAATAGGTTAAAGCTGATTACAAAATTTTTATTTGAAAGTTATTAAGTTAAAAACATCGATATCTTTAAGATAGTAGCTACGATATTAACAATCAGTAGTAGTTTGTTGTACCTATTATCGATTATTATGAATGAATACACAGATAAGAATAACCTTTGTCAAATGGCTGGCAAAGGTTATTCTTTCCCAATTATAAAATACGGATTAGCGTAGCTTTTTCGAATGTTTTAAGAGAAATAAGCAATTGATATGAGAAATTTATTTATCAATGAGGGGAGGAACAATATGAAAGTATATATTCGAGAGCCAATGACAGGAAAGATATTAGCTTATTGGGATGGTGAATACGTACGTAAACCTTATAGTGGTGAAGTGATTGTATCAATTGATGGCGATTATATTCGTAAGGGAGTAAGTAATGGAGAAAATTTAGCTATTTTGGATGGCGCTTTTATCAGGGACGGTGCCTTGAAAGGAAGGATAGTGGCTAATATTGAGAAAGATTATATTTGCGCTGGAGTATGTGGTGGAAATATACTTTATTTAATTGATAGTGGTGTAACGGATATTGAAAAATGTGCATTAGCAGTTGCAATATTAATGATCGTTAATTAATATTAGATTCGTATGGCGTTAATTTTAAATAATGGGTAGATTCTTGAAAAAGTTCATTAAAACAAATCATCAATCCAGAAGGGATCATTGACGAAAAGTGTAAATTAGTAATAGAATTAATTACAGCAGACTAGCAAATCTGCTAGAGGCTGTATTCCATGAGTTTGGAGTACGGTTTTTATTTTTAGATGGAACCAGGTACCCGTTCTAAAAATAAAACGATTATAGGCTTATAATATTAATGAGTATGATTACCGATATCTGATATAAAGGAGAGAGTTGTTTGGAGGATATAATTATCATACGGGAAATGAGTATTGAGGATTACGAACAAGTAATAAGGCTTTGGTCAAGCATTGAAGGGATAGGTTTAAGTGATGCGGATACTCAAGTAAATATAAATAAGTTTTTAAAACGAAATGTTGGTTTGAGTTTTGTCGCTGAAGACAACGGGCAACAGATTGTGGGTGCCATATTATGTGGACATGATGGGAGAAGAGGATATCTCCATCACTTAGCTGTGAGTTCTATTTGCAGGAAAAAAGGAATTGCAAGCAGATTAGTCAAAAACTGCTTTGCAAAGCTTAAAGAAGAAGGCATAAGTAAATGTCATTTATTTGTGTTTTCGAATAACCAGCAAGGTATGAACTTCTGGAGGCATATCAAGTTTCATAAAAGAAATGATTTAAATATTTTTTCAAAGGTCATTGAATAATCTATGTTATTTGGGAAATGAGTACAAGCAGATACTTATGATGAACATAGAGAGCCTACAGTAATATTGAAGTAAGGTTACAATACTAAGAGTACAACAAATCTTATTATACGAGGAGTGTTCCCATGTGGACATGAGCAATATATATCTATTTATTTCTATATCGTTTATTCTACTGATATCACCCGGACCAAACACGATATATGTTTTTACCAAAGGGATGACCGAGGGACGTAAAGCAGTGTTTAAGGCAGTATTGGCAGCTTCTTTAGGTTAGCAGTACTATTACAAGTATCATCGTTAGCGTTTTTTATTGTAGAAATATAAAAAACAACGTAAAACAGCGATATAAATGAGTTTAGTAACTATGGGTAGATAAATGTGCTAAAATCATTTTTAAAAGTTGATTTATTTATCTTTTTGACTAAAAATAGACATTGACATTTTGCAAATGAGTTTGACATTCTTTGAGAATGATGGTATTCTAAGTCCAGATAATTGAATTCTTCGTTAGGTGAGGCTCCTGCATAAATACAGGCCACTGCCCAAAAACGTCGAGAGACACCAATGGGTATAACAGGTATTACCGGATTAAGGTTTTACATAATGTGGCTGAGTAATTTAAGTTCGTACTCTACGTTATGCAGTGCTAAAACTCAAACGAGTGAGGAAGGTTTATGCTTATAGTTTGATAATGAACAAAAGCCTTTCACTTTGTGGGAGGTTTTTTATTATTTTGGAAGGGGGTGGTAAGGATGGATTCGGATAGTAGTATAATGCAAATACTATTCTTAAATTGCGGGTTTTTATTACATTCTATTATTTTGCGAATAGTCTTACCACGAGGAGGAATTACCTATGGCATTTTTCTCAACCACTATACCAAAGCATCGTTTAAAATGGGTTGATGCGATTGTCCTAATTTTTGTTTTTGCAATACTCTATTCTGTATTAAATTTAGGCGCAAGTATGAATGTGCCCTTTTCATTAGAAGAACAAAGTAGAATTGAGCTTGATCCCTCGATGCTTCCTTATTACGCAGGACGTTCCTTACTGCGCATGTTTATCGCCTTTGGAGCATCGTTGATATTTACCCTTATTTATGGCTATATTGCCGCTAAAAGCCAGACTGCTGAAACGGTATTAATTCCCCTGCTTGATATGCTGCAGTCCATTCCTGTATTGGGATTTTTATCTGCAACTATTGTTGCTTTTATAGCGTTATTTCCTGGGAATTTACTGGGGGTCGAGCTTGCTTCCATCTTTGCTATTTTTACAGGGCAGGCTTGGAATATGACCTTTAGTTTCTATAACTCACTTAAAATGATTCCTAAAGATTTACAAGAAGCATCTAATGTTCTGCGTATGAACTGGTGGCAGCGGTTTTTAAAACTGGAATTACCTTTCTCTATGATTAGCCTGGTTTGGAATAGCATGATGTCATTTGGAGGAGGGTGGTTCTTTCTGGCCGCCAGCGAAGCGATTAGTGTATTGGGGCAGGATATACGATTGCCGGGAGTTGGTTCGTATCTTGCAACAGCAATTGAAGCTGGAGAGATGCAAGCTATCGCATACTCTATTGTAACTATGATTTTAATGATTACACTGGTTGACCAATTGTTTTGGAGACCGCTTGTAGTATGGAGCCAGAAATTTAAAATGGAGTTAACCGAATCAGTTGATGTTCCAACTTCCTTCGTGTATAACATATTATATCGATCAACTCTAATTAGCCTGCTGATGCGCATTTTAGTAACCCCACTTTGTAACGCAATCGATCGGCTGTTGGATAGAATGGCATTAGTAACCGAAAAGGCAGCACGGGATCTTCAAAGAGTATCCACATCCCTTATTATTACCAAACTGATCAAGGTTTTTCTTGCGGTAATTATTTTACGGTTCATGTACGAGCCTGTATATGAGGCGTTTATGCTGGTATCTTCTATGGATAACAGTAATTTAGCAGAAATAATACGGCTGGGTTTATATACCCTTGGGCGTGTCATGATAGCAGTTTTATTGGGGGCACTTTGGACTGTTCCGGTGGGAGTATGGATTGGTCTAAACCCAAGATTGGCAAAGGTGCTGCAACCAATAATTCAAATCGCAGCTTCTTTTCCGGCAAATATGATGTTCCCATTCATCACTATTTTATTCTTAAAGTATCAGGTAAACTTCGAGTGGGGATCGATTTTCCTTATGATGCTTGGAACGCAGTGGTATATTCTGTTTAATGTTATTGCAGGAACCATGTCCATTCCGAATGATTTGCATGAAGCTGGAGCTATTTTTAAACTGCAAGGATGGCAAAAATGGAAAACGCTGATTCTTCCAAGTATTTTTCCTTATCTGATCACTGGTATTATAACTGCATCTGGAGGTGCGTGGAACGCTAGTATTGTTTCAGAGATGGTAAGTTGGCATGATGAGCAACTAGTCGCAACTGGTATTGGTTCGTTCATTAGTAATGTCACTGATCAGGGCGATTGGGGCGGAATCATTTGGGGGATCACTGTCATGTGCGTGTTTGTAGTTCTAATAAATCGGTTTTTATGGAGACGTTTATATCAAATGGCTGAAACAAAGTATCATCTGGAATAGGGGGGGATTAAATATGAATACATTAATTAAAGTGAAAGATATAGATGTAAGTTTTGGTGCTAAAGGACAGGAGAATACAACTATACTTGAAGATATTAACTTGGAAATCAAAATAGGGGAGTTCCTTGCAATTCTTGGACCTTCGGGTTCGGGGAAATCTACTCTATTACGAATTATTGCGGGGCTTATTCCAGCTTCAAAGGGCAAAGTCACCTATTTGGGTAAGGATATTCAAGGGGTGAATCCTGGGGTTGCAATGGTATTTCAATCTTTCGCTTTATTTCCTTGGCTGACTGTCCTGGAAAATGTGCTAGTCGGTTTAGAATTCAAGAAACTTTCCAAAGCAGAAAAGTATGAGAAAGCATTAAAGGTTATTGATATCGTTGGCCTTGATGGTTTCGAAAACGCATATCCAAAAGAACTTTCCGGTGGAATGCGGCAGCGAGTGGGGATTGGCCGCGCCCTTGTAAGCGATCCTGATGTACTGTTGATGGACGAACCATTTTCCGCTTTGGATGTCCTTACTGCCGAAAATTTACGCCGTGACCTGTTAGAGTTGTGGTTAGATAAGAAGATCTCTACTAAGTCCATTATTTTAGTTACCCATGGTATTGAGGAAGCAGTGTATATGGCTGACCGTGCCGTAATTATTTCAAGTGGACCAGCTAAAGTCGTCGAAGATATTGCTATCGATATTCCTCGCTGGCGTGATAAAAAGGATGCTGATTTTACTGCCCTCGTAGATAAAATTTATTCTTTGATGACTAAGAAAGAGATGAAGCGCAGTGAGGATGCTGTATACCAGCCAAAGCCTATTACGGTACTTCCTCGTGTATCAGCCGGGGCGCTTACTGGTTTTCTTGAGTTATTAGAGGATCAAAATGAAAGAACAGATCTCTATAAATTGGCTGATCGTTTAGTAATGGACAGTGAAGACTTTTTTCCGATTATTGAATTAGCCTCATTGTTAGATTTTGCTAAGGTAGTGGAAGGAGATATCGAACTTACTCCAGAAGGGATTGAATTTGCGACGGCGACAGTATTGGAACGCAAAGAATTATTCAAAAAGCAATTATTAAAAAATGTTTCGTTTATGACACAAATGATCAATGTTCTGCAATCAAAATCCAATAAACATATGAATATAGAGTTCTTTGAAGACCTTATTGCCCGTACTCATGGAGATGCATTAGCGAAAACTCAAATTCAACTTTTGGTCAGTTGGGGACGTTATTCCGAACTTTTTGGATATGATGAAGCGACGAAATTAGTTTATCTTGAAAGTGAAGAGTAAGGGATGCCCCTATAGATAAATGAAGGGAGTTAAGTAAGAAGGTATTGATCATGCAAAAAAAGAACTTGCAATAACTATTTACCTATGGATAGTTATTGCAAGTTCTTTTTCAGATATTTCAAATGGGGTTCTACTTTTCAAAAGGATAGAAAGATAGTGAAAAAAACATTAGAAGATATTGACATGGAAAGAAAATGCAGATATTATTAGTACTATAAAAACTAAATTGGTACTAGTGGTATAAAATAAGGCGGTGACTTTTTTGCGCAATCGAATCATGATGGCAACAATTGAAGAAATTAATGAAAATGGCATCAAATTTACTATGACCGAGCTGGCCAAGCGCTTGGCTGTTAGCAAGAGCACGTTATACGAACATTTTTCTTCCAAAGAGGAGTTGATTGGGGCAGTAGTTGACTCGCTCCTGGAAAATGTGCGCCAACAGGCTGAAAAAATAGTTAACAGCGACCTGAATATCAAGGAAAAACTTAAAGCACTATTGTTAACTGAACCGAATTTGGGCGGATTGATAAGCAGTAGGTTTGTTTTTGATTTGAAGCGATATATGCCGGATGTATGGAAAAGATGTGATGAGTACCGCGAATATTCGTGGCAGCGTGTTGAAGCTCTTTTAGATCAAGGCATTACAGCCGGATATTTCCGCCCCATTGATCTTCCTATTGCAAAAGTAATTTATAATGCTACTATAAACGAACTGCTCCATGAGAACTTTTTAATTAAGAATAACTTAACTGTTCTTGATACTATCGGAAAAGCGATGGATATCCTTTATTATGGAATGGTAGCTAGGGAAAGTGAAAATGATTAGCCTACTGTAAACCGCAGGCAGGTGCAAGATGCCGGGTAATAAGGAGACATTATTTTATGGAGAGTTTTAAAAAACATTTTGTATTGTATTTTTCCTGGTTTTTTCGACTTTTACGGTTCAAGGGCGGACATAGTACAAGAACCGGGCATACAAAAAACAGAAGTAAATATTACGATTACAACCGATGCTGAAAAATCCTTACAGCCAGCCAATCCATTAATGTTCTCAATAAATGCGCGGTCGCAGTTTTAAATTAGTTAAAAAATAAGGGAGGCAAAATTATGAATACCCTAGCAAAGAAAGTTATTGTATATTCAATGGTATGTATCATGCCAATAGGGTTTGGTGCATCTGTAATCGAAGCCTCACCAAGAGATAAGGATCAACGCAATGAACAACGTTATGAAGACCGGGGCCATGACCGCAACCGTGAACGCGAGCGTCAGCATGATGAGCGAATACGTAAGGAAAAAGAACGCCACGAACAGGAAATGCGGCGGCGTCCGCATGAAAGCAAAAGAGAATGGAATGCGCGGCAAGAGCGTGAAAGGCAACGTCATGACCGGGAATTACGTGAGATTCGGGAACGGAGTGAACGTGAGCGACGGGAATGGGAACAACGAGAACAACGGGAACGACGGGAGCGTCAGCGTGAGCGCGATGAGCGAATACGTAAAGAAAATGAACGACACGAACGGGAAATGCGCCGGCGCGATCATGAAAGCGAAAGACAGTGGCATGAGCGGCAGGAGCGTGAACGGGATCGCCATAACCGTGCATTACGTGATATTGCGGCTATTCTGATTGGAATTGCAATTGGCTCATCGAGTAATTAAAATAAAAGTTCCGGATGGGATTATCACCCATCCGGAACTTTTTGTTTGCAAATAATAAAAGATTCATTAAAAGTTAGTAAAATCTCTTATCGACTAGCCAGAAGGACTTTTGACTTGAAGGTTATTTGAAAATATTAATATAATTAGATCAGATAATCAATGGCGCGCTTGATATCTAAAACATGAGGAAATGATGATGCTCTTCAAGTATCTATCCTGAAAAATATAGTGAAATTTGGTTTACATGGAAAGGGTGATGTAATTGCATTTGACAGAATTGTTTGACGAAAATATGATCGAACTTCATGGCGAGTATTCTTCACAGACTAATTTTTTTAAGAAAATTTCGTCAAGACTTCAAGAATTACAATATGTTAAAGAAGAGTTTTGTAACAAAATCCAAGAGCGGGAGAAAAAATTTCCTACAGGTCTAGTAACAAAATCATTTGATGTGGCAATTCCCCATACAGATCCAGAATATGTAAAAAGGTCCTTTATCTATGTTATCAGGCTGAAACCTACCCTCGCTTTTTGTAAAATGGGCACGGATCCGATGGAGCATGAGCTGGTGTATCCAAAGTTGATCTTTTTGCTAGGGGTAAACAAAGGAGAGTTACAACTGACGATACTGCAATCGCTGATGAAGCTTTTTTCCAATGAAAAACAAATGAGTAGCCTGCTGGAAATTAAGGAGAAAAGCAGTTTTTTGCAGCATCTGCAAAAATATTTATCCACAAATGAGATCTAAAAAAATGTGAAGAAGGTGTTTAAAATGAAAAAATTAAGAATTATTTCTGTATGTGGTTCGGGTACTGTTACTAGTTCTATGATTGCAAATAAGGTTAAAGATCTGTTAGAGGATAACGGGATATCAGCGACTACAGTCGAAGTCAATCCGGGTGGTGTAGAGCAATTGGTCGTCTCAGGCTCTTACGATTTGATCGTGCATACCAGCCCGCTGCTCAGTGCTTATACTATTCCAACCATCAATGCGGTAGGATTTCTTACAGGTATGGAAGAAGAGGAATTCATCGAAGAGCTACTTAAGACAGCGAAAGAACTGACTAAATAATAGATTAGTAATCCGTAAAGCACAGCAATAAGGAGGAAAATTACATGTTGGAGATATTATCTAAGATTATGGGAGCGTTTGGTGCGTCCATCATCGTTCCTGTGGTAATTTTAATCATTGCACTCTTTATGAATGTAAGACTGAAACGAGCGTTTCAATCAGCGCTCAGTGCAGGCATAGGATTAATCGGGTTCAATATGCTGATCGGCGCCTATACACCGATTGTCACTCCTGTAGTCAACCGTATGGTAGAACATACCGGTGTCAATCTTCGTATCTTAGATACCGGCTGGCAAGCAACCAGTATTGTTGCGTATTCCACGGAAGTCGGAATGATATTTTTAGGGTTTGGACTATTGCTTCAATTTGTCTTATTTAGCGTAAAATTTACCAATGTCTTTATGCCATCGGATTTATGGAATAATTATTCGTTTATGCTCTGGGGATCAATGCTGTACCTTGTTACCAGCAATATGATGCTTTCTATTGGTCTAATGGTACTTGCTAATTTATTCACCCTTTTGTTCTCAGAAGTTTTGGCAAAAAGATGGGCATCGTACTACGGTTATCCGGGAACGACGATATCCGCTCCCCATGATGTTGTGCAAGTTCCCTATGGAATGTTAATGGACTGGATTTTAACTAAAGCAGGTGCTGATAAAGTGCAATGGAACCCTACCTCCGTACAGCAGAGACTCGGGTTTCTCGGCGAGCCTACTACCCTGGGCTTTATCCTCGGGCTGGCACTCGGCTTTTCCGGTAACTATATGAGATTATATGATTTGGGGGCTTGGGGAGAAATTATGACGGTAGGGGTATCGACGGCAGCCGTAATGTCGATTTTCCCGAAAATCGCAGGTATCTTTGCCTCTGCATTTACAAGCATTACCGATGCTTCAAAAAAATCAGCGAAATCATCCGGCAAGGATCGTCAGTGGTACCTTGCGATCAATGATGCTGCTGGATATGGCGAACCGGCAACATTGATTTCTGGGCTGCTGATGATACCGATTATTCTGGTACTGGCGATTATCCTGCCTGGTAATGAGACTTTGCCAATGGTAGACTTGATCGCAATTCCGTATATCATTCAGCCGATTGTCGCTATTTCTAGAGGAAATATTTTTAAAACGCTTATCTCCGGCATTGTACTGCTCGTTATGAACCTATATGTTATTACTGCAGTCGCACCGATCTTTACCGATGTAGCGCAGAGTGTCGGCGTAATCATACCGGCAGGTACGCTTTTAATTGCAAGCTTTGTTGTACTGGGAAACTATTTTCTCGGGACATTGTTCTTGATTTTTCTTACGCAAAATCCGCTTTGGATCGGTCTTTCGGTCCTCTTATATCTCATATTATTTTTCTTTGTCAAGAAGAACAAGGAAGTTATTGTCGATTATCTAGAACGTGATCCTGCGGTTTTAGAAGACGGAAATAAGTCTTAATTTGAAATTAGGGATTAGAGAGCATGATGTTCCTATGCTCCTAATCCAATTTATCAGAGGAGGAGATCTATCATGAAAGTAGTTGTGATCGGAGATGCGTTGGTCAAAAGTGCAACCTTAAAGGATGCTGTTTTGCAAATGAATCTAGAAGGAAAAATAGATAAAATAGAAGTTTTTGAATGGCATTCTGATTTAACAAAAGATCACTTTCAAAAGCATATTCTGCAGATTGAGCGATATGGTCCTGAAAAAGTAGAGATACCCCAGGGAATTTTGGAAGCTTTAAAAGATGCAGAATATTTATTTGCACATTATGCACCCATATCAGAAATAATGCTTAAAAGTGCACCAAAATTAAAGATGATAGGAACTTGCCGCGGAGGGTTGGAGAATGTAAATGTAGCTGCCGTGAGGGAACTTAATCTGCCGTTTCTGCATGTTATCAGAAATGCAGAACCTGTCGCTGATTTTACCATTGGGCTTATGTTCGCTGAGACGCGAAATATCGCCAGGGCACATCTGTCTATCAAAAGTGAGCAGTGGAGAAAGAGCTTTTCAAATGATGCTTATAAAACGACACTTGCCAATATGGTGGTTGGTATTATTGGCGCAGGCTATATCGGTAGACTAGTTATCAAACGATTGAATGCGCTTGGTATCAAAGTGATTGTATATGATCCATTTGTAGATCCGGCTATTTTTGCTCGTGACCAGTTGTCGGTGGAACTAAAATCCATAGAGGAAGTTTTTAAAGAGGCAGATATTGTATCCTTGCATATGCGGGTGACGGAACAAACGAAAAATATGATCAATAAAGATTTGATCCAGCTCATGAAGCCAGGTTCTTATATTATCAACACGGCAAGAGCGGATATTCTGGCCAAGGATGACTTGGTGGATGCACTGAAAAATCGTAAAATTGCAGGTGCTGCTTTAGATGTCAGTTGGATAGAGCCAATACCAAAAGGAGATCCATTACTTTCGCTGGATAATATTACGCTGACAACCCATATTGCAGGTGATACGGTGGATGCGATCCCAAGAGCGCCATATCTGTTGAAGGATGTTGTGAATGCTTACCTGAAAAACGGTTATAGTGACATGCTGATCAAATAAAATTATATGAGAGATGAGGAGTTATAGGTTATGTTAATGGAAAAAGAGCGGGAGCTTATTGTAGAGTATGGGAAAAAATTAATTACCTCAGGCTTAACGAAGGGTACAGGCGGTAATATCAGTATTTATAACCGTGACCTTGGCTATATGGCGATTAGTCCGAGTGGTATTGATTATTTTGAAACACTTCCGAAAGATGTTGTAATTACAGATTTGGATGGAAATACGGTGGATGGAAGTCGTAAGCCGTCCAGTGAAAAGGATATGCATCGCATTTATTATCAGAAAAGAGAAGATGTTAATGCAGTTGTACATACCCATTCGATGTATAGTACGGTTCTTGCTACTTTGGGTTGGAATCTTCCGGCAGCCAATTATTATATTGCGGTTGCAGGAGGTAAGGATGTCCGTTGTGCGAAATATGCTTCATTCGGTACATGGGAGCTAGCAGAAAGCTCCTTTGTGGCTATGCAGGAAAGAAAAGCCTGCTTTTTGGCAAACCATGGGATCTTAACTTGTGCAGCCGATCTTCCAAATGCTTTTGTCATTGCTGAAGAAACAGAGCGTATGGCAGAGATCTATTATCGTGCCAAAGTGGTAGGAGAGCCGATCATACTAAATGATATAGAGGTTGATCTGATGCTAGAAAAATTCAAGTCTTATGGACAGGCGCCAAGCAAGTAGGCAAGATTTTTTGAAAATTATACGTATTCTACTTTCCTGCATTTTTGTTTTAGGAGAATAGCTAGACATGACCAACTGCATGGAGGGAGTAATGATGAAAAAACGAAGTGCAGATGTTTTGCAAAAGATATTATCTTATGATAGTAGTATTTTAAATATTTCAAAATTATCGGAAGTCTATCAGGTTTCACAGAAAACATTGCGTAATGATATTGCAGAAATTAATCTTTTTTTAAAAAAGCTACAGCTTCATACGATTGAGATTGTGGATAACGGTATATTGAAAATAGGTACGGACCTTGATCCAGAATTTGTGAGAGATCAGCTCTTCAAATTAAACAGCTATTCCTATCGATTATCCCAGGACGAGAGGCAGATATTGATCCTTGTCATCTTGCTCAAACAAAAAAGCTATCTTACGATGGAGTATTTGGCAGAAATGCTGAGTGTCAGCAGGATCACCATATTGAGTGATATCGAATCTGTCAGAGAAATATTGCAGGAATTTAATCTCAAATTGCGTTCAAAAAGCAGCAAGGGGATTTATTTGGAGAAAGCGGAGAAGCAGCATTTGCGTATGATGCTCATGGAATTATGCCGGCGGGTTATTGTCAATGTCAAAAGCGATGGATATTTTCAAAGGCTGATTCTTTCACAAATGGATATCAGCCATTCTTTGGCATCAATCGTTGTTATCTTACAGGACTTTGAGCGGGAAAAAAAAGTGGTGTTTTCGGATTATAGCTTTTATGAACTGTCTCTATATTTGTTCATTTGCATTAATCGGCCAATCGATTTCTCGACAGAGATTTGCGATGGAATTGTACCGATTCAGCCCGGGGAGATGCCTTTAGGCACAGAAATTTTTTCCTATATAGAACAGAGACTGAATATGACCTTTATGGATGAGGAAATCGTTTTATTTCAGCAGTATATTATAGATAATCATCTTTTGCCCATGTCAAAATCCATTGATGATATTGAACTCTATAATATGATCACTTATTTTTTAGTTGGGATCGGCAATCGATTAAATATTGATTTTGGCAACGATCATATTCTTGTGGAATCCCTGTTCCTGCATATCAAATGTATGTCGGATCTTCTTGATTTTCAGTTTCCCATTGATGAAAATATACAGCCTGAATATCGGGAGATCATGGAAGAGATTGAAAGCGAATGCCATATTCTCGAAAAATATTTAGGTTATTCCTTTAGCAAGAAAATGAAATTGTCAATCTTTATTCATATTTGTGCAGCACTGGTGAGAAATAAGAAATTTTTATTGCCGCTGCATGTCATAATCGTCTGTCCGGGCAGCATGGCAACAGGTCGTTTTGTAGAAGCACAGATCAAAAACTATTTTGACTTTACCATTGAAGGAGTAATTTCGGTAGACAGGATTTTGTACATGCTGGAAAAAAATAAAGAAAAAATCGATTTTATCATATCAACGGTCAATCTTCCCGAGACGATGTATCCTGTAGTCAAGGTCAATCCAGTGTTGAAAATGCAGGATCTGAATAATATCCAAAAGCAAGCGTTTTCTCTCGGAGAAAATATTAATCTAAGCTTGGAAAAAAGAAAAAATGTCATTGTGAAAAAAGTTTCTGACAGTATCGGAACCTTTCACAATATTGATGATTTGGAAAGTTTTATCGATAGTTTGGATGCTTTCCTTAAAACACATATCAAGCAAATGGTCAGCAAAGATGTACATGGTTTGCGTACCATGCTCAAGAAAGAGATGATTTGTATTATTGATACACCTCTCGACTGGCGATTGGCAGTAGAAACGGTAGGCAGACTCTTATACCAGAAGGGACATATTGAAAAAGAATACATTCATACTATGATCTGCAATATCGAAAAATACGGACCGTATATTATTGTAGGTAAAGGAGTTGCATTAGCCCACGCCAAGCCGAATGAAACCGTACTTTCAGAAGGCCTCAGTCTTCTCGTTGCACCAAAAGGCATCAAAATGGATCCCGATGAAAAGAAAACAGTATATTTATTATTTGCTTTTTGTACACAGGGCGGTTTTGATTATATTGAACTTTTTAATCAAATAGCATCCATTGGGAGGAATCCTGCTTTATTCTCCAAATGTATACAGGCAAAAAAAACAGATGATATTTACCATCTGTTATGTGTATGATATTTATAAAATAAAGCTCTTATTATGTAAAAATAGCTTCTTTATGCACTTCTTTGGAGTTAGCTGCTATGAGGGAAAAATTCATCATAGCAGTTAATTCCAAATTTCTACATTCTCTAGAAAAAATAAAAACAGTTAAGAATTTAATCTAAACTGTTTTATTTATCCATTCTATACTTTTCAAAATCCTCTTCGTTGATCGGCAAAAGAAAAATTGCCGGATCAAGCTCTAATCCTGCAGCTATTGCAAATAAAACATCCAACGAATAAGGAACATCTGATTTAGGAGCTTCAATTTTACTTATGTAACTTTTGCTATAATTAATTTTTTCACCAAGAGCTTCTTGGGAAATACCTCTTTTATTGCGGTAAAAGGCTATTCGTCTGCCAATTTCCCGATACTTATCTAAAAAGTTATCCTGCACGCAATTCACCTCTCCTTTTATTATAGTTGCGGCAGGAGTCATTTATATTGCAATTATAATGACTAAAGTTGCAATAATATTGCAATATAGATATAATGAAAGGGTGAATTATGAATTTTGTCTAGTTAATGAGAGAAAAAATTAATAATAGAGATGCTGATATAACAGCTAATGGCTTTAGATTAGTGTAGTTTATAAATTCTAATAAGAATTATTTCTAAGGTTTGTTTAATTTTTGTCTATTTGTCGAGCCAAATATTTTACAGTAAAGCAAAAACGAGGTGTTAATATGGAAGTATATATTCGTGAACCATTTTCAGGGAGAGTATTAGCTTATTGGGACGGTAAATATGTTCGTAAACCATATAGTGGTGAGGTGGTTGTATCAATTGACGGGCACTATATTCGTAGGGGTGCCAGTGGCGGTATAGTACTCGCTAATCTTGATGGGGCCTTTATCAGGGAAGGTGCTTTAGGAGGGCGAATATTAGCAAACGTAGACAAAGACTATATTTGCGCGGGAGTATGCGGTGGCAATATACTTTATTTGATTGATAGTGGTGTATCAAATATCGAGAAATGTGCGTTGGCAGTGGCGGTTTTAATGGACAAAGATAAAATGGCTCGTAGCTGACGTTGCAGGGATTTTGTGATGGTAAAGATTATGGGCGTAATCTGATATATTGTACTTTACTGTTTTATGATTTTGGTATACATTTATTGGTAAAGAAAGAATTGAAAGGGGATTAATGTTATGATTGTTACTAGTACTGGTATTGTCAATGGTATTATCGACAAGAAATATGGAAAGTATGGAGAACAATTTTTTAAGGGTATGCCAACCTATTCTTTACCCCTAGAGATCAAAGAGTATCCTCAAAATACGAGAACTTTTGCGATTATTATGGAAGATAAAGATGCAATACCTCCTACCGGATTTTCTTGGATACATTGGTCTGCTGCAAATCTTACAGGTGATTCATTAGGGGAAAATGCGAGTGTGAATACCAAAGACTTTGTTCAAGGTACGAATAGCTGGTCAAGCGCTTTACTTGCGGAGCCGCTAGGAAAATATGAGGCCGCAAAATATGGCGGACCAATGCCTCCTGATAAGCCTCATACTTATGAAATACATATTTTTGCATTAGATCGTTCGTTGGATTTACAAGAGGGTTTTTATGTGAACGAACTCTATAAAGTGATGGAAGGACATGTTTTAGCTCACTATACGTTGAAAGGCATTTACTATAATTAAGAAGGTATTCAAAGAGCACGACTCACAACGAGTCGTGCTCTTTTTTGCCCTTTTAAAAAGATTAGAAAAATATTCTTATAGCAGATTTGTACCAAGGATACCTGCAATGATCATAATGGCTCCAATAATATGATAATATTCCAATTGCTCTTGTAGAAAGATTACCCCTGCAATCATAGAAATTAAGGTAGCTAAATTGCCGAATACACTCATTTTGGATGCTTCAATCTTAGATAACACGTAATTGGATAGCCAGGAAGTTCCCAGAGAGGATAGGATGCCTAAGTACAAAATGGAAACGAGAAAGATAGGTTCTGATAAAGGGTGAAAGTACTCGTTAATCGTACCATTCAGGCCATGGCGTATAAGCGCTAATAGATTGAAGGTGAAAAAAGCAATGGTAAGCATGATGAAGGTTAACTCCAGTGGCTTAAACTTTTGGGTTAATGGCCGGGCTAATACACTGTAGCCAGCAAAGGAAAGAGATGATAAGAAGAGCAGTGAAGTTCCTAGAACTTGCTCGGTTTCAAATGAAGCACCTTTCATGGCAAGAATGTAGATAACCCCTGCCACGGATAAGCCAAGGGAAATGTTTTGCAAATAATTATTTTTTTCTTTCAAGAAATAAGAGGCTAAAAACATTGTGAGTACTGGAGTAGATGCCAGAATAATTCCAGCTTCAGAAGAGGTCGTATATACCAGCCCTGAGATTTGAAAGCCGAAGAAGAGTGCTGGATATAAAAGTGCCAGGGGTAGAATTTGAATCATATCTTTTGTCGTAAAGCTTAAAGGGATTTTGCCAAGAAGGACGGGAATCAAAATTGCCAGAAAAGATGCAGTAAAGCGATGAGCGAGAGTATCGATGGGATCGGATACTGTTAAAGCTAATTTTACGAAGAGAAAAGAGAAACCTATAATAAAGGCATATAATACAGCTGCCACATAAGCGATATTCTTATGTTCCTTATCATCCATTGACGAAACCTCCGATTCAACTTGCTAACTCTACTATACTGGATAGTAGATTGCCTTACAACACAAATACAAATTTTTCATAAATTAGTAATTTTAATGGAAAATGAATTTATTATTTGACAATAATTATTATTATCGCTATAATGTGGATATAAGAAGTCTCACTTACATCATAAATAAAAGTATTAACCTCCGCGGGAAATGGGAAAGTTGATCTGCTGTGTACAGATACATCCTGTATACGCAGGAGGTTTTTTGTCCTATAAAAATAGACAATGAATATAAAAAAGAAAGGAGAATATAAGATGAAACGATTAAATTTGAAGAATATCTTACTATTTAGTTTAATATTAATATTTGGAGTAGGAGGGGCTGCATGGGCAGCGGTTTCCAGCGAAACAGCTCCAGTTAATCTGACTACAGAACAATGGAGAGGAAATAGTTTTACCTTTCTTGCTTTGCCAGCAGATAAGCAGGCTGCAGGATATGAAATTTTTCCAGTCGATCAGGCAGAACTAGGGTTCGAAGGTGATCGTTCCGTTCGCAGTTCTTATACCGGACATGTTGGCAAAGAGGCTGTCGTTACAGAGATTGTGTCGTTTCCAGCAGGTTATCAAAATGAATATCTGGTTTATCTAACAGTAAAAGATACGGGAGAAAAATTGGTGGGACGCACGATGCGTGGCCAATTAGACGGTTTAGTGTTAACAGCCGATCTGACGAACGCCAAGGAACAATTTTTGGGAAAAGTTGTTTACCCTAAATTTAGAGAGCTGTCAGGTGTATATGTACCCGGTATAAATTCAGCGCCAGGGACAGTAGCAGCCGCAATTGGCAGTCCAGCTACAGTGGTTGATGTGTATACGGGGAATCAAACGCAAGAACCCATCTGGTTGATACTTTCCATAAATGGAGAAAAGGCGATTTTACCTATCGCTTACAGTTGGACCAATATGCCAGTAGATTCTTTGACCCAGACTCCTCCTTGGCAAGATGCTTTATTTACGGAGGACCCAAGAGTTAGCTTTGGCTGGTCCTTGGACGCGTGGAACAAGATCGAAAGCGGTATTGTAGAGGAAGGTATGACCAAAGGACAAATTCGTCTTAGCTGGGGAAAACCTGTTAGTACACAAGAGGATGATACCGTTTGGATATATGGTACCAAAAAACTTGGCTTTACCGGAGATATATTGCACTCTATTGAAACGGTAGAATAGGTTTTCCACAAACACTTTTCAGTAGAAATTCATTAACGAAAGAGGTAAGCTTCCTCTTTCGTTAATGAAAAAGGGGAGGGGGCAAGTATGCTTTGGTTTTTAATTATTGGAATTATAGCAGGGTGGCTGGCCGGTAATCTTACAGACGGCAGAGGATTTGGTCTGGTTGGCAATTTAATTGTAGGTGTTATAGGATCTTTCGTTGGTGGTTTCTTGTTTAGTCTTTTAGGTTTAAGTGCTTATGGGACAATCGGTGAAATCATTACGGCAACGATAGGAGCGATTGTATTATTGTGGATTATGGGATTTGTTCGGTAATATTGCATAACTAATTATACTAAATGAGGGAAATAGACTGTCAGTATTCACTGATTTAGGGCTGATAAGGTACTAGTATAGTGAGATAGTTGGCTGGTTAGCCGCTATCTCGCTTTTATATATCTATATATCGATTTATAATCAGGAAGCAGTTTTTAGCCTTCAGCCAGAAAAGGTATTGGTCCGATAGTTATAGAAATAGCAGGTAGTCATAATTGAGGAAAGAAGATGATAAAGATGCAGCGAAATCATACAATGATGCAATTCTTTGAATGGCATATAGAGGGAAATGGACAACATTGGAATCGATTAAAAGAGCTTGTACCAGAGCTTAAAATGCGAGGAA
The DNA here is from genome assembly GCF_000271485.2 of Pelosinus fermentans DSM 17108. Classification (NCBI taxonomy): domain Bacteria; kingdom Bacillati; phylum Bacillota; class Negativicutes; order Selenomonadales; family Sporomusaceae; genus Pelosinus; species Pelosinus fermentans. Next base: position 253,229 of record NZ_AKVN02000001.1, read on the forward strand.
TTGATTCGGTATGGATTCCCCCAGCTACGAAAGCTCAATCTGTAGATGATCCAGGATATGGTGTATACGATCTATATGATTTAGGCGAGTTTGATCAAAAAGGAAGTGTTCGTACTAAATATGGAACAAAGGCTGAACTGCTGGCGGCTATCGCCGCCTGCCAGGAACAGGGCGTTGCTCTTTATGCGGATGTAGTAATGAGCCATAAAGCAGGCGCGGATGAAAAAGAGATCTTCCAAGTGATTGAAGTAAATGACCAAAATCGTAAAGAAGAAATTTCAGAGCCTTTTGATATTGAAGGCTGGACCAAATTTACATTTCCAGGACGAGGAGATCAATATTCTTCTTTTCAATGGAGCTTTGAACATTTTAATGGTACAGACTATGATGCCAGAGAAAATCGTTCAGGAATTTTTCGTATTATTGGTGACGACAAATATTGGAATGATCATGTAGATCATGAATTTGGAAACTATGATTATTTAATGTTTGCAAATATCGATTATAATCATCCTAAAGTAAAAGAAGAAATGATTACATGGGGAAAATGGCTGGCCAATACGCTGCAGTGTAATGGATTTCGCCTTGATGCGGTTAAGCATATCAGCCATGAATTTATTAATGAATTTGCAGCACAAGTCAAAGGGGAACGGGGCGAGGATTTTTATTTGGTAGGGGAATTTTGGAATCCTGATTTGGCAGCTTGTCAGCAGTTTTTAGATAAGGTGAATTATAAAATTGATTTGTTTGATGTATCTCTTCATTTTAAGTTAGAGGCTGCATCACATGAAAGTAAGGATTTCGATCTTAGAACGATTTTTGACGATACATTAGTAAAAACCCATCCTTTGAATGCTGTAACCTTTGTAGATAATCATGATTCTCAGCCTCATGAGTCCCTTGAATCCTGGGTAGAGGATTGGTTTAAGCAAAGCGCATATGCCCTGATACTCCTGCGGCAAGACGGCTACCCCTGCGTCTTTTATGGTGATTATTATGGTATTGGCGGAGATAAGGCAATTCCAGGAAAGAAGGAGGCGCTTGACCCGTTGTTGTATGCCCGCTATCATAAAGCCTATGGAGAGCAAGAGGATTATTTTGACGACCCTCATATGATTGGATGGATTCGCCGGGGTGTAGCTGAGATCGAGAGGTCAGGCTGCGCTGTTATCATTACCAATGGTGATGAAGGTGAACAACGTATGTTTGTGGGGGAGGAACGGGCAGGGCAGATATGGGTAGACTTGACGAATAGCAGAGAAGAGCATATTTCAATTGAAGAGGATGGCTTTGCAACGTTTCCCGTCAACGGAGGCAGTGTATCGGTGTGGGCTCTTCCAGAGTTGGATATTGAGTAAATGAAAAGACTTGGCAGCGAGACCAAGTCTTAAAAGTATATTATTTACTTAGGAGATACTATGGAATTAACGAATGGGAATGGTATTGACATTCTGAACCGCTTTATCTTTTTTAGGTAATGTAATGATTAGAACACCGTCTTTAAATTCAGCATCTATTCGGTCTTCCTGGACATTGCCGATGTAGAAAGAACGCTGAAATTCACCATAGCGGCGTTCTCTGCGCAGATAATTATCTTGTTTGTTTTCCTCGTTGTAATTACGTTTGGCAATAATGGTGAGATAGTTATTGGCGTATTGTAATGCAATATCTTGTTTTTTGATACCTGGTAAATCAGCTTCAATCAAATAAGAATCATCTACTTCTTTGAGATCGACACGAAAGTCGTTGCCGATTTTAGTTAGAGGAGCAAAAAAATCCTCTCTGAAGAAGTTATCAAATACTTGATTAAAGAAGTCCTCCCGTTTTTCTAATGGATGATTTTTACCAAAAGGAACTAGATTGAACATACTTTTTTCCTCCTTACAAAGATGTAATTTTTTTAGTAACCACCAGTGAAGGCAGTTATTTCTTGCTTCTGATTCCATTATAGTCAAAAGGTCAAATTTTTTCAACACAAGGAAGAATATGTAATCCTGTAAAAATAAAAGAAAAAACAATTAAAGAAATGATAAATTCGTATTGTAAAAATTATTAAGGAAATTTTCTTGTTTTTGGCCCTATTTTAAACTGATGGACGGAATGCTGCAAGTCTCCAGCTAAATTAGCTAACCCTTGGCTGGAAGAGGATATTTCCTGCATGGCTGCTGACTGCTCTTTGAAGCGCTTCATCAAATTCTTAGGAATCTTTTTCTGTTCCTTAATAATATCTTTGTTGGTATGGGCGATTAAGGTACCGTCTTCAGCAACAATGACAACGATTCCTGAAAACGCGACTTTTGCGATATAAAGATAAAGAAAGCAATAGAAAAGCAATGAACCGCAAAGATTGCTAAGAAATGTAAAAGAACACGAAGTATTAAGGAATATTTTAGTCTTCGTGTTCTTTGTATTTCTTCGTGTCTTCGCGGTTCAAAGGTTTTATTTTAGCCTATTGTTGCTTACTTTAGCAGTCCTACCGATTTCATGACATTTGAGATACTTTGGGCACTATGCTGGAGTTTTTTTATTTCTTCATCGGATAGGGCAACCTCAATCCGTCTTTCGATGCCTTCTTCTGTTATGATGCAGGGAAGACTCAGGGCAACATTGTGTAAGCCATATTCTCCTTGCAGAGTGGTAGAGACGGGGAATATGCTGCGTTCATTAAATAAAACCGCTCTGGCAAGATGACAAGCAGCCATTGCGATGCCGGAATTGGTGCAGCCTTTAAGATTGAGGACATCATAGGCGACAGAGATAACACCAGCCGCTGTCTTTTCCGTATCTAGAGGCTCATTTGGCTGAAAATAGCTGTCTAGCTGATTGTAGGGAACTCCAGCGATATTGACAAGGCTCCAGGCTGGGAATGCAGAATTACCATGTTCGCCAAGCATATAGCCATGAACATTTTTAGGATCTACCTTATACTTGTTTGCCATAATGCTTCTAAAGCGCGCCGTCTCGAGGGTTGTTCCGGTACCGAAGATCTTATTCTTGGGATAACCGAAGAAGTTTTCTGCATAATAAACCATGATATCCAAGGGATTTGTGATCATGATGATGACAGCATCTTTGGTATATTGGGTAATGGAGGTCATTACATCCTTCATCACTTCTACATTTCTGCCAGCAAGAGTTAAGCGATCAGGGATTTCACCTGGCATGATACTAGGACCGGCGGCGATGATAATCACGCGAGCATCTTTGCATTCTTCAAAAGTTCCGGCATGGATGTTTACATTTGCGCCGGTGGTAGAAAAAGGGATTGCATGAGTAGAATCCAAGGCTTCACCTTGGGCCTTTTTGTTAATAATATCGATAACGGCAATCTCGGATACAAAATTAAAGGATAAAGCACAATTTAGTACTGCCGAACCTACATTACCGGTACCAACGATGACAAGCTTATTTTTGGTTGCATTCATAGATGATTTCCCTCCAGTTTTAATTGATTCATTATAATATACAAAGTCATTCGATCCCAACTTTTCTTATAGACCTAAAAGTATAAGTTTTTAGGTGCGAAAAAGATGAGATCTTATGAACCACAAAGGCACAATGCCGCTAACGCGGCACACAAAGGAGTGCGCGAAAAAATAAATAAAACCCCTTTGTGTCCTTTGCGTCTTTGTGGTTCATTCGCTTTATCGATTTTTTAAAGGACGCGTAGCGTTTTTCTTATAGCAGATGATCCTCAAGTTGGAATTCATATGAGGACTCTTGCCACGAACTTTTAGAGGAATGATATTTTCGCTCAACAAAGGTAACCCATCTATCTTGTCTGATAAGTAAGATTGTAGAAGAGCGTGTTCCATACTCTGGACTTTCAATGAAGATCGAGGAGAGAGTACGCTCTAATTCCAAGCCGACGCCTGTGTTTGGCAGCAGATCATCAGCAGCTTGCTCTCCATTGGTCAAAATCTGCCATAACTCATCTTCAAAATCATCCTCTTGCATAAGGCAATGGGCTAACTGCTGGCGTCCTTTTTCAAGCTTAGGCCAGGGAGTATTCAATAGATGATTGCAAAGCCCGTGGACTCCAGGCACGACGGGATGTATTTGTCCTTGTTTGTTCCCATAATACCATAGGGATTGCAGATCGCCAACAAGGAGGTTAAAACCATTGTACTGATCAGCTTGTTTAGAAATTTTTTCCAAGTACTCCTGGGGTGATTGCTGATTCTTGAGATAATTGGCAACTAAATGTCCTCTAGACAGTGCATCTGACGTATGTTGGCGAGGATCCCGATAGTTGGTTAGAGCTGCAAAGCGTCCATGGACAGTGATTCCCATCCAAGTGCCAAGCTCTTTTAAATCTCTTCCAGCTAAAATATGAGGATCGTCTGACCAATATTGGGCTGGGGCAGTAGGGCGGGAATAAAACTCATCCCGATTTGCAGCAACAATCAAAGGGTATTTGGGATGATGTTTGTAAGCAAATAAAATTAAGCACATCGGACAATAACCTCCCTTTATTTTATGGTTCTCCAAGTAAATACCTGTCACCTTCAAAAAATAGTGAAAAAAGCTATTTTAAAAAGAAGGAATTTTAAAAGGTTTCCCCAAATAAGTGAAGCTCACTCTTACGTTGGTAAGAGTGAGCTTCATCAATATAAATAACCCCCTTTGTGTACTTTGCGTCTTTGTGGTTCAATTCGTTTGTATGTTTTAAAAGATGCGCAGCGTTTTTCTTGTTCTTTTCTTGTGCAGTTAATTTATTTTTCTCATCAATCGCATTCCATTTAATGTTACGAGGATGGATGAACCTGTATCAGCGAAGACGGCAAGCCACAAATTTGCCATACCAGTGAATGTTAAAATAACAAAAATGATTTTAACTATGATTGAAAAACTGATATTTTGCTTAATGATAGACAGCGTCTTATTGCTGAGTTTGATTACATAAGCCAATTTTCCAAGATCATCGGACATCAGCGCGATATCGGCTGTTTCCAGGGCAGTATCCGAGCCGGCGACCCCCATGGCAACGCCGATTGTGGAGGCGGCCATGGCAGGTGCATCATTGACTCCGTCGCCAACCATAGCAACATGTTTATAATTAGTTAACAGCTCGTTTATGGTTGCGACTTTATCTTGAGGCAATAGTTCGCTATAGATGGTATCAATATTCAGCTCTTTTGCGATGGAGCCAGCTACTTGGCGGTTGTCACCTGTTAACATAGCAATATGTTTTATGCCTGCTTCCCGGAGTTTCACAAGAGCATCCTTACTATTTTCCCGTAAGGTATCAGCTACCGCAATCATGCCATGGAGGTTATTTTGTGTTCCAAGCAGCATAAGGGTTTTACCTTGCAGCTGCAAATCGGTAATTTGTTTTTCGTATGGAGATACGTTTAATCCCAATTCTTCAAACAGGCGTGGATTGCCGATAAATACAGTTTGGTTATCGATATCTGCTTGTGCCCCTAGCCCTACCAGGGCTTTGAAATTGGTTACTGATTTTAAGGTTAACCCTGCCGATTTCTCTACAATTGCAACAGCCAATGGATGTTCAGACCATTTTTCGATGGAGGCTGCGGTGGTTAAAATATCTTGTTCATTGCTGTTCACAGATATAATATCTGTAACTCTGGGATGACCATGAGTTAAGGTACCAGTTTTATCAAAGGCAATGGCCTGTATAGAACCCATTTGCTCTAGGTAAGCACCACCCTTAATAAGAACGCCATTCCTAGAAGAGTTGCCAATGGCTGAAACGATGGAAACAGGTGTGGAAATAACCAAAGCGCAAGGGCAAGATATGACAAGAAGGACTAAGCCTTTGTAGAACCATGGAGCGAAGGGCTGATTAAAGAGCAGCCAAGGTACAACCATGATCCCTGCAGCAATTACTAACACTGCTGGTGTATAGTATTTCGCGAACTGATCAACAAACTGTTGAGAGGGAGCCTTCTGTGACTGTGCTTCTTCAACCAAGTGCATAATTTTGGCAAGAGTAGAGTCTGCAGCAATTTTAGTAACCTCGATTTCTAATGCACCATGCTCATTGACGGTACCTGCATATACTCCATCGCCAATTATTTTTTCTACCGGTAATGATTCTCCTGTAATGGTTGCCTGGTTTACGGCAGATGCCCCGTTCTTAACAATGCCATCCATAGCAATGCGTTCACCAGGCTTTACGATCATAATATCACCAATCACAATTTCTTCTACAGGAAGCTTTTGCTCCAGGCCGTTACGCAGAACTAAAGCTTCCGCTGGGGCTAATTCCATAAGTGCCCGTATTGATTGTCTTGTTTTATCCATTGTATAGGTTTGCAGCGTATTGCCAAAGGAGAACAGAAAAGCAACCGTTGCTCCTTCACCCCACTCTCCTATGGCGAATGCTCCGATGACAGCTACTGTCATCAGAAAATTCATATCAAAAGTAAGAGAGCGCAGGCTGTAAAAGCCGCTTTTCGCGGTATTGAATCCCCCTACAATGGCAGCTAGAACATATAAGGGAACAATGATTGTATCACCGATACCCAGCCAATCAAGTATCATGCTGACTGCTAGGACGATTCCGGAAAACATTGTAGACTGGGTTTTGGGGTTGGTCCACCATTCTGCTTGTATTTTGGTATGTTGTATCGTTTGCGTGTTAATTTCTGCCTTGTAACCTACTTGTGAGACCGCCTGCATAATAGCAGCGTCGGTAGTGGTATGCTCTACCGTTAATTTCGCAGCAGCAAAGTTTACATTTGCTGTGTGCACTCCTGCCAGGGTGGAGAGATGTTTTTCCAGCTTATTAGCACAATCGCCGCAATCAAGTCCAGAGACGGTAAAGACGGACTTATGAAATTGGGACTGCTTATTTGTATTGTTTATTAGAATGGCTTTATATCCAAAGCTGCTAACGGCTTTTGCAATTTCTGCAGATTGAATCATAGTATGATTATACGTTACTTTCATCTTTGCAGTGGCAAAGTTGACATTTACGTCCAGAATGCCTTTGTGCTTGCCGAGACCTTTTTCCAATTTAACAGCACAATCTCCGCAGTCGAGGCCGGTAATGGTGAAATTATTTACGATAATATCACTTTGGGCAATGGCTGGGGCAGCTGTATGCGAGCAGCAATCGCAATGGTCTTCAACGGCTGCTGCTGCTTCATCCAGGTGGTCCTCATGATTCATATCAGCATCAGTGGGAGAATCTTCTGGCGGGCAGCAACTGCAGGATGATATTGCCTCCGGCTCTATCAATGCTGCACTGGATTCAGAGCAGCAGCTATCGTTACAGGAATGTTTATTTGTTTCCTCAATAACTTGAGTTTTATTTGCCATGATATCACTCCTATCTGTGTTTAATATGGTCGATACCTTGGGAGAGTAATGAACGGACATGTTCATCATCTAAGGAATACCAAGCCATTTTTCCTTCACGGCGGTATCGGACAAGTCGAGCATTGCGTAGAAGCCGCAGCTGATGAGACACGGCAGACTGACCCATTTCGATCACCGCAGCAAGATCACATACACACAACTCCCGTTTGGTTAAAGCTTGTAATATTTTCACTCTGGTCGGATCACCAAGTAATTTAAAGATTTCAGCGACTTGCTGTGCCTCATGATCAGAAATAGATTCTTTTTTTGCGATACAGATAATTTGTGGATGCTCACAGAGCTGCTCACAAATATCTTCTGGACATTCTTTTGTTTGCAAGTTCTCACTCCCTAACGTATGAACACATATTCATATGTTGTATTATAAATGATTTATATGAGAAGTCAAGGCTAAAATGAATAATTTGATAAAAATAGGATTAGGAAACTAACCCCATAGAAAGTCATGGGGTTAGTTTCAAATCGTTGTTATAGTATAGCGCTGTTGAAGTGGAATGTGAGGTAAGGGAAAATACATAGGGATGCAGCATTCATGGACTGAAGTGTAAAGCACTTTCATTCCTTTTTTTTCTAACCGGCGAAAACCAAATTTTTGATAGAAGGCTACAGCCTCCGGCAAGGAAAACAGTGTAATAAATTGCACTCCTACCATCGTTTTAATTTTATATATTTGCTGGATTGTGTGATTAAAGATTGCTTGCCCGATGCCCAAATATCGATAGTGATCGTCAATGCATAATGCTGCTATTTCCACAGAAGGACAAAGGCTTATTATTTTTCGCCCCTTAATTTTTAATGATGAGCATTTTGTCGAACAAAATCCAACTAGTTCGTTCGCATTGCTTTCAAAGAATAAGGTAGTACATGTGTTGCCTATTTCCTCATAAAGAAATGCATCGGTCTGTAAGAATTGTAATAGTGGGGTATACGCAGAATTAAAACTCATAATTTGCTGCTGGTATTCATAAGATAAGGGCTTGTAGGTCAACGTAAGACCTTGGTCTGGGGAATCGATTTTAATGGGATCGGTTAGTAGAGAAAGGTTTTGAGGAGGCTTTAGATTCACGCTTCTTATGATAGGGAGATCTTCCAATAAAAAAGCAGCTGCTTGACTATCAACCCACTCGATGATTCCTCCGGGGATGGCTGTCATTTCCCAAGGATTGCGATTACCGACGATATCTTCACTACTCATGCAATCACCGCCATTTAAACTTACAGAAGCTGATATATTATATGCTACATAAAGAATATACGTAACACAGCTGCAACCTCTTTGGAAAATGATCCAAAAGGCAATCGTTTCAATTGGTAAGAGCAGGAATATTCCATTTTTGTGGGAATACATTCATATAGGTTGCTCACAAATCAGAAAAAGGAACCAATGATATGGTCAATATGGGGAGGGAATCGAGTGCCGGAAGTAGTTGATAACAAAGAAATGGACGAAATTCTGCAGAAGTATGGGTATGAGAAAAGCTGTATTATACCTATATTACAGGAAACACAAGCAAGATATAGATATCTGCCTAAGGAAGCCTTTTCTTATCTTTCAGAAAATTTAGGAATCAGCACTGCTAAAATCTATAGTATAGCTACTTTTTATGAAAATTTTTCTCTAGAGCAAAAAGGCAAATATGTAATAAAAATATGTGATGGAACAGCTTGCCATGTGAGAAAATCCATTCCTATCCTGGAACGGCTGAAAAGCCAGCTTGGACTTACTGCGGATAAGGTAACGACTGATGATCTTATGTTTACCCTTGAAACGGTTTCCTGTCTTGGGGCGTGCGGGCTAGCACCTGTGCTTACCGTAAATGATCAGGTATATCCTGCCATGACGCCGGACAAAGCACAGGAACTTCTTAAGAGGCTCAAGGAGGAAGAATAGATGTTTTTAAACAGAGAAGATTTTAGAAATGCCTGTACAACCTATACGGACTCTCTTGCGATGCAAATAAAGAAGATTTTGGTTTGTGCCGGAACGGGATGCGTGGCCGGCGGAGCCATTGAGATTTATGAACAATTGATAAAATCCAATGAAATGTATGATGTACCCTGTACGGTGACGTTAGAGAAGGAGCCTCATGACAAATCCATAGGAATCAAAAAGAGCGGGTGCCATGGGTTCTGCGAAATGGGTCCATTGGTACGAATAGAACCCCAGGGATGGCTGTATATAAAAGTAAAGCCAGAAGACTGTGCTGAGATTATAGAAAAATCAATCATTAATGAAACCTTTATAGAACGCTTGGCTTATAAAAAAGAGGGCGTGATCTATCCTACTCAGGAAGAGATTCCGTTTTATAAAAAGCAAACCCGGCTTGCGCTTGAACATTGCGGGCATATAGATGCCACATCGATCAATGAATATTTGGCAATTGGGGGATACCAAGCATTTACAAAAGCTTTATTTGATATGAGTCAGGAGGATGTCGTACAGGAAATTGATCTATCTAATTTACGAGGGCGGGGAGGCGGCGGATATCCTACAGGCCGAAAATGGAAGCAGGTAAAAGGGCAGAATTCCAGCATTAAGTATATTGTCTGCAATGGTGATGAGGGCGATCCGGGTGCATTTATGGATCGGAGCATAATGGAAGGCGATCCTCACAGGGTACTGGAAGGTATGATGATTGCTGGTGTAGGCTGCGGCTCATCGGAAGGCTACATCTATGTACGGGCGGAATATCCCCTTGCCGTCAGCCGTCTGGAAACAGCAATTGGTGAAGCGAAAGAGAGGGGACTTCTTGGCAGAAATATTCTCAGTTCAGGTTTCGACTTTGACATAAAAATATGCAAAGGTGCAGGAGCATTTGTTTGTGGTGAGGGAAGTGCTCTTACTGCATCAATTGAGGGTAAGCGGGGAATGCCAAGAGTTAAGCCTCCCCGAACAGTTGAACATGGTCTTTTTGATAAACCTACGGTCCTTAATAATGTAGAGACTTTTGCGAATGTTCCATTTATTATTCATAAGGGGGCTAAGTGGTATAAAGCAATAGGTCCGGAGAACAGTCCGGGAACAAAGGCTTTTGCTCTGACAGGAAATATCGAAAATACAGGTCTCATTGAGGTTCCAATGGGGACCACCCTAGGTGAGGTGATATTTGATATTGGCGGTGGAATGCGGGGTGGGCATGATTTCAAAGCGGTCCAGATTGGCGGACCTTCAGGTGGATGTCTGACCAAGGACCAGCTTGATCTGCCTTTAGATTTTGATTCTCTTAAAAAGGCGGGGGCGATGATCGGATCTGGCGGTCTCGTGGTAATGGATGAACATACATGCATGGTAGAAGTAGCAAGATTCTTTATGAATTTTACGCAAAATGAGTCTTGTGGTAAATGCATACCCTGCCGTGAGGGAACGAAACGTATGCTTGAAATCCTGGATCGGATCGTTTCCGGGCAAGGGCTCATAGAAGACTTGGATATGTTATTGGAGCTTGCCGACACGATATCAGCCACGGCACTGTGCGGTCTGGGAAAAACTGCAGCATTGCCTGTTGTCAGCACCATTCGAAACTTCCGCAAAGAATACGAAGCTCACATCGTCGAAAAGAGATGTCCCTCAAGAACTTGCCAAAAATTAAAAAGAATCTATATTGCTGCAGAAGCTTGCCGCGGCTGTTCAAAGTGTTCCAGGCTATGCCCGGTGGGGGCAATTAGCGGCAAAATAAAAGAACCGTTCTTGATAGATCCGGTTAAATGCATAAAGTGCGGTGCATGTATAGAGTCATGTGCCTTCAAAGCAATCAAGGAGGCATGATGCAATGAATACAGAATTTATGGTAATTGATAATATGCCCGTAGAAATAAATGGAGAAAGAAATATTCTGGATGTAATCAGAAAGGCGGGAATTGACCTTCCAACATTTTGTTACTACTCCGAATTATCTGTTTATGGTGCCTGTCGTATGTGTGTGGTAGAGGATCATTGGGGGACGATTCAGGCCGCATGCTCCACACCTCCAAAAGCTGGTATGGAGATTCACACGAATACGCCAAGGCTTAGGAAATATAGAAAGATGATTCTCGAGCTGCTGCTTTCCAATCACTGCCGTGACTGTACAACCTGTGAAAAAAACGGAAAATGCAAGCTGCAGGAGCTGGCGCAGCGTTTTGGCATAAAACAGGTGCGATTTCACAACACCTCGGAAGATTCAGAGCTTGATACCTCTTCTCTCTGCATTGTTCGGGATAAAAGTAAATGTATACTCTGTGGTGATTGTGTAAGAATGTGCAATGAAGTGCAGAATGTGGGTGCCATCGATTTTGCTTTTCGCGGATCAAAGATGTGTGTAAGTACAGCATTTGATGAACCTCTAGCCAATACAAAGTGTGTAGGCTGCGGTCAGTGTTCCGTTGTCTGTCCCACGGGTGCCATCGTGGTTCGAAATGACACAGCGAAACTCTGGAAGGAATTAAGTGATAAAAATACAAAAGTAATTGTACAGATTGCTCCTGCAGTAAGGGTGGGCATCGGAAAAGAGCTTGGTTTTTCAGAGGGGCAAAATGTGATGGGCAGGATTGTTGCAGCTTTAAGACGGATTGGCTTTGATGAAGTGTTTGATACATCTACAGGGGCGGATTTTACCGTATTGGAAGAAGCTGAGGAGTTTAGCAAAAGGCTGCTAACTGGAGATAACCTGCCGTTGTTCACCTCTTGCTGTCCTGCATGGGTAAGGTATGCTGAACTGAACTATCCTCAGCTGATCAAAAATATATCTACATGCCGTTCCCCAATGCAAATGCTGGCGTCAATTCTGAAAGAACATCACAGAAATGATGAAAAGAGGGTTGTTGTTGTTGCAGTCATGCCTTGTACTGCCAAAAAGCAGGAAGCTGCACGGGATGAATTTAAAGAAGATGGCGTTCCCTATGTGGATTATGTGATCACGACACAAGAACTGATCCATCTTATTAAAGAAGCGAACCTTATTTTTTCTGAAATAGAGCCTGAAGCTGTAGATATGCCTTTTGGAACCACCAGCGGTTCTGGGGTCATTTTTGGTGTAACTGGAGGGGTTACTGAAGCCGTCATCAGGCGGCTTTCCGATGATAAATCATCATTTGCACTGCGAGCAATTGCCTTTACAGGGGTACGGGGCATGCAGGGAGTAAAAGAAGCAAGAATTGATTGCAATGGTCGTGAGGTGAAAATTGCAATTGTCAGCGGTCTGAAAAATGCGGATGACTTAATCAGAAGCATACAACAAGGAGAAAAACAATATGATTTTGTTGAAGTGATGTCTTGTCCCGGAGGCTGCATCGGCGGTGCGGGTCAGCCGGTTACCAATCGGGATGGGAAGTATAATAGAGGCGCAGGGCTTTATAATGCAGACCGGATGAGCAATATAAAACGATCAGAAGAAAATCCGATTATAAAAGAGCTTTACGATGGGATGCTAAAAGGGAAGGTACATAAGCTGCTTCATGTGAATTATCGAAAATCGGAGATGTATTGAGTTCCAAAAATAAGATGATTTTGATAATAAAGAACAATGACAATATTGCTTGTTCTTTAGCATTTGGAAAGCTGTATTGGCATTTACCACTGTTTGTAGCAATATTGATTGATGATATCTTGTGAAATGATTAAGTGGATTCCAGGGGCCCAAGTGGGGAGTAAGAGAGAAGGGGCGTCAATCCCCATGATCTGTCCCAGGGTATTAAACACAGAGTTGCAGTTTTTTTTGTGAAAATGCTCCCATAAGTTAGGGTAACGCAGCTGTAATGCATTAATGGCAGGAATTGCATTGACTGCTGCTTGCCATCGTTCTTTTACCTCTTCTTCATCACCTATAATACAGGATTTCGTTGGCTGATTGGGCTGCAAGGACCAAGGGATTCCAGCATCACGAAATACTTGCAGACGATCAGCCGAGCTGCCGATCGCCTTGGTTGTTTTCGTTTCTATATGAAATGCGAGACCATGAATTTGATCTGTTACTCTATGAGCGGAATTGGTTAATACCCAGAAGTTATGGCTGAAAGGGGTATAGGGAATCAGAAAAGCACGTGCTTGGATATCCCATTGCTGCCTGTTCATTGCTATCGCTTCACCCTCTCTTTTTACTAATATAGAGATATATACTATATTAGTTATAGAATGTCCTGATGGATCATGTATCCTTCGATTTTGATACCTATAAGTTAGTATATACGTACCTTACAATATATTACTATGCTAATTTAATTTTTTTGGTTGACGTAGTATATTTCACATACTATAATTTGACAAGATTACAGAACTCTGCAGCAAATGATGAATCATGTAAAATAGTGTATGGTATAAGGACGGGAAATAAATGCTTCTCCAGACCAAGTAATTGAGGCTAACATCATTTAAATATAAAACTCCTACAAGAATGTGGGAGTTTTTTGTTTTTGATTAGTTTTGTATGTTTTCGTGCCAATAGTATGAATCGTTATGTAATTACATTTATGTTCAAAATCGATAGTAACAGTGTTTACAAGGGGCTTACCTGCTTAATTTGTAACTGGCACGATAGTTGCATATATTTATAGGTGAAATAAAATCTGGAGGAGATGAGAGCATGAAAGAAAAAGTGACAATCCTTTGCTGCTGCGGAGCAGGCATATGTACATCCAATTACTTAAAAGAAGAAATTGAAGATCGAATTAAACAGGAAGGTCTAAAAAATGTCAAAATCGTTTTATGCAGAGTGAGTGATGTAGACGAAGCGATCAGCGGGGCTGACTTGCTTGTTACAACTGTGGAAATGAAGGCAGCATACCCCGTACCAATGATAAGGGCTTTAGGGATCATGTTAGATGATAAGGCTGCAAAAAAGGCACTGGATCAAATTGTGAATGAAGTGAAAAAAATTATGCAAGAATAAATGGTTCTGATAGCTGGATTTAGATATTTTAAGATAGTGTGATGGTAACGAGAATATGTATGGAGGGTAAAAAGATGGAATTTATAGATTCAATCACCAATGGGCTGTCTGCGTTCTTTAGCTTTGATTCAACCGTCACTATACTAGGTATTATTATTGCCATCTCTCTGCTTGTGAAAGTACCAATCAAGAAAGCTATACTCGGTGCCTTGAAAGTTTCTATCGGGCTTACAGGTCTATTCTTAATTGTAGATTTGATACAGACCGCCATGGTAAATCCAATAAGCAATATGATCTCTCTGTATGGCATCAATAAAAGTATAGTAGATATTGGCTGGGGTTCTGTAGGATATGCTTTTGGCAATACATATGGTTATTTTGGGGTGCTCGTATTTTTAATCGTAAATGTAATATTAGTGTCTGTGCGATTTACCCAAACCATTTATGTTGATGTTTTTAATACATGGAGAGCGATGCTTCTGGCAGGAATGATCGGTGTTACTACCGGAAACTTCTGGATAGCCACGTTTGCTGTTGTAATCTTTCTTATCATTGATGTAAAAGCTGCAGATATTGCGGCGCCATATATAGAAAAAATCAATAATTTTCCTCCTGGAGGCTCATGGCCCCATGGCAGTCACTTTTCATTTCAGGCATGCATTGCCATACCAATTGAATGGGTTTTAAAAAGAATACCCGTTATTAAGGATATCAATATTAAGGCCGAAACAATTGAAGAAAAATTTGGAATCTTTGGAGAGACAACAGTCATGGGAGCAATACTGGGCATTGTCATTGGGCTCTTTAGCCAAGTCGGTATTATGCCCTCTCTGTTACTTGGAGTGAAGATGGCAGCCGCATTTCTTCTTCTTCCAAGAATGGCGGCCATACTTGTGGAAGGTTGGTTCCCCGTGATTAAAGCTGCAAGACAGATACTGGTAAGTAAGCTAAAACGGGATGATGTGCGTATCGCACTTGATTGTTCAACGGTTATTGGACATGCAGCAGTTGTCCCTACAACACTCATTATGTATCCGTTGGCATTGCTGATATCGGTTATACTTCCAGGCAATCAGATGATTTCATCCGTAAGTCTAATCATCGTTCTCTGGGAGAGTGCAGCGGTGAATGCGATCACAGAAGGAAACATATTTCATAACATTATCATATTATCCCTGATCGTTTGTCTCTTCTGCTGGGGAGCTACTTTCATGGCGGGCCCTATGACTCATTTGGCGGTTTCCATGGGATATGATGCTGCTAAAGGTCTAGTGTCCAATTGGGATGCGGCAGGGACTCCCGGACTGGTTTTAGTATATGGATTATTTTCTTGGATATTTGGTTTTTAACGCTTGGCGTGTAAATGAGATTGTTATAGTAAGATTTCTTCATATTGGCAGCTACATAGCTAAGGTATGAAAAGATACGCTTACACATCAGGGGCTCATAAGAGAAAGTTCATTATAAGAAGATGTGTAAGCACATGATCAGCAAACAGCAAAAGACTAGGAGGAGGGGAAATATGAGCAATGAAGCAGACACTATATTTTATGATGTAGTAATGTTGAAGAACATAACAACAAAAGAAGCAGCAATACATTCTTTAACAAATCATTTGCTGGAGAAAGGGTATGTCAATGAACATTATGAACATGCAACAATTGAAAGGGAAGATGCCTATCCTACTGGTCTTCCAACCAAACCGATTGCTATAGCAGTTCCTCATTCTAAACACGAGAATGTAATAAAGCAGGCGGTTGTACTGGGGATATCCGATCACCTGATCGAGTTTTCAGAAATGGGAAACAGTGACTCCAAACTGAATGTTGGAATCCTATTTTTACTGGCACTAAAGGGTGAAAATGGCCATATTAATTACTTGAAGAATATTGTTAATTATTGCAAGGTGGAAGAGAATATTACAAAACTCTATGGTGTAAAATCGGCAGAGGAAGGGTTACAAATATTTGTATCTGAGATCGTAAATGCTGATTAAAACAAAATAAGAGGAGGATGTTAGTATGGATAAAGGTAAAAAAATAAAAGCATTAGTCGTGGGAGACGATTGGGTAAAAACGAAAGATCTGATTGAAGCTACCAAGCGTGTATTAGAAGGTTATGATTATGAAATCGATTCGTTTGATCAAGTAATGGATAAACCGATGAGCAGAGAAAAAAAAGACGATATAGGCGATGACAGTGTTACCGAATATTGCGGGCATCCCCAAGAACTGATCAGCAGGATTGATGGCGTCAATCTGCTGGTGGTTCATACATCTCCTGTTACAAAGCAAGTGATTGAGGCAGGCAAGGATCTTATTGCGATTGGCTGCTGCAGATCTGATGCTGTAAGTGTAAATGTAGACGCTGTTACGGATAAAGGAATTTATTTCTTTAATGCTCCAGGACGGTCCGTTGAACCCGTATCGGATCTGACGATCACCTTCGCTTTGGCCCTTTGCAGAAATATATTAAGAGCTGACCGGTACGTAAAAGAGGGCAGATGGGCAGGCGATCTCAATAGAGAAGTACCAAGCTGGGAAGAGTTTGAAAGCTTTAGAGGGCTTACCCTTAAAAATAAAAAATTTGGCGTGGTTGGCCTTGGTAAAATAGGGCGGAAAGTTGCCGAGAAGGCAGCCGGACTTGGTATGGACGTACAAGTGTATGATCCGTTTTTAGATAAAAAGATAGTAGGTGAGTATGGCACGGTATGTACTCTGGAGGAACTGTTTGTAAACAGCGATTTTATAACCATTCACATTCCCCCTGTTGAATCAAACAGAGGTATCATCAGCAGAGAACTCTTTAATAAGATGAAACCTTCCGCATACTTCATCAATGTTGCAAGAGGAGAAATTATTGACGAAGAAGCGCTGATTGATGTATTACAGAAGGGGAAAATAGCGGGAGCAGCCCTGGATGTATATTATACAGAGCCTCTGCCTGGGACCAGTCCTTTAGTCAAATTGGACAATGTGATTCTAACTCCTCATTTAGCAGGGCAAAGGAAAGATGTTTCAGAAGGGTCAGCCTCCATATTAGAAGGAACGATGAAACCATTCTTCCAAGAAAACAGCCTTGCTACTTGCTTTAATTCCGCTGAAATTAAGAAAAATAAATAAGCGGCAGGCGTAAGTGCCTTAGAATAAAATATAGAGAAAATGAAGGTGAAAGTATGCTTACAGATATGAAAAGCATTCTGGCAGATGCCAAGAAGAGGTCTTACGGGGTGGCAGCTCCTAATGCATGGAATGAAGATAGCATAAGAGCAGCAATCGGAGCTGCCGAAAGAGAAAAAGCGCCAATCATTATTGCCCTTTATCCTGTAATGGCTGATATTTTTGAATTTGGTAAAATTGCCGTAGAAATGGCTAAGAACGCATCGGTACCAGTTGCAGTTCATTTAGATCATGGACAAGAGTTAGAGCAGGTAGTGAAAGCTATACGTGCCGGTTTTACTTCGGTTATGGTTGATCGTTCAACCTTGCCTTTTGACAAGAACGTAGAAGCCGTGAAAGAAATTGTTACGTTTGCTCACGCCGTAGGAGTAACGGTAGAAGCAGAATTAGGTCATGTTGGGCAGGGGTGTGACTATACCGAAACCAAGGATCAAGGACTTACAGACCCAAATGAAGCAATCCAATTTGTAGAAATGACAGGTGTGGATTGTCTTGCTGTTGCTGTCGGAACTTCCCATGGTGTGTATAAAGGAAAGCCAGAATTGCAGTTTGATTTGCTGGATAAGTTAAATCATGCAGTAGATGTTCCTTTAGTACTTCATGGATGCTCAGGCACGGGAGATAAAAACTTAAAAAAGGCCATCGGGTATGGAATAACAAAACTCAATTTATATACTGATTTGGATATGGCAGGATATACTTTATTTCAAGAATCGATAAAAAAACAAGAAATAAGTAAAATAACAGAAGCTTGCAGTTTTATGTTTAAAGGCTACTCTGATAAACTGACACACTACATACAATGGTTTGGAGCAAGCGGTAAAGCATAGTAATTTAATACAGTAAAAAATTATTTCTATTTAGAGATATGTAAGCTTACTCCTATCAGCTTGCATATCTCTTTTAGAAAATAGAGAGTAGACTAATTTTTTCTAAATGGACCAGCGATTTGTAACTTAGTGTAAAAAAATGTGGAAAAATGTAATGAATTTCTGTATAAGTATAACTTGAAATTTCTAATTTGCGTTATAATAATGTCATTACATCACTATTTTGATAAGGAGAAAAATATGGCGGAAGGCAACCGGAAGGACATTAGGGAATTAATTAAGAATGAATGCCCCCAAGAGCCATTAACGGATGAGCAAATATCACAAAAGTTATCCATCTTGCGGGAAACCGTTACTAATATTAGAAAGAAACTGAATATACCCAGTTCTCGAAACCGGAAAAGAATGAACGTGAAAAAGGCTGTAGAACTAATCAAGACAAAAAAATCGGACATAACGATAACGAGTCTTGTAGCCAAGCTGAAACAGCAGGGGTTTACAGTGTCAAGAAGCTATATCGGGGAGATCATCAATAGTGAAGGCAATGAAATAACAAAAGAATTAGAGTCACGTGCTGAAGATGAAAATGAAATGGATAGCTTTCAGAAATTAACAGGCTATGATGGAAGTCTTTCCAATAATATTAAACAGGGCAAGGCATCCGTATTATATCCCCCATTTGGCCTCCCTACCCTTATTATAGGGGAAAGCGGTACTGGCAAAACCTTGTTTGCAGAATGCATCTATCAATATGCGGTGCAGAAGAAAATAATAGAAGTGGATGGTCCTTTTGTATCCCTAAATTGTGCTGACTACAGTGATAATCCTCAACTTTTGCTTTCCATGCTGTATGGATACAAAAAAGGGGCCTTTACAGGAGCGAATCAAGATACAGAAGGTCTTGTAGAGCGCGCCAATAAAGGGATCCTTTTCTTAGATGAAATACATCGCCTGCCTCCTAAGGGACAGGAAATGCTATTTTCTATTTTGGATAAAGGAAAATTTAGAAGACTTGGTGAGGTTGTAAATGAGCGAAAGTCTCAGATTTATTTTATCGGTGCAACCACTGAGAATATTGAATCCTCCCTGCTGCTAACCTTCAGAAGAAGAATTCCTATGATCATAGAACTGCCATCCCTAAAGGATCGATCCATTAAAGAGAAAATTCAGCTGATTTATAGTTTCTTTCAGGAAGAAGCAAATCGGACTCATTTAAAAATTTATGTAAAGGCTAAAATTATGGAAGCCTTTGTTCTGAAAAAATATTCAGGCAATATAGGTCAACTTAAAAGTGAAATTCAAGTCACCTGTGCAAATGCTTATGTTGAGAAAATGAATAACAGCAAGGATGAAATTAATATTGGCTTTAATGAGATGTTATATCATAATTTCTTTAACAATAATACAGAAAATTCCGAAATACAGACAACAAAGCTCACAATTACCTTTAAGGATATGTTATTCATTCCAAATGCAGCGAATAAAGGGGAACACTTTGTTACTGCAAATGATAGTCATTACTCGCTGCCAAAAGATATTTATGAAAAAATCGAAGAAAAATATTATGAACTGAAAAAAGCAGACGTTACATCTGCTGAAATAGAAAAAAACATTTGGAATTTTATATTAAGTAATTTCAGCATGATGGGAATTGATTCAAATAACGATAAAAATGTAACGTCTCTAGATGAATTAAAATATCTTGTGGGTGAAAATATTGCAGTAGTCGTAAAAGAGTTCATAAAAAGGATTAAAAAAGATCATTCTCAATTGCAGGTAAATGAAAAGGTTGCGATATACTTAGCGATTCACATCAGTGAAGCGATGAAAAGGATTAAATTTAAACAAGATATCATTAATCCCAATCTTGTCTATATAAAAGAAAACCTCAAAGCAGAATATGATATGGCATGCAGTCTGGTACATGATTTGGAGGCCAATAATAAAGTCAGGATTCCTGAAGGGGAAGTCGGGTTTATTGCTATGTATATTAATGAGCTGTTAAAACCCAGGAGCAGCAAAAGCAGAATCACTATAATTGTCATTTCCCATGGAAAAATAGCGTCAGAGATGATCGCTGTTGCCAATAAAATGATGAATGTAGATTTCCCAATTGCTGTGGACATGCCTTTCAATGTGAATCCAATAAGGATCTTTGAACAAATCATTGAAATTTCTAAAACCTTAGATAGCCAAAGCGGTATACTGTTTTTTGTAGACATGGGATCGCTGCTGAATGTTGGAGAAATTGTTGAAAAAAGAACCGGTATTAAAACTCGCACCATTGACAGGGTAGACCTTGTTTCTGTCATGGAAGCGATTCGAAAAATATATATATCCGAGGAAACCCTTGATGACATTTATTACGATATAATGAATTCTAAACACACCTATCATATGGTGTCAACAAATCATTCGGATAAGCCCTTAGCTTTAATTGCTATGTGTCTTACAGGTCATGGAGTTGCTATAAAAATAAAAGAACTTTTATCTGCAAATTACCCTCATATAAAAGTAATCTCCTTAAGCATATTAGATGCTAACGTAAAGCAGGAAATACACAATTTAAAACAACAATATACGATTCCAGCGATTATTGGTACGATGAATCCTTACATAGAAGGGATTAACTTTATACCCTTTGAAAGCAATTTTACCCAGGACAAAAAGATGCTTCTTGATCAGGTATTAAAGCAGAAAAATTACAATAGTCTTAAGAAGATTTTTAGAGATGATTTTATCATGATTGACCTAGCATGTAAAACAAAGCAGGAAGTAATCGAAACCATGAGTATGGTTCTTTTTAATAACGGTTTTATTAAAAAAGGTTATATAGACTCCGTATTTGAAAGAGAGAATATGAGTAGTACGTGTTTTAAGAAGAATGTAGCCATCCCCCATGGATTACCCTCATTTGTTAATGAAACTTCGATCATTTCTGCAAAACTAAGCCAAGCCATTGAGTGGGATGACAGCAAAAATTTAGTCAATTTGGTATTTTTACTTGCAGTAAAAGATGATGATATTAATATTATCAATGATTTGTTCAGGTTACTGAAACAAAAAAATAATATAGATGAATTTTTGAAAGCAAAAAATCGTTTTGAATTTATAAAAGTATTGTATGATTCCTTTTCATAAATTCTGCATTGTAGAATTTTTGATGATGGTATTCAATAATATACAAAAGAGAGGGAATACAGATGATTGTTACATGCGTTACTATTTATGTAAAAGAACCGTTTATATCTAATTTTATTGAAGCTACTCTTGATAATCACAGAAATTCAATAAAAGAGGAAGGAAATCTTCGCTTCGATGTACTGCAATGCACTAATGATGAAAGCAGATTTTTTCTTTATGAAGCCTACTCCACGGAGGAGGCTGCCGCAGCCCATAAAAAGACAGCTCATTATTTAAAATGGAGAGATACAGTTGCCGACTGGATGGCACGACCACGAGCAGGAGTAGCACATTCTGTTATTGCTCCTCTTGAAAAGGATTTTTGAGAAAGTAAGTAATTTCAAATGGAGTGTAGTAAGGGACAGGTTCAACGAACCTGTTCTTTTTATTTTAGCATTCACTAGAATTTATAAATTTTATAGAGACGTTGAACACAGAGGACACAGAGTTCGCAGAGAGCACAGAGGTTTTAACCCTTATCTATTTTTTCTCAGTGTTCTCTGCGCCTCTGCGGTTCGGTTTACTTTCTATGTTTTAAAGGCTGCGAAGTGTTTTTCTTATTTGCCTTATATTTTTGAATAAATTTAAATTGACAAAGTAATATCAATAAATTACAATTAGTTTGAATATCAAACAATCATAAGTTAAAACAATAAGATGATCAAAGGAGTAGTGAATAATGGATTCTTTAGATGAATTGACACATGAGTTATTTACTTTTTTTAATGGTTTTTCATCATGGGAAAACTCCGTAATAAAGACGAGTGAACTGTCTGTTTCAGAAGCCCATGCCATAGAGATATTGGGAACACATGGTCAAATGAAGATGAAAACTCTTGCAGGGCATCTGGGAGTCACGACCGGTACCACTACGGTTACTGTTGATCGCCTGGAAAAGAAAGACTATGCCAGAAGAGAGTCTGTGAAGGAAGACCGCCGCATTCATTTAATTACGTTAACGCAAAAAGGTCAGCAGGCTTTTGCTGAGCATCATCAGTATCATTCGAATTTGACCGAACAGATACTTTCTGTTCTTTCCAGTGAGGAAAATGAACAATTGATAAATATACTTAAAAAAATTAATGCGGAGGCTTTTTAGGTATGGAAGTTGAAAGCAGACAAATGGCAAAAGCAGAAATTACTGAGCACGCTGATATGGAACATGGGGCAGGAGGCCATGTTCGAGATTATGTGGTCATTGCATCCACATCGATTTTGTTATTGAGCAGTTGGTTTCAGTGGCTGCCACAAATTTTTGGCATTGATACAACGCTGATTGCAGCTATCATCGGTGGAGTACCCATTGTGAAAGAAGCAATTACAGCCATTTATAAAAGGGGAGATACCAGGGTTGGTCTCTTAGTAAGTATTGCAATTATTGCTTCCATTGCCATTGGTGAATATTTAGCTGCTGCTGAAGTGGCTCTTATTATGACCATCGGAGAGATGTTAGAACACATTACCTTGGAAAAATCAAATACTGCATTAAAAAAACTTGCGGAACTATCACCATTGCAAGCTCGTATTATAGAGAATGGAATAGAACGAGAAATTGCAGCCGAATTAGTACGGACTGGGGATAAGCTGTTGATAAAACCTGGAGAAAAAATCCCGGTTGATGGTATGGTAGTCAATGGCCAGGCTACAGTCGATCAGGCTACGATAACGGGTGAATCAATACCCGTTGAATGCCGTAATGGTGCGAGTGTCTTTGGCGGGACGATTGTAACTATGGGGAGTATTGAAATTGTAGCGACGAAGGTTGGGCAAGATACGGCTTTAGGTCATATTATTCGAATGGTAAAAGAGGCTCAGGCCAATAAGGCGCCGAGCGCGCGAATCATCGATCGCTGGGCAAATTGGTTTGTTCCATTAAGCTTGGCGATTGCACTATTAGTTTACCTGGTAACGGGAGATATTGTACGAGGCGTTACAATTTTAATTGTATTTTGTCCGTGTGCAATGTTATTGAGTACACCTACCGCTGTGGCCGCAGCCATTGGGGCGGCAGCTCGTCGGGGTATTTTAATTAAGGGCGGGGAAATATTAGAAAAAGTGGGAGCACTCGATACGATTTTATTTGACAAAACAGGTACAATCACACTTGGGAAGCCTTCATTAAAAGAGATTCGCGGCTATAATGGCTGGCAAAGAAATGAACTGCTGGCCATTGCAGCAGGAATCGAAAAGCGCTCCGAGCATCATTTGGCAAAAGCAATTATTGAGGAGGCCCAAAAAGAAAACATATCTTTTGTTGAGCCATCTTATTGGGAGCCTGTCATTGGTCAAGGTATAGTTGCAGAAAAAGATAGTGATCATTTCTTATTGGGAAATCAATCCTTGATGGAATCCAAAGATATAGAGCTTACACCAGAACAGCAGGCATATTGTTCTGAAAACCAAAAATCAGGAGCCACCGTCGTTTTTATAGCCGTCAATGGCATGATAAGCGGAATATTGACAATACAAGATCCCATTAGGACGGGCTCGAAAGAGGCAATAAATGCCTTAAAACGTGAAAAAATTACAAAAATAGTGATGCTGACGGGGGATGCCTCAAGGGTTGGAGAGGCTGTCGGGAAACAAGTGAATGTTCCTATCGTTCATGGTGATCTACTGCCTACAGATAAAGTCAGCTATGTGGAAACCTATCAGCGTTTAGGCTGTAATGTAGCAATGATTGGGGATGGAATCAACGATGCTCCAGCGCTGGCCAAGGCAAACATTGGGATTGCCATGGGATACTCTGGAACGGATATTGCTATTGAGGCTGCAGATATTGTACTACTGTCCGATGACCTGAAAAAGGTGCCTGAGACAATACAGAAAAGCCGCAAGGCGATTCGTACCATTTGGCAGAATATTGTAGTAGCAAATGTGATTAACTTTGCCGCCATTATTTTGGCTGCTCTTGGTCTGTTAGGACCGGTTGCCGCTGCCATTGTGCATAATGTTGGTTCAATTTTAGTCGTATTGAACTCTGCGCGTTTATTGCGTAATTGATAATGTAGAGTGAACAAGAGCTGTGGTTGTCCTGCAGCGTATACAACAACTCCTGTAAGGTGAGATTTTATCTCAATTTTGCAGGAGTTTTGCATTTTTATGGTAATATAGAAAATATAAGTTTTGAGGGTAAAAGCACGGTGCAAAATGTTTTTTGCATTTATGTTCATGAGAACGCAAAGTATTTTTATACCCAGATCGAAATAGTGGGAGGGCTGATAATGAAAAATCTAGGAGGACCCCAGGGAAAACAATTATTTAGCCAATTGCCTGTACCGATTGTAACCAAATATTTAAGCCACTGTCTTACTAAAAAATATAAAAAGAAAGCAGAGATTTTTGGACCAGAGGAGCATTCTGAGTATATTTATCTTGTGGTTAGCGGCAGAATTCGTGTGTATTTGCGGTACCCGAACGGTAAAGAGTTCACTCTCACGCTGCTGGATGCGGGCGATACTTATAGTGGTCATACCCGTGCTTTTGGCCAGGCGATTGCCGATAGCGAAATTTTATTTATTCCTGTAGAGACGTTTCGAAATTTGCTCATGGAAGTTCCTTCCTTTGCGATGAGTGTAATCGGAGTGCTGGGAGATTCCTTAAAAAATTCAATTAACACCATTGAAAGTCTTGTTTTTAAAGAAGTAAATAAGCGGCTCTACCAGTTCATTTATAGCCTGGCTTTGTCTAGTGACAGACAAGAATTACATTCTTTCCAGGTTAATATCGGGTTAACCCATCAGCAGATTGCTACGATTGTAGGAAGCACGCGGCAGACAGTGAATACATTCTTTAATAATCTGCAGAAAGAAGGAGTACTCATTCTTGGAAAGGATAAGATCATCATTCAGAAATTTGATATCATTATGGAGCGAGCCAAGGATGATGATGAATAGAAATATAAAAAAACATAAGATTCTGTCAGCTAGCCGACATTTTTATTTCCGTCTCTCTGCTAGTGTATAGATAAGTAGACTAAAGAACCGGGTGGATGTTTTTCTCCAGCTGGTCTAAAGTTGAACTCATTTTAGGATCAATTTTGAGGGGGAGGATTTACAATGCCTAAGGCTCAGGATCACAATCATACGCAGAGGATCTCTTTGGATCATGACTTTGAAGTTCTTTACGAGAAGGCTTGTGAAGCAGGTATTGAGACAGCATTTTCTCGGGCAAAACAAACCCCTGTTCCTTGTCCTTTTGGCTCTGCAGGAGTTTGCTGTAGACACTGTTTGGAAGGTCCATGCCGTATTGGATTCAATGGCAAAGGGCCCCAGGAAGGCATATGTGGAGCGAATGGAGATACGATTGTTGCTCGCAACTTATTAACGATGATGATCGAAGGTGCGGCAGGACACGCAGAGCATGGCAGAGAGACGGCGTTGGCCTTATTAGAAGCTTCAGAAGGAAACTCCGATTATCAGATTAAAGGTGTAGAAAAGCTATATCAGGTAGCTGCTGGTCTGGGAATTGAAACGAACGGCAAAGCAGTGGAGGATATTGGAAAGCAAGTGGCTCTCAAGGCATTAGAAGACTTTCAGAAACAAGCAGGGGCGATGAATTGGCTAACGCTTCACGCTCAGCAGCAATCAATCGATAAGTGGGATGAGCTTGGCATAACCCCTGTTAACGTTCATTTAGAGATTTCCAAAGCTGTTACCCGAACATCAATGGGATGTGATGCTGATCCGGTAAACCTTCTTTTGGGCTGTTTGACCATGGGATTGGTAGATGGTTTTGGCGGTCTGCATTTGTCTTCGGATTTACAAGACATTTTGTTTGGTGTACCTAAATTGGTCAAATCCAATTTTAGACTCGGTGTAATAAAAAAAGAAATGGTTAATATTGCAGTACATGGTCATGTGCCTTTATTGTCGGAGAAAATCGTAGAATGGTCTCGGAAATTATCGGAAGAAGCAAAAGCTGCTGGAGCCGCAGGCATTAATGTTGTGGGGATTTGCTGTTCGGGCAATGAAGTGCTCATGCGTCATGGCATACCTGCAGCTTCCAGTTTTTCATCTCAGGAACTGGTCATTGTAACGGGGATGCTCGAAGCAATGGTCGTAGACGTGCAGTGCATTATGCCTGGCATTCAAAAAGTAGCGGAATGTTATCACACCGAGATTATTACAACTCTGCCTTATGTTAATATTGCAGGATCTACCCATGTTGATTTCCACACGGATAAGGCGGATAAAGCGGCTCAGGATATCGTTCGCAAAGCAATTGCCAACTTTCCCAAGAGAGAGCATCAGAAAATTACCAGCTTTACAGGGACTGTAGAAGCATATGCAGGCTTTTCCAATGAACAAATCATAGAAGCGCTAAGTGCGTTAAATAAAGAAGATCCCCTTAAGCCCTTGCTTGATGCAATAGCAAGCGGAGCAATCCGGGGTGTTGCGGCCATCGTTGGCTGTACAAATGTCCGTGAATTTCAAGACTGGGGAAATGTTACTGTTGCCAAAGAGCTGCTCAAGAATAATGTTCTGGTCGTTGCTACAGGTTGTTCGGCTCATTCTTTAGCAAAACATAACTTGATGAACATGCAAGGCCTGGAATACTGCGGTGAATCCTTGCGGGGTGTCTTAAAGGCGATTGGGCAAGCTGTTGGTCTTGAATCTCTGCCGCCGACTCTTCATATGGGAAGCTGTGTTGATAATTCCCGTCCTGCCGATCTGTTGACGGCTGTGGCAAATCGATTAGGCGTGGAAGTGAAGGATTTGCCTGCTGTTGGATCTTGTCCGGAAACCCATAGCCCGAAAGCATTGGTCATTGGAACATACTTTTTAGCCAATGGGGTGGATGTTCACGTTGGTGTGAATCCTCAAGTATCTGGTTCCCAGTTTGTCACAGATGTACTATGCAATGGTGCGAAAGATGACGGTTTGAATTTAGAAAAGCTTTTTGGCGGTAAATTGATCTATGAAAAAGATCCGGTGAAGGCAGCAGCTATTTTGCTAAGACGAATTGAAGAAAAGCGCCTGGCACTGGGTCTCAGTTCAAAATTGGAGTCAGGAATATGAAAGAAAAAGGGATAAAAATTGCCATATCCGGTAAGGGCGGTGTGGGTAAAACAACGCTGGCATCACTGCTGTGCCATAGTTTATCCCAACGGAAAAACAAGGTGCTTGCCGTTGATGCAGATCCTGATGCCAATCTTGGTATGGCGCTGGGATTCAGCTCAGGGCTTCTTGCTCAGGCAACAACCATTGCCCAGGATGAGAAGCTGATTGAAGAACGTACTGGAGCAGTTCCGGGAGAATTTGGAGGCTGGTTTGCACTAAACCCTCTTGTGGAAGATATACCGGAGAAATATGTAGTAAAACAAGGGAATATCAGTCTATTGCAGATGGGGGCTAAATCCACAGGTGGTGCAGGATGCGCATGTCCCCAAAGTATATTGCTGAAATCTCTCTTAAACCATTTGGTAGTAGAGCGGGATGAAGCAGTTATCGTTGATATGGAAGCAGGTTTAGAGCATTTAGGGCGGGGTACTGCCGAAGGTGTAGATGCCTTTATTATCGTAGTGGAGCCTGGGCAGCGCAGCTTTGCTACCGCACGTGCTGTTGCCAAAATGGCCAGAGATTTAAATGTTCAAAATGTATATGTAGTTGTGAGTAAGCTTCACGGAGTCAATCCATCCTCTATTAAAGATGAACTGCAGGATTTAAACGTAATTGGTTTTCTGCCCTATAAAGTAGAGGCGGTTTACGCCGATCTGCAAGGAAAGACGATCTTTGATTTGTGTCCCGACCTGGTAGAAGAAGCCGCTGCTATTCTAGATCGAATTGATAAAGAACTGGCAGAGGCTAATGAAAACAGCCAAGTGTAAATAAGTAAATAGGAAGAAGCCAGGAGTATCAATTGACCATACTCCTGGCTTCTTCCTATCTACAGTATAGAATTTATGAAATAACCCCTTTGTGTCCTTCGCGTCTTCGCGGTTAAAAATCGTTTTATTTTACCCTATCTCTCTTTTCTCTGTGTTCTCTGCGCCTCTGTGGTTCGGTTCTGTTTATATGTTTTAAAAGATAACTATTCTATGTTATTATGGATGAAGAAGAATTATTATATGAAAAATGGAGGATTATGAAGTGAAAAAAATCATTGTATTCCTACTCATATGTGCTATGACGGTTGTTCTCGGAGCTTGCGCTAACAGTAAAAAAGAAGGCGCTGATTCGAAGTCGGGACAACTGCAGAATATTACCATTGGACTTATGCCTGACGTGGATTCCATTCCCTTCATCATTGCCCAGGAAAAAGGGTATTTTAAAGAAGAAGGCGTAACGGTAATACTCAAACCATTTCGAAGCGCTGTAGACCGGGATAGTGCCCTGCAAAGCGGCAATTTGGATGGAGCGATTTCGGATATGCTGGCAGAAGCCTTTGCTAAGGAAGGTGGATTTGATACCGTGATTACCTCTTTGACAAGCGGCAGTTATAAGCTGGTCATTAACAAAGATGAAAAGATTACATCCATTAAAGAGCTGAAAGGCAAGGATGTTGCTATATCAAAAAATACAATTATTGAATATGTAACAGACAAGATTATGGCAGAAGGGGGACTCACTCCAGAGGACATTCATAAAGTTGTGATTCCTCAAATTCCCACAAGGCTGGAAATGCTGCAAAGCGGCAAGGTGGCTGCTGCCACTCTGCCCGAGCCCATGGCAAGTATTGCTGTGCGCAATGGCGGCAAGTTGCTTAATAGTTCAGATCAACTGGGTATCAATCCTGGAGTTCTGATTTTTACTACTAAGGCAGTGAATGAAAAAGATAAGGAACTTCAAGGGATGTATCGAGCCTACAATAAAGCCATAGAGTATCTATCAAAGGAGCCTATGGACAATTACATTGACCTGTTAATTGAAAAAGGCGGTTTTCCTGAAAGTGTGAAAGGTGCTCTGGTCCTGCCTCAATATAAGAAAGCCATGGCACCAGGGGCAGCCGATGTTGAAGATTGTGTGACATGGCTTAAAGCCAGACAACTGATTCAAAAGGTCTATCCCTACAAAGAATTGGTTGATGATCGGTTTGTAAGGTAATGATTCAAATTAAGAACTTAAACGTTACCTATGAAGCCATGGGAGAGGGATACGCTGCTCTTGAAAATATTAATCTGGAGATTGGAGCAGGAGAGACCTGCGCTATTATTGGACCATCCGGCTGCGGCAAGTCCACGCTTTTAAAAGTATTGGCAGGAATTATCAAAAAATATGAAGGCGTAGTAGAAATAAATGGACAGCCTATTACGCCGATGAAGCAGAAAATTGGCTTTATTCCCCAAAACTATGGACTGCTGCCTTGGAAGAATGTATATGAAAATATCCGTTTGAGTGCCAAAATTAAAAATAAAAAAGATAGCGATCATTCTAAAGAATTAGATTTTTTTATTCAGCAGTTAGGACTGGCAGGCTTGGAAGGCAGGTATCCTGGAGAATTAAGTGGAGGGCAGCAGCAGCGGGTTGCTTTGGCTCGCTCCTTTTTGCTAAAGCCGGATTTGCTATTAATGGATGAGCCCTTTTCTGCTTTAGATGCGATGACGCGAGAAGAAATACAAAATGTTTTCCTGGATGTTTGGCGCAAATATTCCGTTTCCACCATTCTTGTCACTCACTATGTAGAAGAAGCCTTGTATTTAGGACAAAAGATTGTAATTTTATCTGGTATTCCCGGTACGATCAGTAAAATAATTGATAATCCTCTCTTCGGCATAGACGATATTCGAAACCATCAGGATTTTTTCCAACTCAGCCTTGCACTGCGAAAAATGATAAAAGAGGATTGGTCAAAATGATAGAACAGCGAAGGGGAGTTTGGTATCTTTATGGCATACTGATTTTTTTCACGTTATGGTATATGGCTGCCAGCTTAGTAAATCTGCCAATTATCCCAACGCCTTGGATTGTGATGAAGAATTTGCTGGGGATTTTTGTTCCCAAAATTCTGATTCACGGTTCCTATAGTTTATGGCGTATTGTGGCGGGCGTTATTTTAGCTGTGATTGTCGGGGTTCCTGCAGGTCTATGCATGGGGTATTTTCCAAAATGGGACAGAGCCTTATCACCCATTGTCTATTTAACCTATCCCATACCTAAAATTGCCTTATTACCGATTATGATGCTGTTGTTGGGATTAGGAGAAGTATCAAAAATCCTTATGATTTTTTTAATCATTATTTTTCAGGTCATTATAGCCGTACGGGATGGAGTCAAAAGTATACCCAAGGAAACTTATTATCCTCTATATTCATTAGGGGCTACATTTGCTAATATTTTCCGGGAAATTCTTATACCTGCTTCCATGCCTAAATTTTTGACATCCATACGAGTGGCTATGGCAACGGCAATTTCCGTGCTATTTTTTACAGAAACATTTGGCACTGAGTATGGGATGGGATATTTCATCATGGATGCCTGGATGCGGGTAAATTATTTGGAAATGTATTCAGGTATCGTGGTGCTAAGCTGCATGGGGCTGGTTTTATTCGGTGTGATTGATTATTTGGATCGAAAAATATGCCACTGGCAGTATAAATAAAGCAGAATGTAGCGTACATTGTAAAGTCCCAGCAATATTTTCTTGTAGAAGAGAATATCGCTGGGACTTTATTGTGGTGTATTCTGGAAAATAACCATATATAGCCGTAGCCAGGCAAAGGATAAGCATAACTATAAGCGTAGGTTAAGTACAAGGTTGGAGCGTTAGTTATGCTTATCCTTTGCCGTTCTAAATAAGGAGGCAAGTATGCAGCTACTGCTGTCAGAGCCTTTTTTTTGATTCCAGATACAAAACTTTTATAAATTTTTTAATATTGATATGAGAATTGGAGATGGAAGGTTTTATATTATTTTGTAAGTTGAGCATCATTTTTCGGACTTCAACAAAATCATAGAACTTTGGTGCATATTCTTCAAATTTTGGATTGGCGTAATCCGTAACGCCGATGGAAGACAGATGATGCAGTCCTTGAAAGATAGCGCGGCGCACTCGCTGCTCTAATGCTTTTGTTTCTTTTTTTATATCATTCGGGTCAGACAAGCCCAGCTTCTTCATTGCTACATTCATAAAGATATCTTTTAAAGAAGGAAATTCCTGCTCTAATGATTGATGATTCTCATAGCTTTTTAGATAGTCCAGCATGCCTAACAAATCGTTGCAGCCATTTTCTCCGAGCATTCCCAATTCAGCTAGCAGGTTTTGTCCCGATGCTACAATGGAATGTTTACTTACTGCAGCAGTTCCAGATGCAGGAGGATTTTTTTCTGTATTGAGCACATTCAGGTTTTTTTCAATATTATGGATCACATTCTGCAGCCTTACATGTTCCATTACATTTTGAATAATGCCGATAACTTCCAGGCGATTAATCGGTTTGGTAATGTAATAGTTTACTCCTAGTAAATAGGCATTGCCGATCATTTCTTTATTATCTACTTGGGAGAGCATGATAATTTTTCCGCCAAATCCGGGTTTTATTGCACGAACCGTTTCAATTCCATCTCGCACGGGCATGAGTAGATCAATCATGAGAATATCAACAGCTTTCACGTTTAACAGATGATCATCAATGGCAGCGCCATTTTCCGCTTCTCCTACTACAATTCCGAGGTCATAATCTTCAATGATTTCTGACAACATAGAACGGATTGCCTCATCATCATCAACAATAAAAAAACGCATGATATTATCCTTCCCTTATTAAATGTTGTGGTGGTAACGTTATGGTGAAAATGGTTTCATTGCCAGGGGAATTTTCTTCGAGTGTAAGACTGCCCTTTAGACTATTGGCTAAATCTTTACTATATGGCAGGCCCATACCTGTAGACGGATTGCCTGATTCATCAAACTTAGTAGTGTAGCCAGGTTTGAAAATCAGATTTCTTTTTTTGAGTGGAATTCCTGGCCCTGTGTCGGCTACCTGAAAAGCGATGAATTGTTCCTTGCGATAAAACAAGATTCTGATACAGCCAGAATCTTGAATGGATTCTACGGCATTGGATACCAGATTATTAACGAGAGATAAAACGGTATACACGTGCAATGGTGGCAGAGTTTTTTCAACCTGCAGGTCAAAGGCTATATTCTTGCCCAAGGAGCGGGCATATTTTTGATGGGATTGTACGATAATTTCTGCTAGTTCCGAGGCAGTCATATAGTCATGCAATTCACCGTCTGAGATTAACTGGGTAAGACTGGCATAGATTCTTTGGTTATCTTTTTTTATTTCATGTACTTGCCCGGCTATTTCCAGTATGTTCTGCGCAAGCTGGTTTTTAGTAAGCAAAAAATGATCATCATTTACATCTTTATATAATTTATAACAGTCTCGCGTAATATTTTCTGCATTTTGCAGAGACTTTGTAAGTTGAATGGCTTCTTCATATAAACCGGAAATTAATAGTAATATATGCTTGTTCTGTTCTTTTTGCTGTTCAGCGGCAAATTCCGCGTGGCGTAAGTTTGTGATAAAAAAGAAGCTAAGAACAAAAAAGCTGCGTATAACGGCAGCAATTAACAGCTTACTAATAATCGAAAATGTAAGTATAAAGGCTGCACTGGAATAGGTAAGGGGGAGTAAGAGTTCTATCATACTAGCGGTAATTTCTGCTAGTATGGACAACATTCCAATACGTAAGGGGCTGCTATATAAATCATTGGCTTTTGCTAAATAAAAGATCCCTGCATAAATCACATAATAAAGAAATGCTGGCAGGTGAAGCAAAAAACTAGAAGTCCAAGAACCATCTCCGGTGCTCCAGTCTAAGAGCATGCGAAAGACTAAAACGGACAAACCTGCAAGTAAGCCTGGCAGCATAAATGAGGTGCTGCGCAGCCATAATAGAAAAAATAAAAATGCTGGTGAGCCAAAACTAACACGGAAAGAGTGAAATTCCCCTTCAAAAGGATAAAATTTTAATTCGCCGGCTAAGGGAACAATGAACATCATTAGTAAAATCGCAATATAGTGTTTCTTCATTTTCGGGTACACTTCCTTGAAGAGAATCTTGGCAGTGCTGTTGGTGCTCTTTACAGAATAACAGAAAATATAACTGTCTTCCAGGCATTCTTTTTAAAGTTTTCAGTAGCTTTCTAGTATTATGTTGGATTTTATAGGCTGCATGATACAGTAAAATCAGAAAATTGTATTACGTTAGACTTTTCCATCATACCAGAGAAAATAGAAAGGAAGATGAAAAAATGAAGAAAATAAAATTTGGATTAGGCTCACAGATTCTGGTTGGCCTTATATTAGGTGTTGCAGTCGGCGCTGCTTACTATGGTGATCCAACGATTGAAGGGTATCTCAAACCCTTAGGCGACATGTTTATCCGGTTGATTAAAATGATTGTGGTACCCATCGTGGTTTCCTCCCTGATTGTTGGAATTGCGGGTGTTGGTGATGCCAAGAAGCTTGGGAAAATAGGCGGTAAAACTATTCTTTTTTTCGAAATTGTCACAACGATAGCCATTGTTATGGGACTTATCATTGCCAACGTAGTGAAACCCGGAATTGGCATTGAAAACAGCGGCACTCTTGCTAAAACGAATATTGCCAATTATGTGAATACTGCGGAAAATATGAGTCAGCATAGTTTTGCCGATACCTTTGTTAATATTGTTCCTACGAATGTGTTTGATGTACTGGCTAAGGGTGATTTACTGGCGATTATATTTTTCTCCGTTATGTTTGGTTTAGGAGTAGCAGCGATTGGAGAAAAAGGAAAACCTGTTCTTAAGCTTTGCGAAGGAATTGCAGAAACCATGTTTTGGGTGACGAACCAAATCATGAAATTTGCACCCTTTGGTGTATTTGCTTTAATTGGCTCAACCGTTGCTAAATTTGGTCTTCAATCTTTGATTCCTCTGGGGAAACTGGTTATTACAGTTTATGGAGCGATGTTTGTATTTGTATTCGTGGTACTGGGCGGGATTGCCAAACTTTATGGTCTGAGCATCATGAATTTTATTAAGGTACTGAAGGATGAATTAATTCTTGCTTACACAACAGCAAGTTCAGAAGCTGTTCTGCCTAATATTATGTTGAAAATGGAAAAAATGGGCTGTCCCAAGTCGATTACAACGTTTGTAATTCCTACAGGTTATTCATTTAATCTAACTGGTTCGACCCTTTATCAGGCAGTTGCTGCTATTTTCTTAGCCCAATTATATGGTATTGATTTGTCCATTCGCAGTCAAATTGACTTGATGCTGGTACTTATGCTTACCTCTAAAGGCATAGCAGGTGTGCCGGGCGCATCCTTTGTTGTATTATTAGCAACCCTTGGTACCGTAGGAATTCCAGCAGAAGGATTGGCCTTTATTGCAGGGGTTGATCGCTTTATGGACATGGCAAGAACGGTTGTCAATGTTATTGGAAATGCATTAGCTGCGGTAGTAATTTCTAAATTGGAACATCAATACGATACTAAAAAAGAAGAAGAAATACTTCGTAAAATTGCATAGGATTGTTATTGTGCTTTTATAAAAAATAGTCTGAGACTTTGAAAATAAGGTTTCAGGCTATTTTTATTTATAATGATAATAAAATAGAAATTTAAAAGGGAATTACAAAGTTTATCGATTATAATGACTTAATAATTATAAATATGGGAGAAGTGATATTCGCATGGTTATCATAAAATGCCTATTGATATCCCAAAAAAAGAAATGGATAAATAACAATATATCAATACTGCTGATAACGGTGTTTTTGCTGACGGGCATAATGGCGCCTACTCATGCACAAAGCAACCTGATGGCGATTACTACCAGGGAACCTGGAACTGTTTATTTGGATAATACAAGAATCACCAAATATGTTAACAGTGGAATCATGGATGGCTGGGTAAAAAAAGTAGTTACGGACAAAGAAAGAAAAGCAAAGCTGCAAAGTATCAAAAAGGCTAAAAAGGCATCGAAGAAGGAAAAGGCAAAGGCCAAGGCCAAGGAAATAAAGGAACTCTATAAAAAGATGTCTTATCAATACATACATATTCAATTTGATTCTAAAAATTTTAGATACAAAGCTCTAGAATCCTATTACTATGATAAAGATTCCCAGCTTATTTCTAGAGATACAAACTCATCTGACTGGGTTGCAGTTCCTGTTGATTCAACAGAAGCACAAATTATGAAAAATATGACAGACTATATTCAAAATAATATTGAATATGTCACGATGAAGTAAAGCTAAAGAGTAGTGAGGTAAAGGCAGTAGATAGTTGGGAGGGAATTTAGTTGAAAAAAAAAATAATAACTTTTATATCTTTCCTTTTACTCAACATGAATAGTGTATCTGCCACGCCGATCAATGATCTGGAAAGAGAAGATACGGCTGTTGGTGTCATTAGCGGCAGCAAGAATAGTATGTACTATATGGAAATGCAAACTACGGATAATCTGATTCTTGGTATTTCTTACCGTGACTTAAGAGATGACAAGAGTGCAACGGATTATTATGCCCAGATTAGAACGGATAATGAAACATTGAGAGTGATCGTTGGAAATCGAATTTCTGACTCTCATTCCAAAGGATATTTGGGTGGAGCCGTACAGAGGGAATTAGCTGATGATCTAGAAGGCTACGCTTCTTTAATTGCTGGAAATGGACTACAAGAACTGCAGCTGGGTGCTAACTATCGATTGACGGATACCAGTGATCTAAATATCAATTTGTCCACTCTTTCTGGTAATAAATCCAGTATTGGCATAGGTGTTAGTTGTAAATTTTAATCCAGACTCCTAGTCGTTATTAACTCCCACTGACAGCAGGTGGGAGTTTTTATTATGGGATATTTTAACTTCGTGTCCTTCGTATTCTTCGCGTCTTCGCGGTTCAAAAGATTTTATTTTTTAGAAGCGAAACGTTTTTCTTATGGGAATGTGAGATAGAATATCCTAAATCGATAATCAATACTCGGTATATATATGGTTACTATGATACTAATAAGTTGGTACTTGTCAAAGAGTATTCTATTACTTATCATTATAGTAGCAGATACTGGGAATAATGAAATTAGAAAACCATATTTCATAAGGGGGATTTATCGATGTCCTATTTACTTAAACCTTTACAGGCAGGATCGCTGGCATTGGCGAATCGCTTAGTAATGCCTCCTATGGCTACGGCAAAAGCTGGAGCTGATGGGAGCGTAAGTCAGGATGTATTAGACTACTATGCAGAAAAAACGGAGGGCGGTTACTTACCCCTAGTTATTATTGAGCATAGTTTTATTCATCTAACAGGAAAGGCTAGTGAACGCCAACTGTCCATTGCTGATGACAAGGCCATTCCAGGATATAAGAAATTAGCAGATGCCATTCATCGTAATGGCGCAAAAGGAATCGTACAAATCAATCATGCAGGCAGTGCTGCTGATCAGGAGGTAACGGGAAAGGCTCCAGTAGGACCGTCAGCGATAGCCAATCCGCGGAAAGGAACGATCATACCTCATGAACTGACTGCACAGGAGATTCGCGAGCTTGCAGCTGACTTTCAACATGCTGCCCGTCGGGTCAAAGAAGCTGGATTTGATGGTGTAGAAATTCACTCTGCTCATGGATATCTTCTGAATCAATTTTTTTCTCCCTTGACGAACCAACGTAAGGATGAATATGGTGGAACAGTACTAAAGCGCATTCGTATTCATCTGGAGGTTATTGCTGCAGTTCGGGAAGTTGTAGGAAAGGACTATCCAATTTTATTGCGCTTAGGGGCATCCGACTTTACTGCTGGAGGAAGCACTATTGAAGACAGTATTGCCGCAGTACAGGAATTTGAAAAGGCGGGTGTAGATATTCTTGATATTTCCGGCGGATTTTGCGGGTATACTATACCAGATGGCAGCAACGAGCAAGGATATTTTTCTCCATTGACAGCCGCAATCAAAAAAGTTGTATCCATACCAGTTATCCTTACCGGGGGGATTACTCAGGCACAAGCTGCAGAGGAGCTGCTGGCTGAAGGAAAAGCCGATTTGATTGGCGTGGGCCGGGCCGTACTGAAAGATTCCAATTGGGCACAGCAGGCTGTAAATAGCCTTTTATAAATACATCCAAGATCATAAAAGAAGATCCTGCATCCTTGCAGGGTCTCTTTTTAGTTAGAAAGTATAATTTTCATTGATGGAAAAAGATGAGATTTTATGAATCACTAAGGCACAATGCCGCTGATGCGGCACACAAAGGAGAGCACAAAAAAATATAAATAAAGCCCATTGTATCCTTTGCGCCTTTGTGGTTCGGTCCGTTTTATATGTTCTAAAAGCTATATTTAATATTCATATTTTCTTACGAATGGTAGTACTATTAATAAGCGACTGTCATAAGGACAACGGCATTTGCTTAGAAAAGAAAGGAGTGAGGACAAATGACAGTACCCGATACAATGGAGGGTGCCTATATCTTAAGTGTGATTGATTTTCTCTTAAGTTTTGTAATTATCTGGGGTATGAGTCTGGTATTATATATTTTCCCGTATTTAAATAAACTGGGACACCTGGATGATAGTAAATTAAGGGGCGGGCATTAGAACGAAATTCGGTTGAAGATATATTAGGGGGAACATACATGTTTCAGCAAATCCTATCTCTCATGGGAAATCTTGCAGAACAGACTGGACTGGCCCAAATTTGGTGGGGCAATATTTTCATGATCTTTGTAGGCGCAATACTTGTCTATTTAGCACTTTATCGAAAATATGAGCCATTTTTGTTACTGGGAATTGGATTTTCGTGCATTGTTGCCAACGTCCCAGGATCGGATCTTACCCAGCCTGGAGGATTGTTTTATTATGCGTATCAGGGGGTAGAACTGGTCATTATACCCCCTCTTATTTTTTTAGGCGTAGGTGCGATGACTGATTTTGGCCCCATGATTGCAAATCCTAGTTTAATGATTCTTGGCGCAGCCGCTCATTTAGGAATTTTTATTGCTCTGATTGGTGCAAAAGCACTTGGCTTCACATTAGCTGAAGCTGGTGCAATCGGCATTATTGGTGGCGCTGACGGTCCTATGGCGATCTTTGTTACTATGAAGCTTGCGCCCCATCTGCTGCCGCAAATTGCTGTGGCTGCCTATTCCTATATGGCTTTGATGCCCCTTATTCAGCCGCCTATCATGAAATTGCTGACTTCCCCGGCAGAACGGCAGATTGTTATGGTGCAGAGCCGCAAAGTGAGCCGCTTGGAGAAAATCTGTTTTCCTTTCGTTATGGCGATCATTGTGAATCTTTTGCTGCCGCCAGTTGCTCCATTGATCACGATGCTCATGTTGGGCAATATGCTGCGGGAAGTACTATTGGTTGACCGTTTGGCAAGTACGGCAGCCAATGATCTAATGAATGTAATTACCATTACGTTGACGGTAGCTGTCGGATCAACCATGGAGGCAGATAAGTTCTTGAATATAAAAACGCTGCAGATTATTGTTCTTGGATTAATTGCCTTTATCGGAGGGACTGCCTCAGGGGTAATTGGTGCGAAAATTATGAATTGGTTCAGCGGTGGGAAGATCAATCCACTGATCGGCTCTGCGGGCATTGCTTCTGTACCCATTGCAGCCCGGGTTTCTCACGTGGTAGGGTTACAAGAAAATCCTTACAATTTTTTAATCATGCATGCGATGGGGCCCAATCTTGCAGGTGTTTTTGGTACCGCGATATCTGGCGGTATCATGCTAGCGCTTATTGGCGTTAAATAAGAAGCTTTCTAAAATAAAAGGCAGGTGGAAATCATAAATACAACAGCATTTGTTTTGGCATTGGTGGTAACTTTAGGCTATTATTTCTTTTCTGCATATAGAGAAAAAAGATAAAGGGAGCGGTATAGATGATGTGGCTGGTATTAGCCATTTTTGTAATCTGTGTGATCGTAGTATTGCGGAAAAATAGGTCACAGAAAGAAATTGTCATGCAGCCCAATCATGGGCATCATGGAATTCTAGCAGCGTCTGCTAGTACTGAGGCAGATGTGGAAGATGAGTATATCATTGCCGCCATTACAGCAGCCATTCATGAATTTACTGGCTCAGGAGAATTTGAAGTGGTGAGGATTAGGCCGACTGCACAAAATTGGATACTAACGGGTCGGCAGAATCTACTTGCAAATCGCTAAGGTATAGAAAAAGGGACACCAACCCATAAATATTGGAGGCGGATTATGACGAACTATACGATAGTGGTAAATGGAAGATCCTATGATGTTACTGTACAGAAAAAAAAGACGTCTGCTGACGAACTCGTGAGTACTGGTAAAACGGCTGCTCCTATCCCAGCAGCCCAGCCAGCTTTGCCAGCTGGTGATGAAGGCGAAAAGATTACAGCGCCAATGCCAGGTAAGATCATTGAAATACATGTACGTCTGGGAGAACGTGTTAAGAAAGGGCAAGCCTTATTAATTATGGAAGCAATGAAAATGCATAATCCAATTCTTGCAGCGAATGATGGTACGATTAGTAAGTTATTTGTCAAAGTGAATGATTCAGTGCAAAGTGGCCAGCCCTTACTATCCATTGGAACGTAATAGCAAAAACCGCTCCGAGGCATTAGCTAAAGAGCGGTTTTTTTATAAAGTTTTGTAAGTGCAAAAACATAAAAAAATTATGAACCACAAAGGCACAATGTCGCTGCTGCGGCACACAAAGGAGAGCACAAAAAATATAAATATCCCCCTTTGTGTCCTTTGTGCCTTTGTGGTTCAATTCGTTTATATGTTTAAAAGACTCGAAGCGTTTTTCTTAATCTTTGGTACCCGTTTATCCTGTTAGGACAATCGATTATTGATACGCTGGTCTGCTTTTTCAAAAAGACGCTTGCGATTGACGACAGCCCGCTGGTGCCGCCCACGGCCAACTTCGCCATAATCATCAGAGGCTACGATATCAAATATCAGATTTTCGCCGTTAATTTCAACGAGGGTAGATTTTACCCGCAGAGTCATACCCATGCAGGTGGGGGCATCGTGAGTAAACTCAAATGAGGTTCCTACCGTTGTAAAGCCTTCTGGGAGACGATTTTCTACTGTTGCAATTGATGCATCAATCATTAAAGAAACAAATGCAGGAGTGGCAATCAAGGTCCCTAGTGAGCCTCTGCCATAACGTGTGGCAGTATCAGACTCATCCACTAATTTCTGAACCGTATTATTCATACCCGGCAGTAAGGTACTTCTCAAGTCAAACATATGGATAGCCTCCCTT
Organism: Pelosinus fermentans DSM 17108; assembly: GCF_000271485.2. Taxonomy (NCBI): domain Bacteria; kingdom Bacillati; phylum Bacillota; class Negativicutes; order Selenomonadales; family Sporomusaceae; genus Pelosinus; species Pelosinus fermentans. The sequence continues at coordinate 293,834 of NZ_AKVN02000001.1, forward strand.
TTATATATGATAGAGAAAGAACTATAAATCTATTATATAGCAAAACACATTAATATTCCAATATATGTAAGATGTATACATCAAGAAGTAAAAACAAAAAATTCCAATAGAGTATACACTAGCTTAATAATAAGAGGAAATATAGAGAATTATGGAAGGAATGCAGGGATTAACGTGGAATAGAAACAGCTGTTGATATTAAGCTTTCTCATGATGAAATTAAAAAACTGGACCAAGCAAGTGACTATTAGGAAAAGAATGATATAATAACAGCATGATCACAAAAGAAGCTACTTATATTTAAAAAACATAAGTAGTTTTTTGCTGCTATATAAAAATACGTCCAAGAATATAGGCCATTTTGCTATTATTTGAAATAATAATATAAATAAAAAGGATAAGGTGAGGGGATGAAGTGGAAATTGTAATCATCAGCTTACTGGCAGGTTGTTTATTGGGGGCTAGTAATATCATTTCTGAAAAATGGATTGGGCATTTGGATCAAATCGTAATGGCAATTGTTTTTGTTTTATTAATTGCTGTTGGTATTGGAATTGGCAGCAATCGAGAGCTCATTGGAAACTTAACGCTGTTAGGCTACAAAGCAATGGTGATCGCAGGTTTAAGTACGATTGGCAGTGTGCTGGCATTATGGTTTGCCGTTCTAAAAGTAGATTTTTTTCAACATCACAAGAAAGAGGAAGGGCAAGTATGAAAATGATTAGCTGTATTGTGGCAGCAGTTTTGGCAGGCATTGCTCTTGGATGGATGCTGCCTTCTTTGATGAACCCCGAGGTGTTGGATCAGGTAATCACCTATGTATTGGCGGTTATGCTATTTGGTGTAGGGATCAGCATAGGATATAATCGCCGGGAGTTGGTAAAAATAAAAGCAGTTGGCTGGCGTATTGTAATAGTACCAGCAGCGATTGCGGGAGGAAGTCTTTTGGGAGCTTCGATTGCCAGCATGTTTTTAAATATGTCCTTAAAAGAAGTGTTGGTTGTTGGGGCGGGATTTGGCTGGTATAGTTTATCCAGTGTGCTCATTACGCAGCTTTATAGTGCGGAGTTAGGGGCTATCGCATTTTTGGCCAATGTTTTTCGTGAATTAATGGCATTTGTCTTAATTCCCTTTTTGGCCATTCATATTGGTAAGATTGTAGCGATCGCTCCCGGCGGTGCGACAACCATGGATTCTACCTTGCCGATTATTGCCAAGATGACGGATACACCAACGGCAATGATTGCCTTTGTAAGCGGTTTAATATTAACAACAATGGTTCCATTTCTGATTCCCTTATTATTGGCGATTTATTAAAGTAAGTGTGTCTTTTTAAATAAAAAAGCTGGGGAAGCGCGGACCCAAAGATACCTAAAAATTGCTCTAGAGTGAGATGACTCTGGGGCTTTTTTTGTCTATTCATTAAATGAAAAAAGTCATGCAATAAATTGGCTGTTATTTCGTCATGTATAATAGTGGTACAATAGGAAAGAGGAGTAATGTTGTACGAATCATAGAATTCTGGCTAGGTTGGGGGGAATTCAAATGCTATGTATAAACAAGAGAATGATGTAGTCGAGATCATTGTTAAAGAGCAGAAGAATTTCTTGCAATATGTTCGACGCAGAATAAAAAATATTTCAGATATGGATGCAGAAGACATTGTAGCCGATGTAGTATTTAATGTATATAACAAAGTGGATATCCAACACCATATAGAAAATATTCTCGCATATATGTATCGTTCCATTAAGAACAAGATGATTGATTATCTTCGGCAGCCTTCTAAGCCAATTTCGCTGCATCAATCCGACGAAGCTTCGGGTAGAACTATATTAGAATGCATCGTAGATGCGAGTGCTGATATTGATACAAAGATGCAGCAAGAAGAATTGCAGAACCAATTGTATGGAGCACTTATGAAACTTGAGCCTAAGCAGCGTGCAGTGTGGATTGCCACTGAAATAGAAGGCTATACATTTAAAGAGCTGGCGGCTAAATGGGAAGAGCCCATTGGGACATTGTTGTCCCGAAAAAGCAGAGCAACCAAAATACTGCGAAAGTTACTCAAAGATAACGTATAAGGAGGAATCAATATGCAGGCGGATAATAATCCATGTATAGCAGGGGGGAAGCTGCTCGTAATTCATGTTTTCGCAGGTATCATCATGGCTTTTGCTTTTGGTCTTATTTTTGGCTATTTTGTCATGCTGCTATGGAATTTTCTAATGCCGGATATCTTCGGCTTAAAAGAAATTACCTTTTGGCAGGGCAGTGGTCTGGTAATCCTGTGCCGACTGCTTTTTGGCACCTGCGGCTATGGGAAACATGGAGACCATGCTAAAAAATATTATAAAATGCAAAAAAGAGAACATCATCAGCTGTGGTGGGAAAATGAAGGAAAGGAGGCTTTTGAAAAATACATAGAAAAAGAAAATACAGATGCAAACTGTGATGCAGCAAGAATCAAGAAAGAATGAGGCGTTAACATGTCATATGGGATATTATTCATAAACGGTGCCTTTGTATTATATACAGTTGGAGTTTGGAGTGAGAAGATACAAGGCAGATTAAAACGAGGACATTTAATCCTTTTCTGGTTAGGAATTGTATGTGATGTTCTAGGAACATCAGCCATGGGAGAAATCGCTAAAGGACATGTTGCTAGTATCATACCCATAACCAGCGGTTTTCACAGTTTAACCGGTATTATAGCTCTGCTGTTAATGCTATTGCATACATGCTGGGCAACGGTCATTATCGCAACTCATAAAGAAAGCTGGATTCAAAAGTTTCATCGATATAGCTTAATCGTCTGGTTGATTTGGCTGCTGCCTTTTATTAGTGGAGCAATGGTCCATTTTCTATAAATAAGCCAGCAGCCAAGATGGTATAGCAAAAAGGCTTTGGATTCATACTTTTGAACCATCCCATTGGAGAAAGATTGCAGGGCATATTACAAGAAAAATTTCCTGAAATTCTGGCAGGGGATGATATTAAATGGAACTTCACCAAATTCCTTATTGACCGCCAGGGCAATGTTGCAGGACGTTATGAACCGACAAAGGCGCCTTTGAGTATGGAAAAGGATATTGAGAGGTTATTAAAGTAGCGCAGAAGTCCATAGAACGAGTGATTGAACCGTAGAGCACAGAGAATTTTAGCCCGACCTATCTTTTCTCAGCGCTCTCTGTGCCTCTGTGGTTCAATTGCTTTATCGGTTTTCTTCGTAGTCTTCGCATTTTCGCGGTTCAAAATATTGTATTTTGCCTTCGTAATGATTGCTCTTGCAGGAAAATGTCTTTGAATGGTAAATAAAACATAAATAGCGGTTGTGGATTACTTTTCCAAGTGTCTATGATCATGAGAACAAGGAGGAAGATAGTATGGAAAAATCAAAGGTTTATTTTACAAATATGCGGGCAACTAGCAAGATGAATTTGCTGCAAAAGCTAGAGCGGTTAGTAAAGAAAGCTGGAATTGAGCAAATTGATTTTAAAGGGAAATTTAGTGCTATCAAAATACATTTTGGTGAACCTGGTAATCTTGCATATCTTAGACCGAATTACTCTAAAGTGATTGCAGATGTAATCAAAAGTTTAGGCGGCAGGGTATTTCTTACGGACTGTAATACCTTATACGTCGGAAGACGTAAAGATGCTCTTGAGCACTTGGATGCAGCATATGAAAATGGCTATAATCCCTTCACTACAGGCTGTCAAATCATTATAGGTGACGGTTTAAAAGGTACAGATGAGTCATATGTACCTGTGCCTGTTGGAGAATATGTGAAAGAAGCGAAAATTGGCCGTGCTGTAATGGATGCGGATATTATTATCAGCCTAAGTCACTTTAAGGGTCACGAGCTGACAGGGTTCGGCGGTGCGTTAAAGAATATCGGCATGGGCTGTGGTTCAAGGGCTGGCAAAATGGAAATGCACAGTGACGGTAAGCCAAACGTTCGTACAAAAAGTTGTGTAGGATGCGGCGCCTGTGTGAAGATTTGCGCTCATAGCGCCATAAGCCTTATCGACAAGAAGGCTCAAATTGACCATGCAAAATGTGTTGGCTGTGGAAGGTGTATCGGGGTTTGCCATTTTGATGCGATTGGCGCTGCCTGGGACGAATCCAATGACGTCCTTAATAAAAAAATGGCCGAATACACTTGGGCGGTTTTAAATGGCAGACCGCATTTTCATATCAGCTTAGTAATTGATGTATCACCAAATTGTGACTGCCATTCTGAAAATGATGTAGCCATCATTCCTGATATTGGTATGTTTGCATCCTTTGATCCCGTGGCCCTTGATATGGCCTGTGCTGATAAAGCAAATGCGGCGCCTGCCATCGCGGACAGCTATCTGGCAGAGCAGCTAAAGAATAAAAATGGCTCGTCGAATGACCATGATCATTTCCAAACGGCTCATCCTGAAACCAATTGGATGTCCTGTGTTGATCATGCCGAAAAAATAGGTATTGGTACCAAGCAGTATGAGCTTATAGAAGTTTAAAGATCAATAATGATGATCCTAGAGGCGCCTGCTCATGAAATGGATGAGCAGGCGTTTTGGCATGACTTAAAAAACTCCCTAAACATAATGATTTAGGGAGTTTTTTGCTATGTATGGATTACAGTTTAAAATGAACACCGCCAACAAAACCTTTTGAAATGACGTCATTTTTGGTATTATCTTCAAATGTTAAATCTTTATATTTAGTATCATGATAACCAAGGTTAAAGTCAGTATCCTTGGCGATCCGGTAGCTTATGCCAATTTCATAGCCTCCTAGGTGATTGCCTGTGCTAAGTACTCCGTAGACTTTCGTTTTTGGTGCAATTGGAACATTCGCAGCAATACCCACGACGAGTCCATCTTTTTGAGATCCGCCAACTGCCTCCGTTTGTGAAATACCTCCAAATACAGAAACATTGGCAATAGTGTCAAATATGTTACTGATTACATTTAGCTGCTGGGCTTTAATCTCATTGCTTCCATTAAGAGGCGACTTTGTTTTGAAATTATTATAGGTATATTGTCCGGCAAAACCAAATCCAACCCCTGCTGTTACGCTGTATCCTACATTGTATTTTCCGTCAGCTTTTCCACTGTCATTTGTCAGGTCCGGAGCACCTAAATTCATGTCAATTGAGATTTCCCCCAAAGAATAGTTTGGTACAGGGCTGGCCGAGCAAAGAGCGGAAGTGAAAATGAATAATAAAAAGACCACATAAATGATTTTTTTCATAGATAAAACCTCCCTATTGTTGTATAGAATGATCTTTTGCAAAAAAGAAATACAAAGCAATTTTATATGGATTATAACAAAAGATTATTTTATTTGTATTTGAAGACACGATATAAATCGTATCTAGCTGCTTTTTGTCGTTTTATAAAAAAAATAAGGATTGTGACAGAATCGACACATAAGTTACAACTAAATGTAATTTTAGGTTGGTATAATTTACAGATCTAAGATTCATTAGGAGGTAACGTATGAACATACAGCGATGTTTCACAGCATTAGTCCCCATCATCCTCATTCTGACTTTCAGTCAGGCTGCGTTTGCAAACCCCATAGAGCTGTCATTGGATGATAGCATAGCATTAGCTCTGCAGAATAATCATGATATAAAGTATGCACAGTCCTCGCGGGAAAAGTCGTATTGGGCTGTTAAAGAAGCTAAGAAGAATAAAGGCGTTTCTATTGACTATAGTCACATAAGTGAAAGGTACAAGACAGCACCCACAGTGTTAACACCGGCATACACCTACACTACTGAGTTTGATAATACCTTATCCCTTAGTCTGCCGATTTACTCGGGCAATGAATTAGAGAGTAAAATTGATCAGGCTAAACTGAGTCTTAAAGTAGCCGAAATGGAGATTGACTTGGCGAAACAGCAGCTTAAATTAGAAGTAGTTACAGACTACTTTACGGTATTGGAATATCGCAACGAAGTACAAGTTAATCAAGAAACAGTGAATAACTATGTAGACCATTTGAACTTAGTAAAAACAAAATATGAGTTAGGTCTTGTTGCTAAAACAGACGTTCTGTCAAGTCAAGTTGATTTGGCAAAGGCTCAAGATAGCCTGATTCAAGCTCAAAATAATTATAATAATGCAGTAGCTGCACTCAATAATGCAATTGGGTTATCCCATGATACAGATTTGAAATTAAAAGACAGCTTTACATATGAGAAATATTCACAAACCCTTGAGGAATGTATTGAATATGCAAAAAAACATCGATTGGAGCTGGCGCAATATGAAGCAAACATTGCCAGCGCTCAATATGATGTTAAAATTGCCAAAAGCGGCTATCTGCCCACTGTTGATCTGGCAGCTACAGAGAATTGGAATGATACGCATCTGCCTGGTGCTGAAAATAACAATTGGACGATAAAAATGACGGCATCCTTCAATGTATTTGATTCCGGATTAACCCATTCCAAAGTGCAGCAAGCACAGCATAATGTGGATATGGTGGAAGATAAGGCAAAGACAGAACGGGATTCTATTTTGCTAAGTGTTCGCCAGTATTATTTAAGCATGTATGAAGCAGAAAAGAGGATTGAGACAAATAAAGTATCCGTAGAGCAAGCCGAAGAAAGTCTTATGATCCAGAAAGTTCGTTATGATGTGGGAGTGGGTACCAATCTGGACCTTCTTGATGCAGTCTTATCGTTAGATTCCGCCAAGAAAGATCATATTCAGGCTTTGTATGACTACAATACCAATAAAGCAAAGTTAGAGCAGGCTATGGGAATGCCAGTGAAATAAATCACCAATGTTGTTATTAGGAGGAATCGTAAGTGAGCAGTAAATATTCAACTAGAACATATGCCGCGATCATGATTTCGGCAATCTTAGCAGGTGCTGTAATTGTACATTTTGGCTGGTTCTCAAAGACACAAACCACCCAAGCTCCACAAGCAGTAGAAGTAAAAGCAACGAAAGTAGTACAGCGTGATACTCCGATTCAGTATGAATTCGTGGGACAAGTAAAATCAAAAGATGAAATCAGAATTATGTCTAAAGTATCTGGCAACATTGTAGCTAAAATGGTCAATGGCGGAGATTTAGTTTATAAGGGGCAGCCATTGTTTCAGATTGATGACAAGCAGTATCGATCAGCCATAAATTCTGCTAGGGCAACCCTCAATAAATCGAAAGTGACCCTTCGCAATTCCCAAAAAGATGTGGAAAGATATCAGAAATTAGCAAGTGTAAATGGCATTGCCCAGCAAACAGTAGATGCCAACGTATCCCAAGCCGAAGAAGATGCTGCTACCGTTGACGTGAATCAGGCCAATTTGCAGCAGGCTGAACAGGATTCACAAGATACGTTGATCGTCTCACCAGTTGATGGACGAATTGATGTAAATGATGTAAGCAACGGGTATTATGTAGTGGCGGGATCCACTACTATGGCTACCGTATCATCAATGGATCCTATTTGGGTGCAATTTAGTATGAGTGAGAATGAATACTTAAACTTTGCTCAGCTAGGGAATGGTACGCTGCCAAGTAATTTTAAGGACAATCTCAAGCTGACGCTTAGTAATGGAGTAGAATATCCATTAATTGGTCGTATTGAGCAAATTGATAAAGGCGTAAGTGATACTACGGGAACCATTACACTAAAAGCAGCTTTTAGTAATCCGCAAAAACTTCTTTTGCCCGGAATGTTTGCCCGGATATCAGCCCAAGGAGATGTTCGCCAGGGAGCGTTGCTAATTCCCCAGCGGGCGGTAAAAGAATTGCTGGAAAATACATTTGTGACTGTAGTGACAAAAGACAACAAAGCCGAAAGCCGCAGCGTGAAGATGGGAAATAAGGTCGGCAACATGTGGATCGTAGAAGAAGGACTTACGGTTGATGATTGTATTGTTGTAGAAGGAATCGATAAGGTTAAACAAGGAACGACGTTAAAAGTAACCATGATAGAACCGGAGGATTTACAGACTCCGGCGAAGCAATAAGGGGGAGATTTCAATGGCTAAATTCTTTATTGATCGCCCTATTTTTGCGATTGTTTTATCAATCATCATAACAATAATAGGCGTAACCGCTGCCTTCAGCCTGCCTGTGGCGCAGTATCCGCAAATCTCGCCGCCGACAGTAAGCATTAGCACAAGCTATCAGGGGGCAAATGCAGATGTTGTAGATCAAACGGTAGCACAGGTAATTGAACAGCAAGTAAATGGCGTAGAAGGTATGTCTTCCATGGCTTCCACCAGTACAGATTCAGGTTCCTATTCCTTAACAGTTCAATTTGAATCTGGCAAAGACTCTGATACTGCAGCCGTGCAGACACAAAATCGTGTATCGGAAGCCAATGCATCATTACCAACTTCTGTTCAGACAACAGGCATTACAACTCGAAAAGCATCCCAAGATATGTCCATGATTTTTAATCTCTATTCTCCAGATGACACCTATGATGTGAATTTCTTAAAGAATTATGGAAGCATTTACTTCCTTGATGATATTAAACGAGTCAAAGGTGTCGGCGATGTATCGGCATTTGGTTCCGATTACAGTATGAGAATATGGCTGCAGCCTGAAAAAATGGCGGAGCTGGCGATATCTACAAGTGAAGTGACGTCGGCTATTGAAAAGCAAAATGTCCAGGCTGCTGCTGGTTCTCTTGGAAAAATGCCGGTTGCATCTGATCAGGAGTTCCAGTATACGGCCCGGGTAAAGGGACGTCTGAGTTCTGCTAAAGAGTTTGAAAATATTATTATTCGTTCCAATTCCGATGGCTCAGCGGTTTATATCAAGGATGTAGCCAGAGTCGAGTTCGGCAGCAAAGAGTATACCTATGACAGTTTGATTAACGGGCATCAAAGTGCCGGCTTTGCGATTCAGTTAACCAGCGATGCAAACGCCTTAGAGACAATCGGCAATGTAAAAAAAGTTCTGGAAGAAGCGTCAAAGAATTTCCCTGTGGGGCTGCAATACAAAATAGTCGTTGATAATACTAATTTTGTACGGCAATCAATGATAGAAGTTGGGAAAACCTTTGCCGAAGCACTGCTGCTGGTAGTCATTGTTGTATTCCTCTTTTTGCAGAGCTGGCGTGCCACATTGATTCCTACCTTGGCAATTCCCGTATCCTTGCTGGGAACATTCGGCGCTTTTAGTGCCTTAGGATTTACCATCAATACATTGACCTTATTCGCCATGGTGCTTGCCATTGGGCTTGTAGTCGATGATGCGATTGTTGTAATTGAGGCAGTTGAGCATCATATGCGTTATTCAGGACTGACTCCTTTAGAAGCTACGAAAAGGGCGATGAGCGAAGTTTCCGGACCGGTAGTTGCCATAGCCTTTGTCTTGGCATCTGTATTTATTCCAGTGGCTTTTTTTGGCGGAATGATGGGGATTTTATACAAACAGTTTGCTATAACCATTGCAGTATCCATGGCTCTATCTGCTGTTGTTGCGCTGTCCCTTACACCGGCACTTTGCGTACTGCTATTGAAACCATATGATCCCAATAGTCACAAGGGGGCTGTTGGCAGATTTTTTGATAAATTTAATGACTGCTTTGACAGGGCAATCGAAAAATATGGAGCAGGCTTAGCAAAAATCATTGGGAAGGCACGTTTGTGTATGGTTTTGCTGTTGATTGTATTTATTTTGATTGGCGTATTGTATAAGCTGGTTCCCACCTCTTTTGTGCCTGATGAAGATCAGGGATTCTATATGACTTCTCTTACTTTGCCAGAAGCATCGAGCTTAAATCGTACGATTAGTGCAATGAAAGGTTTAACCCAGACCGTGTCCTCTCAAGGAGGCGTTGTAAATGTGATGTCCTTATCGGGAATGGACATGCTAGGTGGAGGAACCAAGCCAAATGCAGGTGCAATGTTCATTTCATTGGCTCCGTGGGAAGAAAGGAAAGATGCGCAATTACAAGTGAAAGCAGAAATTGCACAAACCTTTATGAGCGGAGCTCAATTACCGGAAGGAACTGTAATTTCGTTTGCTCCTCCTGCCCTTCCAGGACTTGGGATGGTGGGCGGATATAGTTTCATGCTGGAAGATCGAAGCGGCGGTTCACTGGATGATTTAGACAGCATATCCCAGAAATTTGTTGCTGCGGCACAGCAACGTCCTGAAATCGGGTCAATTGCGTCGAATTTCAAAGCTAATACACCGGGATATGAATTTGAAGTAGACCGGGCGAAAGCTGAGAAAATGGGTGTAGATGTTGACGATGTATTTACGACATTACAGATATTCCTTGGTGGATCCCAGGTAAATGATTTTAATAAATTTGGACGTACTTACAAAGTCACCGTACAGGCAGACGCCGCATTTCGCAGTGATGAAAATGCCATGCGATATCTGTTTGTAAAAAGTTCAAATGACACAATGGTACCCTTAAATACCTTGGTAAAACCCAAGAAAGTAAGTGCTCCTTCGGTCATTACAAGATACAACGGTGTTAAGTCTGTTAAAATCAGCGGCAGCCAGGCGGCAGGATACAGTTCCGGTCAGGCAATGACAGCTTTAGAAGAAGTAGCGGCAGAAGTATTACCTGACGGCTATACCTATGAATGGTCAGGTCAAAGCCGGGAAGAAAAGCTTTCCGGTGATCGGGCTCCTATCGTATTTGGCATGGCAATGGTATTTGCATTTCTGTGTTTAGCGGCACTTTACGAAAGCTGGAGTGTTCCCTTTGCAGTGCTGCTTACCGTTCCTGTAGGAATCTTTGGCGCGTTTTTATTCCAGTATGCGCGTAATTTAGAAAATAGTGTGTATATGCAGATCGGCCTGGTGATGCTCATTGGCTTGGCTGCAAAGAATGCAATATTAATTGTTGAATTTGCTAAAGTCAGGGTTGATAAAGGCATGGACCCCGTACAGGCTGCCATAGAATCAGCCAAGATCCGTCTGCGTCCGATTCTGATGACATCCTTGGCATTTATTATTGGCTGCTTTCCCTTAGCAATTGCCACGGGAGCCGGGGCTGGTGCCAGAAATTCTATGGGGACGGCAGTGGTTGGTGGAATGTTTACCGCTACGACTCTTGGGATCTTTTTAATTCCTGTTCTTTTTGTAGTGATAGAAAAAATTGCAATGAGGAAGAAGGCATAAAACCAGGAAAAATGATGGCTCGTGTAGAATAAGTAAAGTATGCCATAAGGGCAATTTAATGTACTGCGAGCAGGACTAAATCGAAGTTGGAGGATTCTTTTCCATGAACATTGCATTTTTCCTGATTCCCAAAAATGAAGTCGTTCATTTGCCAGTGAATAGTACAATGCGGCAGGCCCTTGAAAAAATGGAATATCACCGTTATTCGGCTGTTCCACTCATTGATGAGGATGGTAAATATGCCGGGACAATTACTGAAGGGGATTTACTATGGAAAATGAAAAACACACCAGGCTTAACCTTTGCTGATACAGAGCGGGTTATGATAAACGAAATTCCTTGGCGGATAATCAATAACCCAGTGCGTGTAAATGCTCAAATAGAAGGACTGCTCTCCTTAGCCATCGTACAAAATTTTGTTCCAGTGGTGGATGACAGCGGAATTTTTATCGGGATCATTCGCCGAAGAGAGATTATTGAGCATTACGCAAAAAAATGTTCGCGAAATGTAGATACTATATAAATTGTATACCGCAGCAAAAAAACGAGGGCAGCATAAAAGCCGCACCTCGTTTTTACTATGAGATACAATTTATAGATGAGGGAACATAAGAATTTATGAACCACAAAGGCGCAATGCCGCCGCCCGCGGCACACAAAGTAGAACGCAAAAAATAGGTTGAGAACAGAACCCTTTGTGTCCTTTGCGTCTTTGTGGTTCATTTCGTTTTATCTGTTTTTTTAAAGATGCATCAGTACTTTCGTGCATAGATTACAAATCAAGATTGACGATGGTTCTGCCTTGGAGTTTTCCCTGCAGGATTAAGTCAATTTTTTTATCTAAGCCCTCTAATGATACTTCTTCGACATTTTGTTCCAACTGAAGAGGTTTCCATTCAGTTGCGAGTAAAGACCAGAGTTCCAAACGCAAATCCATAGGACACATCACGGAATCCACTCCATATAGAGTGATGCCTCTTAAGATAAATGGATATACAGAAGTTAATAACTCAGGAGAGGCTACATTTCCGCAGCAAGTTACACTGCCGCCATAGTTAGTGGATTTCAACGCAGTGGCTAACATATTTCCGCCAACGGTATCAATGACTCCAGCCCAATTTCCTTTTAAAAGGATTCTTCCTGATTGATCATTAAGCTCTTCTCTTAAGATGATATCTTTGGCACCGATTTGCAATAACATCTCTTTGGCCTGGGCTTTACCAGTAGCTGCAATGACACTATAGCCAAGCTTATGTAAGATGCTCACTGCAATACTGCCTACACCGCCAGTTGCTCCCGTTACCAGGATATTGCCTGCATCGGGTTTGATGCCGCCCTGTATCATTTTATAGACGGAAAGAGCAGCCGTAAAGCCAGCAGTTCCGTAGATCATACTTTCTCGTAATGAAAGATTCTCAAGTAACTTAACTACCCATTCTGCAGGTACTCTAATATATTGGCCGTAGCCGCCAGATGTATTCATGCCTAAATCATAACCAGTAACCAGGACTTCATCGCCAGTTTGGAATTTTTCATTACTGCTTTTTACAACAATTCCTGCGGCGTCGATGCCTGGAGTATGAGGATATTTCCTTGTCACACCCTTATTGCCGGAGGCAGATAAAGCATCCTTATAATTTAAAGAAGAATATTTCACCTGAATTAAAACTTCTCCCTCTGGAAGGGCAGTAAGCTCTCTATTGATAATTTCTCTTGAAAATGTAGCATCGGTATTTTCTGTTACTAACATGGCTTTAAAATGGGTTATAGACATGGATTCACTTTCCTTTCGTAATTGAATAAAGTTTGTTAAAGACATTATAACAGATAATAGTTTTGTGTCAAACCATTATCTGCTTTTGAAGAATATTCCATATTGACATGGGATTTTACCTAGTACTATAATTACAATGGTTATCCGGTATAGAATTATTATTTGTTATGAGGTTGTTATTATGAAGGATAAATACATCGTTTACTTTATCAGTAGAACGAAAGATAAAATGTTACACTTTATTGAAAAGCAACTACAGAAAAATGAATTGGATGATTTGATTCCGTCTCATGGAAATATTCTTACTGCTCTTTATGAAAATCATGATAAGCTAACTATGAAACAAATAGCCAAAACAATTGGCAAAGACAAATCAACGATAACACCATTAGTAAATAAACTAATGGATTTAGGCTATATCATAAGAGAAAAAAATCAGATAGATAAGAGAGTCACGTATATCATGCTTACGGAGAAGGGCAAGCAAATGCAGGCAAAGTTCAGTGGGATTTCAAATGAGGTATATCAGACAGCCTATAAGGGTTTTTCCGTTGAAGAACAGAAAGTTTTTCTGCGTTTATTAAAGAAATTAAATAATAATTTTGATTCGGTTTAGTATTAACCGATTGGATAAAGATAACTCCAGCAGAGTAAAGAAAAATTTGCTGGAGTTTATTTTAATTGTAATAAACTCCAGCAATGAGGGTGTAATTTATATTGTTAACTTAGTGTTGTGTACGGATAATACTGCCGTCAACTCCGATGATTACAAAGTCAAAGGGAATGGACTTGCCGCTGTTTTCTAATGCTTCCCGGGCAGCATTTACCAAACCGCTGCAGCAAGGCTTTTCCATTCGCAATACGGTGATGCTGCTGATGGTATTGGATTGGAAGATTTCTTTAAGCTTGTCGGCATAATTGCCCTCATCCAGCTTTGGACAGCCAATTAAGGTAATTTTATCACGCATAAAATCGTGATGAATGTTAGCATAGGCATATGCGGTACAATCTGCAGCAATCAAAACATGAGCATTGTCAAAATAACTGGCAGTGGCAGGAATGAGTTTGATCTGACAAGGCCATTGCTGCAATTGGGATTGTGGCACGATTGTTTGCTCTGGCAGTTGGCTGCCAGCCATTTTTCTTTCAATTCGGTTAGAACGGCTTCCCGGGCATTGAAAGGCTGTATTTGCAGGAGCACTGGCTGGGGCAGCTGTAACAGGCTGCTCTTCCAGGGTAATTGCACCATTGGGGCATACTGGCAAGCAGATCCCGAGACCGTCGCATTGGGAGGCTGAAATTAATTTAGCTTTACCATTGACTAATTGTAAAGCACCTTCATGACAGGTTTGGGTGCAAATCCCGCATCCGGTGCATTTTTCTTCATCGATTTTACTAACTTTTCGAAGTTGCATCGTAGATTCCTCCTAACGGATATTCATTGAATTCTTGTACTTAACTGTAATACAATATAAGTAAAAAATCGGTAGCTATGGCTACCTAAAGTGAGGTGAGGATCATTTGGATGCAAATGTAGTAAAAATTCTGGTTTCATCGCCTATTTTTCATGATATTTCACCGAGTCAGTTAGATATCATGTTAGAATGTCTAAAGCCTAAAATCAATACCTATAGCAAAAATAGCTATATTGTCGTCGAGGGTGAGCCCTACACGGGTTTGGGCATCTTGTTATCAGGGGAGGCAGCAATCATAAAGGAAAGTGCATCAGGCAGCCGTGTTATCATGACGGTGATTGGTCCAGGAGACTTGTTTGGAGAAATGATTGCTTTCTCACCAAGAAAACATTGGCCGGCATCGGTTTTTGCGCAAAGTACATGCTCAGTGATGTTTTTACCCCCTGAGAAAATAATCGGTGAATGCACTCATGTTTGTGGCGGTTATAAGCAACTGATTAAAAATATGCTGGTGCTTTTATCAACTAAGGCACTGATGCTGAATCAAAGAGTGGAATATTTGGCGATAAAAGGCATGCGGGAGAAAATAAGTATTTATCTTCTTGAGCAATATAAGATCAATCAAAAGAATACCTTTGTTTTGCCCTTAAAGCGCAATGAATTAGCTGATTTTCTCAGCGTTTCCCGCACGGCACTTTCCCGGGAGCTAGGCCGCATGCGTGACGAGGGCATCATCGAATTTTACCGGACGTCAGTTAAAATTAATAATCTTGCCATGTTAAGAAGAGGAGCGGAGTGAGCCCAGCGTATTTGGATTTTGGAATAGAAATCTTCTGGCGCGGATGAGCTGGCGTTGCAGGAATATTCTTTCTAGTGGAAAAGAGTACATAGAGAAAGATGGTATAGCTTAATTTAAAATAAGGAGAGATATATTATGGTAATTGTAATTGCAAGACAAACGCTGAAACCCGGAAAAAAGGCTGAACTATTTGCTCTGGCAAAAGACGTGATTGCAGCCACCCGGAAAGAAGAGAAATGTATAAGTTATGAGCTGCTGGATGATCCATATGCCGACAATCGCTGCGCTTTTGTAGAAAAATGGGTAGACAAAGAGGCTCTTGCAGAGCATCTTAAAACACCTCATCTTACTGCGTGGCGGCAAAAATCAGCCAATCTGTTGGCTGAAAAAACGACAATTGAGCTTTATCAGTCCGAGGAAATAAGCTTCTGACAGATGGAATGCCATGTTTCAAAGGTAGATAGTAAGAAACACAGAGCACAAAGATGTAGATAAACACACAGGACGTGTTTATTTTATAGCTTTGTGTTCTGTGTGTTTCAAAAAGGCTATGTCTTAAAGGATGAGTTAGTGTTTCTTATAGAACATAAGAAATTATGAACCACAAAGGCACAATGCCGCTGATGCGGCACGCAAAGGAGTGCACAAAAAATATAAATCCCACCCTTTGTGTCCTTTGCGTCTTTGTGGTTCGATTCGTTTATCTGCTTAAATATGACGTGGCGAGGTGTTTTTTATTTTCAATAGATATAGCTGCAATGCAGTTATGATGATTTGCATTGGTTGCGAAACTCTAAGGGAGTATATTTCATAAACTTTTTAAACATTACATTATAGTAGTTTTGATTATTGAATCCCACAGAAAGAGCAATATCCAAGACCGATACATTTTCCTTCAATAACAGTTCCTTGCTTTTCTCAATCCGGATCTCATTTAGGTACTGAGAAAAATTTTTCCCCGTCTCTTTTTTAAATAAGCTGCAAAGATAATATTTGCTGATATTCAGGTGTGCTGCAATATCTGACAGTGTGATTGTTTCATGGTAGCGTGCATTCAGGTAATCAATAGATTTTTTGACATAGGCACTATAGGGCATGTCATTAAATTTCTTGATTTTCTGCTTTAGATACGCACTATCTGCCGCTATGGTGCCCAGCAGTGTAATTAAGTATGGGATGCAATAGGCTGGCTTGTATACGATGTCGGAGAGATTGACCGTTTCCAACGTGGTGTAAGGACCTAGGATGTGAAAGCCCCAATTGATGTTTTTGCTGCAGACCCAGCAAGCGGTGAAAGAAATCGATTCCAAGCAGGGAATCGTAATAATGCAATTCTCGGTTTTTGTGACAAGTTCCTGGCGTACTTGCTCAAAAATGTCATGGTGTTCAAAAAAATCTTCCATCTCCCGGTTATAGCCAGCGGAATAAATGAGATTTCCGTTGAAATCAAAGGTTCGAATGGGAAGATGAGTACACAAAAAGAATTTTGTATCGATTTGACGAATATGTTCTTGAACCGACATGCAGCATACCTCCAAAACATCAGATCGGATTCTAATTTTAACGTTAGAATCATGCAGATCGTTATAATGTGATAACCGTTATCAATTATTGATTTTATTTATTGTATGCTTCTTTGCCTTGCTTGTCAATGAGATTTGGTGAGTGTGCTTGGATTCTACAAGATATTTATTTTCTGAAAATCACAATATTATTATAAAAATCGTAATATCCTTCTAAGAAATTCATAGGAGAAATGCTATCTTTAATTGAGAAATAAAATCAGTGTAAGTTCATGAAAGGAGCAGATGTACGTTTCTTTCATACTGAGATAAAGTAAGGAGCAATAGCATGACAAGAAAAATATGGATGTTAGGATTGGCGGTTGTAATCGCTGGCAGTCTCATTACTGGTATTTATGTCAATAAGACGGTTCTATATCAAGCGAAATCGAGTGCGTCAGTTTCAGTAAAGGGACAGGCAGGAGAAAAACGTTATTCGTACCTTGGAAAAGAATATGTTCTGCCTGGCAAGATTGAAAAAATTGTAGTTACTGGTGCGCTGGAAGCGTTAGAGGATCTGTTAATCCTGGGGGTGAAGCCCGTTGGTGTTATGACGATTGGGGGGACGTTTCCTGCCTTGTTTGCAGACATTACGAAAGATGCGAAACCCATCGGAGAACGGATGCAGCCTAGCTTTGAAGCGATGTTGAAAATAAGGCCGGATGTCATTTTGAGCAGCGACAAATTTCCTGCATCTACGGCAGAGCAATTGAAAAAAATTGCTCCGACCATTCCCATATCCCATTTTCCCATTGACGGGAAAGCCAATCTCCTCTTTCTTGGCGAGTTGACTGGTAAACAAGAGAAGGCAGAAGAAGTGCTGCGAAAATATGAGCAGGATGCGGCAGCTGCCAAAGCTAGTCTGCCGGAAGGCGTGAGGGACAAAAAAGTGGTAGCGGTACGAATTCGTGCGGGTAATATCGGTGTTTATCCAGCCAATGTATTTTTTAATGAAATACTCTATGGGGAATTAGGTTTGTCTGTCCCAGAGGAAATTAAAGCTGTCAAAGCACAGGAGGTCATTTCTTTAGAGAAGTTCAGTGAAATGGATCCGGATTATATCTTTTTACAATATGCCGTCCTTGAAAGTCCTGCTCAGCCTAATGTATTGAAAGACTTGCAGCAGAATCCGATTTGGCGGAGTATGAAAGCGGTAAAAAATAATAATGTATTTATCAATGTAGTTGACCCTTTGGTGCAAGGGGTAGCGATCGGTGGAAAAATTCAGTTCCTAAATGCCGCTATAGAAAAATTATCACAATAAACGGTACAAAGTGAGTGGAATCAATGCATGTAAAACGTTATTTTCCTTATATGATTTTGCTGGCAGCTCCAGCGTTGATCCTTCTGATGGCGGCTTTATCTATACTCTATGGTGTAAAAGAGATTGATATGATGACGATACGAAATGCCATATTTCAATTCGATCCCACCAATGTGGATCACCAGATTATTATGAGCTCCCGTCTGCCCAGAGCGATGGGAACTATGCTGATTGGCTGTGCTCTTGCGGTATCCGGGGCGCTGATGCAGGGAATTACCAGAAATTATCTGGCTTCTCCCGGAATTATGGGTATCAGTGATGGTTCAATTTTAGCTGTTACCTTGAGTATGATTTTGCTGCCCGAAGCCTCTGATTTGCAGCGGATCATATTTTCCTTTGCCGGATCTGCTCTTGGGGCGGGGATTGTCTTTGGTTTGGGATCCATACTGCCCAATGGATTATCGCCAGTCAGGCTGGCTATATTAGGAACGATTATTGGAACCTTTCTAAGCAGCTTTGCTTCTGCGTTAGCAATCTATTTTCAAATCTCTCAGGATATTGG
Organism: Pelosinus fermentans DSM 17108; assembly: GCF_000271485.2. Classification (NCBI taxonomy): domain Bacteria; kingdom Bacillati; phylum Bacillota; class Negativicutes; order Selenomonadales; family Sporomusaceae; genus Pelosinus; species Pelosinus fermentans. The sequence goes on from NZ_AKVN02000001.1 coordinate 312,324, forward strand.
CTTTTGGTATCATGCCCGTCTGCATCAGTTGCAGCCGGAGCAAGTAAGATTAGCAATTCCCTTTGTAATAGTCGGAATGCTTGCGGCTCTTCGAATTGCCAGGTCTGTCACCGTACTTTCCCTGGGAGAAGAAGTGGCGGTCAGTTTGGGACAGCGGACTACTGTCGTTAAAGTCTTGGCTGCAGCTGCTGTCATGCTTTTGACGGGGAGTGCTGTGGCCTTAGCTGGCAAAATTGCTTTCGTAGGTCTGATTATTCCCCATATCGTCCGCTTCCTTGTAGGTGCTGATTATAAATGGGTCATACCTTGTTCAGGGGTACTAGGGGCCATATTTTTGGCTTTATCTGATATAGTAAGCCGCTTTCTCAACTATCCCTTCGAGACTCCGGTTGGAGTCATTACCTCTCTGATTGGCGTGCCTTTTTTTCTTTATTTAGCGAGGAAAAAGGGGGGCAATAAGTATGCTTAGATACAGTCAGGAACGTTTTGTGGGCATCATGCTTACTGCTCTAGGGCTAATTGTGGCTGCTATTTATATAAGCCTTAGTTATGGAGTCTTTGATCTTACTTTTGCTGAGGTCGTTAAGACACTATTCAGTCAGGGAAACGGAGAATATGATGTGCTGATTTATCAATTTCGACTGCCCAGGATCGTGATTGCCGGGTTGGTAGGGGCGGGTCTGGGGGTCGCCGGAGCTGTATTACAAGGTGTTTCCCGAAATGGGCTGGCTGATCCTGGCATCTTAGGCATTAATGCTGGAGCGGGTCTTGCCATTGTTGTATTTATGTTCTTTTATCAGGGAAAACTTGCTGGATCAGATTGGTTTTCGATACTGGCTATGCCCTTTTTTGGTTTAATTGGAGGATTAGCTGCTTCTATTTTGGTATATCTTCTTTCCTGGAAAAATGGGAGGCTGGATTCTCAACGCTTTTTGTTAACGGGAATTGCCCTTGGTTCTGGTTTTGCGGCACTTTCATTGTATATTACATTAAAAATGGATCCTACGGATTTTCATACAGCGACAGTTTGGAGCGTCGGCAGTCTGTTTCATGCCAATTGGCAATATAGCATCTCCATATTGCCTTGGTTCTTATTTTTACTGCCTATCATTTTCTGGAAAGCCCACATTCTTGATTTGTTCCAACTAGAGGAAAGCAGCGTCAAAAGCCTGGGTGTTTCTGTGGGGAGAGAGCAGGTTATTTTATTGCTTTGCAGCACTGGACTGGTTAGTGCCTGTGTTTCTGTGTCCGGGAGCATCGGGTTTGTAGGATTAATAGTTCCTCATTTAGCCAAATCCCTGACGGGTATTCGTCATCAGCAAATGATCCCCCTATGTGCAATGTTAGGCATGCTTCTTGTGATAGTGGCAGATTTCATCGCCAAAAACATCTTTGCACCGGCCGAAGTTGCTACAGGGACAATCATATCCCTGATTGGAGTACCTTATTTTATTTATTTATTATTTAGAAGTAAAGCCTAAGAGGATGTGTATGGATATGAGTATACTTAGAACAGAAAAACTGCAGGCGGGCTATGAGCAGCATACGGTTTTCCAGGATCTTGATTTTTCTGTGAAAGAAGGGGAAATCACCACGATTATTGGTCCTAATGGTTGTGGTAAATCAACATTATTGAAAACCATGGGACGGATTCTTAAACAAAAGGCAGGAACCGTCTTTTTATATAACCAGGATCTACAAAGCCTTGCTACCCGGGAAATCGCTAAAAAACTCACACTTCTTCCCCAAAATCCAGTGGGACCTAATGAGTTGACAGTAGAAGAATTGGTTACATACGGGCGGTTCCCCCATCTCAATCAAGGACAAAAAAGTTCAATAGCTGATCAAAAGGCCATTGAATGGGCTATGGATATTACTAAAACGATTTCATTTCGGCATCGCGAGCTGGGCAGCTTGTCAGGAGGAGAGCGGCAAAAGGTATGGCTGGCGATGGCATTGGCACAAGAAACTGCAATTCTTCTATTGGATGAACCGACTACCTATTTGGATATGGTGCATCAGTTAGAAGTGCTGAAGATCGTGCAGCAGTTAAATCGTCAGAGACAGTGCACCATTGTGATGGTGCTGCATGATATTAACCACGCAGCCCGTTTTTCTCATGAGATTGTTGCTATGAAGGAGGGGCATATCGTTGCATTGGGCAGCCCTCAGGAAATGATTACGCCAGAAGTATTAAAACAAGTTTTTTGTATCGATGCCAGGGTGATGCTTGATCCTCGGGATGGAGTACCTGTTTGTTTTAGTTATGATAATCTGCAGACAGAGAAAAAAGCAATAGGAGGAGAGGCATGAAGGGAACGCTGATTCTTACCGCTTTTATGAGCAGCGAAATCTGTATTTATCTGCCGCCATCCTATGATATGCATGAGGAGCATTTTCCCGTTGTTTATCTGCATGATGGGGGTTACCTGTTTCGCGACTGTCTGAGTGAGTTAGAAGAAATGATGATTGAAAAAGAACTGCGGGAGTTTATCTTTGTAGGTATTAAACCGGATAATCGCAATGATGAGTATAGTCCTTGGTTTGCGAAAGCGATAACAGCAGGATTTTCTGACTTTGGCGGTCAGGGAGCCCAGTATCTTGCTTTTTTGGTAAAGGAGCTGAAACCGTACATAGATGAGAAGTATCGTACGATAAGGAATCCGGAAAATACAGCAATTGCAGGTGCATCTTTAGGGGGATTGATTTCGATGTACGCGGCGTACCTGTATCCCGGGGTTTTTGGCAGGATTGCCTCGATCTCAGGCTCTTTTTGGTATGCAGGATTTATTGCGTTTATGCGTTCAGCAGATATTGTACATCTCGGGCGCAGGATTTACATGGACGTTGGATCATTAGAGGGGACGAGAAAAGATAACGAGCAAAGAAACATGGTCGCAAAGAATCAAGAAGCGTATGGGATTTTATTAGATAAAGGGTTTTCTCGGGAATACTGCCAATTTGTTACCCACGAAGGTGGGGACCATGGGCACTCCTTCTTTCTGAAGCGATTCCCAACAGCATTACAATGGCTATTTCCCATAAAGATGATCAGCTGCTCTAGAAGATAGAGCAGCTGATCATTTTATTGTTTCCACCCGTGGCACACAAAGGAGAACACAAAAAATATAAATAAAATCCTTTGTGTACTTTGCGAAAGAGAGCCGGGAAAGAATGATTGAACCGCAGAGACGCAAAGCGCGCAAAGAGGGATTCTTTAATCCTATTAATTATTTCTCTGTGTTCTCTGCGCCTCTGCGGTTCTAATGTGTTTTATATATTTTAAAGGACGCATAAGGATTTTCTTAAGAAAGTGAAAAGCTTTTCTTCAGCTACGCCAAAGGTGCTTCTTTCAGAGCTGCGCAAAAATCCAACTTCTAGATCCAGATTCAAATCTTGTACTATTTTTACTGCGGTACCAGCAGGAGCTGGTGTGACGGTGGCTGCGGGAACCAGGGCAATGCCATGATTTGCTTGGACATAATACTTAAGTGCAGCTAAACTGTTGATTTCAAGTGTTGAGTAAGAAGTGCCTATTTTTTGTAATAGAATCGATAGTTTTTTTCGAAAAACACATTCTCGGGAGGTAACTAGAAATCGCTCGCCTTTTAAATCCTGTATCGTGATATCTTGTTTTACTGCAAGGGGATTCATGGAAGGAACCAGCAATACAAGAGGCTCAGAAAATAAAGGCTCAAACGTTAAGCCAGAGCTGGTTGACGGTACAGAAGAGATAGCAAAGTCGATTTCGCCTTTTAGAGTCAGTTCCGTTAAAGTGCATGTATTTCCAATTTGAATTGATATTTGTACTTTTGGATGGCATTCCATGAAGGCAGCCAAAATATTAGGCAATCGATAACTTGCAGCAGGTTCTATAGCACCTATTAAAATGGAGCCGGATTCTCCGAGGGTGATATCACTCATAGTACTTTGTAATTGATCGACATCTCGCAGGATATGGGCGGATTGTTCGCTGCAGATTCTTCCTGCTTCTGTCAGGCGAAAGCTTTTCCCCCGTTCAAATAAGGTAACTCCCAAATCTCGCTCTAATTTTTGAATTTGCATCGTTACAGTGGATTGTGCATAGCGAAGCTCTTGGGCGGCTTGCTGGAAACTCCCCAGTTTTACAATCGTTAGGAATGTTTTGAGTCCTCGTAGATCCATAGTTGTTATCACTCCAATTGTTATAGTTCAATATAATTGATATAATGATTCTCTTATTTCAATTATACAGAATTAAGGAGATATAGTACAATAAAATTAGAAAATTACCATTGGTTTTAGGTGACGCAATGTATTGGGGATGGGGGAATGATGTATGACAGGAATAACATTACAGGGGATACAAGATGCTGCGTGGTCCTTCACAAAGGATAGTCCGCTGAATACGATTGCAGAGTTAGATTCGCTGCAGCTTTTTGATGCACCGCTGATTGCGGCAGCAGATGCTTTTGACCCATTATTTGCAAAGTTAAAAGAAAATGAGGTTGTAGGCCCACAGCATCGAATGCCCCAAGAGTGGTTAGAAGGTGCCAAGTCGGTTATATCTTATTTTCTGCCTTTCACGAAAAGAGTCCGTGAAGCGAATCGAAAATTAGGGCTAGCTGCTCGGGAATGGATGTATGGACGCTATGAAGGAGAGCAGTTCAATAACTCTTTGAGGAACTATTTAGTGCACTTTATTAAGGATTCTGGAATGCGAGCTGTTGCTCCCGGTCTGGATTCTCGTTTTAGTGTGGTGAATCGCCGCAGTAATTGGTCAGAGCGACATGTTGCTTTTGTAGCTGGTTTAGGAACCTTCAGCCTGAATCGATCATTAATTACCGCCCATGGTTCCGCCGGCAGGATTGGCAGTATCATTGTAGATGCTGCCATTGATCCTACTGAGCGGCAGTATACTGGAATTGATGAGCATTGCACAAAATGCGGTGCTTGTATCTTGCGCTGCCCTCCGTTGGCGATCAATGAGCAAGGTAAGGATAATGCAGTTTGCTCAGATTACCTTGACCGTGTATTGGCGCGCTATCGTCCCAGATACGGCTGTGGAAAATGCCAGACGGCTGTGCCTTGTGAAGCGAGTATTCCTCGCATACAAGTAAGTTCTATGTCTGTAAATAGATAATAATAAATCAATAGCACTATTAATGGCAAATCCTAATGTTAGACAATCAGTTAAACAACAGCAATAACTTTATAAAAAAATCAATGAACCGCGAAAAGCGGTTCATTGATTTTTTTATATAATTGGTTTAATTGCATATGGTCAAATAGAGTTCAAAGAAATCCTTTCGATATAAAATACAGGATAGGAAAAAGTTTTACCTTCTCACGAGGGGTTAGGAGTGAGTACCAATGAGAATTAATAGCGCAATTGTGGAAACGAATAAGGCAGCGAGTCAGAAAGATAATGTATCAAAGAAGAAGCCTCTATCACTTGTTCCTAATATAGAGACAAGTTCCTCAAACTATGAAGATGCTGTCAAGGTTGAAATGTCTGAAGATACAAAGAATAAGGCTGATATACCGGTGCAAACATTGAAAAATATGCAAAATGGTGTATCCTTGCTGCAAGCTGCGGATCAAGATTTAGATAAAATTCGCAGCATGCTTGAGCGAGGGAAAGAATTAGCAGCTCAAGCGGCTGATTCTCAAGACGAAGCTGAAAAGGAAAGGTTTCAAAACGAAATTAATAGTATAAATCATGATATTGACAGCTATAATACCACTTATTCATCAGATCCGAATAATGAAGAGGTTATAACAGCTTTAAAAAGTGATTGGTTAGAAGTAGCGGAAGATGTCATTAAGGAGCGCTATGGATTAGTTGGCGATGGAGCAGAATTGCAGATCGTGCTGGATGAAGATTCTGTACCTTATCTTGCTGCGATCATGTACAATTATGACAAAGATGGGAAAGCAATTAACCAGACCATGCATATTGCCGTAAAAAGTGCACTTCCAGCTGCTTTGCCCAATGGGGGAAGAGACCCGGGGCAGTACGACGATCGCGTTGTTACTCATGAGATGGTTCATGTACTCATGGGACGGACAATGAACTTTCAAGCGATGCCTAACTGGTTTAAAGAAGGAACTGCGGAATTCATCCATGGTCCTAACGAGAGGGTGGTCCTTGATTTAAAGCGCAGTGGTGGAGGTATGAAAGGTGCAACAGCGCTTCAGGATGCTTTGGGTGATGGGACCAATCATTCCTGGGCGAATACGAGTTTACATTATTCGGCAGCATCCATGGCAGTACGTTATTTACATACGAAGATAAAAGAAGATGGCTATAGCGGCGGCATAAAAGATTTGCTGACGGATCTAAAGTCCAACCCAACGGAAAGCCTTGATCAAGCGTTGAACAATGTCTCTCGTTATTCTAATGTGAAGGCTTTTGTTAATGATTATGTTAAAAATGGGAATGGGGCTGCATTTATCTATAATCTTGATACAGCGGGTGAATTTAGAGCCTCTCTGGCTGGAGGAGATACGGGAGCTATTGGAGGATCTACTGTTGATGGCGGTCCCATTCAGACGGCAGAATCGGTAATTCCTGATATCAACCATCCTACGGATACACCGCTGGAAAACTTCCGTGTCATTTGGCCAACCCGCAGGGAAGATCAAATTCCATATCAGGACAATAAAGCTGCTATGATTGAAAGCAGTAGGGGAAATTACACACAGTTTAAAGTAGATAGCAAGGCTCTTGGTACGGATCAAGTGGATTTTATTAACCATCCTGATGCAGCCAGCAGAATTTTTGATGAGGCGATATCCTATGTTACCGATAAGCAAGCGCAGCTTGAGGATATAAGAAATAAATTAAAAAATCAAGAGAGTGTGACAGCTGAAAAGATCAATTCTTCGGGGATAACAGATTCTCATATGGTCAAAAAGGAGATGGAACAAGTAAAAACCAGTCTGGGTGATGCAAATGCTGGAATTGTGTCGAAGATAGCAAAGCTACAGCCTGAAAGAGTATTGCAGCTGCTGAAAAGCAGTTAGGAAAAAAAAGGATAAATAGTAACTCCTGCAAGGAATGATCTTGCAGGAGTTTGTATGTAAAATGAGAAATAGAATAAAATAGAAATAGAGATTTTATGGTTGTTCTTCGGGGATACAATACATGATAGTAGGAGGAGATCGATATGGCTTTACCATTACGTATTATTTTTGATTTTTCTTGTCCATACTGCTACATTGCATGGGGATTTGTTCAAAAGCTAAAAGAGACAATTGATCTGGCTGATGACTGGGTTGGCTGGGAAATACATCCGGATCTTCCGAAAGGCGGCCGGATGATCCAAGATGTCGTGCCTGGTATTGTATTTAGTGAAAGAGTGGAGAAACTGAATGCCCTTGGTGAACCAGCTGGTCTTGTACCGGGAAATAAGCTGTTGGTACCGAATACGCGGCTGGCTTTGCAGGGATTGGAATTTGCCCGCGACAACGGTAAGGTGCAGGAGTGGGTTGCCGAGGTTTATAAAACCAGCTATGTGTTAGATCAAAATATCGGTGATATAGAGGTGCTAATCGGCATTGCTCGTCAGATTGGTCTGGATATAGCAGCATTTGAGCAGGCAGTGGCAAGTGAACGCTATCTTCCAATATTGCTGAAAGCGGATCAGGAATGTATGGACAAGCAGCTGGAATGGGTTCCGACTATCTTTAGCGGGACAGAAAAGGTATTAGAAGGAGCCTTGACTTACGAAGTTTTTGAAAAGACACTAGTGGCCATGTCAGCTTTAAAACGGTAGATCGAGTTATTTCGATAGATATGGAAAGGCGTTTCGAAAATGTAAAAATGAAGGTGAACCATGAAAGTTGCTATATTAGTCAGAGAAGAAACCATGAAGCGCTGTACTGGTAAAGGTTGCCTTAATGCCTTTTTTCAAAGAAAGGATGCTTTTGCCGGATACGAGGGCGATATTGAGCTGATTACTTTTTCTCATGCTGACGGTGATATTGATCATAAGATTGAGACGATGATCAAAAATGGCGTAGATGTGGTGCATTTGTCTACCTGTATGCGGGGGAAAGCCCCTAATTATGAAGTATTGGCAAAGCGCCTAAGCGAGCATTTTGATGTCGTAGGATATACCCATGGATCAAAAGAAGGCAAGGGGCAAGAGACGATCATTATGAAGAAAGTTACGAAGTAAAGAAAATATAAGATTTTATGAACCACAAAGGCGCAATGCCGCTACCCGCGGCACACAAAGGAGAACACAAAAAATATAATAAAACCCTTTGTGTCCTTTGCGTCTTTGTGGTTCATTTTTTTATTGCAGGGAATTTTGACAATCTCACAGTTTTCTGATAGGATAAACAAATTGTATTTGGAATCCTGTTTGTGTTGCATGGGGGGAATGGCTGTGAGTCAGTTATCGTTATTTAAGCTTGCCTGGCCGATATTTTTGGAATTATTTCTGATTACGTTGGTAGGGTTTGTAAATGTATTTATATTAAGCAAGTATGACAGTGTTGCTGCAGCAGCTGTGGAAGCTACGATTCAAATTTTATGGAATTTTTTTCTGGTATTTGCCATCATTTCCATGGGAACCTCGGTTTTAGTGGCGCAGAATGTAGGGGCCAAACGACCGGAAGAAATTGATAAAGTGGCTGCTGTATCCCTGCTGTTTAATGCGATTTTAGGCGGGATAGCCAGTTTGGTGCTAGTCATTGGCGGAAAAAAGATGTTGATGTTTATGGGAATTGCTGATAATTTATTATCCTACGCTCATACCTACTTGCTCTTAGCAGGTGGTTTTATTTTTTTTGACGCGATGCTGTCGTCGGCTGATGCCATACTGAAAGGATTTGGGAGAACCAAGCAGTGCCTTGCGATAACCGCTTTTATGAATGTTTTAAATTTGATTGGATCTGTAGTACTAGGACTTGGAGTGGCAGGAATTCCGGCGATGGGGGTTTACGGCGTTGGGATTGCGGCTGTTTGCAGTAAAGGAATTGCAGTGTGTTCTGCCTTGGTATATTTATTTACTAAGCTGCTTAAGCTCGATATCCTGCGTCATTTACTTCAATTTCCTAAGACCCAGTTGAAACAGTTATTGAAGATTGGCTTTCCCGCTGCAATGGAAAACATGTCTTATAACATGAGTCAGACGGTGCTTATGACCATCATTATTGTCCATTTGGGAGCCGATGCATATATTACCCGCACCTATGCCTGGTCCATTATTAAGATGGCCTTTCTATTTTCCTTAGCTATTGGGCAAGCCAATATTATTATGATCGGACAATTAGTGGGTGCCAGGAAATTTGAAGAAGCAGAGAAAGCTGGAATGCATAATTTTTTGGTCGCCTTTGCTTCGGCCTGGATCATTGGAGGTATGTTGTTTGTATTTAGGTATCAACTTATTGGGATCTTCACCACAGATGCAAAGATTATTGCTCTTGGTGCTCTGATCTTTGCAATTGATGCTCTTTTAGAGCCGGGACGAACGTTTAATATTGTCTTTATTTATGGTTTGCGGGGCGCTGGAGATGTCAATTTTCCTGTGATCGTTGCCATACTTTCCATGTGGTCTGTTACCATTGGGCTAGGTTACTATCTGGGAGTCATTTTGGGATTTGGTCTGCCGGCAATTTGGGCTCTGATGCTTGTCGATGAATGGCTGCGCGGAATGTGTATGTTATGGCGCTGGAAAAGCGGTGCATGGAAGACCAAGATTATGGTATAAGGAACTTAGCGGTATCCTCCAGTTTCAGCGGAGATTTTTTGGGGAGACTGCCGAATTCTGTCATGTATTTCCAGTAACGTTTTGGCATATGGCTCATGCGGCATTTAGGGTTGTGACGGCCCTGTATTTCGATGGTATCGTAGAAGAGCTGCCATAGCTCCCGGTAGGATTGTTCTTGTTCATCCGGTTCAGGAAGCTCAAGATCTTCAATTGGAATTATGGCAGATTGGTAAGGCTGGTAAACCAATGCCATGCCATGGGTTTTATCATAGATTAAAAAACGCTCTTCTGGATAACGTTCACTAAAATGCTGGGTCATCAGCGGCAGTACGTAATTTTTTGGCTCTATTTGGGCAACCAGAATATTGTTGAAGATGGAAAATCGTACAAATCCTTTCAACAGGTGACTTTCGTTATCTAAATGTTTCACAGCCTTAAACAGGGTATTAACTGTGTCATCGGTCAACATACCCATTATGGATCGTCCATAGCGATAACCTAAACGCAGGAATAGAAGAATGTACAACTCTTTTTTTTCAGCACAGGTTAGGAAGGCGCGTCGTATGAAATTCAGAGCATCGCATCCCATTTTCTCCGGGATGGAAGCCAGTACTCGGCTTGATTTTTCCATGTCAGTCCTAATTTCTTTAGCGGCAAAGAGAAATGTCTGGGAGGCGTCCGGCAGGATGATTTCTGTCGGAATTTCTTTTTTATCATAGCTCTCAAATACGCAGCAGAGCAGCCCGTCAAAGCTTCCGTCATAACGATAAATCAGATTGGACTGGTCAAACATCTTTGAAGATCCTCCTGTGGGTATCCAGATAATATCATGGGTGGCTGTTCAAAAAGAGAGAGCTGCTTATTCTGTGATTGAAGTGGAAAACTCTGGTGATACATACCTAAGGTTTTTTCTGACATTAAAGACTGCAGTACTTTATCCTGGGTAATTTTTAAGCTGCCTGTGGCTTTACCGCCGCAAGTAATAAAATACTGTGCCCGCTTTAGTACAACTCCCAGTTTCTTTAGATCATTAAATTGGAGGGTTGCTGAGCGGCGGGCAATTACAATTCGTTTGGCGCTGTTTACGCCAATGCCGGGCACCCGCAGCAAGTCACTGTAGGGTGCCCGGTTTATATTTATAGGAAAGAAATCCATATGATGGAGTGCCCAATTGCATTTTGGGTCTAAAAAGGGATTAAAACTTTGGTGCTGCTGATCCAGGAGCTCATTTGCCGTGAAACCGTAAAATCGAAGCAGCCAATCCGCTTGATAAAGCCTATGTTCCCGCCAAAGAGGCGGAGTTGTATCTAAGGTGGGCAGCAGGACGTTTTCGGCTACAGGCATATAGGCAGAAAAAAATACCCGCTTTAACTTATATTTTTTATAAAGACCTTCTGTTAAATTCAAGATCTGAAAATCAGTATCTGGCGTAGCGCCGATAATCATTTGAGTACTCTGACCGGCAGGAACAAACTTTGGTGCATGGCGATATTTTATGATATCTGTAGAATTTTCTTGGATGCGATTTTGAATGTATTTCATAGGTGCTAAAATAGAATGCTTAGACTTGTCCGGTGCCAGCAGCTGCAGACTACTCTGGGAAGGCAGTTCAATATTTACACTCATGCGATCAGTCAGCATGCCCAACCGGGCAATGAGACCGCTGTCTGTTCCAGGAATGGCTTTTGCATGGATGTATCCAAAAAATCGGTATTCCTCTCGCAGGATGCGCAGTGCCTCAATCATTTGCTCGGTGGTATAGTCCGGATTTTTCAGTACGCCGGAACTTAAAAAAAGCCCTTCAATATAATTGCGTCGATAAAAATTGATGGTCAGTTCTGCCAATTCCCGTGGTGTAAAAGACGCTCGTGGAGTGTCATTTGACTTACGGTTTACACAGTATTTACAATCATAGGCGCATACGTTGGTCATCAGTACCTTTAATAGTGAGATGCACCGACCGTCTCCTGAGAAGCTGTGGCAGATGCCGCTGGCCGCTGCACTGCCAATTCCTCCGGCGGACGCCTTTTTATTCACTCCGCTGGAGGTGCAGGCCACATCATATTTGGCTGCGTCGGTCAAAATTTTCAGCTTGTCAAAAACATCCATGTGCATTAACTCCTTTATGTATCTTCATTATATTGTAGAACATATGTTTGGTTTATGCAAAGGAATTTTTAACCATCTAAATACGACCTATTCTGTGCTTTTTTCTTACGAGTTGAATATAGTACCATGTAGAGACTTTTAATGGAGTGATTTGCATGGGATATTTTATTGAAGTTGAGCCAAACATAAATCTTTATGTGGAAGATGTCAACCCGGGAAGCAGTAAGACCATTGTATTTATACATGGTTGGCCTGCTAATCATAGAATGTTTGAGTATCAATTTGACCAGCTCCCGGCAATGGGCTATCGTTGCATTGGAATTGATCTTAGAGGATTCGGCAATTCGGATAAGCCTTGGGGAGGCTATGACTATGATCAATCCGCAGATGATATTCGATGTGTGGTTGAAGCCCTTGGTTTAGAAGACTTTGTACTTGGAGGACATTCTACAGGGGGAGGCATTGTGATTCGCTATATGGCCCGCCACAATGGCTATGGGGTAGCGAAGCTTGCTCTTTTTGCAGCTGCAGCTCCCAGCCTGATTCAACGTCCATATTTTCCTCATGGGTTAAAGAAAGAAGACGTAGATAAAATCATTCAAGATACACTGGATGATCGTCCCAAAATGCTTAGGGGCTTTGGAGACATGTTTTTCTTTCAGTACGTAACCCAGCCTTTTTCGGACTGGTTCTTTCAATTAGGATTACAAGCGGCAGGCTGGTCTACCGCTGCAGTTGCGAATTCGTGGCTGGATGAAGAAAGGCTCTTTTCTGATCTTGAAACCATATGTGTTCCTACATTAATTCTTCATGGCATTCACGATAAAGTTTGTCTGTTTCCATTGGCTATTGCACAACATGAAGGAATTAGAAACTCTAAACTTGTACCCTTCAAATACAGCGGTCACGGATTGTTCTATGACCAGCGGGATAAATTCAATAAAGAATTGGTGCAGTTTATGGAGGAATGAAATCTGTTAGCATTTAAATAGACAGCTGTGAATATGTAATGCCCCTTGGTCAGTGATTGACCAAGGGGCATTGACTAGTAGTCCACTAGCCTACGGTGTTGATTAATGTTCCCAGACCGGTAATTGATAGTTCCAGTTTGTCTCCAGGCTTCAAAAATACAGGAGGTGTTGAATAGGCTCCAACGCCGGCGGGGGTGCCGGTAGAGATAATATCTCCGGGTTCAAGAGTAATACCAGAGGAAATCGTACTGATAAGTGTTGGAATATCAAAAATTAGAGAATTCGTGTTAGCATGCTGTCTTAGCTCGCCGTTTACCTTTAATGTTACTGTTAGGTCATTGACTGAAGGAACAGAAGTCTTGTGAACAAGGAAGGGACCCATTGGTGCTGTGGTATCAAGACTTTTGCCACGAAACCACTGCTGGTGACGCTTTTGTAAATCCCGTGCCGTCACATCATTAAGAATGGTATAGCCAAATACATAGTCCATTGCCTCTTCTTTGCTAACATAGGAAGCCTTCTTCCCAATGATTACAGCCAGTTCTACTTCATAGTCCAAAGCATTTGTAACTTGGCTATGACTGTTAATGATGTCGCCAGGGCCAATTACCGTAGTGGGAGCCTTGGTAAAGATAACTGGATATTTAGGGATAGCTACACTCGGGTCGGCGCTTGTGTCACCCTCCATAGCATGTTCGGCATAGTTTTTGCCAATGCAGAAAATATTTTTGGCAGGACGAGGAATTGGCGCTACAATCCGGATGTTGTCCGGTGACAGCAGAAATGGAAGATCGCTTTGTGCTTCTACTGATTTCACGATCGACTTGACTCGCTGTAAAGCTAATTCACCTTGCTGAATAAGAGAGAGTAGCGTAGTCGGCAATATGGTTTCACCATAAAAATGATGCTCGGCGGCCAGCAGAGGAATGATCTGTTTTTGGTCTGCTGTCAAGAGGCCGATTTCTTCTTGACCGTTAGATTGATATGTTAAAAAATGCATGCAAGTATCCCTCCTCTTAAAAAAATAGTATACAAAATTTAACATAATCCCATTTTGCAGTTTTGTCAATCACTATATGAGAAAAATCTAAAACGTTATTCTCATTATTAGGGAAATATTTCATAGTAAAGCAGCTCTGGTAAAATAAAGGCTTTTGTATGCTCGGGGAATAGAGGCTTCACCTTTGTCCCTGACGAAGCTTTATAGATAGTAAGTATGAATAAGTAGAGTGGTTTTTTAGGGAAATTTATGGAGGGGGATTTTTAATATGAAAATTGCTATCATTTCACCAATTGCATGGAGGACGCCGCCGAGGCATTATGGTCCTTGGGAGAGAGTCGTTTCCTTATTGGCAGAGGGGCTTGTGAAAGAGGGGATTGATGTAACACTCTATGCTACTGGCGATTCATTAACCAGTGCGAAGCTTCGTAGTGTGTGCAAAGCGCCCTATGAAGAAGACAAAGAACTGGATGCAAAAGTTTGGGAATCTTTGCATATATCCCAAATCATGGAGCAGGCAGATGAATTTGACATCATACATAACAATTATGATTTTTTGCCTCTGACCTATAGCGGTCTTATAAAAACACCTGTTATAACAACGATACATGGATTTTCTTCGCCTAAAATTATGCCTGTGTATAGAAAATATAACAAAAAAACTCACTATGTCTCTATTAGTAATGCGGACCGGCATGAGGATCTGGATTATATAAGGACTGTATACCATGGCATTGACATCGAAAAATTCACATTAAACAAAGAACAGGGCAATTATTTAGTTTACTTTGGAAGAATACATAAGGACAAGGGAACTTGGGAGGCAATACAAGTTGCTAAAAGAGCAAAAATGAAGCTGGTTATTGCTGGAATTATACAGGATAAGTCTTATTACGAAAATGACGTAGAGCCATATCTTAATGACGACGTATGTTACATTGGCTCCGTAGGTCCTGAAGAAAGAAATAATGTTCTGGGTAATGCATATGCATTGCTGCATCCCATTCATTTTAATGAACCTTTTGGTCTTAGTATTGTGGAATCAATGGCATGCGGAACACCTGTCCTTGCATTTAATAAAGGTTCTATGCCCGAAATTATTCAGGATGGTATGAATGGGTTTATTGTGTCTGATGTGGAGGAAATGGCTGAGAAGATTAAAGATATCAGAAATATTTCACGGGAAGACTGCCGCAAAACGGTTGAATGCAAATTTACACAGGAGAAAATGGTAAAACAATATATTGAGGTTTACAAAGAAATATTAAAAAAATTATAGTTAATAAGGAATCCTATTAAAATCGAAATATCATCTTGGTATGTCTGCCAGGATATAATAATGAATGAAAAGCTCTTGGGCATTACAAATAGAGGATTGATTTATGCATGTGCCCGGGCATAAACCAGAAGATTGTCAAAAAATGTTCAATAGAAATGGATGATTGTTTATTCAGGAAAAACGATTATTTGACGGAAATAATTATTTGTAGTATAATAAAGTATAAATCGTTTGAACCTACTGTCTGACGATTGGGAACAATACTATATTGTGTTTTAACCGCCACGGGATATACAGACTGGGTGTGAGATCTCACACTTGCCGGCAACGCGCCGAATATCCAAACGTAGGGGGTTTTTTTTATGGATAAAAATTGGTTTGGGACTCAGTTGAAAAACGACAATCATACATTTAAAGAACTGTTTAAGCGGCATCCAAAGAATCCGATTTTGACAGCGAAAGATTGGCCCTATCCTGCACATTCAGTATTCAATCCAGCAGCCACTATGTTTCACGGTAAAGTATTGCTGCTGGCTCGTGTAGAGGATCGGCGAGGTTTTTCCCACCTGACTAAGGCGATTAGTGATGATGGAGTCAGCAATTGGCAAATTGACAGAGTGCCAACGCTGGAAGCAGATCCGCTAAACTATCCGGAGGAACGGTGGGGAATTGAAGATCCTAGGATTACTTGGCTTGCTGAGCTGAATAAGTGGGCGATAACCTATACTGCTTTCTCTCGTCATGGACCACTTGTAGCAATGGCACTGACCAATGACTTTATTACGTTTGAGAGGATCGGACCGCTCATGCCGCCGGAAGATAAAGATGCCGCACTTTTTCCTCGCCGAATACAGGGAAAATGGGCCCTGATTCATCGTCCGGTTACTACTAATTATGTGCCAGGATCTCACATTTGGTTATCCTATTCGGATAGTAACTTTACCCATTGGGGAGATCGTCAGGTGGTAATGCATGCCCGTCGAGGTGGTTGGTGGGATGGTGGGAAAATTGGTCTTGCAGCGCCACCTATTGAGACTGCTGAAGGCTGGATACTTGTGTATCACGGAGTGCGCCAAACCGCTTCTGGTTCGATTTACCGAATCGGTCTGGCATTACTGGATCTGGATAATCCGGCAAAGGTATTGCACCGCACTGATGAATGGGTCTTTGGACCAACGGAAGGGTATGAACGGGAGGGGGACGTTGATGACGTCGTTTTTCCAAGTGGCTGGGTGCTGGACGATAAGACCGGATTGCTTAACATGTACTATGGAGGGGCCGATTCTTGTATTGCCCTGGCTACTGCCAGCATAGGGGATTTGCTGGAATATGTTAAAACGTGTCCAGAGCCCTTAGATGAAGCACTTTATTAGTCAGAGGCGATGCCAAAATCAGACGTTGCTCTTTCAATTAGATACGTAAGCTGAAAATAAAAAGACTATAACATGTGACCATGAGTCTTAAAGAAAGGAAGAAAATAAAATGAATTTTATAAAAAAATTACTGATTTTCACGGGTGAAATATGAGACTATATCACTTTACAACAGAAGAAAATTTGGAACAAATATTAGAGCACGGCTGCCTTAACCAGTCAGGTGGAGGTGTTGTATGGCTAACGAAGAACAAGGAACTAGAAGCCCAGGAATGGTCTGGGGGAAATAATGCTACCATCCGAATCAGCGTGTCACTTCTTAACATATCCCATTTTGGCAAGAACGCGCCGCCGCAGAAATTAGTACAAGGTGCAAAGGATTGGTATACAACGTGTAAGCCGATTCCGCAGAAACTATGGATTGATGTTGAATCTCTCAGAAAAGGTCATTGGGGGATTCATAAAGGACTAAGCTATAAAAACAGAAAAATGTAATGGCTGATAATGGTCATCAACAGTGGATCTAGAAGACATCTAAAGGTGTTTTAAATTGCTGGTGATGACCTTTTTTGCTAAGATGAGCGCACAATGGTGGTTTGCACCTTGTTAAGGTTTGGCACAATCCAAGTTAGAAAAGTGGATTGATGAACCTAAGCAGCGTAAATCGATAAGATGCAGCTAAACACCTAAAGAGGGCTGCTCAAAAAGAAGGAGATAAAGAAAATGGTTAGGGAAAATAGAATAAAACATATTGGTTTTTTAAGCACATATCCTCCTAGAGAATGTGGTTTAGCCACATTTACAGAAGATCTAGTAACTGAAATTGCTAAAATGGGACTCATACGTCCAAGTGTCATTGCAGTAGTGGATAAGAAAGAGTGTGAGAATTCCCGAATAAAATATAGATTGAGCCAGCACGATCGTACAAGTTATTTGATGACAGCATCATGGGCCAATGATAATTTGGATCTTTTAGTTATTGAACATGAATATGGGATTTTTGGCGGTGAATGCGGCGAATACATCATTGATTTAGCAAAGGGGCTGAAAATTCCTTTCATTATTACGACACACACTGTGTTGTTAGAACCGTCATCGAAACAACGAACTGTTCTCAGAGATCTGGGAAGACTTAGCACAAAGGTAGTAACGATGGCGAAAAGTTCTATGCCCATATTGGCTGGAACCTACGGCATTGAGTCAGAAAAACTTTTGTTTATACCTCACGGAGTTCCTAATATGCAGGTCGAGTCAAGGGGAAAATTAAAAATGGATTACGGCTTGCGAAATAAGGAAATCATCAGCAGCTTCGGACTCATTAGTCCAGCCAAGGGTTTGGAATATGGAATTGAAGCGGTGGCCAAGGTCGTCCCGGATTATGAAAATCTGATGTATCTGATTCTTGGTAAAACTCATCCATGTGTCAAAGAAAGCATGGGTGAAACATACAGGCAGAGTCTGATGGATCTGGCACAAAGCCTTGGAGTACAGAATAACATTCGATTTATTGATAAGTACCTGACAAAAAAAGAAGTGATTACCTATCTTCAAATGTCTGATATGTATCTGACACCCTATTTGTCTAAAGAACAGGCAGTCAGCGGAACATTGGCATATGCTATGGGGCGCGGAAGGGTAATTGTATCGACTCCATATCGCTATGCCGAGGAAATGTTAGGTGACGGTCGTGGAATGCTTAGTAAATTTAAAGATTCAGAATCGATGGCATCATGCATTCGAACCGTGCTTGGCAATCCAACTGAGAAAAAAGAAATGGAAATGAAGACAATGGCAGTTGGTCGAACAATGAAGTGGTCTACTGTTGCGGATCAATATGCTGAATTATGCATGAATATCATTGGATCAGCTCGTCCGCTGCAACTCAAAGCTCAAGCCCACCTTACTGTAATTGAGCGCAATGGAATGAGGGCAATATAATGACCCAATTCGGCAATGTTCTTGACGATGCGCACATTTTTAGGATGACCGATGACACAGGTATGTTTCAGCATACACGCTACAATGTTCCTGATTTGGATAAGGGGTATACAACTGATGACAATGCCCGGGCATTAATTATGGCAGTGATGCTCTATGAAAATAAAAGAAAGTCGGAATATCTTGTATTAATCTACCGTTACTTAGCATTCATCTTGTATGCCCAGAATGAAAACGGTCATTTTCGGAATTTCATGACCTATAATCGACAATTTACCGAAACTCAAGGATCAGAAGAATGTTTTGGACGTTGTATCTGGGCTTTAGGGTATACATTGGCTTCGTCTGTGATGCCCCGCGGGATTAAGGAGGCATGTACCAGTGCTGTCAGCCGCGCATTGCCGCAGATCTCTTCTCTAAAGCATCTGCGAGGGCAGGCATATACACTCATTGGTCTTGGCTTTATCGATGGGGCTAAGAGTGATGACCTTATCCTTACATTCGCCGATTCCATTGCTCGTTCCTTTGAATGGTGCGCAGGCGAAAAGGACTGGTACTGGTTTGAAAACAGCCTTACTTACGATAATGCGGTACTGCCTTGGGCTATGTTCGTGGCTTTCCACAAAACAGGACAAGAACGGTTTCTCTCCATCGCACGTAAAAGTATAGAATTTCTTGATAATGATGCCTTCCGAGATGGATTTTTCCGACCCGTAGGTTGTAGAGGATGGTGGATTCGGGGCGGTGAGCCTGCATTATTTGATCAACAGCCTGTCGAGGCATCCATGTCCACGCTGGCTCACTTGGCTGCCTATGAGGTCACTGGCGATGAATCCATGTTAGAGTTGGCAAAGAGGAGTTTTGCCTGGTATTTGGGCGAGAACTCCCGCCAGGAAAGTCTGATTGATGCTGAAACCGGTGGTTGTTATGATGGTATTATGGTTGATGGGCTAAACCGCAACCAAGGTGCCGAAAGTATTGTTGGGTATGCAATCGCTAACCTGGCATTGGAAAATGCAGCATCAGCACCATTGGGGATTCATAACCGTTTTTTACAAAATAAAGAAGAAGCATCCCCGCAATCTAATTGGAGAAAATTGGGGAAAGTTATTTTACCTTCATGGCGTCAAGCCAATCGCAAATAAAGGATTTTGGACGGTATTCAGTATAAAAAGGAATTGATGATCCTATGAAAGTTATTATTCTCGCCGGTGGCGGAGGTAGTCGATTATTTCCTCTTTCCCGTACTCTGTTTCCTAAACAATTTTTAAAACTCAATGGTGAAGAGTCGCTGCTTGCCCAGACTATAACCCGATTTTTGCCTATGGTCAAACCTTCTGACATGGTAGTAGTGACCAATCAGGAATATGTTCATCATGTCCGGACAGAACTCATCCTGGCTAAGGCTCAGGGAGCTCATATCCTGCTGGAGCCGATGGCACGAAATACGGCGCCGGCAGTGGCATTCGCGGCACAATACTGCCTCGAAGATTTGGGCTGTCAGCCCAATGAAATACTGTATGTAACACCTTCTGATCACATTATCCGCCCGATAGAGACGTTTACAGCAAATGTTCGCCAGGCCATTGGATTAGCGAATATGGACAAGATTGTGACTCTTGGTATACAGCCCAATCATCCGGAAACGGGTTATGGCTATATGCAGGCAGGTACACCCTTTAGCGGTGGTTTTGCCGTTCAATCCTTTCGGGAAAAGCCGGATTTAAAAACAGCAGAAGAATATCTGGCTGCTGGCAACTACTACTGGAACTCAGGTATGTTTGCATTTACGATTCAGTGTTTTATGGAGGAACTAGCAGCGTATCAGTCCGATATTTACGAGCTGGTCCAAAGTGGTTTGGAGGGAATGAAAGAGAATTTTACTCTAATGCCCAACATCTCTATTGACTATGCAATTGCTGAGAAATCTCAAAAGATGGTAATGCTGCCGATTACGGCGGAATGGAATGATATCGGTTCATGGGATGCAATCTATGACGTGCTGGATAAGGATTTGGATGGCAATGCAGTAAAAGGGGACTGTATTCCGATTGAATGCTCAAATACCCTGATACTGGGACATAGTCGTCTAATTGCCGGCATCGGTCTTGAGGATATTTTGGTAGTAGAGACAGACGATGTTATCGTTGTTGCTAAAAAAGGCGAATCTCAAAAGGTCAAGGATCTGGTTTGTGAACTAAAGGAGAAGGGGAGGATTGAGGCAGACCAGCATACAACCGTTTATCGACCCTGGGGCTTCTATACCGTACTTGGTTCTGGTCCAGGGTACAAAATGAAAAAGATTGTTGTGAATCCCGGTGAAATCTTAAGTCTGCAAATGCATTATCATCGTAGTGAGCATTGGATTGTTATTGGCGGTACGGCAAAGGTCACTATTGGTGTTTTAGAACAAATGGTACATGAAAATGAGAGCGTTTTCGTGCCCCAAACCACCAACCATCGCCTTGAAAATCCCGGAAGACTGCCTCTTCAGATTATCGAAGTACAAAACGGCAGCTATCTGGGTGAAGATGATATTGTTCGTTTTGATGATCGATATGGGAGGTCATGAACTGTAGAAAAAGAGTGATTGGATACTGTCACTAAGGGATACGAAGGAAATAGAGAAAATATACTGCATTTTATTTAACATCTGAATTTCTAATATGACATATAGTTGTCTCATTGCTTCTTTATAATTAAGGAAAAGGCATGGGAGAGATAAAAATGATTATAAACAATTTACTTCTTAAACTAAAAGACAGAGACCGTGAAAACATCGATAAGGCTAGAGATGTTTTGCTGAGCATGCAAGGGAAAATCGAATATCTTCATGATTTGAAAGTAGAAACAAATATTCGCCATGGAGCATCGTCTTATGACATCATATTGATTACTCAATTTGCATCTATGGAAGATTTTGATGCGTATCTGGTTCATCCAGTCCATATGGAAGTATCCACATACATCGCAGGTGTATTGGAAACCGGAGCAGCTGTATGTTATGAAAAGAAATAAATAAAAAAGTAATCAAAAACAAAATCGAAAAAAAGAGGCTGGCTTGCAAAGCCCCCGCAATATCCCCAAGAGGGTATATATTGCGGGGGCTTTACTATATAGATGATTTTTTTGAATAAAGAATATATAATATAAATCATAGGATAAGATTGCTTTTAAAGATGTGAAGATAGAGATTCAGGAGATTGATGGAATGAAGAACCTTTTGGTACTGCCACAATTACGATGTTCCTTTGAAAAAGAACTGCCGGATACACAAGTGTTGCTTGTCGCCGGGGGAAGGAAACCAGCATCTGACTGGCTGATTCAGGCCGCTGACCAGTTTCCTGTTTGGTGTGTAGATAGCGGTATTGATAGTTGTTACGCGAATCACATTATTCCCGAGCGGCTCATTGGTGATGGTGATAGTGCCACATCCCAGGGATGGGCCTGGGGGGAGAGCTTGGGAATCCCTGTGGAGGTCTATCCGGCAGAAAAGAATTTGACGGATTTACAACTGGCATTACAACGGGTGGGAGTGGTTCATGGACATGCGGCAGTCACTGTAACTGGCGTATGGGGAGGCCGCTTCGATCATACCTTTAGTAATATTCATTCATTAAAGGGCTGTGAGGATTTTGGAATACGGGGCTGCTGCGCTGCAGATGAAGAAGAGGTACTGATCTTATTAAAAGGTAAGGATTCTGTATGCATAGAAACTGCTGCGCCTCCAGAAATAATTTCGTTACTCCCATTATCTCCGGAATGTACGGATGTATCGATTGAGGGGGTTCACTGGCCTTTAGCCAATGTTACATTGCATAATGCCCTGCCTTATGCTGTCAGTAATCGTCCCCGTGAAATGAACAGGGAATTTCGCGTTTCGATAGGAACAGGTTGGCTAGGGATCTATTTATGCTGGAATGGAGATGAGTGTTATGGAAGCAGCTTTTAGTAAGAATATAGCAATGATAGTTGCGCAGCCTGCCAGTGTTTTTGCCTTAGCAGCTATGGTGGCATTGATACTCGCTTTTGCATACATAAAAAAAATAAAAATAAATACGCCGATGATGGTTCATATTAGTTTAATGCTTGCATTGACCGTCATTTTGCATACTTTCCGTTTGTACCACATGCCTCAGGGGGCAGTGTAACCTTCGGAGCAATGATTCCTCTTTTACTGATTGCTTTTCGCTATGGACCGGTTGTCGGATATCTGGCGGGATTTACCTATGGTCTGCTTAATCTACTTCAAGATCCTTATATCCTGCATCCTGTTCAAGTCCTTTTTGATTATCCCCTGCCATATATGGCACTTGGTCTGGCAGGCTATTTTAAAGATCGAATGCTGCTGGGAGCCATTGTTGGCAGCTGTGGTCGATTTATTTGCCATTTTATATCTGGGGTAGTTTTCTTTGCCAGCTACGCCCCGCCTGGAACATCACCCTATTGGTATTCCTTGGTGTTTAATGCCACCTATCTTTTACCGGAGTTGATGATTTGCCTGCTGATCTTACGTGTACTGCCAGTGAAGCGTTTGCTGTTTCAAATGAGAAATAGTGAAAATTATATGTCAGGCTATGGACGGTGAAGGTTAACCAGATCGTGGCAAAGTGTTGATTCTTAATAGAAATAATTCATTCCTGCAAGAACTCTAAAGAGAACTTGCAGGAATTTTGTATATTAATGGGAAATTAAGAAAGAAAAGCAGTGATTGTACTATCTATTTACTTCTGCGTTACCAAATGGGTTACACAATCGAAGCGGGATCATTATGTAGTAAGTTGGGAGATCCTTGCATGTCAGCCATATATGGGTATTGAGGAGTTGGTTGTTCTGTGAACATAGCAAAGAGCGAAACCAAAGAATTATTGGCAGCTCTAAAAATTACTTTGCCAATTATTCAGGAACTTCTTCCATTGGATATTATGTTTGGTATTACTGACCAGGAAAAATTTATTTACTATTTGCCTGGCAAAGAGATTGATATAAAACTTCCCCTGGGAGCGCCTATACCGCAGAGTGCAGGTTTTAGGAAAGTGCTAGAAACAGGGCAGGCTTCCAGCATTAATGTGGAGAAGGAAGCATATGGGGTAGCTTTTAAGTCAAATTCTCTCCCGATAAAGGATAAAGATGGAAATATCACTGGT
Source organism: Pelosinus fermentans DSM 17108 (assembly GCF_000271485.2). Classification (NCBI taxonomy): domain Bacteria; kingdom Bacillati; phylum Bacillota; class Negativicutes; order Selenomonadales; family Sporomusaceae; genus Pelosinus; species Pelosinus fermentans. Next base: position 335,845 of record NZ_AKVN02000001.1, read on the forward strand.
GTCATTGCAATGGGGATCAGTCTGCTGAATCAAGAGATTATTAGCCAGGCAGCTCAGGCCTTGGATGGATTTTTTTCATTAGATAATCAATTGCATTTTTCATATGCAAATAAAGTGGCTGTGGAGTATGTTTCCAGATATGCATCTCTAAAGCTAGCGCAGCAGCTGGTCGGTAAATACATATGGGATATTATCCCCAAAACCCCGATATTCTTTGAGAATATAACGAAAGTGAAAAAAACAAGAACTCCTGTGCACATTGAAATTTTTTCTCAATTCGGACAGCAGTGGATGAGTGTGAACATCTATCCGTTATCGGATGGAGGATTAACTGTTTACTTTCGTAATATCGATGAGCAAAAAAGAATTCAGCGGGAAATGGCTCGACTCGAACAGCTGCATTTAGTAGGGGAAATGGCAGCCGGTATATCACACGAAATCAGAAATCCTATGACTACGGTTCGCGGGTATTTGCAAATGCTTAAGGTAAAGGATCGGCTCCTTGACTTTAGTGAGCAGTTTGATCTGATGATTGAAGAATTAGATCGGGCCAATCAAATCATCTCAGAATTTTTATCTTTGGCTAACAATAAAATCGTTGTGCGCAAACCCATCAATTTGGTGGAACTTATTAAAGCAATATTACCATTGATTGAATCGGATGCCCGTCTTTTAGGACAAAATGTACAAACCCAGCTGCAAAAAATTCCAATGGCTTTGTTAGATCCAAGAGAAATTCGTCAGTTAATATTAAATCTGGTACGTAATGCTTTTGAATCCATGGAATCAGGAGGTACTCTAACCATTCGGGTATATAAAAAAAATGATAACATCGTATTTGCTGTACAAGATGAGGGATCTGGAATTCCAGAGGAGATACGACCCAAACTGGGAACTCCATTTCTTACTACAAAGGAAAAGGGAACTGGTCTTGGTCTTGCGACGTGTTATAGTATTGCAAAAAGGCATGATGCTGCGATTGACTTCATTACAGGCGATTCAGGAACTACTTTTTATTTGTATATAAAAGAGTATGAAGGATAACGATGTACTGCTTTCAATGAGTGCTTAATCAGATATCTTGCTGAAAGAGAAGACTTAATTGGCGTCTTGTGGCACCACTGTAATCGGATCACCATTTTTTATATCGTCCATGTTGCTTGTTATGATCATACTTTGCTGTGGAAGATCAGAGGTGATTTCTGTGAAATCGCCAATGGTTTCTCCAATGCTGATTTCTTGCAGGAGTACTTTTTCATTGACGGCGAGATAGATGAGATTTCGGCCCTGATCATCTTGAAATATTGATGCTTTAGGAACTGCAGGCACGGGAGCTGTTTTTCCGGTATCGATATGAATGGCAACGGACATACCAAATGTAAGCAACCCATTTGGATTAGCAGCAAGTTTCATATGAGCAAGATAGGCAGAGACTTCTTCTGCTTCAATTCGAGGATAGATGCTGGAAATCTGGCCTCCCACCCTTTGGTCAGATACTTCTATCGCAGCTGGTGTGCCAAGATGAACTAAATACAGATCGTTTTGATTCAGAGGAATGACAACCTCTACTTCTTGACCGCTTCCTAAGGAAAGCAGCTGTTGACCAGCTTGTACTGCTTTTCCAGAAGACGAGGATAAACCAGTCACGATGCCGTCGATTGGTGCGTTGATTGTGGCAGAGCCGTTTATAATAGCGCTGGAAGGCGGCATTGCATTTTGGGTGCCGGATAAATTTTCTTTTGCTTCCTGCAAACGAGCAGCAGCAGTCTCCACCTGTCGTCGTGGAATCGCTCCTAATTCGAATAATTTTTGTAAGCGGTTATATTCTTTTAGGGCATTATCATAATTGCTTTGTGTTTGCTCAGAAGGCCCTTCTGTAATTTGCTCGACCACTGATGCTGAAGATGCCTGGATCTTAAGCAGAGGCTGGCCTGCCTTGACTGCTTGGCCCTCTGCAACGTATAGTTCACTCAGAAGACCAGAAAAGTCTGCCGTAATCGGAGTGGATGTGGCATGTTCGACAGAACCCGTTCGAATGATTTGTACCGGCTTATTTATACTGCCTAAGGGTACGGCAGTGAGGTGAATTGGCTCTTGAGGAACCCTGTGCTCATTCCAGAGTGAAAATGGGAACAGGTTATTATGACTGGCGGCTAACAGTAGTGCCACGGCAAATGAAAGTGCGGTTAGCAGAACGGCAAGGGGATATTGCTGGATTAATTTTTTCACCTATATTTCCTCCAATAATGATACAGTAGTAGTTACTATGTTCTCACTTTTCACTTTTTACGTCAAGTTTTGATAAAAAAGTGAATTTAATTGCAGGATAGGACAGTAAAAAAGATGGATTTCCGGTATAATGTAGGGTAGAGTGGTTGAATATTGTTTGTGACCATACTTACTGCAGCCAGAATGTTGTGGCGGCTATATTTATTTAAAGGAGGAGATATATCGTAATGCATATTTCGAATGAAGTTCATGATACGCAAAAAGCAGGCAACCAGTGGATGAAGTTTATCTCTGTCCGATGGATTGTTTCCTCCATGTGCGTACTTAGCATATTTTTGATAATCCTTTTTGCAAACTATCATCAAAGCATTAGTGCTGGCAGTCGTATAATCCCTGAACCGGAGCCGATTCTCCATAGAGATAATGGACAGGTATTAGAGATTGAAAAGATGGCGAGAACTATGGATCAGCTAGCGACAAAGCCTTCTATTTGGCCAACTAGCGGAGAAGTTACCTCTGGTTTTGGCTGGCGTAATTCGCCTATGGGCGGCGGAGGTGAATTGCATCCGGGAATAGATATTGCCAACAGTATGGGGGCACCTGTCGTTGCAGCAGCTGATGGTGTGGTTGTACAGAGCGGAGCAGCTGGGGGTTATGGCAATATGGTGCAGATTGATCATGGCAATGGCATTTCGACTATTTATGGGCATAATTCCCGCATTATAGTAAGCGCCGGTCAAAGTGTGAGAAAAGGTCAGGTTGTTTCTTATGTGGGCAGCACAGGGAAAAGTACTGGTCCTCATCTTCATTATGAAGTCAGAGTAAATGGGAATGCGGTGGACCCGATTGGCTTTATGGTTCAATAGTCATGGGATAACGATAAAATCATGGAAGAAGGCTTAAGCCTTCCTCCATGATTTTTATTCTTAGTTTTAGTTAATGTAAAATATCCCACATTTGTTTTCCTATTAACAAGGTTGTCATTGAGATGAATAATGGTTTTATATACGTAGTGCCTTTGGCAATTGCAAACCGAGAACCTGTAATTGCACCAAAAATCATTGCGATCCCCATGCTGATACCATAGACATAATTGACGGAACCGAATAGCAGAAAGGTTGAGACTGCACCAAGATTGCTCGCTAGGTTCAAGGCTTTGGCATTTCCCGCAGCCACCACAAAATCAAAACCCAGCATTAAAAATGCAAAGATTAGAAATGATCCTGCTCCCGGTCCGAAAAATCCGTCATAAAAACCCAGCAGGAAAGCAGCACAAGCTCCTAAGATGCCGACCCTTTTACTAATGCCTTTATAAGTAGACTGTTCTCCCCAATCCTTTTTGAAAATCGTATAGATGGCTACTAAAATCAGCATAACGATAACCAATGGTTTTAAGAATTCCGGCGGAATCAGCCGCACCGTATAGGCTCCTAATATAGAGCCAAACAGAGATAAGGGGAAAAGATATTTCACTAATCCAAGATCCATCTTACCGGAACGCAGAAAGGAGATACTGCTGGTACTGGAACAGCAGATGGAGGCAAGTTTGTTAGTCCCCAATACAACACTGGGAGGCAGCCCTGTCATCAGCAGTGCTGGCATGGATATTAAACCGCCGCCGCCAACAACCGAGTCGATAAAAGCAGCGATAAAACCTGCTCCTAATAAAAAACTAAGCATTTCTAAGCTAATATGATCCATAAGCATTACCCTCCGATTTTTACTATACGTTATTCATGTCTTCTATGCCTTATCTTATAGCGCAGCCAACGTTCACAATCTGTCCATATGGCAACAATCATAAAACCGCCAATAAAAAGCCGCCACCAATTCAGACCGCTGTAAAATTGGTCAATGCATAAAAATAAAACGATAATTGTGCATACAAAACTGCAAGCTCGCATGGCTTTGCCCCCCTTATTCTGCACAACCTTATTGGGTGCTGTCTCTTGAATTTATTATAGTCAGTGCGTATACTTAAAGTAAAACAAATAAAATTCATTAATAATATGCAAAAAACTAATATTTACTTAAAGGGGCAAAAATGAATATTGATGACATTCAAGCATTTTTAGCAGTTGTCTCTAATCAGAGTTTGACAAAGGCTGCTGAAATACTTCACCTATCTCAGTCTTCTGTGAGCCATCGCCTCAAGAACCTGGAACAAGAACTGGATCTGGTTCTGATTGAACGCGGGAAGGGATTAAAAACCATCTCTCTTACTCCTGCGGGTGAAGATTTCATTCCAGTTGCGGAAAAGTGGATTCAATTGTTATTAGAAACTCAATCATTAAAAGCACATACTCGGTTGTCGTTAGCAATTGGTGCAGTTGACAGCGTAAATACTCATGTGCTGCCCAATATTTATCAGCAGATCATCCAACAGCACCCTGCCATGCGCTTACATATCTATACTCAAAATTCAACAGATCTTTATACATTAATTGAACAGCGTACGATCGATATTGCTTTTGTTTTGCATGAGAGAATCATAAAGAACATCGAATTAGCTCCCTTTTTTGCAGAGCCTATGGTTGTTGTCCGCTTGGCTTTGCCAGAACATTTAGGGGCTCCCAATATCGACCCCGAACAGTTAAATCCCCGTGATGAATTGTATCATGAATGGTTTCCGGCTTATCAGATCTGGCATAATAAATGGTGGGACCCTTTCCAGTCATCTCATATTCAGGTAAGCAACGGCCCTATGGTTTTACCTCTTCTTAGAACACCAAAGCAATGGGCCATTGTTCCATTATCCATCGCTCAATCCACGGCAGCAGCTAACACCTATACCATCCAAAGATTGAGTGATCCTCCCCCTGACCGAATCTGTTATAAGCTCACCCATAAATTTGCGAAATCCAGAACAAGAGAAGCAATAACCATTTTTGATGCCTTTGCGGCAGAAATATTCAAAGAAGCGGATTACCTGATAAAATATACCTGATAATGGGAGGTACTTGAAGATGCAAAAAATACGTATTGGTATTGTAGGTTATGGAAATCTGGGCAGAGGTGTGGAATTAGCGATTGGTAATAATCCAGATATGGAACTTGTGGCCGTTTTTTCACGCCGCAGCCTCCCAGGGACAAAAAGCGGCGTACCTGTCTTCTCTATAAGGGATGCTGCCGCCTATAAAGGAAAAATCGATGTGATGCTGCTGTGTGGCGGATCGGCAACGGACCTGATAGAACAAGGTCCGCTGATTGCTTCCCTTTTTAATACTGTGGATAGTTTTGATACTCATGCCAAGATTAACGATTATTTTGCTTCCATGAATACGATTGCTGAGAATTCAGGGACCGTTGCAACCATCTCCGTCGGCTGGGACCCCGGTCTCTTTTCACTAAACCGGCTTCTAGCCAGTTCAGTCTTACCTAATGGAACAAACCATACATTCTGGGGTAAAGGGGTAAGTCAAGGTCATTCCGATGCCATTCGTCGCATTGCCGGTGTAAAAGATGCAAAACAATATACCGTCCCTAAAGAACAGGTAATTGCCTCCCTGCGGGCAGGGGAGACTCTAGATGTCAGTTCCACCACAGCCCATACCCGTGAATGCTATGTTGTAGCCAAGCCAGGTGCAGATCTTGATGACATTACAAAAGAGATTAAAACTATGCCCCATTATTTTGAAGGATATGAAACCCATGTTACGTTTATATCGGAAGAAGAACTCCAAGCTGAGCACGCAGGCTATCCCCATGGTGGTTTTGTTTTCCGTACCGGTTCCACCAGTCCAAATACCAACCATGTTATGGAGTTTGCCCTTAAACTGGACAGCAATCCTGAATTTACTTCCAGCGTTCTCGTAGCCTATGCCCGGGCGACTTTCCGCTTAGCCCAAAAGGGCAGCACAGGTGCCTTTACTGTATTTGATATTCCCTTTGGCTTGTTATCGCCGAAGTCAGGTGAAGAGTTGCGGGCCACAATGCTTTAATAAGTAGTTAAATAGGATCAAAAGGGACAGGTTGAAAAAATTCAATCTGTCCCTTTTGTTGAATCCTGTTGAGATGAGCCAGTGAAAAAATTGACAAATAAAATGATCTAGTGTATTATTTAACTAATACACTAGATTGGAGATGTAGCAAGCTAAGGAGATGAAGGTATGGATTTAGAATTTGATGATAAGATGCCCATATATCTACAAATTATGGACCACATAAAAATGGATATTGCTACAGAAAAGTTAAAAGCAAATGATAAATTGCCTTCAGTACGGGAAATGGCAACGATGTTAAAGGTAAATCCCAATACCCTGCAAAGAGCCTATCAAGAACTTGAAAGACTTGGAATTGTCTATACTCAAAGGGGCATGGGAACATTTGTGGGGGAGCGAAAGCATATGATAGATGATTTGAAACAGGAAATGGCAAAGGAAGTTATCGATTCTTTTATCCTGCGAATGAAACGTCTGGGGTTTAGCGAGGAAGAGATCATTGCGAGTATTTCTAAAAAAATAACAGAGGTGAACAAGCATGTATAATGTATTGGAAGCTGAAAACTTATGTAAATCCTATTTAAATAAACGAGCATTGCAAGGAGCAAATTTAACGATACAAAAAGGAAAAATCCTGGGCCTTCTTGGTCCGAATGGCAGTGGAAAAACTACGTTTTTAAAAATAGCAGCAGGCATATTGCATCCTTCCTCTGGAAAACTGCTTATAGATGGCCAAAAACCTGGGGTGTATACAAAGTCTATCGTTTCGTATCTTCCTGACACGGAATATTTATTCAAATGGATGAAAATAAAAGATGCGGTTCAATATTTTAAGGATTTTTACTCGGACTTTGATGAAAAGAAAGCCTTTGCGCTGCTGGAGTTTATGAAACTAGATGCCAATAGCAGTGTTAAGAGTCTGTCAAAGGGCATGAAAGAAAAATTAAAACTAACCTTAGTGCTTTCCCGGAAGGCTAAGCTGTATATAATGGATGAGCCCCTTGGCGGAGTAGATCCTACTGCCCGAGAAAAAATATTAGATGCTATCATCAATAATTTTAGTGAAAACAGCTCCATGATTATTACGACCCATCTTGTAAATGATATTGAACGAATTTTTGATGAGGTGGCATTTATCTCCGACGGAGAAATTGTGCTGCAAGGGAATGCAGAAGAATTGCGATTGAACAAGAATAAATCCATTGATGAATTGTACAGGGAGGTGTTTCAATAATGTTTCATCTTATAAAATATGAACTAAGAGGAAAGTTGTTAACCATACTGGGTATTTGCCTAACAGTTATAATCGGAAATCTCTTCTTAATGACCAAGGTAGACTCCTGGCAAATTGGAGCACCTGTCCTATCTGGTTTCTTAGGGGGCGGTGCCCTGGTCGTTATATGCATAGCTTCGTTAACATTGATGAGTGATTATCTGTATGATGACCAAGGGTATCTGCTATTTACACTTCCCCAGTCCGGTGTCTCAATCATGGCATCCAGACTGATTACCGCTGTGATTCAAATCAGCATTGTTATGATTGTGTCCGTGTCTATGTTTTGTTTACTTGATCAAGGAAGATTACTTAATGCTATTTTGCAGCAAGTTGAAATACATGAATTACTGTTTTTTATCCTGATGCATCTATGGACTATCGTTTCAACATTAACATTTATGTACTTTTGTATGGTTGTTGGAAGAATCGCCTTGAAAGGGAAAAAGGTAGGGAAAATAGGTTCTTTCATTATTTTCTTTCTGCTAAGTATAGCAAGAACAGGGCTATCGGTGGCAATCGCAAATCTCTTTCCCCAGATGGTGCAAATTCATTCTGTCACGATCATGACAATGAATGTTGGAAGCATGATATTTGATATTATTACCTTTGGGATATTATTTATGGCTACTTCCTATCTTTTAGAGCATAAGGTAGATCTGTAAGGGGGCATTGATAAGGAGCATTGGCAATAGTATATCGGGGAATATTTTTTAGAAGAATTATTATTGACAAAATACCTTTATTACCTCTATAATAAATTATAACTCAATAAAGCCTCCTGCAAAGGGGAGTAGCTAAATACAGGTAAGCCGTCAATACGAGTGCAGACTCCGGCTTTCTGGCAATGCAAGTTGTATGCGAGACCTTTGCCTATGAGAAGAGCAATTAAATTGTCTCTTCCGTGGGCGGGGTCTTTTTTGATGTACAAAAGGGAGGGATAGGAATGGATGTTACAATCGTAGTAGAGTATGCTTGGATGTTTGTGATTCTCATTTTCTTGGAAGGGATTTTGGCGGCTGACAATGCCTGCGTTCTGGGAGTTATGGTTAAACATTTACCGGTTGAAGAACGTAAGAGAGCTTTGATGTACGGGTTGGCAGGAGCATTTGTTTTTCGCGCGGCATCTTTGTTCGCAATATCGATGCTGATCGAATGGTGGCAGCTGCAAGCGGTAGGAGCGCTTTATTTGATCTTCCTAAGCCTCAATCATATATATAAAGCTGTTGCATGCAGCAATGGAGGAAACGTTAAGTCGGCTGCTGGGGAGGGATCAGGTTTTTGGAATACTGTGATAAAGGTGGAAATGGCAGATATTGCTTTTGCAGCAGACTCCATTCTTGCAGCAGTGGCATTGGCAGTTAGTTTGCCGAAAACTACACTGCCAAGCATTGGAGGACTCGACGGCGGACATTTTATGGTGGTTTTTGCTGGCGGATTTGTTGGTCTGGTGATCATGCGCTTTGCGGCCCAGTGGTTTGTGGATATCCTGCTTCGTAAGCCGGGTCTGGAAACCGCAGCGTATCTGTTGGTCGGCTGGGTAGGTGTTAAGCTGGCTGTTTATACGCTGTCACATCCGGGAGTTGCATGGCTGGATGCAGGATTTTCTGGTTCAGTAGAATGGAAGCTTATTTTCTGGAGTGGATTTCTCCTGATTTGTCTTGGCGGCTGGTTTTTCTCAAAGCCGGTAGAGGTGAAAGAATAAAGAGAATGGGTCAAAAATCGATGAAACTCCTGCAAAATCGGAAGATTTTGCAGGAGTTTGTACAGTATGGGCAAATAAGTAAAAATTATAATACCGCCTTCTCCATTCGACAAAATTTGACTATTGATAAAGGTATAATTAACACGGAATAAATAAGTAAATGGAGTGGAATTATGAAAAAAATATCGATTATCGCAATTCTATGTCTTTTTGTAATGTCAATGACCGCCATTGTGTCTGCTGAAGAGATGACTACTCCGCAACACACACACAACGATGCTGCTCAAGCCGCTGCTAAGACATCCTATCGCCTCGCTATCGTTCCTTATATTAACTCTACAGAAGAAAACAAAGGCTACATACAAGAAATTGTGTATGGTAAATATACGGAAAACTATTCCAGAAAAAATTTTCAAATCATTCCCCTGGAAGAGGTACAAAAGGCTCTAAATAGTACGGGCTATGATATTTCAAATCAGGAGCTTGCTGAAAAAGATATCTTAGCTTCTGTTGCGAAGGAAACGAATGCGGATTATGTGATTGCCATGGAGATATCACAATTAATAACTACAAGACATATGAGTTTTTTTCAAGCTAAAGTAGTAACAAAAGCAAAACTGCGTTACAAATTTTATAACGCAGAAAAGGATAAAGTCTCTTCATTCCAAGTGACGGGACTGTCGGAAAATAAAACGGTGTTTGGAGATGTTGGATACAAAGATCCAATTACAAAGGCGTTAAACCAGGCAATGGATGATGCCAATGAAAAAATAAAGAGTTACTTATAAGAGTTTAATTCATCCCGATTGGCAAAATTGCTGATCGGGATTTTTATATTTCCTCGGAAATTTCCCTGATAAATTAAGAAATCAAATCAATCATGTTATAATGGAGTAAGATCTGTAAATATTTTTATTAGTATTTATAGAGAAGATAACGAGGAAGGTGGAGCAATGAACGTAGATATTAAAGAAGCCGTGAAGCAGATGGAGGAGCAAATTATTGCTTGGAGAAGAGATTTTCACCGATATCCGGAGGCGGCCTGGACTGAGTTTCGTACCGCTGACAGAGTGGTGAAAGTATTGAACAGTTTTGGTTATGATGTTCAATATGGTAGTAAGGTTGTTGAAGAGGCTGCTATGATGGGGGTGCCGACTCAGGATGTTCTTGAAAACAGTTCAAAGAGGGCAATCGAAGAAGGCGCAGACAGTACAGTGGTTGAGAGTATGGCAGGTGGAAAAACGGGTGTCGTTGGCACACTATATACTGGTCGTCCCGGTCCTATAGTGGCGCTGCGTTTTGATATGGATGCTAATGATGTGCAGGAAAAAACAGATGAGAAGCATCGACCTTGGCAAGAAGGATTTGCTTCACTTCATACAGGTGTTATGCATGCTTGTGGCCATGACGGACATACAGCTGTTGGACTGGGAGTGGCAAAAATCTTACAAGAACAAAAAGCCAATCTTTGTGGAACCGTCAAACTGATTTTTCAGCCGGCTGAAGAAGGGGTGCGAGGAGCCAAAGCAATGGTTGAAGCTGGAGTCGTTGATGATGTTGATTATTTATTTGGTATGCATTTAGGTTTTTTGGCTGGGAGCAGTGAGCGCTTCATTTGTGGTACTGACGGTTTTTTAGCTACTACAAAATTTGATGCTCATTTTTCTGGCGTGCCGGCCCATGCCGGAGCAGCACCCCATGAGGGACGCAATGCATTGCTTGCTGCCGCTCAGGCTGCCATCAGCCTGCATGGGATTCCCCGTCATGCTGCTGGTGTATCGCGCATTAATGTTGGAGTATTAGAAGCAGGCAGCGGGCGCAATGTTATTGCTGATAAAGCGGTTTTAAAACTGGAAACTCGCGGCGAAACTTCAGCGATAAATTGCTTTATGCAGGAAGAGGCTCTGCGAATCATTCACGGAGCTGCTGCCATACAAGGCGTAACTGTGACCATTCGTGAAATGGGTGGAGCTTCCGGCGGTCAAAGTGATACTGCAATTGCAAAGCGCTTGCGGCAAGCTGCAGAGGCTTCGGGTTTATTCGCTGTGATTGAGGATCGTGGCAGTTTGGGAGCCAGCGAGGATTTTACATGCTTTTTAGAGCGGGTTCAAGAACGCGGCGGACAAGGCGGATATGCCATGGTCGGAATTAATCGAGCTGCCGGGCATCATGACGGGGCATTTGATTTTGATGAAGCTGCCTTATCAAATGCTGTGACGGTCTTGACATTAGCGGTATCGGATCTTTTGCAAAAAACACGTTGAGTGAATAGATGAATTAGTAAACTCCTGCAGGGACTTTAAAGCCTTGCAGGAGTTTTTTATCACTATTCATGTACCGTTAAATTTTTCTGCTTGATAGAACATTGCCTAAGGAGATGGCATTCTTTTGATTGGTGATATATACACCTATGATGACAAATAAGCCGCCTAAAACAATAGATAGAGTCAGTTTATCATCAAAAATCATTATACCTGCCAGTGTAGCCATAATTGGATTAAAATAGCTGAAGATTGCTGTTTTTACGGCACCAATTTTTGCGATTCCCAGATACCAGATGAAGTATGAATAAACGGAGCAAAAAATAGCTAAATATGCTGAGGCTAAAAGGGTAGCACGGCTAACTGTGGGAAGTTGCTGCAACAATGTTGTTTCGGCTAGTACTGTTGGAACAATTGCAAATGGCAGTAATAGAATGGTTCCAAAGATGTGAATATAAGCCATTGCGATAAATGGACTATACTTTTCTAACACTGTTTTACCTTTAAGAGTAAACCAGGCCCAAACGAGTGCATTTAGAACCAGTAAACCATCTCCTAGGAGGGTCTTTTGGTGGAATATGCTGCCAAATTCTCCTTGGCTTATGACTAGCAGAACACCGAAAAAAGCAATACTTATTCCTAACCTGCTGCGAGTAGTCACTTTTTCTTTTTTGGTAATAATGCAGAATAAAGCAGCAAAGACCGGGGTAGTTGCCATAATCAGACCAGCATTTGTACTGGTTGTATATTGCAAACCTGTATAATGAATATAGAAAAATGAAGTAATAGCCAAAAAGCCTAGCAGGAAGAACTGAGGTATATCTTTTTTATCAATGCAGCTAGTTCCTTTTTTAAGCAAAAGAATGAGAGTAAATACTAAAGACGCAATTACAAACCGTAAAATAACCAGGTTCAAAGGAAGGAAGTCACGCATTCCAATTTTAGCTGCAACATAGGATGTTCCAAGAAATATAGGTACAGTCATTAAAAGCAGATATATATTATGAAATTTTTTCCAAGGAGAAGGTTTAGTACATGCAATTCCTTTAATGTTAAAGTTGTTATAAAGAGTAGTTTGCTCATTCAATACAATCACTCCCAGTCTTTACTAATCATATTTGTTGCAATTATAGCATGACGCGAACTATAATAAAATTATTAATATAATATACGTCCTATACTGAAAATATATAGCACGAGGTGAGAAAAATGGATATTCGGGATATGAAAAACTTTTATGCCATCGTTGAGGAAGGAAATATCAGCAATGCAGCGAAGCGGCTTAATATAGCGCAGCCACCCCTTAGTAAGCAGATGAAACAGTTAGAAGATAATCTTGGAGTCCAATTGTTTGAGCGCGGAAGTCGTAGAATAAGGCTGACAGAAGCAGGGGAGTTATTACGGGAACGGGTAGAACAAATATTAGGTTTAGTTGATGGTACAATTAAAGAAATTACAGAGTTGAATTCAGGGTTAGTCGGTGCGCTTTCAATCGGTACGGTGAGTACATCGGGAGCTACATTGCTTCCAAATCTGCTGCATCAGTTTCATAACTTATATCCGAAGGTTACATTCCAGCTATGGGAAGGGGATGGTAATCGAATTTTAGAACTGCTAAATAATCGGGTCATTGAAATTGGCATTATACGTGCTCCCTTTGATCTAGAAATATATGAATCAATCACTTTGCCCGATGAGCCATTAGTAATTGCGATGAAAAGAGATGGATATTCTTGTGGTGATGATCCTGAAAAAATTCGGTTGATTGAGCTTGTTAACCAACCATTAATTATTCCGCTAAGGTGGAAAGCTATGTTCGTTGAATGGTGCAGAAAAGCCGGGTTTAAGCCAAATATTGTATGTATAAGTGATGGGATTTTACTCAATATAATATGGACAAAGCTAGGAATTGGTATGGCCTTAGTGCCAAAATCTACCCAGGAACTTATTTCTGATTCAGAGCTGATGTATAAAACCATTGTAGAACCCAGCGTATCAACGAAAACAGTAATTGTCTGGTCGAGAAATCACAAATTGTCTGCTAGCAGTAAGCACTTCTTGGATTTGTTAAAAGCTACCCTTCTCAAGTAATACAGAGCCCATTGCATGGGGCGGCCCCATTGTTATGAATACGCGGGAAGAGCTGCAGCAGGCTTTTCGAGAAATTGACAACGGAACTTTTATCAAGAAATAATACAGCACCTAAAAGAGTAATAAATAGCCCGAAAGTTTTCTGAGACAGAAAACTTTCGGGCTTATATTTCTAGCAAATGTTAATTTAATGGTCAAATTTAGTCGGCATCTTTTTGTGCCCCATATTCAGGATGATGTTTAAAATAACAGCTGTTAACGCACCTGTTACAATTCCATTTTCAAAGAACATTTTTAGCAGCGGCGGAAATTTAACAAAGAGATTGGGTACGACAGTGACTCCTAAACCTAAAGCAACAGAGCAGGCAATCACCAGTAAATTTTCATTGCTGGCGAAATCAACTTTACTGAGCATTTTAATTCCTGAGGCAACGACGATTCCAAACATGGCAATCATGGCTCCACCCAGTACTGAATTTGGAATAATCATTGCTAATGCTGCGAATTTAGGTATCAGTCCTAAAAGTATAAGCATAAAACCAGCAACAATGGTTACATTAGTCGTCTTAGAATGGGAAAGCTGTACGAGGCCGACATTTTGGGAGAATGTTGTATAAGGAAAAGAATTAAAAATACCTCCCAGGATTACAGCAATTCCTTCGGCTCGATAGCCGCGAGTCAGGTCGGTTTCTGTTATTTTCTTGCCGCAAATCTCACCTAGTGCCATGAAAACTCCTGTCGATTCAATCATGCTGACAATTGCAACAACAATCATGGTGATAATTGCACTTGGTTCAAAAGTGGGCATTCCGAAATAAAAGGGAGTGATCATATTAAACCATGAAGCCTGGGCAACACTGCTGAAGGAAACATTGCCCATAATTGCGGCGACAATGGTTCCGGCAATTAATCCCAGTAAGACGGAAATAGAACGGATAAATCCTGTGGTAAAGCGATTTAATAATATGATAAATAATAGCACGCCAAACGCGAGAGTAAAGTTGGATAAAGAACCAAAATCTGCACTTCCTACACCGCCGGCCACATTGTTAATGGCGACTGGAACCAATGTAATGCCGATAATCGTAACGACAGAACCCGTCACAACAGGCGGGAAGAACGTAACCAGTTTTGAAAAGTAATTTGCGATGAGTACGACGAAAAGACCGGAGCATATGATGGAGCCATACATGGCCGTCATGCCATACTGGCTTCCAATACTAATCATGGGGAAGACAGCTGTAAAGGTACAACCAAGTACAACCGGCAAACCAATTCCAGAGAAAGGATTTCGCCATGCTTGCAGCAAAGTGGCAAGACCGGAAGTTAGTAAATCTGCTGCAATAATATAACCCATTTGTTCAAAATTTAATTTAAGAGCGCCGCCAACAATAAGGGGAACGATAATTGCACCAGCATACATGGCAAGCACATGTTGAGTGCCAAGCAAATACGTTTTCCCAGCAGAGTTTTTCATACATAATCCTCCTAGTGATACTGATTATAGAAAATTGACTTGTCCATTTGAAAAGGAAGCGATTCGAGCTAGGGATTCTACACGATAACCAGCTTGAAGCAACTTTTGAGCACCAGGCTGGAATGATTTTTCGATTACAATGCCTATTCCTGTTACTTTTGCATTTGCTTGCTCCACAATAGATGCTAAACCTGTGGCAGCTTCTCCGTTGGCTAGGAAGTCATCGAGAATAAGTACATGATCGTCTTCTTGCAGAAATTTTTTAGAGACAATAATGTTGTTACTCTCGCGTTTGGTAAAGGAATAGACCGTGGTACAGTATAAGGCATCATTGGAAATCACTGATTTTTTCTTTCTAGCGAAAATAACGGGAACATTAAGGATGAGTCCTGCCATTACCGATACGGCGATTCCCGAGGATTCAATCGTCAGTATTTTCGTAATCGATTCTCCGCTAAAGCGTTTAGCAAATTCCTCTCCCATTTTCAGCATAAGCTGGGGGTCAATTTGTTGGTTTAAAAAGGAGTCAACTTTGAGTAAGGAGTCGTTTAAAACTTGTCCGTCAGACTGAATCCTTTTTTTTAATAAATCCATAAGCCCTCCTTTGGTTCTTTAAAATAAAAAAAGCCCTGATAGGGAATCTCCGCGTTGTAGAAAATGAGCGAAAATTCCCCATCAGGACTTTTATCCTTGGGTGTGGTGTATGATCACCTGTATCATTGGAGCACGACTGCGAATGAAAGTTACCAATAAGTAAAGAAGCTTAACAGTAAATTTGAACAGGCAGCGTAGACCTTAGATACACTTTCACTCGTAGACAGGCAATTTACGGCTGCCGGTAGAAACTTCTGGGCCATATCCCCAAAATTATACGAGACTATTTACATGTGGTTTATTGTAGCAGTCTCAAATCCCATTGTCAATAAAGAGTAACGCTTATTTTGTCGAAAAAACGTATATTTCTAATATTTAACTTTCTTCCCTTCTACAATCTTTACAATCTTTACAATCATTTTGCTTATCAACTGTATTCGTCATCATAAGACAATAAATTCCTGTAAAAACCCTAATAAAAACTTGCAGGAATTTTGTCTTCTAATTGTAAATAAGGTAAAATAGTTATTACTTTTACTAAAGAACCACCAAACTCTATGTGGTTGGATCTATGTGCAAAAATGTAATTAAGGGAGCAAGAGATATGACGGATACAACATTCCAAGAAGAAACCATTATACGGACATCAGGCTCCCATAATTGCGGCGGTCGCTGCATTGTTAAAGCTCATGTAAAAGACGGACGCATTGTTCGTATTACCAGTGATGATGAACGTCCCGATACGGATAAAAGACCCCAATTGCGTGGCTGCCTTCGCTGCCGGGCCTACAGGAGCTATTTGTATCATGAGGACCGGCTGAAGTATCCGATGAAGCGAATTGGTAAACGGGGAGAAGGTCTATTTGAACGTATTTCCTGGGAAGAAGCCTTAGATACGATTGCAGATCATACGAAACGAATTATGGCTGAGTACGGTCCAGAGGCCATTTATCTTTCCTACGCAACAGGCAATGCCGGGAAAACGTCGGAACAGGTCTGGATGAGACGGCTGCTGGCACTCTATGGAGGCTATTTAGATTACTATGGAACCTATAGCTCAGCTTGTACCAACGCCGCAACCCCATATACATATGGGACTGTCAATAGTGGCAGCAGCCGAGAAGATTGGGTTAATTCGAAGCTTATCATTCTGATGGGATTTAACCCGGCTGCAACCATTCATGGAACGAATACAGCCTATTATCTAAAAAAGGCTAAGGAAGCCGGGGCAAAAATTATTTGCATTGATCCTCTGTATTCAGATACCGCTGTTGCTCTGGCTGATCAATGGATACCCATTCGCCCTACCACCGATAGTGCTCTTTTGGATGCAATGGCCTATGTGATCATTACAGAAAATCTGCAGGATCAGGTATTCTTGGATACCTATTGTCTCGGTTTTGATGAGGATCATATGCCGGAAGGTATTCCAGCGGGAAACTCATACAAAAGCTATATTCTTGGTACGGGTACAGATCAGGTTCCTAAAACCCCTGCCTGGGCGGAAAGATCAACAGGCATTCCAAGGGAGATCATTATTCAGCTGGCTAGGGAATATGCCCTGAATAAACCGGGTGCGCTCATCCAGGGATTTGGACCCCAGCGCCATGCCTATGGCGAACAGCCGCCCCGCAGTGGGGCGGCCCTTGCTGCAATGACAGGAAACATTGGCATAAAAGGCGGCTGGGCTTCTGGCTGCGGTTCACCATGCCGCAAACAGTATGTTGGTTCGATTCCTATCAATAACCCCTGCAAAGCAGCAATCTCCATGTACATGTGGCCGCTGGCAATTCAAAAAGGGACTGAACTAGGGAAAAGAGAGGGAGTCCGGGGTGTTGATAAGCTGTCAGCCAACATTAAGCTAATATTTAATCTCGCCGGTAACTGCCTCATCAATCAGCATTCTGATACGAATGGAACGGCAGAACTGTTAGGCGATGAAAATTTAGCTCAATTTATTGTAGTCAGTGATCATTTTCTTACAAGCAGCGCGAAATTTGCCGATATCTTGCTGCCGGGTGATAATTTCATGGAGCGGGAAGATATTGTATTACCCTGGTCTGCCGGTGATTATGTATTGTTTATGAATAAGGCAGTGGATACGGTTTATGAATGCCGAAACGGATATGACTGGATCAGGGATTTAGCTGAAAGATTGGAACTTACAGCTGAATTTACCCAAGGAAAAACGCTGGAAGACTGGCTGCGTTTTATTGTCGATGAAACCCGCAAAGAAAATCCTGGTTTTCCCTCCTATGAAGAATTTAAAGAAAAAGGTGTATATGACTGGGAGTATGAGGAACCTGCAATTGCCTTTAAGGAGCAGATTGAAGATCCCCGGCACCATCCATTTCCCACCCCTTCCGGGAAAATCGAATTTTTCTCATCACGCTTATGGGAATTGGATAAGCCTGCTGAAGTGCCTGCCATTCCCAAATATATTCCCGCCTGGGAAGGACCGGAAGATCCTCTGCGGGGCACGTATCCGCTGCAATGTATTGGTCATCATACCAAACGGCGTGTGCATTCCATGTTTGATAATAATGACTGGATGGAGGAGGCAGAAGCACAAGTCTTTTGGATTAGCATATATGATGCAAAAAAGCGCGGCATAAAAAATGGTGAAAGGGTTTGTATCTATAATACCCGGGGTAAAGTCATACTCACCGCTAAAGTCACTCCCCGCATTATGCCCGGGGTGATTTCGATACCCCAGGGGGGCTGGTGGTCACCGGATAAGGAGGGGACCGACCAACGCGGCTGCATCAATACATTAACCAAATACCAGCCGACGCCACTGGCTTTTGCGAATCCTCAGCATACCAACCTGGTTGAAGTGGCGAAACTGGATCAAATGGAGGCAGAGAAATGAGCAAGCAGATCGCATTTTATGTTGAGCAAAAACATTGTATGGGCTGCAGTGCCTGCCAAATTGCCTGCAAAGATAAGCATAATCTGCCTCTCGGTCAGAATTTTAGACAAATTCATGCCTATGAAGGCGGCGATTTTACCATTTCCGGCAATGTTGTTTATCAAAATACCTATGCCTATTGGATACCGGTTAGCTGCAATCATTGTGTAGATGCTCCTTGCATTGCCGTGTGTCCAAGTAAAGCGATATTCAAAAGACAAGAAGATGGATTGGTGCTGATTAACGAAAAGAGCTGTATTGGCTGCCGCCGTTGTTTTGCAGTTTGTCCTTATCAGGCACCACAGTTTGATGCTGCCAACGGTAAGATGAAGAAATGTGACTTCTGCCAGGATCTCTTGCAGCAAGGAACCGCGCCGGCTTGTGTTTCAGCCTGCCCTATGCGTGTGCTGGGATATGGCGAGCTCAGTGAATTACAGAAAAAGTATGGTGATACCAGCTGGGTAAAGGGACTGCCCAATACAGCAAAAATCAAACCAGCCTGGGTCCTGGTACCCCACCGTGATGCAGTCGATGTATGATCGATATATTGGAAAGGACTGAAAAAACGAAAAAGGGCAGAAAAAATAGGGCTTGGCATATTGCCAAGCCCTATTTTTTGCTATAACTGCTATACAATTACAGTAGTATCAACTTTATTGGCAGCTTCTACGGGTTTATGAGTTGTAATTAGTTTTTTTGGTATAGCAATTGTTAATAGGGTAGTGAGAAGTGCCCAGCAGGCTAAAAAGTACATGCCACCCGATGTAGAGTTAGTAAGGTCCTTTAAGTAGCCTACAACGTAGGGACCAGCAAAGCCGCCTAAATTGCCGATGGAATTTATCATGGCAATACCAACAGCTGCAGTTCCTTCTGATAGAAAAGCACTTGGCAATGTCCAGAAACTTCCTGCAAAACTGTAAATACCAATAATACTCACAATAATCCATAGCATAGACCAGAAAATATCAGTGGTCATTGTAAGGGCAATTAAACCAACAAATGCGCTGGAGATCGGTAAGCCGATATGATAACGCCGTTCCATGGTTTTATCTGAATGGCGAGCGACTAAAATCATAGCGATCACACCGAAGATATAAGGGATTGTTGAGATCAGTCCAACTTGTGTATTGGTCAGTGTTTTCGATAATGCCTTAATGATTTGGGGCATCCACATACTAAGACCATACATGGTGCTAACATAACCGAAAAAGATAATGGAAAGATGCCAGACACGAAGATCCTTAAGCGCTTCCCATTTAGAAATTTTAATTTTAGCAAGCTTGGCTTCATGTTCGTTTTTCAGTTCCGTTAAAAGCCATTCTTTTTCTTCTTTTGTTAAGAATTTGGCTTGTTCAGGGCGGTCAATCAGATAATAAAGCGTTGTGATGCCGAGAATGACGGCTGGAATGCCTTCCAGAATAAACAGCCAGCGCCAGCCAGCCATCTGCAGCCATTGAATATTGTCCATAATCCATGTGGATATAGGTCCTACTAAAATGTTATTGAATGCCATGCCTGTCATAAAGATGGCGATTGTTCTCGCTAGATGTCTCGCTGGGAACCAATAGGTCATGTAAAGAATCATTCCAGGATAAAATCCGGCTTCGGCAACTCCAAGGAGTACTCTTAGTATTCCAAATTGAGTTGCATCTTGAACAAAACCAGTAAAAACAGTAACGAGTCCCCAGGTAAAAAGAATTCGAGCCATCCAAATCCGGGCACCGACCTTGTGCATAATTACGTTGCTTGGAATTTCAAAAAAGAAATAAGCAATAAAAAATATACCTGCGATGGTACCGAAAGCCGTGGAGGAGATAGCGAGCGCTTTATTCATTTCAAGTGCTGCAAAACTAATATTGACCCGATCCATCATTGCTACAATGTATAGTAAAAAAATATAGGGAACAATTCTCCAACGCAATTTTGCCATTAAACGTTCTTCATCAAAAAGTAAATTATTTATCATACATGGCAGCCTCCTGACTATTTTTTAATCCGAGGTATTTTACATTGACTAAGTGAGAATCGTTAAAGCCCCCTTTCACATAAAGATCAAACATCAAACGTCTAATGAATATTCTAATTATAGAATGAGGAGAAATGACCTGTCAATATAATAAACAGAAAATTTTATATATTAAGAATTAAAAAAATACAATATAAATATTATAGTTAATAACATAGGTGAGCGCTGTTAGTTCCACTAAAATGATTGCTTACAATGGCAGATAGCAAGCTAACAAAAATAATATTAAATATTTTGAAAATATATTGACAAAAAGAAAAATGATATGCTAATCTTAATTTAAACATCAAACGTCTGACGTCTTATGATTGCAAAGAGGTTAATAATATAACAAGGAGTGGGTAAATACATGCTTAAAAACGACAATAATATTGATTTACAATCCAAAGCGAATCAATTACGGTTGGATGTAGTCCAAATGGTGCATAGGGCAAAAGACGGACATCCAGGTCCAGCTCTTTCCATAGCGGATATCATAGCTGTTTTATATTTTAAAGAATTAAAGATTGATGCAAACAATCCTCAGTGGGAAGATCGCGATCGTTTTATTCTTTCCAAAGGTCATGCCTGCACCGTACTATATGCAGCACTGGCAAGGAGCGGATTCTTCTCAATTGACGAATGCAGAGGACTTAGAAGTTTGGGCAGTATGCTGCAGGGTCATCCCGATATGAACAAGACCCCAGGTATTGACATGACCTCCGGCTCCCTGGGAAATGGCTTATCTCTTGGAGTAGGTATAGCATTAGCAGCAAAATATCGTAAAAAGTCGTATACCACTTATGTTGTAATGGGGGATGGAGAAATCCAAGAAGGAATTGTATGGGAAGCTGCCATGTGCGCCAGTAAATATCAATTAAATAATTTAATTTTATTTATTGATAGTAATGGGTGGCAGAGCGGGGACAGTATTGAACAGGTAAGTGGTCTCTTACCAATTCTGCCTAAGTGGCAAGCTTTTAACTGGCATTGCCAAACCATTGATGGACATGATTTTACACAAATTATAAATGCCATTGATCAGGCAAAAAAGAGCCCGCAGCCCTCCGTTATTATCGCAGATACTGTCAAGGGTAAGGGTCTTGCTTATATGGAAAATGATAATTCTTGGCATAAACGAGTTCCTGATGACGAACAACTTACCATTGCATTAAAAACATTAGGCGGTGATGTAAATGAGTAATTATAAAGGAACAAGAGAAGCTTTTTCCCAAGCGTTAATTGATCTGGCGCAAGAGGACGATCGATTCGTATTTGTATCTGCCGATTCGCTAAAAGCCATGAGAGCTACGGCTTTTGCAGAAAAATTTCCTGACAGATACATTGAAGTCGGCATTGCAGAGCAGAATGCTGTTGCTGTTGCTGCTGGACTTGCTAGCTGCGGTCTTATTCCTTATGTCGGCACATATGGCGGTTTTATTACGATGAGAGCATGTGAACAATTGCGAACCTTTGTTGCTTATCCCGGTTTACATGTGAATTTTATCGGTATAAACGGCGGCGTTTTTGGCGGTGAGCGTGAAGGCGTTACCCATCAGTTCTTTGAGGATTTGGGCATTGTCCGAAGTATTCCAGGCATTACAGTAGTTGCCCCTGCGGATGCTCATCAAGTTTACCAGGCAGTCAAAGCTATTTCAAAGATTGACGGTCCTGTTTATTTAAGAGCAGGCAGTGGACGGGAGCATGTCGTCTATGATCAAGAGACACCTTTTGAGCTGGGAAAAATTAGAGTGTTAGGTAAGTATGGAAATCATGCTGCACTCTTTGCCAATGGCTTTATTTTATACAGAGCGATTGAAGCAGCCAAACGTCTCAATGAACAAGGAATTCAGGTTACATTAGTCGATGTTCATACCTTAAAACCCATTGATGTAGAGGGAATTACGGCTATTTTGCAGGACTGCGGTGCTGCCGTTACCGTTGAAGATCACAATATCATCGGGGGACTTGGGGATGCTATTTCCAAAGTGAGTACAGAACATTGCCCTGTACGTATTGAACGAGTGGGTCTGCAAGATATTTTCCCAAGCTCTGGCCCTGCTGAAGAAGTAGCCGATTATTATGGAATGTCGGTCAATCATATTGTGGATGCTGTCAAAAAAGTCTTACAAAGAAAGTAAAGGGGATGTGGATGTGAATAAAAAACTGGTTGTAAGTGTAATCGGTGCAGGCGGAAAAATGGGTACTCGAGTGACCAATAACTTAATAAAGCACCCTGATACAATTGAATTATATTATTGCGAGAACTCGGAGTTTGGGATAAAAGCCATCAAAGAGCGGGGGGTTGATGTTACCCCTGCTGAAGTTGCAGTACCCATAAGCGATATTGTTGTTCTAGCTGTTCCTGATAAAATTATTTATGATGTTTCTGTTGGTATCGTGAAGATGATGGCGGCTAATAAAAGTTTAATTATTTTAGATCCAGCAGCAGCAGTGGCTAAAGAATTGGCTTTACGGGATGATTGTACTTTTGTTGTCACTCATCCCTGCCATCCTTCCTATTTCTTAGACCAGGACACCTATGAGGCAAGACATGACTATTTTGGCGGAATTGCTGGGAAACAGGACATTGTGATTGGCAAAATTCAAGGTTCTGAGGAAAACTTCACGAAAGCCAGAATGGTGAGCGAAATCATGTTTGCACCTGTTGTAAATAGTTATGTTATGGGGATTCGAGATATTGCTTTTTTAGAACCAACTTTAGTGGAAATTTTAGGAGCAACAACCTTATATGCAATGGCAGAAACGGTTAAAGAGGCGGAACGACGCGGCATTCCAAGAGCCGCTGCCGAATCCTTTCTGGCTGGTCATGTATATAATCTTTCGGCTAATTTCCTCGGCAAGTTGGGCAATACGAAGGTTTCAGATGCCTGTCTTGTTGCAATTGATCTTGGCAATCGACTGGTACTTCGAGATGACTGGAAAAGAATTTGGGATGATGAAGTCTTAGATAATGTGATCGCGACTATGCTTCACCCCCATGATCCCCAAATTTAGATGAAATATGTGATTGTCTTGTATAGAGATAATCACATATTTTCATTCATTGAAGGTCTTTTTATTTATTGTCATTATCTGTTTGCTAAAAATAACAAATAAACTAATAAAATGTTATAATATAGGAAATATTGATACATGTTTAATTAAGCGGACAGAGGGGTAGATACAAGGTGAACGTAAAGCAAAATAATGAATTTGATTTTTCAATATTGTTAACGCCGAAGCCAAATGAATCATCTGTTGATTATGTTATAAATAATATTAAGGAATTGCTGTTAACTAAAAAAATAATACCTGGCGACAGGCTGCCTCCTGAAATGGAACTGGCTAAGTTATTATCTGTTAGCAGAGGGTCTATTCGAGAAGCAATGAAGATACTGGCCGCTTTTGGTATAATTGAAATAAGACGCGGCGACGGTACGTATGTGTCCTCTGATATTGAAGGTAAAGTTTTATTTGATCCTCTGTTGTTTAGTTTTATACTTTCTCAGCCAGAATTTGAAGAGTTAAAAGAATTACGCCTGCTATTAGAGAAAGATGTCATTCGCCTTGTAATAAAAAATGCCAATGATGATGATGTTCAAGCCTTGCGAAAGTGTTATGAAATCATGGAAGTTCTTAAAAATAATAATGAGCAAATGTATGACAAGGTTTTAGAATGTGACTTGGAATTTCATCGTATTCTTGGTAAAATCACAAGAAATAAACTGTTAGAAAAAATATATAATTTTGTGATGGAGTATTTCAAACCGTTTATTGCACAAAGTATTCGGAAACATACGTATTTTAGTTTGGAATCGAAGCAAACCCATAAGAATATTTTAGAAGCCATTGAAAAAAGGGACTTTGTTACGGCAGAAAAAGCTGTGGAAGACTCGGTTGAAGTATGGAAAAATCTTATTTTTAAATAAAGGTGAAGCAATGAAAATTGGTCAATATGATGCAGTCATTCAGGAAGCTGCGACATCCGGAGAATAAATAGAAAAAAGGGATCATTTTTGATCCCTTTTTTCTATTTATTTAAATAAGGTTTTCATGTAAATCATTTACTATCGATTTAATTATAATTTATGGGTTATGGCGGGGGAGCAGGATAAGGTAAGAATATTGATTGATAGGGTTACAGCATTATACGTAACCGCACAATGCTGTACGGTTCGGTTGTCCTGATCGGTTCATTGCAGTAAAGATTCTAAAGACTTCATTGCACATATACACGGATTATGAGGATGGCACGTTTATTGCATAGTTATTATATAGATGGAAGATAACTTCCAGCGTGAATCGTGAATATAGTAAGATAACCAAAATGGGAGGAAAAAATGGAAAATAACAGAGTTTACAGATCTAATGAGAATAACGTGGTATTTAGAAGAATCGTGTATTATATACTCGGTGTATTTGAGGCTCTTTTTGCCTTTCGACTTATTTTCAAACTCCTTGGGGCAAATCCTGAGAGTGCCTTTGTGTCATTTATTTATACTATTTCAGGAAATTTCCTGGCCCCCTTCAGTGGTATTTTTAGAGCTGCGGTAAATAAAGGGATTGAAACGCAGTCGGTTCTGGAGCCTACTACCATTATAGCTATGGTTGTTTATGTGTTTATTGGCTATGGAATAGTAAGGTTAGTTAAAATTTACGAAAGCTCTAAAACGAGAAGATTACAATGAAGGCTTAATCAATGAAGCATTAAGAAAACAAAGAGGTGACTTATGGATAATGAGATAAAAGGATGGCGTAATTATCCAATTGTAATTTTTACTGGCGTACTAGTACTATATACTGTCAGTAATTCAATTATTACACTATTTAATTTGTAAGTATAAGTGGGTATATCTTTAATAGACAGTAATTTATTCAATTGGAAAGTTGTCACATCTCTGTAACATGTTGGTGTTATAATTAGAACAAGGAATTAAGGAGTGGATTTTAATGAAAAACGTAGTTAAAAAAATAGTTGTTTTTTCAATGGTAGGTATGATGCAAATCGGTTTTGGTGCCTCAGTAATAGAAGCCTCATCGCTGCATAATAATGGTCCGCAGCGGATAGCGCAATTAGATAATAGAGATCGTCACAATAATGATAAGCAGCGTGATAATGATAGGCAGCGCGATAATGATAGACAGCGTGATCATGATAGACGGGAGCGTGAAGAAAACGAACGGCATGAAAAAGAAATGCGGCGACGTGATCATGAGAATGACCGGGACTGGAATGATCGAAAAGAGAGAGAAAATCAACGTCATGAAAATACGAGAAATGAAATTGCAGCAGGCTTGATTGGAATCTTGATTGGCACGCAAATTAAATAAAATAATAATTCCTCTGGCAAAACAGATATACTCCCTTTATAGAAGACAGTTAAAATAATAACTGTTTCTATGAAGGGAGTATTTTCATGGGGAGAAACGGTAAGATTCCAATAGAAGAAAAAGTGAGTTCGATTGAAAAATATCTGAATGCCATCAATGAATTTTTCGATGCAGCTCTTTTAGCAGGGAGGACTTTATCTGGGGAGCACGGAATTAGCATAACAAAACGACCTCATATTGCCAAGGCTTTAGGTGAAGCAGGGATCTACGCTGAAAATGGTCAAGATCCTAAAGGCCTTCTTAATCCAAGGAAGATTTGGTAGGGGGATCATGAGATGAAAATAGGAGGTGTAATTCATGATTTGGATTGGTATTTTAATTGTAGCTTTAACATTTCTTGCTATCATCAGACGTTATGAAACCAGGCTGGTTCTATTTGTAGCTGGCGTGGCAATGGCTTTAGTTGTTGGCAAGCCTTTAGTAGCAATAGATGCTTTCGCGAAAACAATGGTTAGCGGAGGGCTTGTAACAACGATCTGTACAGTGATGGGCTTTTCTTATGTAATGAAACTAACTGGCTGTGATAGTCATCTGGTAAACTTATTAACGAGTTTACTAAAGCAAGCTAAGTTTATCCTGATACCAGGAGCGGTTATCGTAACATGGATCATTAATATTGCTTTACCGAGTACCGCTGGCTGTGCTGCCGCTGTTGGCGCCGTATTAATACCTACATTGATCGTATCTGGCGTACACCCTGCGATGGCTGCAGCTTGTGTCATGTCTGGTACGATTGGCAGTGTCATGAGTCCTGGTCTTGCACATAATCCATTTGTGGCAAAATTAGCCAATGTTGATGTGATGACAGTGATTGCTGGTCATACTATTCCTGCCCTTATTTCTCTTGCTGTTGCAGCAACAATGCTAACGATTGTTTGTCATTTGCGAAAAGAAGGTGCCAGTGCTGAGAGATCTACTGAAATTGCTAGTGGTGGTGAAAAATTTAAGGTTAACGTTGTAAAAGCTGTAGTTCCTGTCATTCCTCTGGTCTTGTTGGTACTAGGGAGCAAAATGGTTGCTCTGATTCCTGAGGTTACAGTTCCCCAAGCTATGATTATAGGTGCCATGCTTGGATTTGTCGTAACATGGGGCAATGCACAAGAAATATCCAAAAGCTTTTTTAAGGGCATGGGTGACTCTTATGGAGAAATAGTGGGTATTATCATTGCAGCAGCTGTGTTCACCCAGGGAATGGATACCATTGGACTTACGGGTGCACTGATTGAAAATATGAAAGAATCACAGGATGTAGCAAGATATGCGGCATCCATCGGTCCATTTTTTCTCGCAGTTTTAAGTGGATCAGGTGATGCGGCTGCTCTTGCCTTCAATGGTGCAGTTACTCCGCATGCTGCGCAGTTTGGGTTTAAAATTACAGATATGGGCTCCCTTGCTACAATATCTGGTGGTTTAGGACGTACAATGTCTCCTGTTGCTGGTGGTGCCATTGTATGTGCAACAATAGCTGGTGTAAATCCGATGGAGATCGCTAAACGTACCGCCCCAGGAATGTTTTGTGCCCTTGTTGCTGTCTTAATTGTTTTTTCATTCAACTAATTTGCTGCTTAATCCAATGTCGAACATGATTTATCATGGATAACAGGGCTTATTTACCACAATGGCTGTACAAAACGTGGTAAATAAGCCCTGTAATTATGCTGCCTGTTACATTTTTTAGTGAGTTGCCATATCATGGAATAGCGATTATAATTGCTTTGAAAAGAGTTACTTATTGCTACGATTTAAGCTTAGAACCTTTTGGTAAAGGAGGTCAAAATGGAGATACGACATCTGGAATATTTCATAGAGGTAGCGCGGCAAAAGAGTTTTAGTAAAGCGGCTGACCAAATGCATATTTCCCAACCATCAATTAGTAAAATAATTAAAGAGATTGAGGGCCATTTTGGAGTGGTATTATTTTATCGTACTACAAAGTATGTGGAATTGACTGACGCAGGTGAAATTATTTTGGAACAAGCAGAGAATATTGTTTCATCTTTTCAAAATATAAGTGCTAATTTAGTTGGAGGATCTAATTTAAAATCAGGGAAAATACGGATCGGTATTCCGCCAATTACGGGTCTGACATCATTTTCCCGCTTATTTGGCCCTTTTAAAAGGGCCTATCCGAATATTAATATACAGCTATTTGAGTTCGGATCGAAGAAAATTGAAACTGGCATTTTAGACGGGACACTAGACGTAGGCATAATATGTATTCCACCTAGTGATCAGGAGCTTTATGAAATGATTTGCAGTATCCAAGATCCCCTGCGGCTCGTCGTCCATCCAGAGCACCCTTTTGCCAAATGTGAAATCATTGACTATGGGAATCTGATCAATGAGTCTTTTGTGCTGTATAGTAATGACTTTAGTTTAAATGATCTCATTATCGACCGGTGCATGCAAGCCGGTTTTCGCCCTAATGTTATTTTTGAAACGCTGCAGCTTGAACTGATGACCCAACTGGTAGCAGATCATTTTGGTGTAGCTCTATTGCCAAGTACCGTTTGTCAACACTTGGATGCTAATGCACTGACGTCCCTTCCATTAGCTGACCCGCCAATCTATTTACAGTTAGGAGTAGCCTGGAAAAAAGAACGATATGTTTCTCATGCCACAAAAGCATGGCTGCAGTTTGTAAAAGATAAGATCGATTTCGATGATAAAAAACCTGATATTACGCGGCATCAATGGTTTTGGGATACTGCTGCTCCGTCCTAAATAAAGACATGAATTTCATGTTTCACCTATGTATACATAGGAAATTACACTAACTCTATCCTGTGATGACTGCTTTTAGGCTACTTATTCCGAATCTAAATGCAATATATGCCGAATCCGTATTTCACTTCCGATTGTAAGAGGAATACAATAAGATCAAGGCAAGCGTTATAAGTATGCTAAGCAGCCGACATAGGATTAGGAGGGATATTATGAGCAGTTCAATCGATGCTCTAGATCAGAGAATCTTTGATAAGCCGGAAGAAGAATCTTCTGCTGAAGTTAAAAAAGATGAAGTGAAAGTTGTGGATATCACACAACAGCAATGGTTTTGGGATCAGGCAGTAATGTCATAAAATCGTTCTTGTTGTATTTGCACTACAAAATAATAGAAATTTTGCAGGTTTGGCTCTTTTGCCAAACCTTTTTTCTGCTATCCGGGACACGGGGACAGGTCCCTTGTCCCAAATGATTTAATCTTCTGCTTTGCATCGACCTAATCCAGCCATTTGACTTTCTTGGTCAAATCCGGATCTTGCCTTGGTCTGGGCTGAGGAGTAACTGCCGGGTAACCCAATGGAGTAATGGCGACAATTTCTCTAGTTGCAGGGATTTCTAACAAATCCCGCAGATGTTTCTCTTCGTCCAGAGGACCAGTCATCCAACAACCACCTAATCCGACGGCGACAGCTGCCAACAGCATGTTTTCTATAGCCGCACTAGTGCTTTCCAAATATGCTTTTCGATAAGCCGGATCGCTGCTGGCTTCGGTTAAAACTACAATTACAATGGGAGCATCTCCGTAGACATTAGCGAATTTTATAAACTCATTGCGTGGCATAAATGCTTTGTCGGGTGCGGCATCCCAACCTTTTGTATATTCGTCGACGATTTTTCCGTAATTTTCCCCCATTTTAGTTTTCGTATCACCGGATACTACTAAGAACTCCCAGGGTTGTAAATTTAATGCCGACGGGGCCCAATTGGCAGCATCTAATATTTTGAGTATATCTTCTTTTTTTACCGGGTCTGTCTTATACTTGCGAATGGATCTTCGTTTATGTATTACCTCAAAAAATTCCATAATGATTTCACTCCTATTCATTTTTTTTCCTATTTCTTTGAGTTCAATAGTATCTTTATATGAATATTTTTACAAGTACGCACATTTATATGATATACTACTAAAAACAATACTATTGAGAAGGATACATGAATTATGGCAAAATTTCATTTTCAAGAAGGAACTTGCCCAGTGCTCGCCGTTCAAAATCTCATTACTGGAAAATGGAAACTTCTGATTTTATGGCAGTTGAGTCAGGGAACGAAACGGTTTAATGAGCTGCAAAAGCTGCTGCCGGATATTTCACAAGGAATACTTACTCACCAATTGCGGGAATTGGAACAGGATAGACTCGTTCATAGAGAGGTCTATAAGGAAGTACCACCTAAGGTTGAGTATTCATTAACTGAAATCGGTCAAAGCTTTATACCCGTCTTAAACGTCGTATGCGAATGGGGAACTGTTTATTTAAGCAATATAAAATCCTTAAAATGAAAAAATCTGCAATGTAGTCACCCTTCTTGTCTTATGAGAGGATGAAATTATAATTAATGAACAAAATAAAAAATACATACTCAGACTGCCAATAGGAGGAGGTTTGAAATCATACTTCGGCATACAAAAGATAATGTTGAATTGATTGGTGAGGCTGCGATGATAATTAATATGTCAAATGCCGCTATGCAACAAGAGGCAATCTTCGTTTCTGCGGCTCATTCTATATAAAGTGAGGTTTACAAATGCCAAAAAAACAACAAAAACAACGGGTCTGGAAAGAAATACAGCGATATATTATCCTGTTTATTGGTTCTGTTATCTACGCTGCTGGTCTGGAAATATTCTTAGTTCCCAACAACGTTATTGATGGTGGTGTGGTTGGTCTTGCGATTATGGCTAGTCATCTGACTGGCTTGCCGCTGGGAGTATTCTTAATTACCATAAATATACCGTTCATTTATTTGGGATATAAACAAATTGGTAAAACTTTTACATTATCAACGATATTTTCTATTATAGTCTTGTCCTATTTCACCAAAATGTTCTTGCCGGTTCCCGGTTTCACAGATGATTTATTTTTAGCGTCAATCTTCGGCGGTATCATTCTAGGAATCGGTGTAGGACTTATTGTGCGTTATGGCGGTTCATTGGACGGTTCGGAAATTGTAGCTATCTTAATGGACAAGCAAAGCAGCTTTTCTGTAGGCGAAATTGTCTTGATTATCAACCTGTTTATCTTAAGTGCAGCCGGACTGGTATTTGGCTGGGATCGAGCCATGTATTCCCTGGTTACATATTTTATCGCTTCGAAAGTAATTGATATCGTCATTGAAGGCTTGGATGAATCAAAAGCTGTTATCATTGTTTCAGATTATTCGGCATCTATTGCCGAAGCCCTCATGGCCCGTCTGGGCAGGGGTGTGACGATTTTGCACGGAGAAGGTGCCTATAAAGGTGACGAAAAACATATTCTCTACACCGTGATTACCAGACTCGAGATGGCAAAATTTAAATCACTTGTTTCAGAGATTGATGAGGATGCTTTTATAACGATTAATGATGTGCATGATGTAATGGGTGGCACGTTTAAAAAGAAAGCCATTCATTAAAAGCAAAACAAGAGGTCAGTACTACTCAGTGTACTGGCCTCTTATTGTGACAACTATGATTTCCTGAAAGTAACTTGTAACAGAATGGCTCTTCCCTCAGATAGCATTTGGTGTTATCATCATTAATAACCTACTAAAAAAACTTTACTATTCCTATTCCCAGGCGGGCAGCAACCTCTCGCCAGTTTCTGCTGTCATTCAAGAGACTATGCATGTAGTTTTTTTTTATCGTGGGCAGCACAGTGCTGCTTAAAGGCCTCTTCAAATTGGATGATTGCCCAGCCTCGCAGGTTTTGATTATCGTTTTCCATGAGGTATTTCAAAACATCCACCATACGTTTCAAATCGGGATCGAAAATGGTCTCGATTTTTTGCATGTCCTGAAATGGTTCAATCGTACTATGAAATGTGTCTTCACCTGTTAAAAACCATTCCATGGATTTATTAAAAAACTTTGACAAGGCATATAAAATTGTTGTTTCAGGAATTCGACCACCAAGGTATTTAGTAAGTGTATGCTTTGAAATACCTAAGTGCTGCGCCACTTGAACTTGCGTATAGCCCTTTTCGTCAATACTTTTTTTTAATCGATTAGAAAATGTAGAAAAATCGTACATATGACACATTCCTTCTTGACGTTATAGTATGATCGTACTATAATGAACTTGTATACTTATGGTTCCTAAAAATTACCACGTTTAACGGACGTGGTGATAGGCGATAAAAAATACTCATGGGGGGAAAACAGTGAAACCTAACGAAATTTTGGCAGCGTTACTTTTGAAAAATCACCGGCCTGTTGAAATTGCAAGGAAATTAAAGATTGGGCGCAGTGCTATCAGCAATGTTATTTATGGACGTTCCAAGAGCCGCAAGGTTCAAGAAGAAATTGCGGATATTATCGGCAAGACGGTAGAAGAAATATGGCCTGCCATGGCAGCTTGAAAGAAGGGGAAGATTAATACTAAACTAACCCCTATTGCTCTAAAATATTCGACATTAGTAAACATGTTCCTTCTCACTGTCGATATTTGCGAACATATCTACATATATAGGTGCACAAAAGCAGCAATCCATAGTAGTTAACATATACGAGGAGATGGAGATCATGAAACTGACAGGAAAAATGGTGGCTTACTTTATTGCAGTGGTATTAGTAGCTTCACTTGGATTTATCTATATTATCTACGAAATAAACAAAATTGATAGCATCACTGAAAATTTTAAAACTACCGATCTTCCGAGATTGGCTTTAAGTAATGAAATCGCTCACAATGCTACAGGTCAGGTTGCCGCAATGCGGGGTTATTGGATCAGCGGCAACGAACAGATGCTGAAGGAATACAAGAATTTAAGGGATTTGAATACGCAGGCTGAGGACGAGCTTATACAAAAGTCCGGCACAGAAGCCGCTAAGCAGTTGGCGACAGAGCTCAGAACATCGAACGAAAAATATACAGCTCTAATAGAGAATGAAATACTTCCCCTGCTTCGATCTGGTAATAAAGAGGAAGCGACTCGTGTCATGATGAATGATGTGATACCGGCTACTGAAGCATTGCAAAGCAAGATTAGCGAAGCGAGATCCTTCCGCAATGCAGCGATTGATCAGTCTCTTGATAATATGCAAAACTCTGTTAAAACCGCCCGGAATACCTCGGTTATAGTTGCTCTTCTGACTGCAGTATTAGGGGTTGGTATTGGCTTTTTTACCGCCCGCAGCATAGCAAACCCAGTAAAACAAATGGCTCAGGCAGCCGAAAAACTGGCTACTGGCGATTTAACCATAAATGTACAGCCTCAAACTAAAGATGAAGTCGGGCAATTAGCTGCTGCTTTGGGCACTGCGGTAATCAACCTGCGCGATCTGGTGCTGCAGGTGGCAACCAATGCCGAGCAGGTTGCCGCTTCATCCGAGGAATTGACGGCTAGCGCCGATCAGTCTGCTCAGGCAGCTAACCAAATCGCAGCTTCCATTACCGAAGTTGCCAAAGGCGCTGAGGCTTCCAACCAAGCGGCGGACGAAACCGCAGCAATTGTTGAACAAAGCACTGCAAATTTGCATCAAATAGCAGCTAGTACTACTCAGGTCACAGCACAATCTGCCGAAGCCGCCAATCAGGCTAGAGCTGGCGGTCAAGCAGTGGCTAAAGCAGTCAATCAAATGGCAGAGATCGAGAAATCGGTACAGGCCGTTGCTGGAACTGTGGATAAGCTCAGTTCTCAGTCGCAGCAGATTGGTACTATTGTTGATACTATTGCTGGAATTGCCGGACAGACTAATCTGCTGGCCCTCAATGCAGCCATTGAGGCTGCCCGCGCAGGCGAGCAGGGGCGGGGTTTTGCAGTTGTAGCTGAGGAAGTACGGAAATTAGCTGAACAGTCACAAGAGGCAGCCAAACAGATTGCCTCCCTCATCGGTGAGATTCAGCAAGATACCGCCCAAGCCGTTACAGCGATGAGTGAAGGCTTTCATGAAGTCAAAGTGGGAACTGAAGTTGTCAATCAGGCAGGAATATCTTTCGGCCAAATCAGTGATCTTGTTGATCAGGTATCTGAACAGATTAGGGAGATTTCAGTTGCCATTGATCAAATGGCAAGAGGCAGCCAGCAAATGGTAAGTTCCGTTCGAAAAATTGATGATTTCAGTAAAGCCGCCGTCGGTGAAACACAGGCAGCTTCAGCGGCTACTGAGGAACAGTCAGCATCAATGGAAGAAGTGGCCTCAGCCAGTCAATCCCTGGCTAAACTTGCCGAAGATATGCAAATAGCCGTTCGGCGATTTAAATTGTAGGCTGCCTGATGTCACGGTGATGAAAACGGTGTCTATTACTGCGCAGAAAAATAGTATATTCTAGATGCTGGAGATATCTGGCATGCAGTAAAGAGAAAGCTACCCGTGATCTACTTTAGTAGTAGATGTATGGGTAGCTAATTTTATTCACTGGCAGCGAATGTATTATAGAATATGGTTTTGTCTTTCTCATATCGTTTGTCGTGGTTTGGATTTGGTACTGAAGCTTTATCCGGATAGCCAATGGGCAGTAAAGCAACGGGAACAATAGAAGGGGGTAAGGCAAAGGTCTTTCGGATTACGGCTGGATCGAAGTGTCCGACCCATGTGCTTCCCAGACCTAAATTAGCCGCTTCTAACATGATGTGAGTTGTGACAATGCTGGCGTCCACATAGCCGCTGTCGTTGTTGTCATAAGGTCTTTTCCAGCTTGCGGTAGTGTCATAGCCAATAAGCAGCACTAAAGGTGCATTGAAATGATAGGTTGTGCAGGTTTTCAATTTCCTTAAACTAGCCTCGCTGTTGAGTACAAGAATACGTTGTGGCTGTGCATTGGCTGCAGTTGGCGCAAGGCGGCCGGCTTCTAGAATGCGGTCCAGCTTGTCGGGCTCTACCTGCTGCTGACTAAATTTTCTAACGGAATATCTTGCTTTTGCCAATTCTAAAAAATCCATAGTAACGCCTCCATTCTATTTTTTAGTGAGGTGCTTTCACTGTCAACCATTGTTGTGTTTTTTGACCTTTTGGCAGCATATGGGCATCAAACCACATATAATAAAATTTTTCTGCTGGATTAACAACATATCCGTCTTGAAGGTGATCTCCTGTATCATAGGGATCTGCCAAAATGAGAACATCATCCGCTGTTGTCAGCGTCCCCATGGTGTCATAGCCGATAATCACTCTCCAATGTCCGCCCCAATCAATATTTTCCACCATTATAGGAGTATTGTTTTTTAAGTTTGAGATTACAAATTCTTTGAAATCAGTAATGTCTGCGAAAGTTTTGCCATCCTTCTTATCAGTAGTTAGACTGGATTTAACATCCCAGCCAATGCTCTTAAAGAATGCAGCCATTCCACTTGTATCCGTGCCGGTTCCTGGCTTTGTTTTCATTATTTCAGCAATTTTCAGTTCATCCCACTTTGTATTCCCGGAATAATGCAGTACCGTTAATGCAGCCGCAGGACCGCAAGTAATTTCTGTTGTTTGCTGATAGGTTTTATACTTCGGTAAAATTGTTAATGTATCAGTCGATTTCATATTGAAAAAATCGACAGTTTTGTAATAGGGAGAGTCTGTCACATTGCCCAGACCGTTATACGAAGAGGCACCTTCACTAGTAAGGTCATAGCCAGAAGGGTAAGGAATGACACTGCTTTCCGCGAAAACGGTATTCGCCCCGCTAAAACTAAATCCTAAACAAATAGAAGTAATTAACAAATACAATCGTAGCTTCACGTTACCACTCCATTCTTAAATTCTTCGCTGCTTACTCTTACATATATAATATAGTATTCTTCGGAAAAAGATAGTATGCACTTTTTAGTCAGATACTACCCAAAGGGATACCTTAAGAAGAAAGAAGAACCTTAGCAGTCAAAAAAAGATTCTCGCGATCTTCTTTTAAAACTCAAACTTAATCGGTCTTAAAAACAAATCGATTAATTTTTCTTTTGGGTCGGCATTTTCAAATATCATTTCGTATACAGCATTACAAATGGGAAGTTCCACTTCATATTTTTGTCCTAGATATTGTAATGCTTTTACGGTAGAAACACCTTCCGCTAATTTATCAAATGGTTCACCAGTTATTAAAGCCTGCCCAAATCTTCTATTGTGGCTGTGCAGGGAAAAGAGGGTTGCCTCATAATCTCCCAGATGGCTTAATCCATATATCGTTGTATCGTTTCCGCCCATGGCTCTCACAAGGCGTGAAATTTCTCGTGTACCCCTTGCCATAAGTGCACCCTTTAAACTGCTATAGCATAGTCCATCTAACATTCCTGCAGCGATTCCTATAACATTTTTGGCAGCAGCCCCGATTTCATTCCCAATCAGATCTTGACCATAATAAAATCGTATTAAAGAGCTGTTAAGGGATTCAACTATTTTTTTTGTTACTTCAATATGATCAGAACCGATAACCATACAATTAGGTATTTCCCTAACAAAATCCTGTACATGCCCTGGTCCTACCCAAATCCCTATATTGGAACTTATTCCTATTTCCTCGCTGAACACTTGGGATAACCGCTTGCCGGTATTTGCTTCGATACCTTTCATACATAAGACAAATATTTTATCTTTTAATCCTTTTTGTAAGCTTATGCTATGTGCAAAGGAGCGCAGTTCCTGAGCGCTAATGGAGATAATAATAATCTCACCGAAAGAGACTGCTGCCTCTAAAGAATTACTTAACATGATATCTTGGGGCAAGGTCACATAATCATTCATTCTAGATTCTTTTAATTGTAAATAATGTTTCGAAGACTCTCTGCCCCATAACATTACCTCATGCCCAACCCGATTTGCATACCAAGCTAGAAATGTTCCCCAACGACCGCATCCTAAAACTGAAATCTTCACCTGTATCACCATCCTACCATCATTGTCCCAATATTGATATAGTCGCCATTAAGGCGTTGTATTTCTTGTAACTATTCCAGATACTTACCGCTGTTTCCTGCTATACCAGTGGGAAGACAAAAAATGGAGTGTATATTTTAATGCGTCGATGCACGCCTTTCGGGAGTGAAGCCGTCATCTCATTCCATTGTTTTGAAGAAATAATGCTATAGTATAAAGGTCTGCAGGATTCAGCATTTTTAAAGAGAAGTTAGGCATGAACATTCGTATTTGAAACGCTTGTAAAAATCGAACCATTTGTATAACGTTATTTTTATGAATGGAAAAATGGAGAATATGGTGATTAAAAGTATGTTGTTAGAGGTGGCAGAATGAAGATCCTTATTGTTGTACCTTATTTAAGTGTTGCTGAATTTATCAAGACGATTATACAAGAACAAGACGACAAGGAATGGGAATATGAGATTCTTGTGAATATAGGAGTCCGGTCTATTGTCAGTCAAGATATTAAATCGGATGTTGTGATTGCCAGGGGGGTTACTGCCAGTGCGCTGAAAAGATTCCTGCCGAATACGCCAGTAGTTGATCTTTTAATAAGCGGTTATGATATCCTGCGCTCTGTTAAGGAGTGCTTAGTTCGCTTTCAGGACCGAAAAATTGGTATAGTAGGCTCTTACGATATGATCTGCGGAGCGAAGAGCATAGAAAGTATTATGGACATTGAGCTGGTTACTGTTGAGGTAAATAATGAAGACGATGCTGAATTAAGTATAGCGAAACTAAAAGAAGATGGGATTCAGACAGTAATTGGTGGTGTCATGTCAAGCGATATAGCTCGGCGAATAGGAATGAATAGCTTGTTTATAGAATCCGGCAGAGAAGGCGTTTATTTTGCATTGCAAGAAGCCAAACGGGTAGCGGCGGTAAGACGGCAGGAACAGGAACGGACAGAGCAGTTTCGGGCAATATTAAATTATTCTGATGAAGGAATCATTGCTGTAGATACGCAAGGGAAAATTAATTTAATGAATATGGCGGCCATTCATATTACCAGTCTTGATAATGAAGTAATTGGAAGAAACGTTAGAGACCTTTTGCCGCAGCTTGATTTGGGTAAGGTCTTAGTTACAGGAAAATCCGAAATAGGAGAGGTACAGACAGTAGGTGATCAACAAATAGCAATTAATACGGTACCGATTCTTATTGCCGGTGAAACGGTTGGGGTTGTCGCAACATTTAAACCGGTCGGTGCCATTCAAGAACTTGAAGGAAAAATTCGTGAAAAAATACATAACCGCGGACATGTAGCTAAGCTGAAATTCGAGGATATTTTGGGAAGCAGTAAAGCGATTAAAGAGACTATTTCTGTTGCACGTGAATTTAGTCAAGTGAATTCCAATGTTCTTATTGTAGGAGAAACTGGTACCGGTAAAGAGGTATTTGCTCAAAGCATACATAACGGGAGTAACCGCTGCAAAGGACCTTTTGTTGCTGTAAACTGTGCAGCCTTGCCGGAAAATTTGTTGGAAAGTGAACTTTTCGGATATGTGGAAGGAGCATTTACCGGGGCATCTCGTGGGGGAAAATTTGGCTTATTTGAGCTTGCTCATCGTGGTACCATCTTATTGGATGAAGTGTCTGAGATTTCGCCAAAGATGCAGGGGCGATTGCTAAGGGTCCTGCAGGAACGTGAAATTATGCGTCTGGGTGGTGATCGAGTGATTCCCATCGATGTTCGCATAATAGCAGCTACCAATAAAGATCTGTATGACCTTGTAAAACAGGGAGTATTCCGTGAAGATCTATATTATCGTCTTGATATATTACAACTTAGCATTCCAGCCCTGCGGGAGCGTGGAGAAGATATTATGTTATTAATGAACCATTTCTATAAGCGGTATTGTATAAAGAACAAAAAAGAGTGCAAAAAAATGAACCAGGAGGCTAAAGCCAAACTGCTCCAATATTCTTGGTTAGGCAACGTAAGAGAATTAAAGAACATTGCTGAGCGTCTAGCGGTGCTTAGTAAAAACAGTTGTGTTGACCTTCAAGAGGTTGAAGCCGTGCTGCCTAATCGGGAGAAGGCAGCAAAGGATGCAATTAGAAGCAATGGCAGTTTAGATCGGGAATGCTTATATCGGGCTTTAGAAGAGACCAATTATCATTATGGTAAGGCAGCGGCTAAATTAGGCATAAGTCGTACCACATTGTGGAAACGTTTAAAACAGTTTGATGAGATCAAGTAGAATGACAAACGTTTTGAACAAAATGAACAAATTTTGTTCAGAAAGGGGAAATTTGATAAGTGCGAGTAAAAAATAAAAAGTAAAATCTATCCTTACGGGCAGGCTAAAAGCCTGCCTTTTATAATTATTTATTAAATTGATTAAAGATTGGCATAATTATTGCATTTTAACAGTTACGGACGAAGGTGTTCTGTAACTAAGCGAAAAGCTAAAGGCGAAGTCGACTCAGATACATTGTGAGGTGAGGATAGCAAAGGAAGAAGGATTACAGGTTGTGCATTTTTGTAAGATTTTAAATTTATAAAAAATAGGAGTGTTAATCATGAGCGTAATTACGAAAGCAGCTTTATTAAAAGGACAGCGTGATATTGAATTAATTGAAAAAGAACTAGTTGTGGGAGAGGATGAAGTAATTGTCCGAAATCACCTTATGGGTATCTGCGGATCGGATAAGAATTTTTATCTTGGACAGCTTCCACCGAAAACGGCAGAATTTCGTCAGGATCCCAAATTTCCTTTCTATCTTGGTCATGAAAGCGGCGGTACAGTTGTTGAAATTGGCTCGAAGGTACGTGAAGTAAAACCCGGCGACAAAGTCATGTGCTTTGGCTGGAATAATAATTTTGCTGAATACTTCAAAGCTAAGGTTTGGGAATTGCAGCTCGTTCCTGAAGGGTTGGATATGGATTTAGCAAGTTTAGGAGAACCAATTGCCTGTGGAATGTTCTCAGGCCTTACAACTGGCACCAATATTGGTGATACTGTAGTGGTAATGGGTGGTGGATTTGCAGGACAGATTATTGCCCAGTGTGCAAAAAAACAGGGGGCATCCCAAGTTATTGTCGCCGATGTTGAAGATGGTAAATTGGCAATTGCTAAAAAACTTGGAGCAGATGTAACCATTAATAGCAGAAAAGCAGATGTTGTTAGTTATGTAAAAGACCTTACAGATGGAATTGGTGCAGATGTTGTTGTAGAAGCTGCTGGTGTTGAATCTTCTTTTAATGCAGCATCAGAATTAATTAAGCATAATGGCATATTTGTTTTCTATAGTTGGATGACCAAACCTGTAAACTTGAACATTAGCCGTTGGCATGATGATGGATTGGAATTCCGTAATACTTGTCTTGTCCATCATACTCGTCAGCAGCGTGAAGTGTGGACTCCTTGGGCATTGCGTCCGGTAGTTAAAAATATTATCGATGTCAAATCATTGATTACTCATGAATTTAAGTTGGATAATATAAAAGACGCTTTCGAAACTGCAGTAGAAGACGAGAGTGCCATTAAAGTTGTTTTAAGGCCATAAGTCATGCCAGACTATGCAATAAAGGAGAAATACGAATGGAAAAGCCAACTAAAACGCGGTATTGGGTATTGTTTATTGTATGTATACTTTATTTTATAACCTATGTGGATCGGGTTAATATTTCAGTAGCAGCTCCACTTATTATGAAAGAATTTAATATTAGCAAGGTTGAGCTTGGGGTTGTCTTTGCCGCCTTTTCCTGGGCGTATTCCATATTCCAAATCCCCGTTGGCATTCTGGGAGATAAATACGGCCCGCATAAAGTGTTAACCGTACTCGTTGTTTTGTGGGCGGCTGTGGATGTTATGACGGGTTTAGCCTGGAGTTTTACATCTTTAATTGTTATCCGTTTTTTATTTGGAATATGCGAATCTGGTGCATTTCCTACGGCCACTCGGGCTTTTTCTCATTGGATTCCTGCAACAGAACGTGGCTTTGTACAAGGCTTAACTCATGCCTGTTCACGGCTTGGCGGGGCGATTACTCCTATTCTTATGGTAGGGATTATGAGCCAATTTGGCTGGCGTCCAGCCTTTTATTTCGGGGGCGCTATTGCTCTGGCTTGGGCCATTATTTGGTTCATTTGGTATCGGAATAAACCAGAAGAATTGCAAGCTAAGTGGGGCGGCATTAATCAGGCAGAAATCGATCTGATTTATCAAGGACAAGTTAAGAAAAAAGTGACTCAAAAATTACCCTTCCGTACACTCATTAAGAGCAAAAATCTTTGGTGCCTGTGCTTAGCATATATTTGCTATAATTATACACTATGGATTTTCTTAACTTGGCTTCCCACTTACTTGGTGGACGCTCGCGGTTTCGCTATTATGACAATGGGCATATTTGCAAGCTTGCCGCTTTTTGCTGGTACCATTGGTGATACGTTAGGGGGCTGGCTATCGGATAAGATTTGGAAACATACTAAAAATGGTAAAATTGCTCGCCGTGGTGTGGCTATGGCTGGTTTTCTCATTGCAGCCTTTTGTATGATTCCGGGAGCCATGAC
The DNA here is from genome assembly GCF_000271485.2 of Pelosinus fermentans DSM 17108. Classification (NCBI taxonomy): domain Bacteria; kingdom Bacillati; phylum Bacillota; class Negativicutes; order Selenomonadales; family Sporomusaceae; genus Pelosinus; species Pelosinus fermentans. The sequence goes on from NZ_AKVN02000001.1 coordinate 377,064, forward strand.
GGAATCTCAATATCTCTCCGTATTTTTGCTCGCTTGTGCATTGTTTGGTCTTGAGATGACTGTGGGAGTATTTTGGGCAACCTGTCTTGATATTGGACATGATTATGCAGGTACTGTATCAGCAACAATGAATTCTATCGGGGCAATAGGATCAGCAATGACTCCGTTAATCTTTGGCTTTATTGTACAACGTACTGGATCTTGGGTATATCCCTTTATACTTGCTAGCGGGATTCTTATCATTGGGACGATTCTTTGGACTAAGATCAATCCGGAATTGTCTCTTGTTGAGGAACTTGGACTATTAGATTCAACAGACATCAGTAAAAAGGAAGTATAAATCCAAGTTCTTCTTTTTCTTACCCAGCTAGGTGATCACGACTAGTATAATCCCGGCAGCTTTGACTGCCGGGATTATTTGCAGTACATGCAGGGCTTTTAAGAGGCTTGGCAGAAAGATATAAACATATAGTGGAAAACTAATGCTAGGAGGAGAAAAATAATAATGGATAATAGGCAACCCATTGCTATCCTAAATGGTGCTATTATTACAGCAGATGGAGAATATTCCTGCCGAACAATCAGCTTGGAAGAGTGCAAAAAATTGATTCAGTCTGCACCTGAAATTATTTCTGCAGTAGGGCATAAGGCAACGGCAGAAATAATTACCGACCTTTTAGATAGAGAAGTCGCTTTGAATCGAATTAACTTTCACCAAGAAGCGGGGCAGCAGGCACTGGTGTTCAAGCTCAACAGGCGGCCACCTGAGGGAATCATCCTCTCTCGTGATGAAATTGAAGCATTCGGATACCAGTTCCAGTTACTATCCAGGCATTCGTAACAGACCAAAAACAGCTCTTTTGATTGCCTACATAGATACTTTCACTTTTTGTTGCTATAAATCAAATGAAATTTAAATTCTTTTATTCGATGATATGTTATATCGAATATAGGAGGCGTTGGTTATTTCTGATATAAATTTAAAAGAGCTGCAGGAAGAAATAGAACGGATGCGTTTAAATTTGATTCATATTGTTGCTAAGAAAGGACCCGTATCAACGGAGGCAATAAAGATAAGCAGAGATTTAGATAATAAAATAAAAGATTATTATCAATATAAGAGATAGTTCTACTAGTAGATTTTATTTGACGTTATGAGCTAGCCTGTATGTTTCATCTGTCTTCATATTGGGAAAAAATGGTTGGGCCATCTCAAAATTTTTTGGACAAGCTATAAGTGGATTCTGCCTAATGGAGGTATTGTGACGGAAAAATTTTGGAGGATGCTTTGCAGATGATTAACTTTATTGGTATCGGGAGTGCTTTTAATACTCAATTAGGAAATACAAGCGCTTTTATAAAGAAAAAGGATAGTCTATTGCTTATTGACAGCGGTGGGACAGTTTTTCACAGGCTTCGAGAATTAAATATACTTGAAGAAATAAAAAAGATATACATTATTATTACTCATACCCACCCTGACCATGTAGGAAGTCTTGGGGAAGTAATTTTTTATTCCTATTACATTCTAGAGCATAAGCCAACTGTATTTTTTCCCAATGGGGAACTCATGAAGAGCTTCCTGACGAGTATTGGAGTCAGTCAGGAAATGTATTTGCTGGAAAGTAGCAGCAAAGTGGGGTTCGCAGATGAAAACTTGGGAGAGATAAGTGTTGAATTTTTGCCAGTCTCACATGTAAAAACTATTCCGGCATATGGCTTTGTTATGAGACAAATAGAAGGTGTGTTTTACTATAGCGGAGATTCAAATCATATAGAGGATGAAATTATTACTAGACTTAAGAATGGGGAGCTCGATCGGATCTATCAAGATACCTGTGGACTTGATTATGAGGGTAACAGCCATATGTCATTAAGAAAGTTGAAAGAGACAATTCACTCAGACTTACGGAATCAGGTTTACTGTATGCATTTAGATCAACATATTGACCCAAAAGAGATCGTGCATCAAGGTTTTCATGTTGTGAAGTAATCTTGGAAAATCCTGCAAAGCTTAAATAGAATTTGCAGGATTTTGTACTTTAGCCTACAAATGAACAATAAGCAGCAATTCTGAGTACGTTGGAGGAAGAAGTAGATTCTTTGTCCTATTTTTGCATACCATCATCTTGTTAGTCGTAATAGATAAAAGTAGATTAAATAAATAACCGTAAGGCACGTAACATAGGGGGCAAGTTGCTGCACAATTGTTTTTTTTTGCCCTTTCAAAATTCTGGTGTACCAATTGTCCCAATCACTGCCTGTAGTTTTGCAGCTATCTGGCTTTATTGAAGACAGCCATTTATATAAATCAGGGTTAGACTCAGTAATCCAAAAACCCTCGCTTTCTAAAGCTATTTGGCGAAAGATGTCTTCCAAAGGTTTACCGATTGCATTATATGTTGTTCCATTAAACACTGCCATACTTGCTCCTAATGAAATATGTCCGTCTTTTGCCAATTGAGTTAAAACATTCATGAGTTCTTGTCCAGAGGCAAAGCCATTTACTTCAAAAATAATCCTTTGCCTATCCCCTATTTTAACCATACGTTGAACTTCATCTAAGGGGAATCCTTGCTCCCAATTCCATGAGTACGTTATCGCTCTGGAACCTATTTCATTGACCTGTGTTTTGCCCCATTCCGTCAAAATAACCAGAATCGTCTCATCCTCAAAAACATGTTGAATGAGATGATTGATCAGAGACGTTTTCCCCGAACCAAGAAATCCCTGAACGATGTCAACCACTTTCAGCATTATGTCCCTCTAATGTTTTTAATAACTGCTCTGAAAGTAAATTTTGACCAATAAATACAGCCTGGCCAATGGTATGTGGTTTTGCCGACTTATATTCCCATCTGCCATTAACATATTCAAAATGAAACCAACTTTTTTCCCCCGCAACGAGCCCTTTGGCTCGCACAATCTGACCGTATTGTCCTGTGCTTATATGGTCTAACATTTTCTTTAATATTGAAACAGAAAATACGCGAGAACCTTTCCAGGAAACATTCTGAAAAGTTTCTGCTCCCGAATGTCTCTTCACATGATTTAGAGCTTGTGGTTGTTTTGCGCCTGAGGAAAATCTTTTCCTTATATTGCTGGCAGGTTCACTAGCAATTTGGTTTTCATATAACGGATCTTTTGCTAAAATCTGCTGAATCGATAACTGATTCCAAGGAGTCGTTGTAATCCTCGCTGAAGCATTATACCGACGAATCATTTTTACGACTTCTTCAATTTCCTGGGGTGAAACGTCTTGGGTTTTGCTGCAGACAATTGTTTGTGCATAAGCAATTTGATCTTTATAAAATTCGCCGAAATTTACTAAAAAAGAATGGGCATGATGGACATCAACTACTGTTATAACGTGATCAAGGCTTATAACATCATGAAAACAAGGCTGCTTCACAATCTGAAGCACCTCAGATAACTTTCCTATCCCCGTCGGCTCGATTAAAATTCTTTCCGGTTTTATTTCAGAAATTGCTTGCTGTAACACATTTGTAAATTCACCCTTTAACGAACAGCAGATACACCCTGAATAGATTTCTTCAATTTTGGCGTTGCTTACTGATAGCAGTGTGCCGTCAATCCCAGCTTTACCATATTCATTTTCTAAGATGAATAGTTTCTCATTTGTAGTACGCTCCTTTAGCAGCTTTAATAACAATGTTGTCTTGCCAGCTCCTAAAAATCCCGATACAATATCCAACGGTACCTTATGTGCCATGGTGACCTCCTTATGTTATATGAATAATATTAAATATGAATAATCTTATTTAATATTATTCATATAACAGGCTGCGTATTCCTTCAAATTAATATAGCTTCAGGATAAAATAAGCGGACTCTCGTATTTTTACGAAAGTCCGCTTGCTGCTGAGTCAGATCAGCAGCCTATTGGCGAATCTGCTCCAAAGAAGGAAACCATGAGAGGATTGATTTACTCACGATAGCTCTCATGAATTTGCCTCCTTATCGATAAAAGCATTCCATCAACTACTTCTTCTATTACTACAAAAATCCTTCCCTGCTCAAAGAGTGAAAGAAGCTTCGGTATGTAGTCTATAAGAGAACCTTCTTAATGGCGCTCTTCATGTTCCATACAAAAAATGCGGTAGGATAGAATGGCAAAATCGCTTTAGGGATATTCTATAAATAATCGGTTTCAAAAAAAAGATTTTTGAACATGACGAGGTGTGACTCGATACAATGACTTAAAACCGGCTATGGTTTAAAATGAGAAAAATTCCAAAGTTTAATGCAGTGAAGGCGGGTTCTTATGAGTCGAGAAAAAAGATTGAAAATAAAAAAGGTTGGCGTAGAACATTTAGAGCAATATAATCAACTGCTGCGGTATGTTTTTCAGGTGACTGATAATGATTTACACAGGATAGGCTGGAAAGAAAGAGATATAATCCTTGCTAAATCTCCGGTGCTGGAACAAGCGGATGTTCTTGGATGGTTTGATGGAGAAAAACTGGTGTCTCAGGTGGCTGTCTATCCTTTTCAAGTGAGAATTTTCAATGCGATTTATGATATGGGAGGGCTTACGGGGGTTGGAACCTTTCCCGAATACTCCAATCAGGGCTTGATGCATAAGCTGCTCCGCCAGGCACTGGCAAATATGCGGGATAAGAAACAGTCGATTTCTTACTTGTACCCTTATTCGATCCCTTACTACCGCCGCAAGGGGTGGGAAATTATTTCAGATAAAATAACATTTGAAGTCAAGGATTATCAATTGCCAAAAAATAAACAAGTGTTCGGAGAGGTTGAACGCATTGATATTGAAAATAATGACTTAAAGGCAGTTTATGAACGTTTTGCCTATCAAAGCCATGGAGCGATGCTGCGCAACGAGTTAGCCTGGGATGAATATTGGCGGTGGGATACGGATGATCTGACAGCCGCAATTTATTACAATGAAAACAGGCAGCCTGATGGGTATGTGCTTTACTGGATTTCAGATGAAGTGTTTCACATTAAAGATATGATATTCATTAATGAAGAAGCCCGCAGCGGACTGTGGAATTTTATCAGCGCTCACTTTTCTATGATTTCAAAGGTTGTAGGCAATATTTATACGGATGAACCGTTAGCTTTTCTACTGGAAGATGGGGATATCAAAGAAACGATTTCCCCTTATTACATGGCTCGAATTGTAGATTTGGAGCAGTTTATTACGCAATATCCCTTTAAGCCTAATACTGAGAAACGTGTATGGACGTTTACCCTTGACGATCCCCTGCTGCCGTGGAATCAAGGAACCTTTACCATATGTATTCATCCTAATGGAAAAGGTGAGGTGGCGCGGGTGGGAGAGCGCAGCAAATCCCGGATCGATATCCAAACCATGACAACCATGTTGCTCAGTTATAAAAGTCCCAGCTATCTTCATAAGATAGGCCGCCTTTCCTGCAGCTTGGAAACCGTTAAGATGCTGGAAGATGCGATTTCTCAGCAAACGCTTTATTTTTCAGATTACTTTTAGCAGCCTTATGCTTAAAGATGGCAGAAAGTATTTATTTTGTACTTGACAATAATAATAAACATATGGCATGATTAAGTTCATAATTAATTTTGATTAGCAGGGGAAAAAACAGCTAATCATTAAATTAATGAACATAGGATGATTTAATCTAAGCTGGTCATAATAAATGAAGGCTAAAGATGCGTACTCATGCGCTTCTTTAGCCTTTTTTGATTTGCCTTAGAAAAAGAAAGGAATGAGGAAATGATTGTTAAAAAAGTTAAAGCACTAATTTTACTAGTTACTATGATGGTGGTTGCAGTAGTGGCAGCAGGTTGCGGCAGTAGTAATACGACACAGCCGTCAGTGGCAAATTCTGCCAAAGAGGTGGTAGAATTCAAGTATCCAGAACTTGTTTATTTTGATTATATCTATTTAGCAGATGAATTAGGATATTTCAAAGACGCTAACGTTCGGCCTAAGTTTGTAGGAAAAATGGGCGCTGGACAAGTAATCCCTTCACTGGTAAATGGTTCAATTGATGTTGCCACCAGGCATACCCCCGTTGTTATTGCGGCCATTGCCAGCGGTGCAGACATTAAGATTTTTACCTCTGGCAGCAGCTCCACCAAACAGTGGCCTCATATGAAATACTTTGTTCGTGCGGACTCTGATATTAAATCAATCAAAGACTTTAACGGGAAAACCATTGGCCTTAACAGTTTTGGGGCCTGCGCCGAATATGTAACGAAAAAGTATCTGCAAGAAAATGGCGGCGATCCCAGCAGTATTAATTTCAAAACAGCACCGGATGACCAGCATGAAATGGCATTGGCAGAAGGACACACAGATATTGCTATTATTCATCCGCCTGCTTCAGGACGTGCCAGCAATGATCCTAAATTTAAAATGTTATTCAGCGATTATGATATTGACCAAGGCCTCAGCGGTATGTGCCCTTATTCCGTGAATGGTAAATTCCTGAAAGAACATCCCGAAGCAGTAAAGGAATTAACGGAAATTCTAATTAAAACGGCTAAATGGAGTAATGCACATCCTCAGGAAGCAAAAGATATTATGGCTAAGCGCTTTAATATGAAAGCGGATCAAGTGGAACTTTATAATTTTTCAGAAGATCAGCTGGTACCAGAAGCAGGAGTGCAATATTGGATTGACAGATTGGTTGAAGTCAATAAGCTGACACCGGGTCAGGTTAAACTAGAACAAATTTATACCAATGAGTACAATCCTAACTATAAAAAATAAATTACAGTAGAAAGGTGAGAAGTCTACCATGAGTAAAATACAAGCTAGCAAGATTCATCGCCAATTTCAAGTAAACAATGATTTTGGAAAAAAGACAAAATTAACGGTCTTGGATGATTTTAACTTGCAGGTCCGTGAGGGAGAGTTTCTTTCGATACTAGGACCTAGTGGCTGCGGTAAATCTACCTTTCTAAACATGCTAGCCGGGTTGGATAAACAAGATGGCGGACAAATATTGATTGATAGTGAGCCAGTAAGTGATAGAAGTTTTGACCGTGGCATGGTCTTTCAGGGATATGCACTTTTCCCCTGGCGTACAGTTCTGGAAAATGTGGAGATCGGACTGCAAATTCGTGGATTAGAGAAAAAGGAACGGGAGGAAATTGCCAGGTATTACTTAGCAATGGTTGGTTTGACAGCTTTCGCCAATCGTTACCCCCATCAACTGTCAGGCGGAATGAAGCAAAGGGTCGCCATTGCCCGTGTACTGGCTTATCAACCGGATATCATGCTGATGGACGAACCCTTTGCTGCCTTGGATGCGCAAACAAGAGAAACCCTGCAGCTGGAGCTAATTCGAATTTGGGAAGCTGATAAAAAAACCATTGTCTTCATTACTCATAGCATTGATGAGGCAATTTTGCTCTCTGATCGTGTAGCCGTAATGACAGCAAGACCAGGCAAAGTAAAAGAAATTATTGATGTTTCCTTGCCGCGGCCCCGCTCAGAAGAGATTCGCAATTCATCTGAGTTTGCTCAAATCAGACAATATGCCTGGAGTCTGATTAAAGATGAAGTTACGAAAGCCCAGGGATTGCAAGAAAGTATAGAAAACGATCCGGGAAGGATAATGGTTCAGCCTATTATTTCACTGCAACAAAAATTTAAAGACATGATTCAAAAAAGGATAGGTGGACACAATGAGAAAATTGGCTAATTTCTTTACCGGTTCTTTGGAAAAGACGATCGGCCTAATCTTATTTATTGCATTATGGGAACTGGCGCCCCGGGCAGGTTGGGTCAATTCTACCTATTTAAGTCCGCCATCGGCAGTCGTATCTGCACTAATAGCCCTGCTAAAAAGCGGGGATCTGCTTAAGCATCTATTAATCAGTCTCCAAAGAGCTTTGGTGGGCATGGCAGTTGCTGTTTCTTTTGGTATGATTTTCGGGTTATTTATTGGTTATTTCAAAAAGATTGAAGGCTATTTAGATGCTTTGTTTCAGTCTTTTAGGCAAATGTCGGCGTTTGCGCTTTTTCCTGTGTTTATTCTTTTATTTGGAGTGGGCGAGCTTTCCAAGACCATTATTATCTTTTGGGCTTCTCTGTGGCCTATTTTATTAAATACCATTAATGGCGTCAAAAATGTGGATACATTACTGGTACAATCGGCTAAATCCATGGGAGCGTCACAAAAATTTATTTTCTTACGGGTTATATTACCGGCGGCAGCTCCTGATATTTTCACAGGGATTCGCTTAGGAGGATCTTACTGCGTTATGTCCCTTGTTGCAGCAGAAATGATCGGTGCTACCTCTGGATTGGGATATTTAATCTTATATTCCCAGGAAACGTTTAATATCCCTGATATGTATGCAGGCATTGTGGGGTTAGCCATTATGGGATTGGGAATAAACTATGCCTTAAAACTGATTGAAAAATCCTTTAGCAGCTGGAAGCAAGGCGTTGCAGTTGGGGAGTAACCAGTAAGAGCATTGCTGGTTTTCTTCGGGCAGTAGAATCAATCTGGCAGCAGGGTTATCCTTATATTTAGAAAGTGTCGACTCATGTTTATAAACGTGAGTCTCTTTTTTAAAAAAGCATAAAAACAATAAACTGGAAAGAAATGTTTATTTGATTTACTGGATAGACTTGACAGGAAAAATCTTCTTTAGTAAAATGAGTCATACAAAACGGAATGAATATTCATTCCTAAAATATTAAACTTTATTTTTGGAGAATACAATGAAAGAAAAAGTACAGAATAAAAAAGCAGCTGTGCTGCAAGCCGCACTTGGACTATTATCTGAGCAAGGGTTTCAAGGTTCCCCGATGTCACAAATTGCTCAAAGAGCAAATATTGGCGTAGGTACCATTTACCGTTACTTTTCCAGTAAAGAAGATTTGATCAACGATTTGTATATTGATGTTAAGACTCGTCTTGCCCAGCATACCCTGGGAAATTATTCAGCGAGCCGGGATGTTCACGCAAGTTTTTTAGTGCTGTTACGTAATATTGTTGATTATTTTATTGAAAATCCCGCAGAATTGATTTTTATGGAGCAGTATGCAAATTCTCCCCTTATTACTGCTGCCACCCGGGAAGAAGGCTTACGCATGTTTGCACCAGTCAATCATTTGTTTGAACGTGCCAAAGATGAAAAATTACTGAAAGAACTTCCAATGGAAATGCTAAGCACTCTTGCTTATGGATCAACGATCTCTCTTGTTAAACTTAAGTTATTTGGTAAGGTTAAGCTGGATGGAGCAACCATCGATGCAGGAGTGGACGCAATCTGGGATGCAATCAAACGGTAATGAAAAACCAATCTAATTTTGCCGTTGATCTTCAATATAATTCTAGTTTTAAATGGGTATTCGAAAAATAAGGGAGGAATTATCTTGTTGTACAGAAAGTTTGGTAAAACCAAGGAAATGGTTTCTGCTTTAGGGTTTGGCTGTATGAGGCTTCCTATTATTGGTAACGATCCAACGAATATTGATGAGGAGAAAGCAACCAACATGATAAGGCATGCTATTGATGCCGGTGTAAATTATATCGATACTGCTTATCCTTATCATGGTACTGGTTTTACTCGTGGTGGAGCCAGCGAGCTTTTTGTTGCCAGAGCCTTAAAGGACGGTTACAGACAGAAGGTTAAGTTAGCGACGAAGCTTCCCAGCTGGTTAATTAAAACAAGAGAAGATATGGATAAGTACTTGAATGAACAATTGGAGCGCCTTGAGACAGATTCTATTGATTTTTATTTAGTACATTCACTGAATGAAAATGTTTGGCCTGTAGTAAAAGAAGCTGGCGTTAGTGAGTTTTTAGAGCAAGCGATTAAAGATGGAAGAATCAAATATGCAGGATTTTCTTTTCATGATCAGATCGGGCTGTTTAAAGAAATCGTGGATTATTACGATTGGTCGTTCTGCCAGATTCAATATAACTATTTAGATGAGAAATACCAGGCCGGCAGGGAAGGCTTAGAATATGCAGCGAAAAAAGGTTTAGGAATTGTCATTATGGAACCCCTAAGAGGCGGTAATATTGTAAATCTCCCCAAAGAAGCAATCGAGATCATTGATAAAGCAGATGTGAAAAGAACACCGGCGGAATGGGGCTTACGATGGGTATGGAACCACCCGGGAGTCTCTGTTGTCTTAAGTGGTATGACGACTATGGATCATGTTACAGAAAATATAAAAGTAGCTCAAGAAGCAGAGGCCAACTCACTGACAACCAAAGAACTGGATATCGTCGATAAAGTAAAGAATCTCTTCGAACAAAGAATAAAAGTGAACTGTACAGGCTGTGCATACTGCATGCCTTGTCCTGCAGGCATCAATATTCCTGGATGTTTTTCCTCCTATAATGATCATTGGGTTTTTGATGCCACTCCTGCGGCAAAGAAAACCTATGAGCTTCGCTCGAGCCTTACAGCTCCCGCATCGAAATGTGTAGAATGCGGTAAATGTGAAAGCCATTGTCCCCAAGGCATTCCAATTCGTACAGAATTAAAGAATGTTAAAGAACTATTCGAATAAAAGTATTTCTAGAGGATCGCCGTCTATTCATTATGATGAATAAACGGCGATCCTGGTTTGTAATCCTAAAAACAGCTATTGTAGCAGCCTACTAGTGGGAAAGTTAAGTAATTGATTGAAATAACAGGGGATCAGAGTACCTTACGCGAGACGAAATTTCCGCGCAGTGTAGTGGGGCAAAAGCCTGTACGCTTTTTAAATAACTTACTGAAATAATAAGGGTCAGAGTAACCTATGCAAGACGAAATTTCCGATATTGAGCGAGCTGTGGTGCACAATAGTTCCCGGGCGCGCCGCAATCGGTGTTCAATCAAATATTCAAGGGGTGCCATACCGGTATGCTTTTGAAACAGATAGGAGAACTGTTTGCTGTTTAAGCCATACTGGCCAGCCAATTTGGCTACTGTAAGTGGTTCCATGTAGTGAGCCTTCATATATTCTACGGCTTGTTCCACCAATTCCCGGCCCCATTCGCTGTGACGACCGTCAGCGCAGGTCAAACTTTCATCCAGAATGCTGAAAAACAGCAATTTGGCCTGCAGGGCGGACAAATTGCCCGGCGTTATGCAGACGTTATATAGGCGGTGCAGCAAATCATTAATGCGGGTGCTGTAACCCGAATTAATCTGATAATGGGAAAAGGCCTGGGGAAAGTCGATTTTGGCATTGTCGTCAACCTGATAATGGATGATCATATAATCCCACTTAGCGCATCCCACAACCTCTTTGTCCAGAGCGATATTGGGACCGCCGTGAAAAATTTTCCCTGGCTCCATCTCATAAGGCACACCGTCAAAGGACATCCTCGCCCGCCCTTTTATGGGAAAAATCAGACCCGAGAACGGCGGAGTGAAGACACCAAAACATTTTTTCCCCGGCGGCACGCTCGCTCTGATCACATCAATGATTTGGAATTCGATTCGGGAAAAGTTTCCCGCCAGTTGATTGATATCTACGTGCATCTTCCATCCTCCCAGTTTACCTGCGGTCCTGCTCTATAAATTCAGGATTTATTAAATTTTCCCGGCTTTATGCTTTTATAAATTGTCATAGGCGATAAAATAACATATCTACTTTATTATAAATATAAGTTGCATTATAATAATGATATTGATTATCATTATTATAATGAGTTTGGTATTGGATGTCAAACCTTTCGACAAACTGTACTGCCATGATATTCGTGGAAAAATCGTTTGTATTCTCAGCCATCTCTGGAATAAAAATATGATGTTTTGGAATTCTGTCCATTTATTCAGCCTTTTTACTTGGAATGATGATCATTTACGCCACTTTTTTATTTGGAACTCTGTCCATTTACTCAAACTTTTTTACTTGGTATTCTATAAGTACTAGTTTTGCGCAGGGCCTTGAAGCTCAATGACTTACGGTCTTGTGGCTGAAAGCAGCTATGTGGCAATGCATTTCCACCAGTAAAGGAGTTGACACCAATGAAGAAAACATTGTTCCCTGCCAAAAACCGCCTGCTTTACGCCCTGGTTGGCAGCAGCCTGCTCTGGAATACATCGGCAATTGTCTATGCTGAGGATACGGCAGAAATAGTTACTACTACCAGCCAGACCGATACTCAACCGATCTCTTCCGCTAAAGCGACTGCTGGTCAGGGGGAATTCATCCTGGAAGGAGTTGAAGTGACTGCCAGCCGTGAAACTTTGTCCCCGGCCTACGCTGGTGGACAGGTGGCCCGCGGCGCCAATCTTGGCGTACTGGGCAACAAAGATTTTATGGATACACCTTTTAACGTCACCAGCTATACGTCCCAGATCATGGAAGATCAGCAGGCCAATACGCTGTACGACGTACTCATCAACGATCCGTCTGTCCGTTTCACCACCCCCACCGGGCAGGTCGCTGAATATTACAAGATCCGCGGCCTGGACGTCGCGATGGAACACCTTTATTTTAACGGCATGCAAGGACTGGCGCCATATTATCGTGTTCCTGTCGAATTTCTCGAACGGGTGGAAGTGCTCAAGGGGCCCAGTTCCCTGCTCTACGGCGGCGTGAATGCCTCGGTGGGCGGGTCGATCAACCTGATGCCCAAACGAGCTGGTGAAGAGGACGTCACCAGTTTTACGACAAGTTATACTTCTTCATCCCACTTTGGAGGGCATCTCGACATTGGCCGACGCTTCGGAAAAAACAAAGAATGGGGCATTCGTTTCAATGGTCTGTACGCGGATGGTGACACCGAAACTGACAGCCAGTCGAAGGAACGACTGCTGGGCTCCCTGGGCGTGGATTACCGCCACGACCGCTGGCGGCTGTCTCTGGATGCTTACGGTTTCCAGGAGAACTATGAAAACGGCCTCATTTCCATGTATCAGCTGCAAAGCAATACTATTAAAGCACCTCATGGTTCAACCAATCTGTTTAAAGGCACCTCGGGCGCTGCCCGGAATAACGGGATTCTGTTTAAAGGTGAATATGACATTAAGGACAACCTAACCGCCTACGCCGGCTTCGGCAAAGCTGCCTCCAGGGCCACAGGCTTCATCAACGGCAATCATATTTTACTTGTCCAAGCCGACGGAACGGCCTATCCCCGCAATCTCTTTAAACAAAACTTCTGGAACGACGCCACTTCAGCCGAACTGGGACTGCGCGGCACTTACCAGACCGGTTCGGTCAAGCATCAATTGGCCTTAAGCTCCAGCTTTCTCGATAATGAGTATTCCAGCACGTTCAACCGTTATGTCACTACTCCTTACATGAGCGGTCTCCCCATCAGTATTTATGATGACTCGTTCTCATTCGCCAACTATTTTAATAGTGTGGCCTGGAAGGGCAAAGGCGGGAAGACGTCTACCACGAATCTGTCCAGTTATCTTTTAGCTGACACACTTTCCTTCAATGAAGAAAAGGTGCAGTTAACGTTAGGGGTAAGCCGGCACAGTGTGAACACGAAAAGTTTTAACGCCACCACTGGAGCCCGGATTGCACAGCATGATGCGGATAAAACGCTGCCGCTAGTCGGCTTTGTAGTCAAACCCTGGGGCAACTCGGTTGCGCTTTATGGCAACTACATTGAAGCACTTTCCCCCGGAGCGGAGGTCGGAGCCACCTTAGGCTATACCAACTCCGGTCAGTTAATGGCGCCGTATACCAGTAAACAAAAAGAAATCGGCGTCAAATGGGATAAAGGGAAATTCGCCAATACGCTGTCTTTATTTCAAATCAACCGGCCCAACACAATGGTTGTCACAAATAGCCTAAATGAAAAAACCCAGACCTATGACGGCGAACAGGAAAGCCGCGGCGTTGAATGGAGCACTTTTGGCGAAATAGGCAAGAACCTGCGCTTGTTGGGCGGCATCAGCTATCTTAAGGCTGAAATAAACAATGCAACCGCGGCCGCAACTAAAGGCAACACCCCCTTTGGCGTACCCAAATGGTCGATGAATGCCGGCGTCGAATGGGACACGCCGTGGAATCATGATTTAACGCTTTCACTGCGGGCGGTATATACCGATTCCCAGTACATTGACAATGCCAACACCATCAAACTACCGAGCTGGGTGCGCTATGACATCGGCGCGCGCTACAAAACCGAGATCAAGAACGTCCCGGTTACCTACCGGCTCAGTGTGGAAAACCTGTTTGACAAACAATACTGGGCAGGTGCTTTCAGCATGGAAGGCTTCGCCACATTAGGCGGTCCCCGCACCGTTAAGCTGTCGGCAACCATGCATTTCTAAACCATAACCCTATTGGAGGAGTTAGAATGAAAAGACTAATGGGACTTATCGTCTCACTCGTGCTTTTGACAGGGCTGCTGACTGGCTGCGCCGGAACCCCTGAGACTGCTGTGAGCACACCGCAGTCAGTGAGCGGCAATGACGCGAAAAAAGGCGCGTGGCCGAGGACAATTACAGACGCAGCAGGGAATAAAGTTGTTTTAGCAAAACAACCGCAAAGGATAGCAATTCTTCACTCCTTATATTTGGAGTACTTTTTTGCCCTGGGGACGCCTCCCATTGCGTCTATGGGGGCTTCGACGGGGAATGCGATGAAGGCTTTGAAAGAATGGGAAACCCTTAAATCCTATGCAGGAACTGCCGACATTATGGACTTAGGCAGTGCCCGGGATTTGAATTTAGAGGCAATTTTAGCGGCAAAACCGGATGTCATTGTTACATTCAAAGGGCAAGGTCATTTAGCTCAAATGTATGACCAACTGGTGCAGATTGCTCCTATCATTCAAGTGGATTTTAATGCCTCTTGGCAGGACCAGACATTAGCCTGCGCTGAAATTGTCGGGAAAGAAGCCTTTGCCCAAGACTTCATCAAAGAAACAGAGACAGTCATTTCTTCCGCAAAGAGTAAGTTGAGTAAACATAAGGGCAAAACCATTGCCCTTTTCCGCACGGATGGAAAATCATTCATTTCACGGGGTACTAAGGAGTATTACGAAACTTTTGGAATTGCTAAGCCAGCTGGTTATCCGGATCATTATCAAACCTTATCCTTAGAGGCTGTCGCTGAGATGAAGCCGGACTATATCGTTTTTCAGGACTCTGTCCAAAATGCACAAACATTTGTGAAAGCTCAGGAATCTTCTTCTGTATGGCAGTCATTAGGCGCAGTAAAAAATGGACAGGTACTCTATTTTGATGACTCTCTTAATACATTTGGACCTCTTGCCATGCGGATTACCGCTGACAGACTGATGCAGATATTTTCAGAGTAGTAATGAAAAAACACAATATGACCGTTTAATAAAGGTTTGTTTTTCCTGGATTTTGCACGAAGGCGGTGGATATGCTGGAGCGATACCAGACACAGGCCGGGGCGTAGCAGAAGGGAGGAGCCACCAGAATGAATCAGACAAACAAACCGCCGATTCAAATCAGAAAAAAAAGTCACGCGTGGACAGCGTGGTTCATTATCATAGCGGGGGCCGGGCTGCTGATCCTGCTCATGGCGTTTTCCATCACCAAGGGTGCGGCGGAAATTCCGCTGTCCTCGGTATGGGACGCCCTGTTTCGCTTTGACGAGAAGAATACCCAGCATTTAATTATCGTTGACCTCCGCCTGCCACGCGTCATTGCAAGCGCCTTAGTTGGTGCTGCTTTCGCCGTAGCGGGAGCCATTATGCAGGGCGTGACCAGAAATCCCATGGCGGATTCCGGGCTGATGGGTCTGAACGCCGGGGCGGGTTTTGCCTTGTCCATCTGCTTTGCCTTCTTTCCGGATCTGGTATATATGCAGATCATTCTTTTTTCCTTTTTGGGCGCGGCATTTGGCGCGGCGCTGGTAGGAGGCATTGCTTCCCTGCGGCGCGGGGGCGCTACCCCCATACGGCTGGTATTAGCAGGTGCCGCTGTCAGCGCGCTGCTGGCAGCGCTCAGCCAGGGCATCGCCCTATACTTCGGCGTGGCCCAGGATATGATGTTCTGGACGGCAGGCGGAGTGGCCGGTTCTAACTGGGAGCAAATTAGGATTATGGCGCCGTGGATACTTGGCGCGCTCTTGGGAGCCATCGCCATTGCCCGCTCTGTTTCTCTGCTGAGCCTTGGCGAGGATGTAGCCAAGGGATTGGGGCTGAATACGACGGTGGGCAGTGTACTGTGCTTCCTGATCGTACTGATACTGGCGGGCGCTTCCGTTTCCGTTGTGGGCGCTGTGGGGTTTGTGGGCCTTATCATCCCCCATCTGGCACGGTATTTTGTAGGCGTGGATTACCGCTGGGTTATCCCTTCCTCAGCGGTGTTGGGTGCGCTGCTCATGGTGCTGGCCGATTTGGGTGCGCGAACGCTCAACCCGCCTTTTGAAACCCCCATCGGCGCGCTGATTGGACTTGTCGGCGTTCCTTTCTTTTTGTATCTTGTTCATAAGCAAAGGATGGCACTGTGATGATGAACCAACTGAAAAAAAACGAAGCCTATAAAAGAAAAATTGCTTTGCGCAACACGGCCATTGTCGTCGGCTGCGCGGCGCTGCTCCTACTTTCCTTTATCATCAGCATGAACACCGGATACACGAAACTGCCTCCGTCAGATACGCTGCGCACTTTGTTCGGCGGCGGTACGGCCAGAGAAAATCTCATTTTATTCGATTTCCGGCTGCCCCGTATTGTGGTTTCCATTCTAGTGGGGGCAGGTCTCGCGCTATCCGGCTGCATCATACAGGGCGTCGCAAAAAATGCGCTGGCTGATCCAGGCCTGCTCGGTATTAATGCGGGCGCAGGACTGATGGTTATCTTGTACGTGCTGTTCTTCGAGACGCATTCCTTCCTGTCGGTATTCACTCTGCCATTTCTGGCGCTGTTTGGTGCAGGCGCAACGGCAGGTATCATCTATGTGCTGGCCTTCAAAAAAGGAGAAGGCATCGCGCCTCTGCGCCTGATTTTAACCGGTGTGGCAGTGCAGGCGGGACTTTCTTCTTTGACCACCGTGCTGGTGGTCAAGCTGGCTGACACCCAGTTTGACTTTGTGGCGACATGGCAGGCAGGGAGCATCTGGGCAAGCAACTGGAAATTCGTGCTGACCCTGCTGCCGTGGCTGCTGCTCTTAATCCCCTATGTACTGTCTAAATCCCGCGTGCTGGATGTGCTGAATCTGGGGGATGATGTAGCTTACAGTCTGGGCGCGACGGTAGAGCGGGAACGGCGCAGGCTGCTTGCTGCCTCGGTCGCGCTGGCGGCCTCTTGCGTAGCGGTCAGCGGCAGCATCAGCTTTGTGGGGTTGATCGCGCCTCATCTGGCGCGGCGGCTTGTAGGACCGAGACATCGGATTCTGCTGCCTACCTGTGCACTTGCGGGAGCAGTATTGGTTTCGGCGGCAGATACCATCGCGCGGATGGTGGCTCAGCCCGCGGGAATTCCTACCGGCATCATGGTGGCGATCGTCGGCGCGCCGTACTTTCTCTATCTTTTGGCGAAAAGCAGATACTAACGAAAGGATGATAAATCTGAACAGCATTACAACCAAGAATTTAGCTGTCGCCTACGAGGATAATCTTGTAGTAAACGGTTTGAATATGCAGATTCCCCAGGGGAAAATAACGGCCATCATTGGTCCAAACGGCTGCGGCAAGTCTACGGTGTTAAAGACTGTGGGGCGTATCCTGAAACCGAAGAACGGCATGGTATACTTGAATGGGGACGATATCCGGCGCTTAACGACCAAGGAAGTTGCTCAGAAAATGGCAATCCTGCCTCAATCTCCCCAGGCTCCAGCCGGTTTGACGGTGGGCGAGCTGGTGGCCTACGGCCGCTTCCCCTATCAGCGGGGCTTGGACAAATTAAAGCCCGAGGATAAAGAAATTATCGCCTGGGCGCTGGAGGTTACAAAACTCACGGAGTTGGAAAACACGGCGGTAGACAACCTTTCCGGCGGGCAGCGTCAGCGGGTCTGGATCGCTATGGCTCTTGCACAGCAAACCGATTTGATTCTGCTGGACGAGCCGACCACCTATCTCGATTTGTCCTACCAGCTGGAAGTATTGGAACTGCTCTACCGTCTGAACCGGGAGCAGGGCCGCACCATAGTAATGGTGCTCCACGATTTAAACCTTGCCGCCCGCTTTGCCGACTACATGGTAGCGATCCGCTGCGGGAACATTATCTGCCACGGTGCGCCCGAAGAAATAATGACCACTAAAGTGCTGCGGGAAACGTTTCGCATCGACGCAAAGATCATAACCGAACCCCGCACGGGCAGACCCACCTGCATTTCCTATGACCTCATTAAGGAGAATGAACCTAGACCCTACATGAAAGAAGGTGCCAAATGAAAAAAATTGCAATCTACGGCAAGGGCGGTATCGGAAAATCGACCACCGTGTCCAATGTATCCGCAGCCATGGCAGCGCTGGGGCTGACCGTACTGCAAATCGGCTGCGACCCTAAGGCCGATTCCAGCCGCACTCTGACCGGCGGGAAAAACATCCCCACAGTGCTGGATACCTTGCGGAAAAAGGGCGATGCAGAGCTTGACGACCTCGTGGTAAAAAGCAGCACAGGCGTGCTGTGTGTGGAATCCGGCGGCCCGGTTCCCGGGGTGGGCTGTGCCGGGCGCGGCATCATCACGGCTTTTGAAAAGCTGGAGGAGCTGGATGCCTACGAAATCTACAAACCGGATGTGGTGCTTTACGACGTACTGGGCGATGTGGTCTGCGGCGGCTTTGCTATGCCCATCCGGGGCGGCTATGCTGACGAGGTGTGCATTGTCACCTCGGGTGAGATGATGGCCCTCTATGCAGCGGCGAATATCGCCCACGCGGTCAAGAGTTTTGGCAAGCGCGGCTACGCCTCCCTGCGGGGGCTGATCCTCAACGCCAAGAACATTGAAGGCGAAAATGAGCTGGTGGATAAGGCAGCAGCGGAGATTGAAGCACCGGTTATTTACCGCTTGCCCCGCGATCCTTTTGTGCAGCAGGCCGAGGCCCAGGGAAAAACCGTGGTGGAGGCTTTCCCGGATTGCTCTATGGCGGCCCATTACAAGGCACTTGCCAGGCTGCTGCTGGAAGGAGGCGAAGCACCATAAACGAGTTGAAACACGTAAAGCGCCTGTCGGCAGTAAAATCCAACAACGGCATAAAATTCCTGACGCCCGCGGTTTCCCCCGGTAACCATTGCCCTATGCGCATCGCGTCGGTGAACGTGGAAAAAATCAAGGACTTGTCTTCCCTGCTGGTTGGAATGCCGGAGTGCACCACGCACTCGCGGCTTTTTAGCCCCAAGCCGGAAGGCAGGCATGGCGAGCTGTATTGGCTGTATGTACTGGATGCTCAGGAGGTGGTGTTCGGCTGCCGGAATGGGCTGATCGATGCCCTCAGAAAGATGGATAAAGCCGGAGCAAAGGCGATTTTAATGATTATCACCTGCGTGCCGGAGCTGATTGGGGAGGACATCCAGGCAATTCTCAATGAAGTACAGCCGGAATTGTCTGCGCGCGTCACCTTTGTGATGCTGGGGCAGTTCAAAAACATCAGTTATCCTCCCGGTTCGTGGAAAACAATGGAGGCGCTGGGCATGCTGATGGACGGGAAAGCAACAGATCCCAATCGCGTTAATGTGCTGGGCCGCGCCCCAGAAGAAGAACATATCCCCCTGCCGTCCCTGCTGCCCGCTCTCACGGGGCGCGGCCTTACTTTGCGCTATCTGGCGCCGGGCTCTTCCCTGGAGGATTTTCAAAGAGCGCCGGATGCTGCACTGAATTTGGTAGTTTCTCCCTTTATGCAGCCGCTGGCCGCCAGGATGGAGCGGGAATTTGGCGTGCCCTATATCACCCTGCACACGCTATATGATGTAGAGAGTATTGACAAGGCCTATACGGCTCTTGCAGAACGCTTCGGCTATTCCTGGGACGATGCATTTGAAAAGGAACGCCAGGAAGCACTTACTTTGCAGAATCAGGCGAGAAAAAGGCTGGGCGGGCTTCGGTATGTATTCTTTCCTAGAATTGACATACCCCTTCCACTAGCTGTCTTTCTTACCGGGCTTGGCATGGAGCCGCTGCTTTTGCATTTGGAGGAATATTATCCCGAGGACAGGGGCTATGCCAAGGAGCTTACTGACATGGGGCATAATCCGTGGGTTTGCCGGATGGTGAATGCACAAGCAGATTTGCCGATTTTGGAAAAGCTGGCTCCGGATTTATGCTTTGGTTATTTGCCGGAACCTAACAAAACCATTCCTTGCGTACCGGATTTATTTGATTTTTACGGACAAGTGGGTTATGCCCGTACGAGTTACCTGTTAAAAAGAATCTTAGGTATATTGAATGAAATCAACGCATCCGGGAAAGGAGGGACTGCACATGGGTCTGCATCGATTTAAGCCGCTGCCTTCGGGACGTATGGGTATTCTTTGGACACTTGCTGCCATCCGTGATGCTGCGCTTGTGGAATTTGGCTGCATGGGGCACATGCTCTACAGCGGTGTAACCCTCAAACGCGCAGGTGTACATAACGCCTGCAAGCTATACTCCACCCACATAGACGAAACAGATATCGCCCTTGGCGGCACAGAGAGGCTTAACCATACCATTGACAATGTGGTAAAGCGCGATCATCCTTGTGTGATTTTTCTTTTGCCCTCCTCGATTCCTGAGGTGATCGGGACGGATCTTCCCGCTCTCTGCGCGGAATTGCAGCCGGAATATCCCGGCGTTCGCCTGCTGCCCTTCGGTTATGGCGGTTTTAATGTCACTCAGCATCGCGGTATACAAGAAGCCCTTCTGCTGCTTGCCAAAACGCTGCCGGCGAATTTAAAACGGACGCAGGAGCCGACCTTTAATATCATCGGCTCCTGCGCTGATCTGTTCCGCTTTCAGGCGGATGCTATGGAGCTGGTTCGTATAATGGAGGGTGCATTCGGCATAAAGCCACTGTGTGTGATGACCTCGGATACATCGGTTACAGAAATTGAGAATATGGGCGGCGCACATATCAACCTTGTCATACGACGCGAAGGCGAACCTGCTGCGAAGCACTTGCAACAGCGCTTCGGGACGCCCTATCTTTTGGGACGGCCATATGGTATCGACGGAACCACCCGGTGGCTTGAGCAAATTACGCAAATAGCCGGTTTGACTCCTGATGCCGCTTTCCTCAAGGATCAGCGGGAAATCTCCCGGCAGCAGCTTGCATCCGTAATGCCGTCCTTACGGCACATCATAAGAGCGCACCCCGAGGAAGCCGTTTTGTCCTTGGGCGGACATGCCGATGTGGTCAGGGGCGTTCTTTCTTTTGGCTGCGGTGAACTTTCCCTTGCCAGAGGAACCTGCTGGTGCGACTGTCCCGATATGACCACTGAGGATATTCCTTATTTTTCGGAAGACCAATGGACGCGAGCGGTACAGGAACATAAGAAGGGTTATCTTATGGCCAGCGGTGAGGCGCTGGAATGGGCAGGCCGCAATACAAAGCTGCAAATTTCCAATCCCGATACAAAATGGCGTCTGCATCCCTATGAGCCTCCCTTTATGGGCTTTCGCGGTGCTGTTCATCTGGTAAATCTATGGATTAATGAGAATGTTGAAGATTGATCGAAAATAAGTAAGCTCTTGCAAAGCAAAAAGCAGAAGAGATAGCGGAGGTAAGCCGCTGCTTTCTGCTTTTTTATAATCATTAAAAAATTTTTTCGGTCGATGTATCGGAAGATTTCATTTGTAATTTCCCGTCAACTGTTGTATGGCAATCACTGGCCGCAGCAGTGTTACTTTGTACCAATGCAGCTTGTTGCTGTATTTGAGTAAGATCTTGCTCCAGCTGTTTGATGCGGGACCGGGCCTGATATAATTGTAACCTCAGCTTAATCTGGGAATAGATCTGTAAGGATAGCGCCAATAGAAACCCAAGAAATGCGGCTCCCCAAATCACAAATACCAATGATGTTTCAATATTCCATTTTAATAAGGCAACTTGCACAGCCATGCTGTTTTGAATCGCAAAGATTGCTATTAGACAAGCAAAAATTAAGGCAAAAAACAGGGTAATATAAATCATTTTAATTCCCCCTCACTTAATTCATATGACCTTTCCAGTTAACCATGGAAAACGTGAAGTGTCAATTCTTCACTTGCTATAATAAGGGCAGATGAATAGTATAATAAATCCCCTATGGAGCAGACACTTGAAGGTCTGCTCCATAGGGGATTTAAATATAGCATTTTTAAAAATTGTCTTTACTAAAGATTTTATTCGGGGTCATCGTCATTTTTCTTTAATGGTTTCATAGCTGGTTTTATTAGTCTGAATACATTTCCTGCTTGTTCAGAAGCTATGTTTTTTACAAATTCTTTTTCCGAAACTTGAGCCAGAACTAAACCGTATATCGATGTAGTTACAACGTTTGCCAATGCTGTAGTAAGGGGGATGGGCATCGTTCCCTCCACTTTAAATAAGGAAGCAACGGAGTAAATGAAAAACCATATGAATGTTGAAAAAATCCATCCCTTGAACAGAAGATTTGTACTTTTGATTAAAGGAACCAGATAAATGAAAACAATTCCGAGAATGCCCGTAAAACCGACATTTGCCGCTAGCGCAAACAAGATTTCTCCTATGCTGAATGGTGGAGTCTGCCCCAAAATGATGATTGCAGTCCAATCTGCAAACCGAAGACTGGTGAGACCGAAGAAACCAAGCAGTAAACTCGCGATATTCGCGACCAATCCACCTGTTATCCCTGCAATAAAACCTCTGGTAAATTTATCTCTCAAATGATTCCTCTCCTTCACAAACTATAACTTTAGTATAAACAAGGCTTTAGAAACTATTCAATGCACTGGAGCAAATCCAAGAGGTCCTCTAATTAGTGAAATCAAGCAAATGTATAAAGTGGCATAGCGATTATTGTTATATTATGTCGAAGAGGCAGTTGGATGTATTATTGTTCTGGGAAGTCTTTGAGAGTGATAGCATTGACAAATGTGCAATCATGTTGTAAAATAATGGAATAGAATTGCTGACTGGTTAATGAATCAGAGGCCTTATCTCGAGAAATACGGGATAGGGCCTTTTTGTATAAAAAATGCCAGAAAGCAATACAGTTCAGAAAAGGGAGTGTGCAGCATGACTGTCAGTAAAGAGACCATACAACAATATTTGCAGAAAACCCCGTATATTGCATTAGCAACTGTGAATGAAAAACAGGCACCGTCACTTAGAACATTAGGATCTTTTGCACCTGATGAGTTTAAGGTTTATTTTTCTACGGGAGAAACGACTGCTAAGGTTGGGCAAATACGATCCAATCAGCAGGTTGCTATTTTATTTCAGCATGAAAATCAAAAGATTCCATCCTTTGTTAACGTTATCATTTCCGGTACAGCACATGAATTGGATGAAGATGCTGAGCGCAGCAAGGCTATTGCTCTGCTGTCCGCCAGAAGTCCGAGGTTTAAAGAAAGGGCAGATAAAAAAGAACTCAATGGTACTGCCTTCTTTCGGATTGATCCAGAAGAAATAAAAGTAGTTGATCTTAGTAAGGGACCTGGTGCCAGCGGAATCATTAAATTTTAAAAAGTGAATGTTTTATCAGAGCTAAGAAAATAGATGCGGTGTGATATTTTAGATGAGCTTGCCCATCATAACACAAGCTGATCAGCTAACCGCTGAAGGCCTGTACGGAGAATTTCCGCACAGGTCTTTTTTTGATAACAATAATATATAATTCAGGAGGTCATCGGTAATGAAAAAGATACTGCTAACCGGATTAATGAGTATAGTCATGCTGATATTTCTTGCAGGCTTCGGCAGCTACCCAGAAAACGGCTGATGATGATAAGCCTAAATTCGTTAATGGCAGGCTAACCAAGGAGTTTCATTTGAAAGTAGTGACTCCTACTGATTTTAACGAAATGATCATTGCAGATAAGAAAGAATTCTTTAAAGAAGTCGGCATTATTCCTGAATATACGGGATCGGTTCCCAGCGGAAGTTTGGCCCAATCAGTTATCAAAGGCGATAACCATTTATTTGGTTCAGGTCATCCTTCCACGATTGCAGCCGCCCGTAAAGCCGGAGCCGGAATTAAAATTGTGCTGCACAGCATGATTGATGATCCTGATCCGGATAAGATGCACATGACATGGCTTGTGAAAAGTGACGGAGGGATTACGTCGCCGAAAGATCTGATTGGCAAAAAAATTGCAATGAGCGGCCTAGGCAGCTGCGTTGAGTTTTTGAATGGTGATTTTCTGCGCCGCAATGGCATCTCCCGGGATCAGGTCGAGATCGTTGTAATGAAAGATGCCCAGCAGGAGCAGGCACTGCGGCATGGGCTCATTGACGTTGCCATTGTGCATCCTCCCTATAATAAAATTGCCAGAAACCGTGGCGGGCTGGATGTGTTAACAACCAGCTATCAAATTGGCGAACTTGCCGGAAATGGAGCCCTCAGCGGACTGGCAGTGCGGGCTTTTAGCGAAGACTTTATCAAGCAATATCCTGATGTAGTGAAGGCTTACATTGTTGCTGACTTAAGGGCACAGCAATATATTAATGAACATTATGAAGAGTCATTGGAAGTTGCGGCCGATTTTCTGAAAGTAGATGTTAAGGATATGGCCGGGAATATTTATCCTAAGCAGAAATGGCTCAAAGACGAAGACATTGACTTTTGGGTTAAACTGGGTGAACGCAATGGATTTTTCGCTCAGGGTGAAATCAAGGCATCTGATTTGTATACCAATGAACTCAATCCATATTACACGGGAGAGTTAAAATAAGAAAATTGCAACAAAACCTTGCCGTGGTAAAGAGGAGCTGCCGATCAATCTACCTTATTTGTAGACTGTCGGCAGCTCTTCATTTCCCAGAAAATATTTTTAGGTGTTTGGGTGATTTGGCTGGCCGTTCTTAGCAATGTATTCTGCATTTTTAATATCCTGTTTTCTTTCTTTTTCACTTTTATCTTTTACATTTTGCTGTTGCAAGTTGCTGTCTTGCTGCTGTTTCATAAAAATCACCTCCTGACCGTAGTATTCACTCATGGCAGCTGAGATATGCAATTCATGTCATAAGGACAGAACCTGCTCTCGTGCCCTAAGGGAAGTGAGTCCTATCGATTGTAACATGGCTCGTTGGTGTGCATAAAATAGTATGACATGATAAAAGAAAGGAGACTTAACGTGATACACTCTAGATTTAGCTTTAAGAGATTTAAACGATTGGTACAAAAAGCTAGTGCTCCAGTGTTGTCCATAGCCAATCTGCCTATGCTGCTTTCAATTGGCGATTGGCTTTATATAATGAAACAGATTGAAAATGGCAAACCGCCGACGATACCCAATAATGAGAAAAAGGCTAAATTACGTAAGAGTACGAATATCATTACCTTCAAAGATGTGGAAGGTAATGATGAAGCCAAGCTGGAACTCAAGGAAATTCTAGAGTTTATCAAGCATCCCAGAAAATTTAGTGATTTGGGTGCTCGAATTCCTAAAGGCGTTCTGTTGTACGGACCTCCCGGTACGGGAAAAACGCTAATGGCAAAAGCATTAGCAGGTGAGGCAGGAGTACCTTTCTTGAGCATGAGCGGTTCCGAATTCGTAGAAATGTATGTTGGTGTCGGTGCTTCCAGGGTACGTGATCTATTTAAGGAGGGCAGGAAGAAAGCACCATGTATCATCTTCATTGACGAGATTGATGCGGTTGGACGGCAGCGTGGAGCTGGTGTAGGTGGCGGAAATGATGAAAGAGAACAAACCCTTAATCAGTTGCTGGTAGAAATGGATGGATTCGATGCCAATAAAGGTATCTTTGTTGTTGCAGCAACCAATCGAACAGATATTCTCGATCCGGCACTTTTACGACCGGGACGCTTTGACCGCCGTATTGTAGTGGATCGACCGGATCTTAGGGGCCGCCTTAACATATTAAAAGTGCATACTAGACGTAAACCATTAGCTGATGAGATGGATCTTGAGGTTCTCGCCCGACGCACCCCAGGTTTTACAGGAGCTGATCTCAGCAATGTAGTAAATGAAGCTGCCATTCTTGCTGTGCGTCAAGGTAAATCATGCATAGAGATGGATGACATGGAAGAAGCGGTAGAGCGTGTAGTGGCAGGACCAGAGCGAAAAGGTCGTTTTATGAATGCAAGAGATAAGAAGCTTACCGCATACCATGAGGCTGGGCATGTTTTAGTCGCAATGCTGCTAAGACACGCTGATCCGATTCATAGGGTATCGATTATTCCACGAGGCCAGGCTGGTGGATATACTCTTACTTTGCCTAAGGAAGATCGTTGTTATCTTACTAGATCGGAGATTTTCGATCAGATTAAAATTCTGCTGGGCGGCCGAGCATCTGAAAGCCTGATTTTCAATGAAACGAGCACTGGAGTCCATAATGACTTAATACAAGCTACCGAACTTGCACGTAAAATGGTCTGTGAATACGGCATGAGCGAGACCTTGGGACCAGTTGCTTTATCACGATCTCAGGAACAGGTTTTTTTGGGCCGTGATATTGCTAGGGGGCCCAATAATAGTCAGGAAATGGACTATACCATAGATAAAGAAATACACCAGTTACTAGAAAACGCTTATGAAAAAGCTGAAGAAATAATCAAATCCAATCTTGATAAGCTGCGGCTTATTGCAACGACCCTACTAGAGAGAGAGAAGCTGGATGGCGAAGAACTGAGGCAGCTGCTGGGAAGATAAAATGTAAGGTAATAATTAAGAGGTGAGTATACTGGAATCAAAGGAATGACTCTACAAAGTTGGTTATGTATTTAAATTTTAAATCTAAAAGGCTCCTGCAGGATTAATCTTGCAGGAGTTTATCTTTTAATAGTAAATAAAATAGAACTATGGGGATTTTTTTGATATAGATCGCTTTTGTGTAAAATGTAGAAAGTCCCCCGAGTATCGTCAGCAATAGAAAAGCGTTAGTCGCAAAGGAAAATGGAGGTATACATATGAAAAATATTGATATGGCCGTTGTAGGAGATGTTTTAACAATTAAGGTGGATTTATCTCAACGTTTTGGTAAGTCAAGTAGTGGCAAATCAATCATTATTGCTACTACAGAGGGAAACCAATCAATACCTGGTAATGATGATATAAAGATTGGATTAAATATTTATACGAAATAATAATGATCAATACTACCTAAACATTAAAGTCGAAAGAAGGCGAATGGTATGTACAATTGGCTAAGCAAACTCAATGATAGATAGAAACTACAAAGCACTATTATTCTTGAAAAGCGGCATTATGAAACCATACATGTCCTAACTGCTGTTTGCTTCTACCGCGATTTTTCCTTTCTCGTATGGGTTTTGCTGGAATTCCAGCTACAAACGTGTTTGGATCCACACTTTTCGTTACTACCGATCTTGCAGCGACGACTGCTTGTTCACCCACCACGATACCTGGCAATAGCATGGAATGAGAGAAAACTTTAGCAAAGTCCTCTACTTTCACCGGTGCATAAATTCTTTTCCCGTGATTGTATTCAAGATGCGAATGGGTGTAAATTTCCACTTTTTCAGTTAATGTTACAAAATTGCCAAGAGTAATTCCTCCTTTACCATCGAGGAATACTTCGCGATTTAGAAAAACATCATCGCCTACTTCGATGTTTTGACCAAAATTAAATCGTACACCCTCCATGGCGATGAAATTTTTTCCGCATTTTTTAAATAATTTTTGGGCGAGAATGCGGCGAAAGGGGACAGCAAAATTAGTAATTAAACTAAGCGGCAATTTGTCAAATATCTCCCAGAGTAAATGCAGGAATTTCTGTTCCAGTGTAAGAGGCAGAACCTTAATTTGGGGCAAATATTCGTCGTATAATTTAAATTCATCAAATAATTCCTTGGGAAATAAATGGGTCGCGTTAATTAATTCTAAAATTGTGCAGGTTTTTTTCTCATCTAATCCGCTTTGAACGATGGATTCAATATTCGACAGTTTATTCTCAATATTCATAAATACCTCCCAAGCTATATGATATCGAATATGAAAGTGATCTTCCATTAACCTTAACACTCCAGAACATTCATTCTGGCATCACGATTACAATCCATTGTTGAGTAATATAGAAATAGGTTATTCTTTGTATCCTTTTAAGATACTTTAAATTCGGATACCAAACTATATAGACGATCGGAGATTTCGACCAATTGTTTGGTAGAATCAACAATTGCCTGCATTCCAGCAGCCTGTTCCTCTACGGCAGCTGCTACTTGCTGTGTAGAAGCAGATGTCTGTTCTGTAATTGCAGCAGCATTTTCTATATCTGCCATAGTGTATTGTACTTCTTCGTTCATGATGCATGCAGCGGAAGATACGTTATCGACAACCACAATAATCTCACTGACGGCCTTTTCGATATCGTCAAAATGAGTCCCAGCCTGAATGGCTATTTCCATACTATCGGTAATTTCCTGAGAACCCTTATTCATACTCTCGGTTATGGAGGCAATCTGTTCCTGAATGCCGTTGATAAGCTGAGCTATTTGCTGGGCTGCACCACCGGACTGCTCAGCCAGTTTTCTAACTTCATCTGCAACAACGGCAAACCCGCGACCTGCTTCACCCGCTCTGGCTGCCTCAATGGCGGCGTTAAGAGCCAACAGATTTGTCTGTCCGGCAATGCCGGTAATGACTTCAATAATGTTGCCAATTTCAGAAGACTGCGCTAATAGCAGCTGGCTTTCTTGTAAGTTACTGTTATTATGCTTGACGAATACGCTCATACTTTCCACTGTTTGTTTTACGGATTGAAGACCGATGGAACTTACATCCTGTGACCTTTTAGCGACTTGGAGCATTTCATGGCATTTGTCAGTAACTGTTTTTCCAGATTCACCTACTTGCTTAGTCTTATTGGCAGCGTCTGATACATGGGCTGCCTGCTGGTCGGCACCTTGAGCCAGTGCCTGCATTGTCATGGTCACTTCCTCTGTCATTTTGCCTGTATCTTGGCAAGCGTCGGCTACGTCACGGGAAAGACGCTTTATCTTTTCCGATTCATCGGTTATATTATTTACCACTCCCCGCAAGGTTGAGACGGTATTGCTGAAGGCATAAGCCAGCCTGCCAATTTCGTCTTGAGAGTCAATTTGGATGGAAGCAGTTAAATCTCCGGCTGCCACCTGGTCGGCGAACTTGCTGAGTTGCCTAAAAAGGCGGCCAACAGCGAAATAAATGATTATCGACATGAGTGCGATGATAATCACTGTGATCAGCAGCATCATTGTGAGTATTTTATTCGCTGACGCGAAAAGCTCATCCTCGAAAACAACATTGGCGACTGTCCAGCCTGCTATTGGAATGGGGTTATAAAAAACAATTTTTTTATCTGTTCCATCGGTATAGCGGAATATGCCGGGTTTGCCTCCGGTAATCAGTTCGCCAAGTTTACGGATATTTTCGTTATCAACATTTGATATTTTTTCCTTCATAGCCCACTCCGAATTAGGATGAACAACGAAGGTGCCGTCTTGTGCCAAGAGAAACCCATACCCTTTTTCTCCATACTTCAACTGCTGGGTTATTTGCTGGATTGTTTCAATCGTCAAACTTGCACCAGCGCCAGCTGTTACGTTTCCTTGATTATCTTTTCGATAGGCAATCATAAGCACCATGTTTTTATCATATGCCTGAGAATATGCCGGCTTATAAATCGCATCATAAGGAATACCACCGGTACGGGAAAATCGCTCCCCTGCTTCTAACGCACCACCTTTTGCCCATGGAGTAGTCTTTAATACTCTTGCCTTAACATCATAAAAACGGGCTGTCAGTTTACTTAAAGCTTCAGGATTGCTGTATTCCTGAGGTTCTAAGAAGTTGACGATATGTAGAGCTGCATATTGGTTGGGATATGCTTCATTGATAAATTTCCAACGGGATAGCAGGAGTTCATCAATCAGTTTTATGGATTCATCCTCCCGTTTAAGATCAAGTTGTGGATTCGTCTGCAATATTCGTGCAACCATCGGACTTTCAGCTGTTTCACGTACTTCACCAAGCCGCCCGGTCAACCAGGTATTCATATGGTCGGCGGCTTCGCCGGTTCTAAGCATCATAGAGTCAGTTAATTCCGATTCAATTACCTTATGAAACTGCCAATAAGCAACCCCGGTCAAAGAAAGTAAGCCAATAATAATCACTGGTAATATTATGGCCAGCAGTTTAAATTTAAAAGACAAGTTTTTCATCGTTTAAAACCTCCAAAAAATTGATCAATTGCTATAAATTAAAATTATTTTATATTAGATTACAATGGTGAAGTATTCAAACTGATTACAAACTTAATAAATGCTCAGTCCTTAATACCCAATATCCAAACTTTCCAGTCTCCCGAACTGCGAATGCCGGTAGATTACATGATCCAATACTGCCCTTATCTCCTCAGCCATGTCCACAAACTCACAACCAAAGTTGTTATACTGCTGCCAGGTGACATTTGCGGCAAGATCAATATGTCCTAGTTCTTTAGATAAACACAGTCGTACTTGCGAATGAATCTCTAATGGCTGCTCTACTTGCAGTAATATTCCTTCCATACTGATATTAATTGCAGTGGCATGTATTGGTAAAAATATACAACCTGCATTTGACATAAATACATCGCTCCATTCTTAGGTTTAATATAGCTATAAATAAAACCTGCCACGTAGCTGACTGGCATTTGACCTTTCCTGTGACACTAGCCTGATAATCAAGATGTTTTCACCTTTAGACCTAACGTTTTCCATGTACAAAATTTGCCAGTCATAATTTTACTGTAATGTATTTGTATATAAAATACAATTGACTTAACAAAAATGTAATTTATTATTAATGTGGGACACGGGGACAGGATGTTTGTCCCAAAAGATAGAAGAGGCAGAAAATAAAAAAATGCAGCAAATATGACATAACTTGTCTTATCTGCTGCATACTAAGTTGGGTGATAAAAATGAGAAGCAACCGAATATTTGAGATCACAACCATATTGCTTAATAAAGGAACAATTACCGCCAGAGAACTTGCCAGCCGTTTTGGTGTTTCAACAAGGACAATTTATCGGGATATTGATATGCTTTCCTCCTCTGGCGTGCCTGTGTATATGAATAAAGGCAATGGCGGGGGCATACATATCCTGGAGAATTACACGTTAAACAGGGCGATTTTTTCGGAGCGGGAAAGCAAGAACCTGCTGATGGCGGTTAAAACCCTGCAGGCAACTCAATACCCAGAATTAGATATCGCCCTTGAAAAAATGGGGGCAATATTTAAGAATGCTTCCAATCATGATTGGGTAGAAGTCGATTTTTCTCCTTGGGCAAGTTCGCCCAATGAAAAAAACAAATTTAACGACATCAAGCGGGCTATGCTGGAGCGAAATGTCATTCGATTCGAATATGTGAACGGAGAAGGCCATCGGAGCAGCCGGCTGGCGGAACCGGAAAAGCTTATTTTTAAAAACAATGCATGGTATCTGGTAGCCTTCTGCCGGCAGCATCAGGAGCACAGAACCTTTCGAATATCCAGACTGAAAAAACTGGACATCCTAGCAGAGAATTTTGAGAAAAAAGTGTTGCCGAAACCGAGAGTGGAAGAATGGAATACTGCCCCACAGTCGTTAACTCCATTGAAGCTTTGCTTTAAGGCACAAGTCATAAATCGAGTATATGATTATTTTGATGATTCGTTTCTTATTCCAAACGACGATGGAAGTCTTACTTTAGTGGCAGAGTTTCCTGAAGATGAATGGCTTTACAGTTATATCCTATCATTTGGCAGTTCTGTGGAGGTAATTGAACCGGAATATATGCGTAAAATCATTGCAGAACGAATACGACAAGCATTACAACTGTATGAATTGTGACTAGGATCAGGACTCTCTTATTGCCGGAACCTGTCCGTCCCAGTGAAGAGGGCGGACGACAGCCTATGTTTTCAAATGGCTTTATTTGTGCCAATTGGGATCGGATATCATTCTTTGCCGCTTCTATTTCCCATCAAAAGCAATAACCAATAGTTGGTGATGGTGGATAGGTACCAAACAAGAGCTGAATAAAATTAGATGGATTAAGCATACTAAAGGATGATACAAACAGAAAGAAAGGAGAGAATCATATGTTTAGCTTACGCCCCTATCGTCAGAATCATGGACATCAAAAAAATGCACTGAGTAAATTTGCGCGCAATTTTTTAGGAGATGATTTTGAAGCGCTCTTTGACAATGGAGATAACTTCCCCAGTTCATTTCAAGTAGATCTGCGAGAAACTGATAAGCAATATGTATTAGAAGCAGATCTGCCTGGTATTAATAAAGAGGATATAAGCCTGCGTTATGAAAATAATTATTTAACAATCAGTGCGAGCAGAAATGAGACGCAAGAAGTAAGAGGTGAAAAAGATTATGTTCGCCGGGAAAGACGGTTTGGTCAGTTGCAACGGAACTTTTATATAGACAACATTCAAGAGGATCAAATTGATGCCAAATTTGATTACGGCGTTCTTACGGTTACCTTGCTAAAATCAGATAACGCTCAGGCAAAGCAGGGCAATATCCCTATACAATAATCCTTAGAGCATGAATGAAAGATTTCAATATTCCCTTTATGTATATAGGTAATGATTACTCATGTTTTTAAAACGTGGGTAATTTTTTTATTTTAGCCGATTACACATTATGACAGAAAATGTCTGTTTCCTATATTGTGGATTAGATCGTAGCCCAAAAATATATTTTACAGGAAATAACTTGGACTGTGTTGAAGGGAACAGTAGGATTACTTGCTCGTGAGGGAGGGAAGTTAAATATGCAGTTTGAAAAAACATCGGCATTTTATCCTCAGAAAAATAATAGTTCCGATAAAAATTTTGATTTTTATGGGGTTCTAGATTCGATTGCAGTTCCAATATTTATTAAAGATAGTACGGGTATCTATATGAATTGCAATAAAGCATATGAAAAATTTATGGGATTAAGCAGGGATGAAATTATCGGCAAATCAGCATATCATATACTTCCTAAGAATGTAGCGGATAGGTACTTTGCAAAAGACAAAGAACTGTTTGAGCAAGAAAATGAGCAGATATATGAAAGTCGGGTTACAATCAAAGGGGTGAGTCGTGATGTAATTTTCCGCAAATCAATTTATCGCAATGCAGTAGGTGCTGCTTGCGGCTTAGTGGGAGCAATAATTGACATAACTGAGCAAAAGCAGGCAGAGAAGCTATTGCAGGAACGAATTGCTCTTGAAAAGATTGTGTCAACGATATCAGCAGATTGTATCAAGACTAACTCAAATCCTGCTGCGTTAATGCTTTCTGCATTACATTTAATTAGTCGATCTATGGGTGTTGAAAATAGTTACATCTTTATTACTTCTGATGATGGCAGGAATATGAATCAAGTGTATCATTGGAATGTGACTGTTGGTAATAGTGTTATCTTAGATATAAATTCTTCAAAGCAAAACGTAGTGACTCATTGGAAGATAATTAAAGGCATTGTCCAGGGACTGGATACTGCACAAGAATATACCACCCATTATGAGCTTCATAGTAATACAGCAAAACGAATAATTTTTCCTTTAAAGAATGGGAACCAATGGCTGGGAGCCTTTAATCTAGAGTGGGCAAAAGACCAATGTATTGAGCTGGGTAATGAGCATACCACACTACTCAAACTGTTAGCAGAAGTATTTGTAGGTATGTTGCAGCGTCAGCAAACAGAAGAATTCTTAAGAGTGAGCGAAGCAAACAATAAAACGCTCCTTGAAGCTATACCTGATATAATGGCGGTTGTTACACCGGATTTAAACATAGAATACTTTAAAATTGGGCGGGAACATGAACATTTTGAGGATGTTGGTGATCCTAGCTCTTTTATCGGCAAAACAGTTAGTGAAGTTTTGCCTCAGGATGTTGCAAAACTGTTTATGGAAAACATTGTACTAACTTCCCAAACAAAGACCGTCACTAGCTTTGAATATCAAATAACACATAATCAGGAGATCAGGTGCAGAGAAGTTCGTAGTATTGGCATTTCCGATGGGAAAATATTGATGATGATTCGTGATATTACCCATAAAAAATTGATGGCAGAAACGCTTATCAAGCGGAATGCAGAAATTAAAGAGGCTCTTGCCAATCTAAAGCAGACGCAATTGAGTTTGGTTCAGCAAGAAAAATTGGCTGGGATAGGACAATTAGCCGCAGGGGTGGCCCATGAAATTAATAATCCACTGGGCTTTGTTCTCAGTAACTTTGACAGTTTAAAGCAGCACTTAATTAAGATTAAAGATGTATACAATAAATATCGAGAATTAAAAGAGCGGGTATTGGAATCGGATATCCAAGAGTTGCAAGAGTTAGCGGAGCAGCTTACCCTTTTTGAAAACCAGAAAAAAATTGATTATATTTTTGATGATCTGGAGCCAATTATTCAGGAATCGAATGATGGGCTAAAGAGATTAATGGACATAGTAAAAGCACTAAATTTATTCTCAAGAGTAGATAAAAGTAGTGAATTTGAAGGTTATGATTTAAACAGCGGTATCAAAACTACCCTAATTATTGCGAAACATGAGATCAGATATGTTGCGGAAATTGAACTTGATTTAAGAGAACTGCCCGAAATACAAGCTTCATCAGGACAAATAAATCAGGTCCTTTTGAATATCATCATAAATGCGGCTTATGCAATTAAGGAAAAGCAAATGGACAAACTGGGAATGATTAAAATTACCAGTTATTATGATCAGCAATATGTGTATTGTTCCATTCGGGATAATGGCCTCGGTATGACAGAAGAAACGCTAAAGAATATTTTTAATGCATTTTTTACCACCAAGCCGATTGGACAAGGTACAGGGCTTGGACTTAGTATTTCCTATGACATTATTGTAAATAAGCATAGTGGTGATATATCCGTTACCAGTGAAAAAACGATTGGAACAACATTTATTATCAAACTACCGCTATCCATTACAAAAAATGCTGAACATAATAGCATAAACGATAAAAATCCCTATACCAATTAAAAGTGGTATAGGGATTTTTATCGTGGTTCATGTGAAGAACAGTACCATACCAATAGTATGAGGCAATTCAGCAGAAGTTTCACTCTCGGATCGTTTTTCAATTATTCTTCTGCATTGTAAATTTTACCGCTATTTGCAGGCAGTTTAATAGTGAAAGATGTGCCGCTGCCGGGTTCGCTATCAACGGTAAGCTCTCCGCCATGATTTTTTACGACAATATCGTAGGCAACACTAAGTCCGAGCCCTACACCGCTGCCGACATCTTTAGTTGTAAAGAAAGGATCAAATATTCGGTTACGATGTTCTTTCTTTATTCCAGGACCATCATCACTTATTTTACACATGACATACTCATCAGCATGATATGCCTTGATGGTGATTTTCCCCATAGACTTCCTACTTTGATTTTTCACAGCATGTATGGCATTTAGTAAAATGTTTAAGATGACTTGGCCAATTTGCCCCTTGTTGCAGAATAAATACAAGGGAACTTCGATTTGTTTATCTATATCTGCGATACATTTTGTTTCGTGCTTTACGATTAAAAGGGCCTCCTCAGCGATTTGGCTGAGATCATTGTACGCTATTTCATTTTCCGTACCGGTTTTAGCTAAATTTATTAAGCTTTGAACTATTTTTGTCACTCGCTCCACTCCATCCCTCGACTCCAAAATTACTGAAGTGAGATCATCAAGGACAAAATCGATCTTTTGCTTTTGCTCAATATCCGCAATCGCAGCTTTCTCCCGCAGCAGAAGTTCATGATTTATATTTGCATCAATAGGAAGTTGCACGAAATTTCTATATAGCAGGATTAGATTTCTAATTTTTTGGATATAGCGGTTCATTGTATCCAGGTTACTGGAAATGAAACCCATAGGATTATTAATCTCATGTGCGATCCCAGCGGCAATTTCGCCAAGCGCTGTAAGCTTTTCTTTTTGTATTAGATTAAATTGGGTGTCTTTCAGTTTATGAGTCATAGCTTGGAGTTTCTTATATTGAGTGGTTACGGTATCATTCGTTTTTTGTAAAGCAATTATATTTCTCCTGGCTTTTATAGAAGCATTCATTCGTGCGACAAACTCTATAAGGTCAATAGGCTTATAAATATAATCATTTGCACCATTTTCAAAACACAATTTAAAAACTTCTTTATCAATGATTTCCGTAAGAATTATAATCTGTATATCATTATATTCTTTCTTACTTCTGATATTTTTTAGAATGTTAATCCCCTTTATTTGGGGTATTATGATCTCCAGTAAAACGATGTCTATATTATACTCTTTCATCTTCGGGGCAATCTCATCGGGTGAACTACACAAAAAAACATGGCTATCAGTTATATGAGTCTGGATTAATTCTTGGGTAATTCTAAGATTAATTTTTTCATGACCGGCTATCAGTATATTCATAATTCACCGTGCTTTCCTTATTGGGTGGTAAGATCAGGATAAAAATCAGATTATGTTATAGATTATTCTTTAAGCTGCATTAATGAAGTATCTTTAATCAATTCGGTGTTATATTGTTCGTTCCTGCAAATTAACATAAAGATTTAATTCCCTGGAGAGAACGTCGCTTTACGTAAGAAAAGGATAGTGGAACAAGATGTCGAAATTCACATATAGGAAAGAATTGCTAAATTGACATAGAATCCGAGGAATGATAGAGGGAAGTATCTTATAAGGAGTAAAAATGAAACAAAATAAAGTTTTATTTGTTGATGATGAATTTAATGTTTTAAATGCAATCAAGAGAGCAATTATTGAAGAATCCTATAAACCTTTTTTTGCTGTAAGCGCCGCAGAAGCACTCGAGATCATGGAGGAACAAGATATTAGCGTGGTTGTAACCGATATGCGTATGCCGGTTATGGATGGATTATCTTTATTAAAAATTATCAAGGAAAAATACCCAAGAACAGTACGGGTCGTTTTGTCGGGATTTACGCAATTGTCTCAGATGCTTGTAACCATAAATCAAGGAGAAATCTTTAAATTCATCACTAAACCTTGGATAACAGAGGAAGACTTTCTTCCTGTAATTAGGCAAGCAATTGAATATTACAATCTTCAAATGGAAAAAGACAATTTAAGCAAAAGCTTGGAACAGAGGAATCTTGCATACCAAAAGATACTGCGGGCAATGGAGCAAAAGCAGGCGCAAGAAAAAGAAGGGTTGCATAATTTACATGAAATAAACGAATGGATTTTTTCTTACTGGCGGAAAAATATCAGACTCGTCATTGATGAGTCCACAGAAAAATTAACTGCATTAGACGAATTTATTGATGTAGTAGAAGAAACGTATTTAACATACTTAAGCCAATTGTCGACAGCAGTGGATGTTAGGACTACTTCTAATTTAATCAATAATATTGCAAAGAACTGCAATACTCGTTTATTTATTAACAATGCTGCAAATTCTGAGTTTACAACCAAGGGAAAGCATGAATATCTATTAATGATGTTTAGAATATTGGTTCATCATATTCCAGAACAATATAAAAGAATTAGTTGTGAATTGCTTCATAAAAGTCTAGCGGCGGAGACCTTAGAGTTGGATTTCTATATTGACTTACAGCGTTATCAGCTTAGTGTTAGTGAAAAGCATAAGTTGAAAATATCTTGTGCTCTATTGAATAAGATTGGGAATTTCGACAAAATGACTGCTTCCCTTGAATATACAGGAGATAAACTAAACGGTATTCGTGTGACCTGGGAGGTAGGTACACCTAGTTTTAAATAAAGTTTAGAAGCTATAGAACTGTGAAAATAACTCCATAAATTTGAAAAAAGAAGTGATCATTCTTCATTGCAAGAGGATCACTTCTTTTTTCAATTTATTTATAACGTTCTACATAATTTGCTAAATTTCTGGCACCTTTATTAATTTCTTCTAAATTTGCAGATATTTCTTGTGTAGCTGCTGCCTGTTCCTGGCTAACAGAGCTGGTAACTTCAATTGATTTATAGAGAAACAGCTTTACTCATTTCTTGCAGTGTTGCCTGTATCTGCTTTGTTGCTTCCTGGGACTGATCAGCAAGCTTTCTAACTTCTCTGCAGAAAGTTATATATTGCAAAAAATACACGTTTTAAAAAGGGATTTTTTTCAAGTAAAGAGTCCATTGCGCTGCGTTTTGTAGAGGTTTGAGAGAATTACCGTGCTTTGTAATAATGTGAAATAGAATCTTGTTTTGACAAAAAAAGAAAATAATGCTTATTATGTAAAAAAATAGCAGGAATTAGTGCTTGTAAAAGAGAATCTACCATAATCTGATAATAAGGTATATTATGGTAAATGTTCTTTGAATTTGACATAATGATAATAATATAAAACAAATTAAAGTTATCGTTTCTAACAGGATCAATGAACCTGTTCCCGTGCACTTAAGGAGGAATTTTTTTGACTGATATGAAGGGAAAGATCGTACTTGTCACTGGCGCCAGTTCAGGAATTGGGCGGGCCACGGCGGAACTGATGGCGTCTCGGGGGGCAATGGTCGTAATCAACTATAATACCAACAAACAAGGTGCGGAAGAAACATGGCAAAGTATTAAGAAAAACGGCGGCGAAGGCGTAGTCATTCAGGCGGATGTTACCAAAAAGGACCAAGTCGAAGCTATGTTTGATAAGATACTTCGTCTTTACGGGGCGGTTCATGTTCTGGTCAATAACGCTGGTTCTGGGGTAAAGTCAAGTACCTTCATGGAAATCAGCGAGGCATTATGGGACGAAACGTATGATATCAATATAAAAAGCATTCTCTTTTGTTCACAGGCAGCATTAAAAGATATGCTGCCAAGAAAGAGCGGCAAGATTATTAATATTTCATCTGGTGCGGCCCGCATTGGCGGGGCTGGTGAAAGCATTCATTACGCTTCTGCTAAAGGTGCGGTAAATACGTTAACCCTAGGCATGGCCAAAGAATTTGCCGAAGAGGGAATTATCATTAATGGAGTGGCTCCGGGAATGATAGACACTCCTTGGCATGCCAAATTTTCATCAGTCGATCGGCTGTCAAAATTTCTTGGCGGTATTCCTCTGAAACGCGCCGGAACAGCGAAAGAAATTGCGGAAGTAATAGCCTTTCTCGCGTCAGACGCTGCTAACTATATTCTAGGGGAAATCATCACCGTAAGTGGTGGCAGGTAAAGTAGGAGTATGGGGACAGAACTTTTGCCCAAGGAGTAATTGGGGATTTATCATTTATGTACCAAAATGAGTCTGAAAATTGGAGAAGGAGGTAATTTAGATTGGGGAAAAAGAATCTTATTTGGACGGTCGTGTGTTTATTTTTTAGCTTGCTGCTACTAGGAGGTTGCTCCTCGATGCAAGATAAGACGGTATCGACGAAACTGCAATACCCTGATAGACCAATTACCATTATCGTACCTTTTAGTGTAGGGGGTGGTATCGATTTAACTGCCCGGTCATTAGAAAAATTTGCGCCTCAATATTTAAAACAGCCCTTAGTGGTGGTGAATAAGCCGGGAGGGGCAGGTGCAATTGGTTGGAATGAGTTATCGGTCGCAAATCCCGATGGGTATACACTTGGCATAACTAGTTTGGATATATTATTGTTACCGTCATATGGGTCGACGAAATATAATTATCCAACTGCATTAGACCCCCTTGCACAGATTGCATCATTGCCTATGGTACTGGCAGTTCAAGCTAATCAACCATGGAAAACAATGGATGAAATAATTGAGTATGCTAAAAAAAATCCAGGGCAATTAAAGTTCGGTCATGTTGGGGTGGGATCTTTTACTCATTTACTGGGGGAAATGTTTGGTCAAGAGGCAAGTATAGCGATTGAGCAAGTTCCTTTCACGGGAGCTGGGGAAGTAACGGCCGCGTTATTGGGGGGACATATTCAACTTACGTTTATTAATCCTATGGTAGTCAAAGGACATGCTAAAGATGGGATGGTAAGAGTTCTAGCTGTGACCAGCGAACAACGGATGAGTGATCCCGTATTTGCAGAGGTTCCTACGTTTAAAGAGCAGGGACTTGATATTGTTATAAGCAACTGGTATGGCGTGGCAGCTCCTAAAGAAATGCCAGATGAAGTAAAGGATAAGCTGGCAGAAGGTTTCAAAGCGATTATTAGCGATCCTCAATTTATAAAGAATATGACGAATATTGGGATGCAAGTAGACTATTTAGGACCAAAAGAGTCACAGCTTAAATGGTTGTCTGATAACGAGAAACTCGCTAAAATATTAAAACAAACAGATGTTTTGGATAAAATTAAAGCACAAAAGAAGTAAATAAATATAACAAGGCATTTTTAGAACTGGCTGAGTAATATCTTGAGTTTGCTCATAGCGAAGCTAATGGATGCGCAGTAAAGAATTCAAGCAAGGAGGAAATCATAAAAGGCTTTATATATAAAGCTAAAACATAGAGACAAAAATGGTAAAATAAATGTTTATATATGGAAAAACTTAGCAGGATTTAGCTTTACTTAAGAGAAGATACCCATTAATCTACCTTGTTAGTGGATTTATGAGTATCTTCTCTTACTATTTGACACAGCGATGAAATGATGATGAACGATAAAGCATTCTAGATTCCATAAGAAGTCGAAATATTCATACTTTAATTATATTGGAAGTAATTTACTTTCTCTATTAGGAATAAATATAAAGGGTAATGATGTTGTACAAATCCAAAAAAAGAAAAAGGGAGGCAGATTATTATGGTAAAAATACTAATTTTTCTAATCTGGATGGGTAGCACCTTTGGTTTTATGGCGTACATGATTTATCGCAGGTATAAAAACACGCTGCATGGGAAACCCGATAACAGGTACGACCGGATAGGTGACCGCCTAAAATATTTCCTGACAAATGTCGTCGGTCAGGACAAGGTGATGCAGGATCCGATTTCTGGTTTATCCCATGTTATGATTATGTGGGGCTTTATAGTACTCGGTTTTGGTGCACTTAATTTAGCGGTGGAAGGGTTGTTCGGTATTCCGGTGCCCTTCATTGGCGATAATTCATTTTTTATTGGGTTGAAGGAACTGTTTCTGCTGTTGGTTTATATCGGTGTTATTGTGGCGGTGCTGCGGCGAACGG
Organism: Pelosinus fermentans DSM 17108; assembly: GCF_000271485.2. Classification (NCBI taxonomy): domain Bacteria; kingdom Bacillati; phylum Bacillota; class Negativicutes; order Selenomonadales; family Sporomusaceae; genus Pelosinus; species Pelosinus fermentans. The sequence continues at coordinate 418,148 of NZ_AKVN02000001.1, forward strand.
TGCTGAAGCCGGATCGCATAGAGAATTCCGCCGAAGCATTTATCATTCTTGGCTTGATCAGTCTTATTGTCACCGGGGATCTTTTATATAACGGCGCCAATTTTGCACTTGGGGAGAATACTGGCATCCGTAATGCAGCCTTTTTTGCCAATTTTGTATCAGGACTGCTGATCGGAAATTCGCCTGAATCCCTTCAACAATTGGCAACCACGGCTTGGTGGATACATTTTCTGGCAATGGGCTTGATGGGTGTGCTCATTCCCGGCTCCAAGCATCTGCATCTGGCCTTTGCACCGGCCAATGCAATTTGGCATACGTTACGCCCCTCAGGCTCCTTGACAAAAGTTGATTTTGAGGACGAGACGGCGGAGACCTTTGGTGTGAACAAATTGGAAGAATTCACATGGAAACAACTTTTCGATACCTACACCTGTGTACGCTGCGGCAGGTGTACGGAACAATGCCCGGCCTTCCAGACCGGCAAGCCCCTAGATCCCCGTGCGCTGCATGTTGAGCTGCGGGCCCATATGGAGGAGAAAATACCGCTGCTGGAGAAATTGAAAGCTTCCGGTGACCAGAAACCGGAATATACTGAAGCCGAACAGGCAATTCTCGACAAGATGATTATTGATGGCGTGTTTTCCGAGGAATTTATCTGGTCCTGTACGACCTGCCGTGCTTGTGAACAGGCTTGCCCTGTTTCCAATGAGCATGTGCAGAAAATTATTGATTTGCGCCGCTACATGGTGATGACCGAAGCTAAAATGCCGAAAGATGTGCAGAATGCTTTGAACTGTTACAAGAGCGGCAATCCGTGGAAACTTCCTCGTGGCAGCCGCGGCGACTGGATGAAAGGCCTGGATGTTCCTGCCTGGTCAGAAGATACCGAATATCTACTATATGTAGGGTGTGCCGGTGCTTATGACGACCGGGCTAAACAGGTCAGCACTGCATTAGTAAAGGTGCTGAAAGCGGCGGGCGTAAAATTCGGCGTCCTCGGCAGCGAGGAACCGTGCTGTGGCGAGACGATTCGCCGGATAGGAAATGAGTATGAGTTTCAGGCATTAGCCGAAGAGAATGTGGAATTGTTCAAAAATCTGAGCGTCAAGAAGATTATTACTCTCTGCCCTCACTGTTTTAACTCCCTTAGAAACGATTATCCTGATTTTGGTGGTGAATTTGAAATCATCCATCACTCCGAGTTGCTCGCAGAGCTTATCGGGTCCGGAAAAATTAAGGCTAACGCTTCATTTAACGCTAAGGTTGTTTATCATGACGCCTGCTATCTCGGACGTCACAACGATGTGTTTGATGCGCCTCGTACTGTCCTTCAGGCTGTGCCTGGGATAAATCTAACCGAGATGGGACGCAACAGAAAGAATGCCTTCTGCTGCGGTGCCGGTGGCGGCCGCAACTGGATGGAAGAAGAAATCGGCCATGGTCGGCAGCGTATCAATGAAGTTCGGGCCAAAGAAGCTTTGGAGACGGGGGCTGAAGTCATTGCTACGGCCTGTCCCTATTGCCTGACAATGATTCTGGATGGCACTAAGGCTGTTAACGATAAAGACCAGAGCCGTACACTGGATATTGCAGAAATTTTAGCCCATTCTCTCGAAAAATAACAGATAAAGAGGGACAATGAACCTGGCTTAATCTTCCATAGTATCTTGATTAACGTATCCCCTGTATTGGACTTCAAGAAAAGTTCAATACAGGGGATTTCTGCAACTTATCACCAAAATTAATTAAATAGAAACAATTATTATTTACAAATTAATATTAAATAATGTATAATAAAAGAAATGCTATATATTGGAATATAGCTGCTAAAGGAATTTACTTGGCTCTAATTTCCGTATAGCAGTAGTAAAAAGTGAAGAGGTGCTAGTATTCAAGATCACGTTATGACGTTTTCTATCAATATCATAAACCATTGGTATTATAACTTTGCGGTTCCCTCTTAGCTTTGTTCCGGTCATTCCGAAAACAAGCCTTGCGGTGGGAACCGCTTTTTTTGTTATCCAGCAGGTAAGGGGGGCGTTTCAGTATAGCCTGGGGAGGAAGTTTGTAAAATTTAAAACCGACCATGAGGTCGGCTGGCTGCACTGCTCTTAAGTTATATCTGCTAAGCTTTTTCCAATTGCTCTTAAAGCTTCTTTCTGGTCTGGAGTTAAAGTTTGCGCAAAGCTAACCAGATGACTGACGAGAGGCTTCATCTGGTCTGGCAGTTCAGTTGCTTGGTCAGCGAAAAAATCAGCTAGACTTATTCCCAGACCAGTACATAATTTACTTAAAGAATCAACGGTTGGCTGTTTCTCGCCTAATTCTATTTGCCGAACAAAACCTTGTGATAATCCTGATATAGTTGCAAGTTTATTTATTGTATACCCTTTTAATTCACGTAGTTCTTTAAGACGTTTTGCGGTATCCATTTTCAACCACCTTAAAAAATAGTTCGATAGTATGATAGAGCGTATTTGTTTGGATAATATTAATTCCATAGCTTGACTAGCTAATTCTATAGAGTTAACATAGAGGTTAGAATATTGATAGAAATACTGAAAACAGAGAGGTAACAATGTTACCTCTGAGTCGCCGCTGGAAGTTCCCCATGGTTAACAATGAGTTTAACTACATTATAAATTAATTGAAGCCTTTCTGGCGGACAGTCCCGTAAAAGACTTGCCAGGTCAGATTTAAGATAATCCTGGGTTTGATAAGCCACGCCGGCAAGGAAATAGCCAGGGTCTGTATCCAGCAAGCCTGCTATGCGTACCAGCATTTCCAGATTGATTCTAGTTTTACCGTTTTCAACCTGACTAATATAGACCGAGGAAACGTCTAACTTTTCCGCAAGTTTTTCTTGCGTGAAGTGTTTTTTGCGAATTTTTCTAATTCGTTGCCCAATAGCAATATAATCTATATTCATTTACATCACCTAGTTTAATATTAACATAACAGGAAAAAATTTACATACTTTTATTGATTAATATTAACTGATAACTTAAAAAATAATTCATAGGTTAATATTAATCACTGTAGAATGTCTTTAATGATGGGGGGAAGAAAAATCAAATTATATATATTACAAGAATGTCCAATTTTTAATCTGAAAATTGGAACGATTGCATAAAGGGGTAAGAGTCACAACAGAGATTTTTAAGCAAATTGAAACGACGCTGGGGGATTTTATCGCTCAGAAGGAGTTCAAGAACGGTGGGGAGGATAAATGAATGAATTATCCGTCTGACGAACAACTCGCAGAAATGATGCGTCAATTAACTCAAGCTCGAATTGAAAATTTCCTGGGCCAGCATATTGGTACCTGGAGATGGTGGGTTCTTGTTATATTACTGATTGCTCCCTGGTTTATTTGGTATAAATTAGTCGATAAAAAGAGGATTCTCGAAGTTACCCTGTTCGGGGTAATCATTATGGTATTTACAATTACATTGGACGAAATGGGTTTCGTGCTCTCCTTGTGGAGTTATCCGGTAGAAGTTATCCCAATACTTTCCCGGCTTACTTCGATCGATTATACGATGCTGCCAATTATCTTTATGCTGGTATACCAGTACTTCTCAACCTGGAAGCGTTTTTTAGGGGCGCTGGTTGTCCTATCAACGGTATTTTCATTCGTGGCCGAACCTATTGTTGTATATTTTGGATTTTACGTACTGCTTAAATGGTTGTACTGGTATTCATTCCCTATTTATATCATTATGGGCTTACTGGCAAGATGGATAGTTAAAAGGTTGATTGACATAGAACGAAAAGGTTAGAAAAAATTGCAATTATTGCTTTAGATTACATGAGACAGAGGGCAGGTTAAGCCAGTGTTTTTCAAGTGCTAACTGATAATTTTGCTATTTTTAAAGCGCTCTCCATACTTTTAGTTGATGCTATAAATCCTGCTTTGTGACAAAATATCGCATCATCTATCTTAATGATGGAATTGATTTCTTCACTTGATTTTCCTCTAATGGATTCTAATATATCTTTTCTTGCTTCGAAAGTATCGGCATTTTTCTTTACAGACTGAATCTTATATTCTGCATTGGTCTCATCTGGAGAAATAACGAACAATATTTCACTATTTACATCGATTTTAAGCAGCTGCTGGAGCCAGGGGCAACCGTTTTTTAAAACCATTATTTCATTAATAGTTCTATTTTCAAAGGCTTCATTTACTATGATCCTTGCTTTTATAACAGAAACCTGTCTGCTTATTATTCTTTTTATAACCTCAGTAGCATATTGAACAGCTTTTTCAAAAGCCTCATCTATGGAATCATTTGAATCCCATGTAGGATTAAAATTTTGGATAATATCACTTATTGAAGTGACTTTAATGTCTGATTTTATATCTATGCCATTATCTGTAGCATCAATCCCCTGCACTAAATTTTTATCAACAGAATCAAAAATTGAGATGATATCATTTTCTTCAAGCTGAGAATCAAACTTTTGTATTATTCTTGAACCAAACTCTCTCCAGATTAAACCACAAGCAGCATACGGAATATTATTTTCTCTTATTTCTTTATTTAGTTGGTGATGATCGAATTCTCCCAAGGATATGTCATAAACAAGATCTAGAGTTCTAAGTATATTTTCATCTCTTGTTCTTGTTACCTTTATATCGCCGAGCAGTAACCTGAACATAGCGGTAGCCATAACATCGTCTGCATGAAATTTCCCGCTATGTGTTCCTATCGTTTTAATATTCTTTTCATTAATCATTATTTACCCTTTCCTATTCGAATTAATTATTGCGATTCACTATTTATAGTATCAATATAGTATAGCATTGTTTAGGCAAATCCTATTCAACAATATGAATTCTGGCAGGTTCTTTGATCTTGATTTATCATGGGGATATGGTTATTGGCACTTATTTTTTTATTTATTAAAAAAGTATTGACCTTTCCTGATAATAGGTGTATATTTAAATCAACAGATGAGAATCAATATCATTTGAAAACAAAATATACATTTTAGGAGTTGAACAATATGAAAATTTTCTATAAAGAATTTGATGATTGTTGTGAATGTTGTTGTTGTTGTTGCTGCGAGAGCGAAGAAGAGTGTTGTGAATAAGCTGACTGTATAGTTAGTGGAGGTGAGTCCAGTGTTTAAAGATGTTGATGAACTAATGATTGATACGTTCTGATTCTTAGTCACGTTGGATAGTGAAAACACCAATAACCAGAACCTGTCAATGAATTGAGGAGGTAAAAGATACTTGAAAACAGAATGTAATTGAAAGCTGCCTTTGAAATAGAAGGTAGCTTTTTTTGTATTCATTAAAATATTAAAAATATAAATAGCAATTTTAATATGACATACTGTTGTCCTATTTTCTTATGTACAATAAAGAAAAAGCATAATTGGGAAGACTAAAAAACATGATCAATTATTATGCAAATAAAATATAAAATAAAGGAGATATATATCATGAGTACAAAGCTGCTAGAATCTAGTGCAATTGATTTCACCGCGGCAAGCGAGCGCGCCGTGCGTGTGCGCAGTCTTTACCAACAGCTTGAAGAAAGCAATCACAACGGTGTGTGGACCACTGAAGAGGATATGCTTGCTTTTGCCACCGATATCGGCGCTCTCGGCCGCCTGGTCATGGCCGCTGAAGGACGATGGGTATATAACGGAGAAGTGCAGCCTGACCTTAGGTCTAAACTTGCGGAATGTCTCTGGTGGATACTGGTGCTGTCCGACCGTCTTGGAGTCGATATTACTGAAGCGTTCACGTCATTCATTGACAGGCTTGATAACGATCTTACAAAAAGCGTAGCAGCTACATCCATACAAGAAGTAGCAAAAACCAATGATTATCCTCACCGCCCAAGTTTCCGGAACCTTTGAGGGGAGTCCGATCCCACTTGAGTTTCACTTCACTATCAATGACGATAAGATTATCATGTTGAGCATTCGACTAGCTTGTTATTGATGATTAAAATATAGAAGCTTTAGCATCTATAAAGAGAAGCTGCCCATAATAATTTACGAACTAAGTTATTATGGGCAGCTTCTCTTTTATTTGACATACCTGTCCCTGTTTCCCATTAATCCTCCACATCTGTAAGCCAGCGCTTTTCAAACACAGGCGGCTCATATGAATCAATATAATCTAGAGCAGAAGAAATATCCCCTGTCACAAAGTAGAGTTCACTGCATTCTATTTTTGCAAATTGCTGGCAAATGACCTTCCCAAAATGTTCCAGCAGTTTGTCATAGAAATGATTGATATTCAAAATGACGATTGGTTTATTATGATACCGCAGCTGTTTTAATGTTATTATTTCCAGAATTTCTTCCAAGGTACCGTATCCTCCGGGTAATGCAATAAACGCATCGGAGCGTTCGTCCATGATTGCCTTTCTCTCCCGCATGCATTTTGTCACAACCAGTTCATCACACCTGTCATATACAATTCCCTTGACATGTAATGCCTCCGGGATGATCCCTATAACATGCCCATGGTGCTGATGCACCGATCGGGCGCAGGCCCCCATAAGACCGGTAAGCCCGCCGCCGAAAAGAAACAGATCTCCTTTCGCTGCGATTTCACGTCCCAGAGCTGAAGCTGCATCGAAATAAACCGGATCGATAGCCGCACTGGAAGAACTATATACACAAATAACCTTATTCATCGATACCTTCTCCTATTTTGCCAAAGTATAAGAAGCTCAAAAACATTTTATACTACCATCGTTTGTTTTAACTGCCCACATCCGCCCTGGATATCACTGCCGAAGTTATGGAATATCTCCGAGTCTATAGCTGTACTTATTGTATTATAAAATTCTAAAACTTCCAACCGTCCCGATGGTATCAAGCCCTGTATATTATTTTCATTATATTGGGAAATAATCAATTTCATAGGCTTACCCTCCAGAAGATCTGTAAGCCTTCTAATATCCTCTGCCTTGCCATTGAAGTCCCTAAACAGCATATATCGTATCCGCACCTTTACACCAAAGGCTATTGCATAATCGGTTGCAGCCTGAATAATCTTATACATGCTGTACCTTTCGGTCATGGGAATAATCAGACGTCTTTGATCATCAGAAGATGCATGAAGAGAAATATTCAAGCGGATAGAAATATCAGTTCCCTGAAAGTCTTTGATTAGTTCATATATTTTCGGAACAATTCCTACCGTAGCCAGCTCAAAATGACTGATACCTAAGCGGGAGCGCATCACCAGAATCGCAGCCTTTACCTGTTCATAGTTTAGCAGCGGTTCCCCCATACCAGCAAAAACCACTGCATCAATTGGTACAGTCCGGGCATTTTCACGGGTTGAATTACATACATCTACCTGTCCGACGATTTCCTTCATAGAAAGATTTCTTGTGAATCCCTGCTTTCCTGTAGCGCAAAACCTGCATCCCATGCCGCATCCAACCTGGGAGGAGACACAGACCGTATTGTGAAAAGTCAATTGACGCTTTTCATCAAACATGTATAGCGTTTCTATCGTGTTTCCGTCCTCCAACTCCATTAAGTACTTTTCGGAATGATCTTGGCCGATTCGTTTTCGTAATACCTTCATATGTCATCCTCCAGTAATAGAACTGATATTAGCAACAGAGAAATTTTCTTACTGCAATTACAGCGGCGGGACTGCACAGGATTTGTATCTGCTGTCCTTTTAATCAATATAATATTGACACCTGTATGGTAAAGTATTCAATTATTTCAATTTTACTATAAAACCACCCATGCTTATATATAAAAAAACTATCAATTGTTGTACTATTTTTTACAAGGTCTTGGCAAGCTTACCTGGACAGCCTCCGAAATCTGTCCCTTCTTCTGCCGACTTTTTCAGTGGTTTTTAACGTCCCAAAGTGTCACATGTGCCATCACTGTCCTATGAATTGGACGTGACGATAGAAATTACCGAAATTTACAACTCATAATTAGTGCCCTAAAGGGGCATAGTTGTAATGATTCTAATTTTACCAGCAGTATCGTATGGAATAAACGATACTTACTTTTTAATCTTTGATTGTCTTTGGGAGGCCTATGCTTTTAAATACAGAACAACTCCGACAAAAAGCTCATGAGCTTGCATTGACCCATAACCCTTATGTGAGACGCTTACCATCAAAGCGCCTGTGGCGGGAGTTTTATGCCGACATCGAAAAATTACGCACGTTTATTACCACTCTGCAGGAAGGTGATGCAAGTTGTTTGCAGCCCGCAGAAGAATGGCTTTTGGATCATGCTGAATTCATTGAAGAACAGGTGATGGTTGTCCGTCATCAGCTTCCTGGTGCCTTTTTGCGAAATCTGCCCGATTTACGCAAGACAGACAAAGCAAGGATACTGTCTATTTGTGCTGATTATATTGAACATGTGGACGGGAACCTGGATGAGGATTCGTTCATCTCCTATGTGAATTTTTACCAGGAAGTATCCGTTTTGACCATAGCAGAAGTGTGGGCGGTTCCGCTTATTTTGCGTATCGCTTTAATCCAGCGCCTGGCCGCACTCATGGAACTGGTTCGCGAACGGCGAGAGGTGTGTATCGTAGTCGATGGGCTGCTGGCACGCCTGCAGTCGGCGAAGTTAAACCCTGAGGTACTAAAGGATGCCCTTGAAGAAGCTGGTCAGGATATGCTGCTCTCCGGCTGCCAGATCGCCTACTTGGTCAGGCGTCTGCGCGAGTGGGCGGACGATTCGACAACCGTGAGGGAATGGCTAATGTGTAAATTAGAAAATGGACCCGACAGCCTTGACCGAATTGTCTCTTATGAGTATCAGCTTCAGGCAGCCCATCAGGTATCAACAGGAAACCTTATGGGAAGTCTGCGTAAAATATCACGCTTGGACTGGCAAGAGCGGTTTGAACAGATTTCTATGGTTGAGCGTACGCTGCGTGGAGAAAGCACAAATACATATCAGTTTCTTGATTTCTCAAGCCGCGACGTGCTGCGTAAGCGGGTTGAGAAGTTGGCCTCCCGCCTGCATTTGCCGGAAAATCTAGTGGCGCAGCAGGCTGTCGGGCTTGCTGGGAAGGAATATGAGCAGGCGTGTACAGAGCGTGCAAAAGTAGTTGAAGCAGTACGCGGTCCGGTTATGCTGGAAGAACTGCCTCGCAAGGTATTTGCCGCATACTATCTGCTTGAAGCCGATGGCATCAAGGAACTGCGGCAGGCGCTAAAGATCTGCGGCGCTCCTGCGTATTTACCCGAATTGGAAATGCTGCGCCGCTCTACTGGTACATATTTTACCGCCCTGACAGGATTATTCACGGTTTTCCTTCTTGGAATTGCCTGGTGGGTATCCAGGGGCACAAGCTTTACCGTCGGTCAGTGGGTGATCGTTATACTGGCGCTGTCCTTGCCCGTGAGCGAGTGGACCATTACGGCTGCACACTGGCTTATAGAATGCGTCAGGCAGCCACGACCGCTGCTCCGATACGATTTCTCCCGGGGTGTTCCACCGGAAGCAACCACAATGGTGGTTATACCCGTTATTTGGTCAACGGTCAAAGAAGTGGAGGAATTGGCGGATCGGCTGGAACTGCACTACCTGGCAAACCGCTATTCGAATATTCATTTTGCTCTCCTGGGGGATTTTACCGATGCAGGAGAGGAAGAACTGCCGGAAGATGCTGCTATTCATGCTGCAGCCCGGGCAAGCATTGAGGCATTAAACCGCACATACTCCGATTCAGGCGAGAGCATTTTTCACCTCTTTCAGCGCCGCAGGATGTGGAACCCGTCCGAGGGAGTATGGATGGGGTGGGAACGCAAGCGGGGTAAATTGGTGGAATTTGTCGAGCTGCTTAAAGGCAAGACAGATACGACCTATGATTTTGTAGTTGGAGACACAGACATCTTGCCCCGTATCCGTTACATCATCACCCTTGATGCGGATACAGAGCTGCCCCTGGAAAGCGTGCAGCGGATCATCGGCACCATGCATCTTCCCTATAACCGGCCACGGCTAAACCTCACCCGGACAAGAGTTGTCGAAGGATACGGCGTACTGCAGCCGCGTATCGGCATTAGCCACGACGCGGCCTTGCGCTCGCGCTTCGCTTATCTGTGGTCGGTGAATCCGGGAATTGATCCCTATGTCTTTGCTGCCTCCGATCCGTACCAGGATGGGCTGGGGCAGGGAATATTTACGGGGAAGGGTATATTCGATGTTGATGCATTTGCTCAGGTGTTATGCGAGCGCATCCCGGAAAACCGGGTGCTTAGTCACGATTTGTTAGAAGGTGGATTTTTACGCGCCGGCCTACTGTCGGATATCGAATTAATTGATGAGCATCCAGCTGTGTTCAGTGCCTATCAAAAGAGAATGCACCGCTGGGTGCGCGGGGACTGGCAGCTCATTCCATGGCTGCTGCACAGTGTGCCTGACCGTCGGGGAACCTTTCTGCCGGTTGATTTATCCTCTCTCACCCGTTGGCAGATCATTGACAATTTACGGCGCAGTATACTGCCTCCTGTGTACCTGGCAGTACTGCTCCTTGGGATGAACGTACTGCCAGGTGCTTCCGGCCGCTGGATTGTCTTTATGGTCGCTACCTTGCTGCTGCCGTTACTTCGCCAGCTGGTGGCGGTGAGGTGGATTATTGGTCATCCACGGAGTTTTTTTGGTACAGCCGCTCAAGTTTTGGTAAACATAATGACGATGCCGTTTCAAAGTGTGCTTCTGTTGGACGCAATCGCCAGAACTCTGTACCGTTTAGTTGTGACAAAACGTCATTTACTGGAATGGGTGAGTGCGGCGGAGGTTGAACGCAGGCAGCAGGGCGGGCGCTATCCAGTGTTGCTGGGAATGTACGGAGGGTATGGAGTAGTGTTTCTTTTTGTGCTGGCAGCAGTGAATAGTACCGTTCCGGCTCTGGGGTGGACAGGCCTGGCATTTTGCACTTTATGGGCCATTGCTCCTTTGGCGGTCCGCTGGTTGAATCGCCCTGTACAGCAGTCTGAGACCCCGCTTACCGCAACTGAGCAGGAAGAGCTGCAAAAACTGTCAGGACAGATTTGGACGTTCTTCGAAGATTACGTTACGGAAAAAGAGAATTGGCTGCCTCCTGATAATGTTCAATTGGAGCCGCCTAACGGAATCGCTCACCGCACTTCGCCGACTAACATCGGACTTTACCTTACCTGCACACTGACTGCGCGGGATTTTGGGTTTATCGATACACCCGGTTTGATCGAGCGCTTGGAGCGTACGCTTGGCACAGTGGAGCACCTGGATAAATGGAAAGGTCATCTTTATAACTGGTACGATACTGTCACGTTGGAGCCGCTGCCGCCGCTGTACGTGTCAACGGTGGATTCCGGCAATCTCGTTGTCGGTTTGGTAGCCGTCAAAGAAGGGGTAGCGGAGTGGCTCAAGTCCGATCTGGAAGGGGATGGCTGGTCAGGTGAAGTCCACGGTAAGACGACAGAAGCATTAGATGTTGCTTTCGCTGAAGAGTTAGCTCCTGTACGAAAAGGGGAAGCTAAAGACCAATACGGAACATCATCCCAGAGCGTCCGGGAGGAATGGCTTTTTCGCGGGAAAAAACTGCTTGCCCGCCTGGAAGTGCTGATCAATGAGACGGACTTTCGTCCGCTTTATGACCATAAAGCGAAATTGTTCCACCTGGGCTACAACGCAGGGCCGGGTAAACCTGATCCAATCCTATATGACCTGATGGCGTCAGAGGCTAGACTGTCAAGCTTTATTGCCATTGCTCTCGGTCAGGTATCCGTGTCGCACTGGCATGCCCTCGGTCGGACAATGACCCGGGTGGGAAGACGAACCACGCTGCTCTCTTGGTCTGGGACAATGTTTGAATACTTAATGCCATGGCTGTTTATGCGCACCTATCCGAAAACCATCTGGGACAGCACCTACCGTGGGGTGGTTCAGCGGCAAATGGAGTACGCCCACCAGCGGGGAGTTCCTTTTGGCATCTCTGAATCCGGTTATTATGCCTTTGATCATCAGATGAACTATCAATACCAGGCGTTTGGTGTTCCCGGTCTGGGTTTCAAACGTGGTCTCGAGCAGGATTTGGTTGTGGCACCCTACGCCACAATCCTTGCCTTACCCTTTGCCAAGGATCAAGGACTGCTGGATTTACGCAAGCTGGATGAACTTGGCGCCCGGGGAAAATACGGCTACTTTGAAGCCATTGATTTTACGTCTGGGCGACTGCCGAAGAAGCAGGCCAGTACAGTCATCCGCAGTTTTATGGCCCATCACCAGGGAATGAGCCTGATCGCACTTGCTAATTTGCTGGCACCGAGAACAATAACCGAGCGCTTTCACCGTGACAAGCGGGTACGAGCAGCGGAACTGCTTCTGCAAGAACGCACTCCAGCACGGCCTAATATTATTAAACATCCTGCTATGGTACGTGAATATGTGTCTTATAAGAAGTCGACAGAGATGGTCACGCTGCGGGAATACCCCAGTGCAGACACGCTTGCACCCGAGGTGTGCGTTCTGTCAAATGGGACATTTACGACCATCGTGACCAACAGCGGCAGCGGGTTCAGCCGTTACGAAGGCCTGGCCGTTTCCCGCTGGCGGGAGGATCCGGTATTGGACAACTGGGGAAGCTATCTATATATTCGTGACGTTACCCGGGATGTGGTATGGTCGCCGGCGTTTCAGCCCTGCCGTGTCCAGTCTGATGAACAGCGTGTGCAGTTTGCTCTTGATCGGGCCACCTTCATGCGTGTGGACGAAGACGTGCAGACAAGCCTGGAAATATGTGTATCGCCGGAATGGAATGCTGAAGTCAGGCGGCTGACGCTTACGAATAACGGAAATGAAGAGCGGATCATGGAAGTAACAACCTTTCTTGAACTGGCTCTGGCATCTCCTATGGCCGACGATGCCCACCCGGCTTTTAGTAAATTGTTCATCAAAACAGCATATGTTGAGGATGCCCAGTGCTTGCTGGCCCGGCGCAGGCCCCGCCGGGACGGCGAAAAATCATTATGGGCGGCCCATTCTCTGCTGACCCCAGGACGAACCCTTGGATCAGTGGAATATGAGACCGATCGATCCAGCTTCGTAGGCCGGGGACATACCCTTGCATTACCCATGGGAGTCCGTTCCCGCTTAAAGGGAACGGTAGGTTCTGTGGCCGATCCTGCATTTATCATGCGGCGGCGGATGAGCATCAAGCCTGGTGAACAGGTGCAATTGTTCGCTGTTACTGCTGTGGCTGGCACGAAAGAAGAGGCGTTGGACATTGTCAGCCGCTTCGCTGGAGACCTGGTAGTGGAACGAACATTTCAACTGGCCTGGAATCGCAGTCAAATCGAATTTCAGCACTTGCATTTGACTGCTGCTCAGGCTATGGCTTTTCAAGCTTTCGCTGGCCGGATTGTGTATACTCCGATGCTGCGGCGGGAGCGTGCGCAAAGTATCTTGTCGAATGTAAAAGGGCAGTCCGATCTCTGGGCATACGGAGTTTCCGGCGATGTGCCGATGATTCTGGTACGGATCGAGAACCGGGCCAACATACAGTTTGTGGTCAATCTGCTTACCGGGCATGAGTATTTGCGCCGCCTGGGGTTGCTTTTCGATCTGGTTATTCTGAACGAATCAGCGGGAGGCTACCAGCAGGATTTACAGGAGGCACTGCGGCGAGGGGTTGAACAAGTCGTTGGCTGGCACAGCCCGGGCGGGATTTCTATCATAAGTTCCAGTCAACTTTCTGAAGAAGACAGAACGCTGCTTCTAGCCACCGCACGTGTTGTACTCAGGGCAGACGGTCCCAGCTTTCAGGCGCAGTCCAGTCTGCTGCGGAGGGCTGTGGTTTTTCCGGCGCCTCTCAAGCTGACGGCGCCAGTAAAAAGGTTCCCTGAGCCTGCGCTAGAAAATGGGGAAGATTTATTATTCTTCAATAGTTGGGGAGGATTTTCACCCGATGGCCGGGAGTATCGGATTGTACTTAAAAACGGCAATTATCTGCCGGCACCATGGATCAATGTGCTTGCCAATCCCCGTTTTGGCTGCCTTGTCTCCGAACTGGGCACGGGCTACACCTGGTGGCAGAGCAGTCGTGAGTACAAGCTCACCCCATGGTCTAACGATCCTGTGCTTGATCCGCCGGGCGAAATATGTTATCTGCGGGATGATGAGAGCGGCGAACTGTGGTCTGCTGTACCAAAACGAGGGGACGCCGGGCAGGCGGACGGGTCTTCTATCTTAGGCTATACCGTAACCCATGGCAGGGGGTTCACTTGTTTTGGTCACGAGGAACACGGTATCAGGTCCGAAATGACGGTTTTTGTTCCCCTCGATGACCCTGTCAAAATTATTCAGTTGCGGCTGCAGAATAAAAGTGCCGAGCAGCGGCAGCTTTCCATCACCTATTATGCGGAATGGGTACTGGGTGTACAGCGCTCCTCCAATGCTTCTTTCATCATCACGGAGTGGGATGACTCTGCCCGGCTGCTGCTGGCACGTAATGCGTATCAGAAAGAGTTTCATGGGACTTACGCCTTTTTGGGTGTATATTCCCAAACAAAATCTTCTGTCAGACAATCGGTTTCCATAGAAGTTGAAGCACAGCCGAACACCGATTTCGGCGATGTATCCTGGACGGCAGACCGCAGTGAATTTCTCGGCCGCAATGGTACCTGGGAAAATCCGGCAGCTATGAACCGGGAGAGTCTTTCAGGCCAAACAGGACCGCTTTATGATACGTGCGGCGCGGTACAGAACAAGCTTATACTGGAGCCTGGGGCCGAGCAGATGATCTACATCCTGCTCGGTGCGGAACATTCCCGGGACGCCGCCGTGAAGCTGGCTAAAAAGTACAACCAATCCCAAGTTTGCGATCAATCCTTAGAACATATACATGAATTCTGGGATGGTGTTTTAGAACAAATCTCGGTTTCCACGCCCTGTCCGGAGATGGATTTACTAGTAAACGGCTGGCTCTTGTACCAGGCTCTTGGCTGCAGAATGTGGGCACGTTCCGCCTTTTACCAAGCGGGAGGCGCATACGGCTTTCGCGATCAATTGCAGGATTCTCTGGCACTTTTGCATTCCCGCCCCGATTTAACGCGAGCGCAGATTTTGCTGCATGCCGCGCATCAATATGAGGAGGGCGACGTGCAGCACTGGTGGCATGAAGAGACGCAGCGCGGCATTCGCACACGTTTCTCCGATGATTTAATGTGGTTGCCCTATGCAGTCGCACGGTATGTCGAGCATACAGGAGACCGCGGTATACTGGAAGAGGTGGTACCCTTTCTGTATAGTGAACCTTTATCGGCGGGTGAACATGAACGATATGAGCCGACCCAAATTTCTGCTCAAAACGGCACGATTTTTGAACATTGCTTACGTGCCATTGACAGGGCTGTGCAGCGCTTTGGCGAGCACGGGCTGCCGCTGATCGGGATCGGCGACTGGAACGACGGTATGAGTCATGTCGGCGCTGAAGGCCGCGGTGAGAGCGTATGGCTTGGTTGGTTTCTCTGTGACGTGCTAAATCGGTTTGCGGATTTATGCCGGCAGCGCGGTGCTGTAGAGCAGGCAGAACGCTGCCTGGACATATGCAGGCAATTGACAGCCTCTCTTGATCAGCATGCCTGGGACGGACAGTGGTACCGGCGGGCTTTCACTGACGCCGGACAATGGCTGGGTTCTATCTATAACGAGGAGTGCCGTATTGACGCCATCGCCCAGTCATGGTCGGTTATTTCAGGGGCGGCGCCACAAGAAAAGGCACTGCAGGCAATGCAGTCATTCGACCGTGAACTGGTGGACCGGGATCTTTCGGTTGTGCGTCTTTTAACACCGGCTTTTGACAGCACAGATCCGAGCCCCGGCTATATTCAGGGCTACCCGCCCGGTATCCGGGAGAACGGAGCCCAGTATACTCATGGCGTTATCTGGAGTATTATCGCCTGGTGCGGGCTTGGCAACGGAGATAAGGCTTTAGAATTATTCCAAATGTTAAATCCTCTCAATCACACACGCACACCTAATGAAGTACGGCAGTATGCGGGCGAACCCTACGCCATTGCGGCGGACGTTTATACAGCGGAGCCGCACCGGGGGCGCGCCGGCTGGACGTGGTACACTGGTGCTGCCGGATGGATGTATCAGGCGGGAGTTGAATCGATTCTCGGCCTTCGTCGCCGTGGTGACCGCCTGTACATTTGCCCGTGTATTCCTTGCGAATGGCCAGGGTTTTCCGTCAGCTACCGTTTTGGTAATAGCTCCTACCATATTACTGTTGAAAATCCGTCCCATAAGTCCGTTGGTGGGATTGCTTTACAAATTGATGGACAGGAAGTTGTACTTACGGAGCGAGATATGAAGGATGGTCCTTACGTTATAATGGGCGATGACGGGCAGCCCCATCACGTTGTTATGACGATGTAATAAACTTCTCAAGGGAACGACTAATTCCATCGGTATATCCCATCTTTTATGCAAATCGTAGACAATGAAAGTAACAAAAGCAGTGAGTCCAGCTAACTAAAGTCATTGACCTTAGTTAGCTGGACTCACTGCTTCTTCAGGCGGCAACCAGCGCCAGAAGGAGGGTGATTGCGAAGCATGGGGGACGGTTCCGTCGCTTCTCCTACTTTTAAGGCGTAATTTAATTATGAGAAGCAAGAGAACCGTCATCATCGCTTCTGCAAAAATTTACAAAGAAGTAAAGATAGTACACACTTTATACGATAATAATAATAGAAGGTGTCAAGTCATTCTACGTGATGATTGTTTTTACGCTATCAGGTCAGTAAAAATAGCGAAGCATTGATTGTTTGCTTTTTAAATAAATTTGATAAAGGGAATGGTGATTCGTTATGAGTTTGGGTATAACTGGGGTTTCTTTTTCGCCACAAAGGAAGTCTAGTCTGGAGCAAAGTGATAAGAGCGAGGTGAATAGTAATCAGGGTAAAAGGCAATACGTTACGCAACAAGAAGGAGACTATGAATGCACTTATGTAGTTATAGGAGAAGACTTCAAGATTTTGATAGGCAGGGTTGCTAAAAATAAGGACGAAGACAAAGATGCGTCAAAAACGGAAGCGGTGGATGATAAGAATATTCATGGACTTATGAATAATGATCAAACATTGATGGGGTATCAACTGACAGCAAAGACGGCGCTTCCTGATAATAAATTACAAGAAAGAATACAAGCTGAAGAAAATTATGCTGCAAGTTCTTATTATGATATTGCTAAAGTCGATGCCAGAGGATAGTAAGCCTTTATGTAGTAAGAATGTCTTTCTAGCCTAAAGTTTTATCTCAGCGGTTTGGCAAGTAAAGTAATGGCAAATCAATCATGATTGCCAGCACAGAAGGCAATCAATTTATACCTAGTAATGATGAGCTAAAGATTGGGTTAATTATTTTGGGACACGGAACCTGTCCCTGTGTCCCAACGCTGTATTTCTGCGTTCATTGACGAAACAGGTTATTGGGTGTAGAATAAACAATATTGAAAAGAATATTTTGGCAAACCAATTGAAAGGTTGGGACGCAAAGCTATGGGTCTAAAGACGAGTTGTCTATGATTGCCAGGTTGCTAGTGAATCATAAATTAAGTGAATCGTGATGAGTTAATTAGCACCTGCCTTGGGCGGGTGCTATTTTTTTTGGCGGGATAGGTCGGGTTTCATATAGTAATTTGGCAATTTGGATGATAAGTGAAAAATGGATGGAGGAGAATTATTTATGAATTTGCTTATATGGATAAAGAAAAGTATTCAGGTAAAGGTTACAGCTGTTTTAGTAATTGGACTATTAATAACATTAAGCATTCTAGGAGTATGTAATTTCTACAATGCAAAAAGCATATTGGTTTCAGGTGTTGAGGAGGATCTTGTTCATCGGGCAGATGCCTATGCTGAAGACATTGGGACGTGGAAAGATACTCGTGAAATTGAGGTTTCCATATTGGCAACGAATCAAAGTGTTGTTAACGGAGATACCCAGGGGGCACTTGCTTATTTAAAAGAAGAGACCAAGCGAAATCCTATTTATTCACGGTTTTGGCTTGTAGATGCAAAGGGGCAATCCATTCATACATCAGGGGATAGAACAAATATCGCTGATCGTGAATATTTTAAACAGGTCATGTCAACTGGTAAAGTGACAACTACCGATCCAATTATCTCTAAGGCTGATGGTAAATTGGTGGTTTCTGTGGTTGCGCCAATCAAAAAGAATAACCAGGTTATAGGGGCTCTTGGCGGTACAGTGCCTATTGATGCTCTCATTTCACGTGTGAATCAAATTAAGGTTGCACAAAGCGGTTATGCCTATGTAATTCAGGGCGATGGTTTAACCATCATTCATCCTGATAAAGACCAAATCATGAAGACGAATATATTAAAGGATCCTAATGCAAAAGATCAGCTTAAAAATATAATGAATAAAATGGTCAATGCGGAAACCGGAACTGGTAATTACGCAGACGAGGGCGTTACGAAGTACATTGCTTTCGCTCCTATTCCTGGAACGAATTGGAGCTTGGGGATCAATGTACCGGAAGAAGAAATTCTTGTGAAATTGGCCCCCTTTCTAAGATCCTCCTTTATTACAATTGGTTTGATTCTTATTGCTGCTTGTGGTTTTGGTATTTTAGTTTCAAGGAAAATAACAAGGCCGATTATAAGAATGAATAAAGCAATTGAAAAAATGGCAGAAGGTGACTTAACCTTACAAGTAGCTGCTCTAGGTATGACGGCCGCACAGAGTGCCGATGGTAAAGACGAATTAGATGCAATGGAGATCCATTTTGATACGATGGTAAAAAAAATACGCAGTTTGGTTCAACAAATTGCTACTTCAGCAGAACTGGTAGCAGCATCATCCGAGGAACTTACGGCAAGTGCAGAACAATCCTCTGTAGCTGCCAATCAAATCGCTGAAACGATAACGGAAGTAGCTTCAGGCAGTACACTACAAATAAAAGCAGTAGATGTTGCCGAGGATGCTGTTGAAAAGATGTCTGCTAGTATACAGCAGGTAGCTGCTCACTCTGGAAATGTAGCAGCTACTGCTGAAAAGACGGCGCTTGCTGCTCAAGATGGCGGTAAGGCAATCGAAGATACTACAAAACAGATGGAGAATATTGAGAAAACAGTAATGAACTCAGCTCAGGTAGTCGAGAAACTTGGCAATCGTTCAAAAGAGATTGGTCAAATTGTCGATACCATTGCTGGAATTGCCGGTCAAACAAATCTCCTTGCATTGAATGCTGCAATCGAGGCAGCACGTGCTGGTGAACAGGGCAGAGGGTTCGCGGTGGTAGCGGAAGAAGTTCGTAAACTAGCTGAACAATCCCAGGACGCAGCAAAACATATTGCAGTACTAATTGGTGAAATTCAAGGTGATACTGATAAAGCAGTTAACGTAATGGCCGAGGGGACGAATGAAGTCAAGCGAGGTTCAGAAGTAGTTCATATTGCAGGCAAGGCTTTCGGGGAGATATTGAAATTAATTGAACAGGTTTCCAATCAAATCCGGGATATTTCTGCTGCAATTCAACAGGTAGCAGGCGGCAGTGAGCAAATTGTTTCCTCAATTAAAGAAATCGACAGAATTAATGGTGAGACAACTGGATATACCCAGACTGTTTCTGCCTCAGCCCAAGAGCAGTCTGCATCAATGGAAGAGATTGCTGCCTCTAGTGAAGCGTTAGCTAAAATGTCTGAGGAACTTCGCTCTATTATAGCCCAATTTAAAGTATAAATATTTCTTTCAAGGCTACTCATCATCTACCTTATTAGTAGATGATGGGGATTCTCTTTAAATTTAATATAAAGATTAGCGTTAGATTTGTTATGTGGATAGCGAACCTGTCCCCGTGTCTCATTGAAAAGGGATTCACCCCTTGACTATATGAGGCTGACTGACAGTAATGTCTGCAGATGTTGTAGATTTTTGTCTAAACATATGATATAATTATGTCAATAGCAAGGGCGCTGTTTTCTTAAGAAAAAACAGCGTCTTTTTAGTTTAATTCAGCAAGAAAGGAAGGGGGATAGATTTATTTGAAATAAGAAGTTACATAAATGTTTTTATAAATTTTTTTAGAGGGAGAGAATTTTTTTATGATGACTGCTGTTGGTATTATTGTAGTAATTGTTACAGTTTACTTTTTGATCAAGCGTTATGATGCGCGACTGGTATTATTAGCTTCTGGTATTATTATGGCTTGTGTGGCGGGGACGCCGATGGTTTCTTTAAATGCTTTTGCAAAAGAAATGACCAATAGCGGGCTGATTCAAGCAGTTTGTTCCGTTATGGGTTTTGCAATGGTAATGAAGTATACAGAATGTGATAAACATTTAATTAATCTTATGGCAAACGGTCTTGCCAAGGTTCGACCTCTTTTGATTCCGGGTGTGGTTTTGGCTACCTATGCAGTCAATGTAGCACTGCCAAGTGCTGCGGGAACGGCAGCGGCTGCAGGGGCGATTTTTGTACCGTTGATGATGTCGGCAGGTGTACATCCGGCGATGGCGGGAGCAGCGGTAAAATGCGGTACATATGGCAGTATGCTGAATCCAGGTTTGGCACATAACCCGTTTGTAGCCAAGATTGCCGGTGTGGGTGTTATGGAGGTTATTGCATTCCACTTTAAAGCGAATATTGCGTCTTTGCTTACAGCAACAATTTTGATTACGTTAATCGCTTATTACAAAAAAGAGCATAAAGGGTATAAAGCCGAAGGTTTTGAGGCAGAGGCATCTTTCAAGGTAAACATTCTATACGCATTGATGCCGATTTTTCCGATTGTCATTTTAATCTTAGGTGCAATGGCAATTGTTCCGGCATTTAAGATGGGTGTTCCAGAAGCCATGGTTATCGGTTCTTTACTTGCGCTGTTAGTAACGAGAAAAAATCCTGTTAATTTGAGCAATGCATTCTTCGATGGTATGGGAAAAGCGTATGGTGAAATTCTTGGTATCATCATTGCGGCAGGTGTATTTGTTTCTGGATTGACAGCAATTGGACTTGTAAAAGCTTTTACCGATTCAATGCTGAGCAATCCAGCAATTGTTAAGGTTTGTGCAGCAGTGGGTCCATTTATTTTAGGATTGGTTGTTGGTTCCGGTGATGCGGCAACTTTCGCATTTAATCAAGCTATTACACCACATGCAGCCGATTTTGGCATGTCAGTGGTGCAAATGGGCAGCATGGCCACACTCGGTGGTACGCTAGGGCGCACAATGTCACCGATTGCCGGTGCCACAATTATCATAGCTGGTATTGCTGGTGTCAATCCGATGGAAATCGCAAAACGTAACTGCTTGCCAATGGTAGGCGCTATGATAGTCGGTATGTTATTCTTGTTAGCGTAGAGATTGTCATCCTTCATTTGGAGCAGTAATTTTTTAAAAGGTGTTGAGGTGTTGTGTCGAAAATTACTATTGTAGCAGCAGGAGACTCTTTTATTACGCAGCGATTACCGCAAGATGATCATTTTACTACATTGAAAAACTACATAGAAGCTCATGATGTTCGATTTACAAACTTTGAGATTTTATTACATGATTTTGAAGTGTATCCCGCTCCAACAAGTGGAGGTACCTGGGCGGTTGCACGTCCGGAAGTTTTGGAAGATATCAAGCAGCTTGGTTTTAATATGATGGCCTGGGCCAATAATCATACCATTGATTGGAATATCGACGGTGTTTTAACGACGATGAAACATCTCGATAAAAATAAATGTATCCATGCTGGTGTTGGCAGGAATTTGGCAGAGGCTTCGCAACCGCGATATCTTGATACCCCTCAAGGAAGGGTTGCGCTGATTGGTATTACATCTACGATATCGGAGTGGGGTATGGCAAGTGCGCAAAGACCTGATGTGCTTGGGCGGCCGGGGGCGAATGTCCTTCGTTATCAGTCGATTCACAAGGTACGCCACGAGGACTTTAAGAAGTTAAAGGAAATCGTTGAGCAGACAGAGGTAAATTCGAATCGAATTTTAGACGAAAAGGAAGGCTTTGCAAAACCGGTTGAAGGCGGCTATTATGTTGGTAATATCAGGTTTGAACCATGTGATGAGCCAGGCACGGCAACCAAGATGAATTCCAAAGATGCTGAACGTATTGTACGATCTATACGCGAAGCCGTAAGGCAGGCAGATGTTGTCTTAGTAAGTCATCATACACATGAGCGTAAAGGTTTGGAGAAAGACCGTCCAGCCGATTTTGCCCGTGATTTTGCAAAGTTGTGCATTGACAGCGGTGCACATGCTTATATTGGCCACGGCCCGCATATTTGGCGAGGTATTGAAATCTATAAAAATCGTCCAATTTTTTATAGTATTGGCGATTTTATTTTCCAAAATGATTCAGTGGAACGACAGCCAACAGAATTTTATGACCTTTATGATTTGGGTGTAGAAAATACTGTATCTGATGGACTGGATGCCCGCAGTGCCAATGAAACAAGAGGACTGGTTGTCGATCCTAAAGTATTTGAATCGGCCATGGTTTCTTTTGCTGTGACGGCTGGGAAAATTGATGAAATTACTTTAAAACCGCTTTCACTGGGATTTGAATACGGTAGAGCGCGTCGCGGTCGTCCTCAATTTTCCGATAAAGAAAACGGAGAACGAATTTTGCGTGATATTGCTGATTTATCGACAGCATTTGGCACGAAAATTATGATAAAAGATGGCGTAGGAACGATTGGATTAAAATAAGGCGTTTTGCCATTAAACCGTATCGGTCAAATGTAAAAAAATAGCAAACAAATAGTAGCCTACAACCGTTCAATGGTTGTAGGCTACTATTGTTGCGTAAGCGAATACCACATGCTCAGCAAGTGATTCTAAAAGCTTATATAGCTATCCCTATATGTTTAAACGGGAATTTCCTGAGCCTGGTGCGCGGTGATCCAGCTTTTGCATTCGCCTGGTGCGGCGGGAATGATTAGAACATTGTTGAGGTTAGGCATTTGATCGATTTGATTGAGAAGAACCGGGTTGGGATGAATAGCCAGCACGCTGCCGGTATGATCCACCGGGAAATTATTCTTGGTGGTCATAATTTTAAGTGTGACGGTGCCAATTTTAAATTCAGCGGCAAGGATGGATTCCCGAATCTGAAATTGAGTTAGTTCTGTATCTTGCAAGGCGGCTTCCAGCGTACTTTTTTGGACGCCAGCTAAGATGCCATGATGCGGGATATGATAAATACATTGCCTTGTCAGCCAGATTATACCAGCATTAATGGCTTCTGGATGGGAGTTGTTGTTAATGTAATAATATTGCATATTCATTCCACCTCGTATAGTCTCATAAAGGTTATCAGGACTTCGTTCTAAAAGAAGTATATCAAGAACCATGAATATGTCAATAATTAATGTTCAAATTGTGTTATAAAAGGTAATTTGTGTCAATAAGACGAGTATCGACTAATGCATTGCAGAATTTTATTTTTTTATATGAAACCAAATCATATAGTATGGGATACATTTTCGATATGATTTTAATAGGGTGTCCAGATTAGAGGAACATATGCTTATCCTGCTTTTTATTGACAAATAAATAAGATTGTCATATTATTGTGTCCATGGATACAATAATTAAAGCTTTATTATTACAATTCGCGGAGCTATATGAAAAACAAGATATTTTATCTAAGATTACATCACAGGAATTTCTTCATGGCTACGGCTATTCAGAAATTCACTGTATTGATGTAATTGGTCGTATGGAAGATTCCAATGCTACTCGAATAGCAAAAGAATTATCTATGACTAGAAGCGCCATCAGTAAAATAACAAAAAAACTGGTACAAAGAGGCGACATTATCAATTATCAAAACCCTAGTAATCAAAAAGAAATTTGTTTTAAATTAACAAAGAAAGGATATTCTTTATTTAAAGAGCATGAGCAACGTCATTTGGCTTGGGAAAAGCGTGATAGAGAGTTTTTAGAAAAAATCAGTACTAAAAATCTAGAGACTGTTAGTACTTTCCTAGTCGATTTCAACAGTTATTTAAATGAACAAATTAAGACGTTAAATAAGAAATAGGAGTGAAACACATGTTAGTCGATTTAACCGTCAAAATCTCACCAGAGATCAACAAAAATGCTGCCGATAATGAGAAAAAGGTATCTTATGGTCATTTAGGCACTCACTTTGACGTCATGAACCAGGAATTTCCTTTGGAATTTGTAAAAAGAAAAGCAATTGTTTTTGATGTCAGAAATATCTTGAATCGAGATATCTCGATTCAAGATATAAACATTGAGCTAGTACAAAAAAATATGTTTGTTGCATTTTATACAGAGTTTATTGAACAAGAACCTTAT
Source organism: Pelosinus fermentans DSM 17108 (assembly GCF_000271485.2). Lineage (NCBI taxonomy): Bacteria > Bacillati > Bacillota > Negativicutes > Selenomonadales > Sporomusaceae > Pelosinus > Pelosinus fermentans. The sequence continues at coordinate 442,464 of NZ_AKVN02000001.1, forward strand.
GGATCGAAAGCCTATTTTACAAAGCATCCCCAGTTATCGGATGAATTAATTAATATACTTTTAGAAAAGGAGATCTCCATTATTGGTATTGATTGTGCGGGGGTAAGGCGTGGTAAAGAGCATACCCCAAAAGATCAATATTGCGCAGACAGGGGGGTTTTTATCGTAGAAAACTTATGCAACCTGTCGGAAATCTTAGAAGAAAGAAAATCAAACACATTCGTAGCAAATACTTACCCGCTAAACTTTTCCGGAATGACCGGTTTACCATGCAGGGTTGTTGCTGAATTTAGGAAAGAATCATGTTGAAAATTAATTTGACGATTAGAAGCATTCCTGCAATTCTGTGGGGAGAGTCATCGGATAAACTAGTTATTGCTGTTCACGGAAACATGTCCAGAAAGGATGTTGAAAAATGGCTGTACGAGAAATATTACTCTTAGGAAATGAATCTCTTTATAATGTTTCACGCGAAGTTACCGAAAATATGGATAAAAGAATTCAAGTAGTTAATGATTTACACGATACAATTATAAATTTCAGAAAAAAATATGGCTTTGGCAGGGCGATTGCTGCTCCTCAAATTGGAGAATTTTTAAGAATTATCTATATGAATTTTGATAATAAATCATATGCCCTAATTAACCCCAGATTGGAATTTGGAGAAGAACAGTTCCAAGTGTGGGATGACTGTATGAGTTTTCCCGGATTGGAAGTAAAGTTAAATAGATATAAAAAATGTAGAATATTTTATAAGGATCTACAATGGAGTGATTGTTTTTTAGAATTTGAGGATGATTTATCTGAACTAATTCAGCATGAATACGATCATTTAGATGGGATCTTAGCAGTACAAAGAGCAATAGATAATAAATCATTTAGAATTAACCCTGAGAGATCGGGATGTTTTTTATCATATCCTAATTTACACCTTTGATAAAACCTATTATGATCCTAATCCCCAAAATCATGACGTTAACAGTCAAAGAAAATAAATCCAATCGTTTAATTTACAAAATTTAGTTTGCATGCCAATGGTGGCAAGTAAATCGATAATCTAAAATATAGAAGTCTTTAGCATTCATAATTTGGGCAGATGGGACAAGGAACCTGTCCCCGTGTCCCATTCTAGCATCAAATGAAAAAGGCTAAGAAAATTTTCAGACGAAAATTTCTTAGCCTTTAATCTTTTTGATCAGCTTTTATTAAACATAACAAAAAGAATATCGCCTGTCAATAAGAATGATGGTGACACTAAGCTCCTATTTATTACGCCATAACTGATCAGCAAAACCAGACAAAGAAGCTTTTGTATCTTCGGTCAGTGCAGTCAATGGTGCTTTGCAGTTTTCCTGCATACCCAAACCTAACTCTGCCATAGCCCACTTCATCACAGGATTGAATGGTGTATGGACTTCATAAAAGCGCATTCTTTCATCAATCGATCGTTGTGTCTTTATAATTTGACTCAAATCTTCCTTGCGAAGAGATTCTATGACCTCAGCACATAGAGACGGATATACATTCGATAACGCACCGATACAACCGTCACCACCGGAAATAACCGTTGGAATGCAATTATTATCATATCCAGTATAAACAATGAAATCCGGATACTTAGATTTTACGAGCTGAATATACTGTTGCGTATGTCGAAGCACGGCATGTGTATCTTTCATGCCCTCTAGATGGTCATGCTTAGCTAGTAGGCGCAAAAAGGTGTCCACTGTTACATCATAACCAGTACGGTCTTCGTAATTATAGATATAAACTGGTCCTTTTACATCTGTTAAAAGATTATCATAATAGTTAAATACATCCTCCTGGTTGCAAGCACTATAATATGGACCTACTACAAGTACTGATGTTGCACCTGCTTTTAAAGCCAAATTTGATAAATCCACCGTTTCCTTGTATGCCATACGTCCTGTGCCTGCCATCACAATGGCTCGATTACCAATATATGAAATCGCATCCAATATAAATTCCTTAATCTCCTCATACGTAAAAGCATAGAACTCTCCAGAACTGCCTCCAACCAAAATTCCATCAATTCCTGCATCAATCAATGTGTCGTACAGCTTATGCATCGTTTCATAATCTACCGTACCATCGGCATTGATCGATGTCAAAATCGGACTAATATATTTACAATTCAATTCAAATTCCTCCTATATCCTACAATTAAATATCTACTTTGTTGGTTACCCTTAAAATATCTATTCGGATCATCACTATTTAATGATTGCATCTAACGCCAAAATAAACATCAGCCCTACAACAGAAGTAATTGTCGATAACAATGTCCAGGTAGCAAACGTTTCTTTCAAAGTTAAGCCGAAATATTCCTTAACCATCCAAAATCCAGCATCATTAACATGTGATGCAATGGCACTGCCGCAACCTGTTGCTAAGGTGACCAATGCCAAATTAGCATCATATTGAGCTAACATCGGAATAACTAAACCAGCCGTAGATATCGCCGCAACAGTTGCTGAGCCTAAAGAAATACGCAATATCGCTGCAACAATCCATGCTAAAAGAATGGGAGACATAGATGTCCCAGCAAATATAACTGCTATATACTTGCCGACTCCGCCATTAATAAGCACTTGCTTAAAAGCTCCGCCGCCGCCAATAATCAATAACATCATACCGATAGAGGCTGCTGCTGACGAACAAGATCTGGTAATTTCTTTAATAGAAATATTTCTATTAATTCCCATCGTATACACTGCAATCACTAAAGAAATTAGCATTGCTACGGATGGATCGCCAACAAATGCAATCACTTTAAACACAACATTTGTGCCAGCATTGCCGATTACCATTTTTACACCAGTAGCGATCAGCATTAGAATCACCGGAAACATGGCTGTTAATAAACTAATATTAAAACTTGGCGTATCATCGAGATTAAATTCTTTTTGATCGCCCAAAGAATCAATACTTCCTCTCTTCTCAAATGCCGAAGGAACTATCTTTTTTGCCAGTCGAGTAAATATTGGACCGGCTATAAGAACGGTGGGGATAGCCACAATAATACCATATAACAAGACTTTCCCAATATCAGCTCCATACTCCCCAGCGATTACTGTAGGACCTGGATGTGGCGGAAGAAAACTATGTGTAGCCAATAATGCTGCCAGCATTGGGATACCCAAAGATAATAGCGACACCTTCATTTCTTTTGCAATCGAGAAAACAATAGGAATCAACAATACTAACCCGACTTCAAAAAACATTGCGATTCCAACAATAAATGAGGAAACTACAACGGCCCACTCTATTTTAGTCTCGCCAAATTTATTAATTAAGGTCATTGCAATTCGTTGCGCACCACCAGCATCAGCTACCAGTCGGCCGAGCATAGCACCCAAACCAAATATGAGCGCAATATGCCCCAGCGTTCCACCAATACCGGTTTCTATCGTGGAAACAACTTTTTCCATAGGAATTCCCAGTGTAAGGGCTACACAAAATGATACTATCAGGAGTGCAACAAATGTATTTAATTTAAATTTAGAAATTAAAACAATTAATAGAATGACGCCTATTGCAACAATTACTAATGGCATAGATTTACCTCCTAATTTTTACTGGTGTTGTTATTTATTTTTTATCTGCTAAAACCTTTTTCCCAGCTTCGATAACTTCGATGATTTTATCCACATCATAGACACAGCCTCTCCATATTCCACCACTAATGGACTGAAGTTCTGCCCACAATTTAGTATCATCAGGTAAATCCGGATCTGGCTGCAATCCTGGATGCATCTCTCGTTTTTTCAATACTTCGGCAGCCTCATCATAGGAAAGCTGATTTTCTTGGGTTCCGATGAAATTAAGTGAGCCTTCGAACTGATTTCCATCAACAATAATCTCTATCAAATCCCCATCTCGCAATTTACCCAGTGGCCCGCCAACCAATGCTTCAGGTCCTACATGTCCAAAGCAAGCTCCTGTAGAAACACCAGAAAATCTAGCATCCGTAATCAGAGAAACATGTTTGCCAAAAGGTAGTTTTTTCAATGCTGAAGTTAACTGGTAAGTTTCCTCCATACCGGTTCCCTTCGGACCTCCACCCATAACAATCATGATATCGCCAGCTTGTATTTTCTTATCTTTTATTGCTTTAATTGCTGACTTTTCGGATATAAATACTTTAGCCTTGCCAGTGTGTCTGAATACGCCATCTTCATCAATAACCGTTGGATCAATGGCTGCAGATTTAACAACAGATCCCTCCGGTGCAATGTTTCCAACAGGAAATGTTACGGTAGATCTTAATCCCCTCTCTCTGGCTTTGGCAGGGTTCATAATTACATCGTCAGGATTTACCCCATCTAATGCTTCTAAACGCTCCCTGCATTTTTTACGTCTTTCAGATTTTTCCCACCAATCCAAGTTAGCTCCTAACGTATCACCTGTAACTGTCATAACATCTTCATGCAGCAAACCAAGTTTTCTTAAGCGAAGCATAACCTCTGGAACTCCACCAGCTAAAAAAACACTTACTGTTGGATAGTTAACCGGACCAATTGGCATAACACTTACTAAACGAGGAACTTTTTTATTAACAGCGGCCCATTCATTTACTGTAGGAACTTTGCAATTTGCTGCAAAAGCAATAGCTGGCAAATGAAGAAGTAAATTTGTCGAACCGCCAAATGCCGCATGTAAAACCATTGCATTTTCAATCGCCTTATCAGTAATAATATCCCTTGTTGTAATACCCTTTTCCTTTAATTGCATCACAGCTCTAGCAGACTGTCTTGCAATTTCTTCCCAAATAGGCTGACCCGAAGGCGCTAAAGCAGAATGTGTAATTGCAAGTCCCAGTGCTTCGGCGATTACTTGGGAGGTACCTGCCGTTCCAAAAAATTGACACCCGCCACCGGCAGATGCGCAAGCACTGCAGCCCACTCTTGCCGCTTCATCAAAAGAAATTTCATCACTAGCGAATCGAACACCAATGGTCTGAACCGTTCCAGCATCTTCACCTTTTACAGGTTGAAGCGTTGCACCCCCTGGTACAAGAACAGTCGGCAAATCATGCATCGATGACAACGCCATCATCATTGCTGGCAATCCCTTATCACAAGTAGCAATACCCATTACCGCTTTTCTTGTTGGAAGAGACCGCGCCAATCGTCTAAACACGATTGCAGCATCATTGCGATAAGGCAATGAATCAAACATACCCGTAGTTCCCTGGCTTCTCCCGTCACACGGATCCGTAACATAAGCCGCATACGGTACGGCACCATGGTGTGCCAATTCATCTGCGGCCGCACGCATCTGCAAACCTAATTCGTAGTGGCCTGTATGCAACCCCACGGCTATGGTGCTGCCGTCTTCACCACGAATTCCCCCTTGAGTGCTTAAAATGAGTACATCATCATCATTAAGTTTTTCCGGATTCCAACCCATACCAGCATTTAGAGTCATTCCAAAAATATGTCCACTTGGCGATTCTTTTAAAAACTTTTCACTAAAAGGTAATTTTCCTTTTGGCCCTTCAGCATGAGTGTAGATGTTATATACAGATACATCTTTTACATCATAAATTGATTTCATTGACATAAACAGTTTCCTCCTTACAATTTCATGATATTCCAAAGACTATGACCTACATGATGGGATTTCTTTCTGGTGTTAACCACTCCTTTTATAACTTTTAAATCGAATTACAGTAATCATGCGCATGTTAATAATTCTTATATACGAACATGATTCCTTTATAAGAATTATTAACTAGATAATAGCACACTTATGCCATTATTCGCAATAGTCTTTTAACTTTTCATTGCCCCTGATTGTGCTTAGCGAGTAAATCACAATTCATATTTAAGTAGACAATCTTTTTTAAAATCAATAGAATGGTAGTAATACAAAATTTATTTATATAAGGAGTATTTATGTCCCATAAACCTACAGAACGAGTATTAAATATATTAAATCTTTTATCTGTTAATACAGATGGATTAACTCTTACAGAAATATCTAAAGTTATCTTGGTTCCTAAGAGCACGCTTTACCCTATCTTGCAAACGATGACTGATATGAATTACATCCAACTCGGTAAAGATTCTTTTCGCTATAAACTAGGCATTTCCACTTTTTGCATTGGATCTTCTTATTCTCAAGATGAATACATGCTTGAATTCGTCAAGTCGATAATGAAAAGTATCGTTACTGAAATTAAAGAGATTTGCCAAATGGGGGTTTTAGAAGGAAACAATGTTTTATACGTCTTAAAAGAGGAACCCGAAGTGGGCTTGGATATTCGCATTATCTCTCGTGTCGGAAAAAGACTTCCTGCATATTGCACCGCATTAGGAAAAGCTTTATTAAGCAACTATGACATTGAAGAAGTAAAAAAATTATATCCAGAGGGCTTAATTCCCTATACAGAGAATACAATTACGGATTTCGATATTTTAAATAATCACTTATCAACAATTAGAAAAGAGCATATTGCTAAAGAATACGAAGAAATCACCAAGGGACTATGTTGCTATGCTGTGCCTTTGGAGTCCAACGGCAATATAATTGCTGCCCTAAGCGTTAGTATTCCTAAATTCCGGGCGACTAAAGAAAAATTAAATTCTGTAACCGAATTGTTATTAAGTGCCCGCAGACAGTTCGGGAATGTTAATTTCAAATAAAAAAATTTGTAAAACGAACTTTAAAAAAAATACCCTATAGAGTAGACAATAAAAACGTCTACTCTATAGGGGAGAATTATGTATAAATTACAAGAACCACCATATTGACAAATTGAAATATATGTTATATGATCAAAATTGAATATAATCATATAACACATATTTCAATCAGCTAACATACAGTATAGTAATTGACGGAATAGGATTGCTGGCAAGGAGGTAGAAAACATTGAATTTAACACGGGTATTAAAAGCATTAGGTGATGAAACTAGACTTAGCATTGTGAGTTTATTGCGAGTTGAAAATTTGTGTGTATGCGAAATTGAAGCCATAATGCAAAGCAGTCAGTCCAACGTGTCTAGGCATCTGGCTAAACTTCGTGACGCAGGGATTATCTATAGCGAGAAAAAAGCACAGTGGGTATACTATGGCATAAACAAAGATATCATTAAAAAATATTCATTTATCAGAACATTATTAGAGGAAGATCTTGCCAATCATCCCCAATATCAACATGATATAGAGAAGCTTAAAATCTATCGGGAACAAAACGATGAATGCGGGGCTTTAGAAAATACAGGTGCTTAACACCTTCTTATTAAAGAGTACATGCATATATTCGCATATAAGGATATGCGAATAACATAAGGTAATCAAATTACTAAAATAAGGGGAGATAGAAATGAGTAAAATTGAAATTTTTGATCCAGCAATGTGTTGTGCAACAGGAATCTGTGGACCAGGGATTGATCAAGAGCTTTTAAGGGTGGCTACAACTATCAATACTCTCACTAAAAAGGGGATCACAGTCATCCGTTATGGTCTTTCTGCTGAACCTCAAGCTTTTATAGATCATAAGAAGGTAAATGAGTATTTAATGAAAGAGGAAGTAGAAGTCTTACCCATTACAGTAGTCGATGGAGAAGTAGTTAAGACTAGAGAATATCCGACACAAGCTGAATTTGCTAAATGGGCGGGTCTGCCTATAGAAGAATTAGCAAGCATAGTTCTTGAAAAACAACAAGGATGTTGTTGTGATGAAGGTGGATGCTGCTAAAAAAAACTAGGAGGAACTACATGTATAAAATATTTAATCCTGACACTATAAATCTGACGAAGTATTTATTTTTCACAGGCAAAGGGGGCGTTGGAAAAACGTCAACTGCTTGTGCAACTGCCATTACTTTAGCAGATCAAGGGAAAAAAGTATTGTTAGTCAGTACCGATCCTGCATCCAACCTGCAAGATGTTTTTGGTATTGATCTGGATAGTAAAGGTACTCCCATTCAAGAAGTACCTAATCTTGTAGTAGCAAATCTAAATCCGGAAGAAGCCGCCAAGACATATAAAGAATCAGTAATCGCACCCTATAAAGGCAAATTGCCACCCAGTGTTATAAAGAATATGGAGGAACAGCTTTCAGGATCATGTACTGTGGAGATTGCGGCTTTTAATGAATTTTCTAACTTTATAACAGATGAAAAAATACAAACAGAATATGATCATATAGCATTTGATACAGCGCCAACAGGCCATACCTTGCGAATGCTGCAGCTGCCATCCGCGTGGAGCAATTTTATTAGTGAAAGTACGCATGGGGCATCTTGTTTAGGTCAATTATCGGGACTGGAAAGTAAGAAAGAAGTATACAAGAATGCTGTTAATACCCTAGCCGATGGGGCAAAGACAACACTCATCTTACTGGCTAGACCTGAATATTCTCCCCTGCAGGAAGCGGAAAGAGCTTCTAAGGAACTACAAGACTTAGGGGTTAATAATCAGCTATTAGTTGTAAATGGTGTATTGGAGCTAGATGTTGAAAATGATGAAGTGGCAGAACAATTATATGCGAAACAACAAGGAGCATTAGAAAATATATCGGAACATTTACAAGGAATCCAAACCTATCAGATTCCACTGCGGGCCTATAATATCACAGGAATCAAAAATATAAGAATGCTATTAAAAGAAGATTATTTAGAAACGCAAAGCTATAAGTTAAATAAAGAAGAGTTGCCAAAAGTTAAAGAGTTAATTGAAGATCTCTACCGATCACAAAAAAGAGTGATTTTCACTATGGGCAAAGGTGGAGTAGGAAAGACAACGTTAGCAGCGGCTATTGCCATTGGTCTTGCTGCAAAAGGTATAAAAGTCCACTTAACCACTACGGATCCAGCAGATCATCTGAAATTTGTCGTAGAAGAAGGCCATGGAATTAGGTTAAGTAAGATTGATGAGAAAGAAGAACTTCGTAATTATACAGAAACCGTTTTGGCAAAGGCAAGAGAGACGATGAAAGAAGAAGATATTGCTTATGTGGAAGAGGATCTTCGTTCTCCCTGCACACAGGAGATAGCTGTATTCCGTGCTTTTGCTGAGATTGTCGATAAGGCTGATGATGAGGTAGTAGTGATTGATACAGCACCTACAGGTCACACGTTATTACTATTAGATGCCACACAAAGTTATCATAAGGAAATACAAAAATCTCATGGAGATATACCAGAATCAGTAAAGAAGCTGCTGCCTAGATTACGAGATAAAAAAGAAACAGAAGTGGTCATTGTAACTCTTCCAGAAGCGACTCCTGTATATGAAGCCATGAGGTTACAAGACGATTTAAAAAGAGCAGGGATTCATAATAAATGGTGGGTTATTAATGCAAGCTTGTTAATGACGAATACACAAAGCCCATTGTTAAAAACAAAATCCTTGCATGAGATTCCTTGGATCAATAAAGTGGATGAAATCGCACAAGGGAACTTTGCAGTAATACCATGGAAAGCAGAAGAAATAAAAGGCGAAAAGTTAGCAGAATTAATCACATGATATTCTTATCATTTTAAAATTTCTACTCCCCGTGTCCCTAGTTGTGAAGAAAGCTTATTCGCCTTTAAAATTTGCCGGGCGTTTTTCTAAAAATGCAGTAATCGCTTCTTCATAATCATGGCTGTCATAAACCTTACGCCGCATCCCCTGTACTCGTTCAAAAGCGGATGGAGTGATGGCATATGCTTTTGATAAAACACGGAACTGTTCTTTAATTACCGCAATCGATAACATCGACCGGGTGCTGATTGTCGCAGCTAAATTTAATGTAAAAGAGAGAAGTTCTTCTTCTGCAACTAAATGATTGATAATGCCTACGTTTAAAGCCCGTTCCGCAGGTACTAATTCAGCAGTAAAAAACATCTCCTTAGCAATATTAATCGGTAAACGATTCATAAAATGTAAAATACCTGTAGAATTATAGGGAACTCCAAGCTTAGCAGGAGTCATGGCAAAATTAGCCGTCTTATCGGCAATCACCATATCACAAGTCATTATTAAGTCACAAGCACCACCCCAGACACTGCCGTGTACCATTGCAATAACCGGACCCGGGTATTCTTCCACAGCTCGTAAAAGTACCTCAAGTGAATCATAATAACTTAAAGGATCTCGCATTTTTGACGGTAATTCTTTAACATCATGACCTGCTGACCATACCTTAGACCCCTCCGGAGCACGCAAAATAATGATATGGATCTTCTGTTTTTGAAAATTATCAAGTGCTTCAATAATATCATCGACGAGCTGGGCACTTAATGCATTTAGTTTCTGGGTATTATTTAGCGTAATAATACCCACTTTTTCTGAAAATTCTACCTTGACTAATGACATAATTAATCCTCCTAAATAAGTAAAAATTATAAAATGATTGTATTACTCAGTTGCGATAGGGTTTTAGAAGCCTGATCAATAGTGATATGGCAGCTATACATTCTTCTTAAAGAAATCTTTGCTTCTCGACCTGGGAATAAGGCACCACAGTGGAGTACATCGTCTCCTTTTGAATGTATTAAAAATACAATATACTGAATACTAGATGTATTTTTATCTTTATTATATTCCTGCTATGAAAATAATTGAAATATTGAATAATCATGATATGATAACTATAGGTTATGATTATAATGAGTTTGACATGCCATCTTTACAGAATTATTATTCACTGTTATAATTTAGTAAAAATAGAATTATGGAAATTTTATAAATATGGCAGAAGTCATATTCTAACTTTTAGTAGTAAAACACATAAATATATAGATCTAAAATTGTGGTATGAAACCATTGGGGAGAAAGTTCACCCCGGTTTTCTGCTACATTTTTTTTGCAAAAAATTAAAAAAGGAAGAAATTACGAAGCTTTGGCGTTTGAAAAGCACCTTAATGGTGCTTGAAAAGGAGGTGAATGGCTCGGGAGTTTCTACTATTGCATGTAAGGCAATGGATCACGTAAAAGGAAAAAATGTTTGGAGGAAAGTATGAAGAACAAAAGAATTTTAGCGTTGTGTTTAATAGTAACTTTCTTATTTACATTAGTTGGCTGTGGTAAAGCAGATAAGACTGACGCGGGTACGGCGGCAAAAGACAGTGTCGTAATTGCCATGGATGCCGAATCAGAGCCTGCTGCCGGATTCGATCCGATTATGGGTTGGGCTGCCGGTGAGCATACACACGATCCTTTAATTCAAAGTACCTTATTAATTACAAAAGATGATATTACTATTGGATATGACCTGGCAAAAGAGTATACGATTTCGCCGGATGGTCTCACATGGACTTTTAAAATTCGTTCGGATGTAAAATTTACGGATGGTGTGCCGCTTACTGCAAAAGACGTGGCTTTTACCTATAATAATGCTATGAAGCAGGCCACTGAGACCGATTTGTCTATGCTAAAATCGGTGGAAGCCATTGATGATACGACTGCGGTTTTTCATTTTAATACACCTTATTCAGCGTTTGCTTATACGGCTGCTGTTGTTGGTATTGTTCCCGAACATGCTTATCATGCTGCGACCTATGGTAAAAATCCGATTGGTTCCGGCCGGTATATTCTGAAGCAATGGGATAAAGGCCAGCAGGTAATTTTAGAAGCCAATCCTAATTACTATGGTGAAAAACCAAAAATGAAGAAAGTTTCAATTGTCTTTATGTCGGAAGATGCTTCTTATGCGGCGGCTCAAGGCGGACAAGTAGATGTGGCCTATACAGCTCCGTCTTATACCGTTAATCCGATAAAAGGATATAATATCCTTGCATTCAATACCGAAGATATTCGCGGACTGAATCTCCCTGCTGTTCCTGCAGGGAATAAGACACCTGCTAAGAGAAATGGAGAAACCTATCCTGCCGGCAATAACGTTACTTCCCATCTAGCAATTCGCCAGGCAATTGCCTGCGCTATTGACCGGGAGGCCATCGTAAAGAATGTTCTAAACGGCTATGGCTCAGTGGCTTATAGTGACAGCGTTAATGAACCTTGGGAAAATGAGGCCATGAAAGTAGCGTATGATCCCGCAAAAGCAAAAACCATTTTAGAAGCAGACGGCTGGAGATTAAATGCAGAAGGTATTTATGAAAAACAGGGCTTAAAAGCCGAGTTTGATCTTCTCTATATTTCATCAAACTCCGTTCGAACTGGAATTGCAATGGCTGTGAAAGAAATGCTAAAACCAGTAGGGATAAAAGTAAATCCGATGGGCTCAAGCTGGGATCAGATTGCAACTTTATGTTATGCCACGCCCCATGTTTTTGGTGCCGGATCGCATTCTCCTACTGGAGTTAGGAGCCACTATTATACTGGTAAAAACTATGCATCTTATTCCAATCCAACTGTAGATACATACATTGACGAAGCATTAGCAGCTACTTCTGTGGAAGCATCGTATCCGTTGTGGAAAAAAGCACAATGGGATGGTGCTGCAGGTGTGACTCCTCAAGCTGACTCCCCTTGGGTGTGGCTGGTGGAAATTAAACACATTTATTTCGTCAGAGAAAATCTCAATGTAATTGATAAGAAAATTCATCCTCATGGTTATGGCTGGACAATTGTTAATAATGTTCACCAATGGTCTTGGAAGTAATCGATAGATTAGCAAGTTATTTCTGTTCTATGGTACAGAAAAATAAGATGTTGTCTGTACCATAGGCTTATTCTTTTTTGAAAATGAGGTATTTCTTATGGATGTAGGACCTTATTCCGGCATTTTAAAATATATCGGAAAAAGTATAATCAAAATAATTTCACTGTTAATTGCCGTAAGTATTCTTTCTTTCATTCTGGTTTCAGTATCACCTGTCGATCCAGTTCGTGCATTCATTGGCGAAGTTGGTATGGCTAATATGAGTGCAGAAAATCTGGCTAAACTCGAAGCTTATTTTGGCGTAAATACACCGCCAATCGAAAGGTACTGGAATTGGTTTACCGATTTTATTCAGGGAGATATGGGAACATCGCTGCTTTACCGTCAGCCTGTTACCAGTGTTATCCATGTAAAATTTATGAATTCAATGGTTCTCATGACGACTGCATGGATTTTCTCGGGTTTCTTGGGATTCATATTTGGGATTGTTGCTGGCTTATATCGCGACCGATGGATCGATAAAGTAATTAAAGGCTACTCATTACTGATTGCCAGTATGCCAACTTTTTGGCTGGCATTGGTTTTAGTAATGATTTTTTCTGTATGGCTGCAGCTCTTGCCTATCGGATTGAGCGTGCCAATTGGGGTAAATGCCGCAGAAGTCTCCATTTTGGATAGCATAAAGCATTTGATTTTGCCTGCTTTAACGTTGAGTGTAATTGGAATTGCCAATATTACTCTGCACACCAGGGAGAAAATGATAGATATTATGGGGGAAGACTACATACTTTTTGCCAAAGCCCGGGGGAAAAGCAGAATTTCGATTATACGGAATCATGCCCTTCGTAATATTATGCTTCCAGCCATAACGCTGCAATTTGCATCTATCAGTGAAATTTTCGGCGGTTCTGTTCTGGTGGAACAAGTTTTTTCCTATCCGGGTTTAGGGAAAGCTGCTGTTTCTGCCGGTTTGGGCGGCGACGCGCCTCTTTTGCTTGGTATTGCAGTGATCAGCGCAGCATTAGTGTTTGGCGGTAATTTAATTGCCAATCTTTTATATGGGATTATTGACCCTAGAATAAGGCGGGGAAGCGCATATGAATAATACCGGTTCTGTAACTGTTTTGCAGAAATATCAAAGAAAACGATTGAATCAACGAGGCCAGACCCTTATGTATCTGACTTTTGGCAGTATCTTTTTATTGGCCATTACGGTGATTGGTACTTTGGTGGGAGATATAGCGATAACAACGAACTTTACCCAGAAAAATTTATTGCCGCATATGGCTCACCCCTTCGGTACCGACTGGCTGGGCAGAGACATGCTCGCCCGTACCTTGAAAGGGATGTCCATCAGTATTTATATTGGACTTTTTGCTTCGGTTATCAGTACTGTTATAGCAGCCATTTTGGGAGCGGCTGCCGCAACGTTAGGAAAAAAGGTAGATGCCGTCATAACCTGGTTTATCGACTTAGTGATGGGCATTCCTCACCTTTTACTGCTGATTTTGATTTCCTATGCTTTAGGAAGAGGCACATTTGGAGTGGTTGTCGCTGTTGCCATAAGCCACTGGCCGGTTTTGACCAGGATAATCCGGGGAGAAATCCTTCAGTTAAAAGAAGCAAATTATATAAAGATAGCCGGAAAGTTAGGGCAAAGCAAAATGAAAATCGTGGTGAAACATATGATTCCTCATGTATTGCCACAATTTCTGGTTGGGTTAGTGCTACTTTTTCCCCATGCCATTTTGCATGAAGCAGCTCTTACCTTTTTGGGTTTTGGCCTGCCGCCAGAACAGCCCGGTATTGGCATCATTTTGTCGGAAAGTATGAAGTATTTATCACTGGGGATGTGGTGGCTGGCACTTTTCCCTGGAATGGTCTTGATGACTGCAGTTTTACTTTTTGATTTGGTCGGAGGAAGTCTGCGCAAAATCATTGATCCTCATAGTGCCCAGGAGTAAGGAGGTAGAAGCGTTGTCCTGCATGAATCATAAATACATTTTACAGATTAAAAACTTGTCTGTTTCTTTTACGCAATATGAGAATGGATTGCGTAAAATTGATTTAAAAGTCATTCGAAATTTAAATGTTTCCGTGGGCGAGGGAGAGCTTGTTGCTGTGGTAGGGGCCAGTGGCTCGGGAAAGAGCCTGTTAGCTCATGCTATTTTGGGAATTTTGCCGCAGAACTGTGATGCTGAGGGCAATATTTGGTTTGAGGACGAATTGTTATCGCCAGAACGTATCAAGGAGCTGCGTGGGGAAAAAATCGTATTGGTTCCGCAGAGCGTGACCTATCTGGATCCTTTAGAAAAAGTTGGCAAGCAAGTGAGGAAAGAACAAAACGAAAAGAGTGTTCGCAAAAAACAAGAAGAACTGTTTGCTTTCTATAAGCTGTCACAAAACACCGCTGATCTGTATCCTTTTGAATTATCAGGCGGTATGGCACGAAGGGTTCTTCTCACTACCGCAATGATGGAAAGTCCGCGCTTGATCATAGCCGACGAACCTACGCCCGGTCTTCATTTAGAAGCAGCTAAAAAAGCCATGGGTCATTTTCGTGAATTTGCCGATAAAGGGAACGGTGTGCTTCTCATCACCCATGACATTGAATTAGCGTTAGAAGTAGCTGATCGTATTGCCGTTTTTTATGCAGGAACCACTGTGGAAGAGGCTCCAGTAGCAGACTTTCAATCAGACGATACCCTTCGGCACCCGTATACGAAAGCGTTGTGGCGAGCTTTACCTCAAAATGGTTTTCATCCTTTTCCCGGAAAGCAGCCATATGCGAAAGATATGCCCAACGGTTGTCCATTTGGTCCTCGATGTCCTCAGCTTACGCCGGAATGTGAAGGGAATATTCAGGAACAACTGATACGTTTCGGAAGGGTTCGCTGTATACATGCAAAGTGAGGAGTGAATGACAATGATTTTAGAGGCAAAGGGGATATCTTTCGGTTATAAAAAAGGCGTAAATATACTCGATCAGGTTCAGTTCACGGTAGAAAGTCATGAACGAGTCGGTATTGTGGCACCCAGCGGTTTTGGAAAAACTACGCTGTGCCAAATTTTAGCAGGCTATATAAAGCCTGCAAGTGGCCAGGTACTCCTAGACAGAAACGATATTCACAAAACCCAAGGCTATTGTCCGGTACAGATGATATGGCAGCACCCGGAGAAAGCCGTTAATCCAAGGTTACGCATGAAAGACATAATTGGGGAAGGCGATGAAATCGAAGAGCGGATTATCAATGGATTGGGGATTGAACGTGATTGGTTTCATCGTTTTCCCAGAGAATTATCCGGAGGAGAGATGCAGCGTTTTTGTATTGCCAGAGCATTGGGTAAACGGACAAAGTTTCTCATTGCTGACGAAATCAGCACAATGCTTGATCTAATTACCCAAAGTCAAATATGGAATTTCCTGTTAACTGAAGTGACAGAAAGAAAGATAGGACTTATTGTTGTAACTCATAGCAATCCCTTGATGGAGCGCATTGCTACTCGGCAAGTGGTATTAGATACCCAATTAGGTGTTAAACACCACGGCGCTAGCCTTTCTTGCGGTCAATCACAAATGACTTAATGCTGCGTTTAGCACCGTTGTAAGAATTAGTATTTATAAAGAGAAGCTACCCACAATAACTTAGTTAGTAAATGGGCAGCTTCTCTTATAGCTGATATGAGCGATAGAAAGACAAGTGAAAGCGTATTAATTTTAAATGGGACAAGGAACCTGTCGTTCGCCACGAAAGTAATGATTGCCGAAAAGCAAGCATGAGCTATGCTTAACTAAAGATGGAGGAAGGCCCTCCGAACCACCATTCAGGTGGAGGTCTCAAACCACCGTAAGCTGATGTGGTCAAAAGCTCAACCTGATTACCGTCCAGATGGCGACCGGTATAGAGGCGGAACAGCTAAATTTCCCGCAAAGTGCCGCCATCGATGACATGTTCACAGCCGGTAATATAAGAAGCGCGGTCGGACACTAAAAAAGCGACCAGTTCAGCAACTTCTTCAGGACGGCCTGGACGATCTAAGGGAATACCCCCAAGCGACTTTACCATTTCACGCATGGCACTATCATAGTCGGTGCCGGCATCCTTAGCCAATCGGTTAATAAGTCTCGTTGCAGCCTGAGTTTCAATAAATCCAGGTGAAACTGTATTCACACGCACTCCATAAGGCGCAACCTGATTTGCAAGTCCCTTGCTGTAGTTTGCCAAAGCAGCTTTCGCAGCCGAATACGCCATCGTTTCAGTTGCCGGCAAACGGCATCTAATCGACGTAGTGTGAATGATCACGCCGAAACCCTGCTCTATCATTTTCGGCAATAACGCCCGATCCAGGCGAACTGCAGGAAACAAATTGGTATTAAAAATCTGCTGCCAGTCATCATCACTCATCTCAAGCGCCCCTCCCGTAGGTGCAGAAGAGCCGCCGACATTGTTAACCAGGATGTCTATACCACCTAAACGTTCCAGTGCCTCCTTAACGACTTTTTCCACACCGGCAGGTGTACTAATATCCGCCTGAATAAATAAAACAGGCGATAACGATTCAGTGGGAACAGTACGTGCTGTGGTAATAACCGTCGCTCCAGCATCGGCAAGACGCTTAACAACAGCTTCACCCATACCGGTTGTCCCGCCTGTAATCAGAACCCTCTTGCCTTTTAGTTCATACCTGTCAAATGAGTTAGTAGTTGGATTGCTCATTATTTCCTCCTATCCTACCATTTAGTAAATTAATAATGTATCTCTATTGTTAGTACTAATTATATTTTCGACAATTTATATTCTTCCGTTCATATTTTCTCTAATCCTGCCATTTCTATCCACTGAATATCTGCTAATCTCTATAAATGGGAGAGACCGTTGACATGGCAGCGTTTTTAAACCTATAGCTGGGTTAGCTTTGCTGTGACTACTGCCATGTAACTTGCAAAGGGTTTCTATCCACTAATCGTTGATAGGTATATTTCGGATAGCCTACCATTAGTCCACTGATGACACGCATGTCTGCCGGCATGTCCAACAGATTAAGGAGCGGTTCATAACCGGAAGCGGCGCAGTATTCAAATAATCCGGCCCAGCATGTCCCCAGTCCGATTGAGGTTGCAAACAGTTGCGCATACGCTAAGGACAAATAAGCATTGTCCCGGACAGGAGCCGGAGAATTCTTGTCTGCTATTGCCACGATGAAGCACGGAGCGGACCTTAGTACGATATCCTCACTGGTTTGATGATAGATTTCAATCTGAGCAGCAGAATTTGGCGCCCACGGAGAAGCTGCCATTGCGGAATCTCTATTCAACTCGCCTTCCGCCCACTGGGTGACAACAGTAGCAATCGCCCGCAGTGTATCAGAATTAGTCACGACATGGTAGGCGATTCCCTGAGAATTGCAGGCGGTCGGAGCCATACGGGCAATATCGAGAAGCTGCAGTACTTTTTCCCGAGGTACAGATCTTTGGTGATAGTCACGGATGGATCGACGAGAACGTAAGAATTGAGCTGCTGTAGCCGCATCAAGAACTGGCATTTCTTTTAAAGGCATTTGCTTGATGAGCGGGGACTTTGCATTATCAAGTGCACTCTGTGGGCAAATGGCCACACATTGACCGCAGCCAATACAAACTGACCGTATAACTTCCAGCCCATCATCGCCCATACTGAGAACGCCTCGACAAACAGCAATGCAAAGACCGCATTGCGTGCATTTTTCCTGGTCAACTTGAATCAAATCTGTATTCTTTACTTTTATCACCTCCTATTTCCCTCATTATATATAAGGCAATAAGACAATAGTATGTCATATTAGAAATCATATTTTATAAATTGGAGGCGACGCTTGAAATGGGATAGAGGGGCAGGTTGTTTGACCCGAGAGATGGGAGAGGAATAATAAGAAAAATAATCCTAGTATAACGCTTTAAACGTAAGAATTTAGCAGGATTTAGCATTGATAAAGAGAAGCTGCTCATAATAACTTATATGGGTAGCTTCTCTTTCATTTAATCTATCGATAAGATAAAAAGGCAATTTAGATTTAGCGTCTTAATATGGGACAAGGAACCTGTCCTAATGTCCCTACATTGAAAATACGTTAAGGCATTCAAAATCAAACCGTAGGTACGGTGCAATTTTTTGCATTATAAGGTTTGGTTTTGAAGGCCTTATTTTTGTGTGATTTTTCCTTTTACTTTTTCTAAGAATGTATTCATGAGTGCTGCTTTATTAGGATGATTAGTAGGTTTATTGCTGAAACTGGTATCATTCTTTTGATTGTTTTGTTCTCTAGACTTTTTTAGTCCAAAAGCATCATTAGCCTTATTTACTTTTTTTTGACCCATAAGTATCGCCTCCCTAATTATTATCTGCATTACAATAAATTAAATTCAAAGAGGAAGGCTACTAGTTTAATAAATAAGCAATCCCTCAGATTTCGAGTCATATACGGCAGTCATAACCATAACAGAAAAACACGATAAATTCAAGCAGAATCGATTCTAATTAAGATAAACCTATGTTGCGATTCTTATTGGGATTAAAGAAACTGTCAATTGATAAGAAACTTGAAACAGAGCCTTGCTTTGGTAAAATAATGCTTAATAAAAAATATAGCAGGGTTTAGCATTATGAAAGAGAAGCTACCATAATTAGCTAGTTAGTAAATTTATGAGCCATAGAAAGACAATTGAGAATGTATCATTTTAAATGGGACAAGGAACCTGTCTCCGTATCCCTATTCATTTCATTAGCTTATCAGCTGGGATTGAGATAATCGGTTAACTTGCGCTAGTCGGCTAATGTGTATAGAAATTCCCTTTGATGGAAGAATAAAGACTATATTGGCAAACAACACGCGAACCGTTAAATATTAGGAGACCAGCAATATAATTCGATGGCGCCGACCTGCCGATCCTAAGCCTATTCTAATCATTTTTGTCATAACCCTCGTGACTGTGATCGCCTGGCGGCATTCCTATCGAATATGAAAGTGTGTAGAATGACTGAAAAAAAACAGCACGAATCAATAAGAAACCAACGCCGTCCAAAGGGAATCGTGAATCCGATTTCTATGAATTTCATCCACCTCAGAACGCCGTGGGTAATTACCTGGTGGTCAGCTTCTTACCTTGGCTATGCTTATATGATCCTGGGAAGTTATGTAAAAGGCTTTATTTTAATATTCCTGGAAGCTTTTATAAATGTCAATAGCAATTTGAACCTGGGGATATTGTATAGCTTCACAGGGCGCTTTGAGATGGCCAAACAGGTGGTAGATGTCAATTGGTTGCTCTTTTATGTACCGATATATATCTATTCCATTTGGGGAGGATACGGGCTTACTGTAGACCTAAACAAATACTCCATTCTGGCTGACAGGGAAAATTCCAGCATGATACCCTTTAAGATCAGTAGTTGGGAAATCGCCTTTTTAGATAAGCGGAAGCCCTGGATGGCGATGGCGTTGTCCCTTTTAGCCCCCGGCCTGGGCCATTTATACACCCATAGAGTCCCTGCCAGTTTCTATACACTGACGTGGTGGAGTTTCATCGCTTACAAGGGAAATCTATTTCCCTGTATACACCTCACTGCAATTGGTGACTTTGCTGGCGCCACCATGGTAGCTGATCCTTTATGGCTGATCTTTCTGCCCTCCATTTACGTGTTCTCAATTTATGATGCCTATGTAAACACAGTAGAGTATAACAGATTGTTCGAGCAAGAACAGAAGCGATTCTTAATTGACAACTATCAAAGTGCAAATTTTCCAGTACCAGAATAAATATAAGGTGGGTTCTAATTGTACGTTTACGCGTCCTTTGACTATTCGGCCTTTCTTGAATTGGCCATAACCGATCTGGAGAAGCGCGGGATCGCTAGAGAACATATCTTGGCAGTTCCTTTGGACAAAAGGGTTGAGGAAAAAATGGTCCTGGATAGCATTCATCGGGCAGATGGGATGAGCTTATTTGACGGGGCTATGGTTCTGGGAGCAATACTTATGGAGTTAGGCGTTATATATGGCTTTGTCTTAGCTTGGGGGCCGATTATCTGGGGGTTGATAGGACTACTGAGCGGAGCAATTATCGGATTCCTGCTTGATTACTTTTATGGAAGGATATTCGGGCACAAGAAAAAAAGATCACCTCGCAACCGGGTTAAAGCCGGGGATTGCAAGAATACAGAAGTAATACTTACAGTTTACTGCGACAACAGTCAATACGAAATGGTAGAGAAAGTGCTATGGGACAATATGGCCTTTGGGGTAGGCAAATTAGACCGACTGCATACTACGATAGGAAATGGGGCGGCAAGTGATGGAAAAGAAGCAAGCTGAATCCATAAGAAATCAACGCCGTCCTAAAGGAATTGTGAGCGAACTCACAATTAATCTGCTTCACGTAAAAAATCCTTGGATAACGGCCTTCTGGTCAGCAATGTTTCCGGGTCTAGGATTCCTCATCATGGGGAGTTATATAAAGGGCTTTCTGTTGATTATCGGGGCGACCATCGCAAACTCCATGGCACATATTAACGAGGCGATTATCTATGGGTTTACCGGTCAAACTGCATTGGTTAAACAGGTCCTCGATACCAGGTGGCTGCTTTTTTATGCGCCTTTGCAGCTTTTTGCCACTTGGAGCAGCTACCAGCTCACTGTTGATTTAAACAAATATGCACTCCTTGCCGCACGAGAGGATTCAGCAATTATTCCCTTTAAAATCGGTACATGGGACATAGGATTCATCGATAAACGAAATCCCTGGGTGGCGGCAGCTTGGTCCCTTCTCATGCCTGGCCTGGGTCATCTTTATAGCCACCGAATCCCTACCAGCTTTTATTTGCTGACCTGGTGGATTGGGATGTCTTACATGGCCCATCTCCTCCCGGCCATCCATCAGACGCTTTTGGGCAACTTTCCCCAGGCCATTGCCGCGATTAGGCCGGAATGGTTCTTATATTTGGTGGCCATTTACCCGTATTCCGCTTATGATGCCTATGTTAATACGGTTCAGTATAATACATTATTTGACCAGGAACAGAGCCGGTTCCTCATTGACAATTATCAAAATCCCAAGTTTCCCATGCCCGTAATGGATGATAACAGTCATTAAACTCGTTCCGGCATTGAGCAATTTTTGCTGCGATCGAACTTTTTTCTGCATATAAACGATCTTTAGTCTTATTCTATAAGCAAGATAGTTTTTACCTGACGGTAATACTAAACAGGGACAGTTATTTGGCTTGAGATGGGAGAAGCAATATAGAAACCTGAAACAGAGCCTTGCTTTGGTAAATGCTTATAAAAAATATAGCAGGATTTAGTATTATAAAAGAGAAGCTGCCCATAAATCTACTAATCGTAGATTAAGGGTAGCTTCTCTTTGGGTTGACATACCAATAGAAGGATAATTTAGAACGTATCCGTTTTAAATGGGACAGGGAACCTGTCCCCGTGTCCCAATTAGTGCCCCGTCAACCATTACCAGGTTTAACGGCCTCCCCGCCGTCCAATTGAGTGGCAGCCCGGCAGCAGGCTACAGCTCGGGCCAGGCCTTAGCAGCGCTGGAAGAAGTGGCAGCGCAAACAGTAAGGTTAGCAACACGCTAATTACGAAAGGTGCTATGTAAACCTGCTCAGAAAAATTATACAGTTAAGTTTTGGGTTCATGCTAATCAGTTTTGGATAAGATATAAAAATGACATCTAGGTATAAGAAGTATTACTTAATTCAACTGTGAGAGGGAGCGTAAAAAGCTGATCATGGACCAATCTAATCAACAAGTAGAAAAAGGTATACTCCTATTCATTTTAATTTTAGGGGCGTTTTTATCGCTTTTGAATCAGACGATACTAAATGTTGCTTTACCTGATTTGATGAAGCAATTTGAGGTTTCTACAACAACCATTCAATGGCTGTCAACTGGCTTTATGTTGGTGAATGGTATTATAATTCCGGCGACGGCTTTTTTTATAAAACGATTTACGACTCGGCAGCTATTTGTCAGTTCAATGGTTTTGCTGTTAGTGGGAACTTTCATTAACGCCACTGCACCAAACTTCGCTTTTTTATTAACAGGTCGGCTGATTCAAGCTGCAGGTGCCGGTATCATTATGCCTCTATTAATGGTGGTTATACTTGCGGTGTTTCCTGAGGAAGGCCGTGGAGCTGCAATGGGAATAATTGGACTTGTAATGATAGTCGCGCCAGCAATTGCTCCAACCTTGGCAGGGTTCGTTATCGGGCACTTCTCATGGCGATGGTTATTTATCGGCATGTTCCCGCTTGTCGTCATCGTCATTGCTTTATCGCTTAGATATCTGGTGAATGTATCGGAAACATCTAAGCCAAAACTCGATATCATCAGTATCCTTTTGTCGACAGCAGGGTTCGGAGGAATCCTTTTTGGATTTAGCAGCGCAGCTGACAAAGGCTGGGGAAGCGTCGTGGTGCTGGGCTGTTTAATTCTCGGTACTATTTGTCTTGTACTCTTCGTCTGGCGTCAGCTTATGTCGAGTGATCCTTTGCTAAATCTACAAGTCTTCAAGAATCGAATGTTTACTATAACGACAATCATTCTTGTTTTGAGCACGATGGTTATGTATGCAGATATAATTTTGCTGCCTATTTACTTGCAGGAAAGCAGAGGATATACAGTCCTTGAAACAGGATTACTGCTATTGCCAGGCGCATTGTTAAGTGCTTTGATGTCACCTATATCTGGTCGCTTATTTGATAAAATCGGAGCAAAGCCGTTAGTCGTCGTAGGGCTGCTCTTTTCTATCACTGCGATAGGGGGATTTACCAATTTGAGCGAGACAACCAGTTATCACTATCTCATGACAAATACTATCATATTACGCATTGGTATGTCTCTCATTACGATGCCTGTTAATACGGGGGGACTGAATGCACTTCCGAAACACCTAACTGCTGACGGTACAGCAGTTAGCAACACGGTTCGACAAGTAGCCGGTTCGGTCGGAACGGCCCTTCCTGTAACGATTATGACAATGAGAACACAAAGTCATGCCGCTGAATTGCTTCAATCTGGCGATATTTTGTCCCAATCTCAGATTATTAGACAAGCTTCAATACTTGGCATAAGTGATGCTTACATTTTTACTGCGGTTATCGTTATTACAGCATTTCTTGTGACTATCTTCATGCCAAACCAAAAGGAATAAGAGAAAAATCACAGAGGAAGTGGGGACTGCCATACTAGCCCAATGAAGGTGCTAACTAAAAAATTAAAATGGCTTTTCATGAATCAATAAAATAGTAAAAGGAAAGGTGATCTGCTTCATGGGTATTTTGGAAGGTAGAACAGCACTAGTGGTCGGAGCCAGTTCCGGCGTGGGTTATGGTTGTGCGTTACGCTTTGTTGAGGAGGGCGCCAATGTGCTAGCTCGCGCCAGCGGCTCCCAGAATAGGTTGTTAAGATAAGCCCGGTGGCCTACAGATTCTTGCTTAACAAGAGTACTGGATCCTATTGTACGAAATCAGAAGAAAAAAAGCCATTTCAATCAATCTGAGGGGAGTGAAATTAGGAAATCTCTATTAATTGAATGAATGAAACGATACCAATATTATGTAAAAATGAGTGTACAAAAATAATTTGACAAGAGGGCAAAATGTCTAAAAATACAGCGTATACGCAGAAAGAAGTCGGATATCATGTCAAAGGTCTGACAGATATTTTAAATGAAACTTCAATTGAGTACTTTTTACTTAGTCGGCCATTGATCTGTGAAAGCAATTTGATCAAATGATGGGAACAAGATACCGCGCCGGCAAAGTGTACTTCTTGCAATAAATGTTTTCGATTTGACGGAACGGTTTGTATTTTTAACCGTTAAACGCTTATAAAAAATATAGCAGGATTTAGCATTATAAAAGAGAAGCTACCATAATAAATTAGTTAAATAGGCAGCTTCTCTTTTAGTTGATATGAGTGAGCGAAAGACAATTGAGAACGTATTGGTTTTAATAGGGACAAGGACCTGTCCCCGTGTCCCTATATTCCTCTATTTTATAATAATGGGAGTGGAATTATGGAAGAAACCATAAAAAATCTTCAAAAGAAAATTGAAGCAAGATATGAGGCTAATATTCTGCATGTGCTTAATGGTTTTCATATGCTTGAAAGATTTAAAAACAATAATCTTATTAAAGAAAATCAAACCTATGTGCCATTTAATGAAGCAATGTGCTGGGGAGAAGCTGATACTAAAATATTCTCTGATTCTTTTATAGAGAAAAGAGTTAAATCTTTAAAAACGACAGAAGCGGAATATCGAAAAATTGTGCTTGGATCATTAAAACCACTTTTTAAAGAAAAATTTGATAGTATTGTTTTGTGGTTTGGCGATGATATGTTTTGTCAGATGAATTTGATTACAATTCTGGCATATCTGGAACAAAGCGGGTATAAGGGTGATGTCCTTTTTTGCATGGTGCTTGAAAGAGTTGATGACATCTTACCTGATGCATTTAAAATAGATGTTGAGGGTTATTCAGATATTTATAAGACCGTTATATATAACCATGAAATGCCTGATCTAAAAATAATACCTGTTACGTATCAATCCATAAAAATGTATTTAAATTATCAGACAGAAGAAAGCCCGATTATAAAGTATATCAGGAACAACTTAGGCAAAGAACATCTAGTAAATGATTTATTATGTCGGTTTCCTGAGTATGGACTTGGTGACTTGCAATATCAAACTATGATTGAGGATAACCGCAAATAAGAAAAAGCAAAGGAACACGTCCCGCGCTTCTTCTTGATCACAATGATGTGCAAGCTGTTTATTGAGTAATAACTAAAAAAATAACAGAGGAGAGTGCATTCATAATGAATGAAATAATCAAAACAATTCTAACACGAAAAAGTACACGTTCTTATAAGGAAGATCAAATGTTGGATTCAGACCTGGAACTGCTTATTGATGCGGCGATTCATGCACCTACTGGAGGAAATTCGCAGAGTTGGAACTTTACAGTTATACAAAACAAGGAAA
The DNA here is from genome assembly GCF_000271485.2 of Pelosinus fermentans DSM 17108. Lineage (NCBI taxonomy): Bacteria > Bacillati > Bacillota > Negativicutes > Selenomonadales > Sporomusaceae > Pelosinus > Pelosinus fermentans. The sequence continues at coordinate 468,086 of NZ_AKVN02000001.1, forward strand.
AGCTTTTGGAACTGAATAGCCTGGTAAAAGAGTCGTTTGCAAATTTAATCGTCGATGAGAACACCTATCGTTCTAAACGAACAGGAAAAATCTCATCTCAGCAAGAGACGTACAGCTTTTATTATAATGCCCCTACATTAATCATTGTGTCCAATGCGAGAGAATACTCGAATGCCATGGCAGATTGTTCGGCTGCAATTGAAAATATACTGTTGGCAGCTAAGTCATTAGGGCTGGCTTCTTGCTGGATCAACCAGTTAACTTGGTTTTGTGATGAAGAGAAAATGAGAAAAACTTTAACTGATTATGGCATTCCTGAAAACTATATAGTCTGCGGAGCGGTTGCTCTTGGTTATAGTGCGTCCAATGATGACAAACTAGTGCCACGAAAGAAAGCGGATGTAAATATTATACGGTGAGGTGGTCCTAACGGATGGATTATGCTGAGAAAGTTGTTTTAGTAACAGGCGGTGTTAATGGTATTGGAAAGTCTGTCAGCTACGAATTTTTAGTTGCAGGTGCTACCGTCATTATTGCCGATATTGATGAGAAAAACGGCGAAGTATTAGTTCGTGAATGGAGACAAAATAATTATAAGGCAGTTTTTTATAAAATAGACTTAACAGACGTTTCAGCGATTAGAACCATGTATCAATTCATTGTTCGCAACTATAAGAAGCTCGATGTTCTTATTAATAATGCAGGAAAAGGAATTTTTAAACCGATTTGTGAACTGAAAATAGAGGAATGGGACGAGGTTATCCATCTCAATCTCAGAGCTGCATTTGTTACTGCACAGGAGTTTGCAAAATACCATAAGAGTAATAGTTACGGCCGGATCATTAATATTGCCTCTACCCGCTATGTAATGTCCGAACCGAATTCTGAAGCGTATGCAGCTTCCAAAGGTGGTATCGTAGCGCTTACTCACGCATTGGCTCTTTCACTTAGTGCCAAGAATTTTACCGTTAATGCCATCAGTCCAGGCTGGATTGAGAATCATCACTATGAGAAGCTAAGTGTGGAAGATCATGAGCAACACCCCTCTAAACGAGTAGGAAAACCGGAGGATATTGCTAGAGCTTGTATATTTTTAGCTGATGATCAGAATGATTTTATAACCGGCCAAAATATTGTAATTGATGGCGGTATGACCAAAAAGATGATTTATATTGAATAGAGAATTGATAAAGATATCCCATTAATTTTGTTCGCTGTTGACATGGAAGGGCGATATGTAAACTTGTCGATTGCCGTCCACAGTAGCGAAAAAGACGGCTTTAGCGGTATCAAACCCTTGGTTTTTTAGTTGGGCATAAAGCCAATCCTCCGATAGGTGGAGGTCCTTTAATACCTGCCGTAATACCTTACCTTCCTTAATTACCGGATAGGCAATTCCACCGCTTGGTTTTGTGATGCCTAAATCCTGGGGGGTTACCGGAGTCAGTTCCGGTTTTTTGTAAACCGATAATCGTCCGTTTGCTTCGATCAGTGCGATGCTAACCTCCGTTATATTAAATATCCCATATTCTCTTAATAGCTCTAAAATATTTTCCAGTGAGTATTTAATTTTTTTGATGTTCTTTACAATTAAAATTCCGTCTTTTATCACAACTACCGGATCAAAAGTTGTTAACCCTTTAAATTTTTGATTCCGGATTGTTAGTTCGGCAAAAAGCTTTTGCAGGATTCCAATTACTATAACGGCAAATGCAATATAGATATGGTTGATTTCAGGCTCGGCAATGTCTGCACCCACTACAGAACCTAGAGTGATAATGATCAAATAGTCGAAAACAGGCAGTTCTCCGACGGATCGTCTTCCCATAAATAAGGTCACGAATAGCATCAGTGGCAAAATAGTAAAGATCCGTACTGCTATTTTGAATAAATCAGACGCAGTTTCCATAACTACTTACTCCTTCCCCATCCAGTAAACTCTTCCTTACTAATTTACCCAAAAGGGCGCGTCGCTTTGCGTTTTTTTTAAAAACATTTTGCGACACGCCCTAGGCGGCATTATGCTAAAAATAAGGACACGCTTTTATTTTCCAAATGGCGAGTCCTCTCTTCGAACAAAGAATCCCTGATTATGGCTGCAAACCGGACAGATTTGCGGCGCCCCGGCAGCTTTATGGATGTGGCCGCATTGTAGACAGATATATTCGGTGGGAGTGTCGTTTTTAAATAGTTTATTGTTCTGCATTAGCTGTGCATACCGAGAAAAACGCTGACTATGTACTTTTTCAATCTCAGCGATCATATAAAAAGAATTTGCGATATTGGCAAATCCCTCCTCCTTAGCCTTGTCACCGAAGGATTTGTAAATTGTGTCATGCTCAGCAGCTTCATGCTGGGCGGCAAGCTGCAAAAGCTCCTGGATGTTATTCGAATTATCGATGGGGTAGTTGGCGCTTAGCGAGATTTCCTGTCCATGAAACTCCTTTAAGTGATTATAGAATACCTCAGCGTGTTCCTTTTCCTGATTACCAGTATAATGGAAAAGCCAGTATAAGACCTCAAGGTTTTGCGTTTTTGCCTGGGTCGCGGCAAATTCGTAGCGCCGCCAAGCTTGGCATTCTCCTGCAAAAGCCCTTAAAAGGTTCTCTTTTGTGATGCTGTCTTTCAATGCGACCATTTTTTATTCCTCCTAATTTCTTATATCATTAGTATTACCAAATTTCTCATGGTATATAAGAAAAAATGGAACGTATGGTAACCTTCATATTTAGTTCCTATTTTTACTATAGGAAAATATTTTGAGCAGAATAATAAAATATTTACAAGGGAAGCATTTGGCTTCCCTTAAAAGGGGCAAGGAACCTGTCCCTGTGTCCCATTCATCAACGTAGCTTGTAAAATGGTGGCCGTGGCTATCGGTACAGGAGGAATATATATGATTATTAGACCAATAATAGACAATAACATAGAAGCTATTGCTAAAATATATACTGATAATTGGAAGACCACATATCAAGGGATTTTACCAGATTCTTTTTTGAAAGGTATAACATATGAACATTCAAAAGAAAAGTGGCTGTCATATATTCATAAGGATAAGCAAGGAGCCTTTGTTGCAGTAGATGAAAATGATATGATAATTGGTTTTGCTGCATACAAGCCGTATGAGGATTTGAAGAAATGTCTGTTGCTTGATTCATTGCACATTTTACAATCAGTGCAAGGTGGTGGAATTGGGAAAAAATTGATTTTTACAATTGGTAAATATGCTTACAATAATGGATATGAAAAAATGTCTATCTGTATCGTAAAAGGAAATGATAGGGCAGAAGAAATATACACTCATTTAAGTGCGAAGCCCTACAAAGATTTTATTGACGATTTTGAAGGAACGCCATCTAATTCATCGGTTTTACTATGGGATCATTTGAATATATTTGTTTTCAAATAACATTTCAGTATATTAAGAAACCTGAAGCAGAGCCTTGCTTTTGCAAAATAATGCTTATAATGTAAAAATATAGCAGGATTGGGCATTTATAAAAAAGAAGCGATAAAGTAAAAGCAATTTAAAGCTAGCGTCTTTAGGGACAAGGAACCTGTCCCCGTGTCCCATTTCATACGTAGATTTGGTTTTTCATGAGATGTCTACACCAATGCAAATTGAGGCACTTCACAATAAGGATATCGACATTGGCTTTGTAAGAACCCCTGTGATTGATCCGTTCATATCACTCTGGTCAGTATCGCCGTCGTACCGAAGCTGCATCCACTTGCGCAGCGCGCTTCAATATCCATGAGTGATCTGAGCACAGAACGATTTATATTAGTAGAGAGGGAGGTTTGGCCGAGCTGGTATGATGATATCCTCTCAAAATGCCGTGATGCCGGGTTTAGCCCAATCGTTCGTCAACATGTGAAAGAAATCCAGACAGTTGTTGGGTTGGTAGCGGCAGGACTATGTATAAGTATCGTACCAAGATCAACAGCAAAATTACATGCGCGGGACGTGGCCTATGTTACTATTGAAGGAGAAGCCCCACGCGTAGAAATGAGTATCGCTTGGAGAACGGATGACAGTTCAACCTTGGTAAAACAATTTCTCGATACAGCAGCAGGTTATAAAAAAAGGAGGTGAACCGATTCTCCCGGGATTTTTCGGGAGATCGGAATTTATTGGACCCTGCGTCTATTGTGTGGAATTTATTTCTGGTTATGTTTTTAGTGTTATTAAATGGTTTTTTTGTTGCGGCTGAGTTTGCTATGGTTAAGGTGCGCAGTACGCGGATTGACACGCTTTTACAGGAAGGGAATACGCGTGCCAAATATGCGAAGAAACTGGTAGACAATCTGGACGCCTATTTATCGGCCTGCCAGCTGGGAATTACCCTGGCATCCCTAGGTCTCGGCTGGATTGGTGAGCCAGCGATTGCCCATCTTATTGAGCCGATATTGCTGACGTTCGGATTTTCAGCCGCTATGATTCAGACCGTTTCTTTTGCAATTGCATTCTCGGTTATTACCGCACTGCATATCGTTCTTGGTGAGCTGGCCCCGAAGTCGTTGGCCATCCAAAGATCTGCTAGTGTAACTATCTGGACATCGGTGCCGCTCATTGCCTTTTATAAGCTGATGTATCCGGCAATCTGGGTATTAAATAATCTGGCGAACTGGATTCTCCGGATGGTAGGCATTCAAGTGGTAAGTGAGCATGAAGCCGCTCATACTGAGGAGGAAATTCGTATTCTCATGGAAGAGAGTCATCGGCAGGGTTTTATCAATAAGACGGAACTCACGTTTGTCGATAATATCTTTGATTTTGCTGAAAGACATGCCAGTGAAGTGATGATTCCCCGTACCGATATGGTCTGCTTATATGTACAGGATTCCTTTAGTGTTAATTTAGAAAAAGCGGTGAATGAGCGACTCACTCGTTTTCCTGTCTGCGACCCGGATAAAGATAACATCATCGGGTTTGTTCATAGCAAGGATTTGCTTGCAGCGCTTTCGAAAGGCGAAAATACTACACTGCAAGAAATGGTACGGGAAGTCATCGCTGTTCCCGAGTCCATGCCCATTAGTGATTTATTGAAACTTTTGCAAAAGAACAAAGCGCAAATCGCGATCGTGATTGATGAATACGGCGGTACTGCCGGTTTGGTGACGATCGAAGACATATTGGAAGAAATCGTAGGCGAAATCCAGGATGAATTTGATGAAGAGCGGCCAGTTGTCGAAATCCGGGAGGAGAATACCCATTCTGTTGACGGCCGTCTGCTCTTAGGGGAAGTTAATGAAGTGTTTGGGCTGGGGCTGGATGCTGAGGATATTGATACTCTTGGCGGCTGGGTGACATCCCAAGTAGAGATGCCACCCCGGGTTGGACAGCAGGTCGACTATGCAGGCTATGCGTTTATTATCGAGGAAGTCGACAACATGCGCGTTAACCGGGTGCTGCTGCGCAAAATTTCAAATGATGAAGTAGAATCGGCAGAGTAGCGGCTGCCCAAGGCGGCAGGTGTTGTCCATCTCTTGTGAAAAGCGGACAAGCGTTCTCATAATCACCGTCCCCTGTAATAGGTTCTGGAAGGATTTGGCATATATAAAGAGAAGCTGCCATAATACATTAGTTAGTGAATTTATGGGAAGCTTCTCTTTTAGTTGATATAGCGATAGAAAAACAATTAAGAACTTATCGGTTTTAAATGGGACAAGGGACCTGTCCCCGTGTCCCATTGCAGCTATTGAACTAAATAACAAATTTACAGCTTGCAATAATATACTATACGTATTTATTTCTTTGATGTATTATTCATGAGAATAACATTTGAGGAGCGTATAGTATGGACATTACATCTTTTTTAATATACTGCGTTATTATAACCTTTACACCTGGACCTACCAACATTGTTATATTGTCGACGGTGCAGGGTTTTGGAATAAAAAAAGCTATGGAATACACATATGGAGCTACAATTGCCTTTGGTGCCTTACTTGCAATCTCCGCTATATTAAATACCGTGCTTGTGGTTGTAATACCCAAAGTTTTGATTATAATGCAGATAATCGGAAGTCTTTATATTTTGTATTTGGCTTATCAGATATATAATATGGATACATCAGGATCAACTGTAGAACAAGTTGCTACCTTTAAGTCTGGTTTCATTATGCAGTTTGTAAATCCTAAGGTGGTGTTGTTTACAATGACGGTAATCCCAAGTTTTGTTATGCCATATTATACTGAATCCCATATATTAACAATATTTGTTGCGGTTATTACCACTGTTGGTTTTTTAGCATTTGTCACTTGGGTACTTTTTGGGGCGATTTTCAAGGAACTCCTACTAAAGTATCAAAAGCTGGTTAATATAAGTATGTCACTTTTTTTAATCTATTCTGCTATAATGGGGTCGGGACTCGTTGAGATGATTAGGAGATGATGGATATGGAAAAATTCATATATAAAAAATCATCAGATATCACTGCGCTATCAGCTAGTTTTACTGATTTCACATATAAAAAGCATTGTCATGAGGAATACGCATTAGGTGTAACTCTGCGTGGCATTCAAGAATATAATTTAGATGGCAGTTTACATTCATCATATGAGAATGGGGTTATGCTCTTTAATCCTGAACAAATGCATGACGGCAGGGCACATGATAGTACGGGTCTTGATTATGTTATGCTATATATTGAGCCAATGCTGTTCTTGGAGATACTTGGGAAAAGAGATATAGTACGTTTTACATCACCAATTGTCTATAATCAAGCTATTAGAAAAAGTATCCTAAGCCTTTCAAGTGCAATCCTAAGTGAAAAAGATGAAGCCTTATGCAGTGAGTTGCTCCTATCTCTCGTAGATAACTTTAATCCAACTACTATTTGTACAGATTACAAAAAAGATAATAAACGAATTAAAAAAGCAAAGGAAATGATTTATTCTAAATTAGAAGGTGTACTGAGTCTTGATGAAATATGCAAAGAGCTTGCCATATCAAAGTTCCAGTTTATCAGGTTATTTAATGCTAATACTGGAATTACGCCATATCAATATTTTATATTTTGCAAGGTAAATCGTGCAAAGCAATTGCTGGAAAATAACAAGGATATTTACTTGGCTATAGCAGAATGTGGTTTTGTTGATTTATCTCATTTAAATAAGCATTTTAAAAGAATTTATGGAATAACAGCATCTGAATATAAATCAAATTTTAATTAAGGTGGAAATACCTACGTAATAAACAATTTGAAGGAAAGACCAGCGAAAGATGGATAGGGCGAATTTTTATCGGTTTTATGGGTCTCCAAGACATCATTTCACAAGGTTTCATCATGCCAAAGCTTTTGATAAAACTTAGTGATAAATAGATAGCAATTCTTAGAATGGTTTCGGAGATTATAGGATATCATGGAAAAGCTGGTAAGAGACAACTAACCTGTCCCCGTGTCCCATGCGAGGGATATATTTTGGTATAGAATCGTAAATAGACTCACGTCATGCGGAGTCAGTATCGATAGTTAGGCCATGGGAAAATGGCGCCCAACGGACAAAGAGTAATATCGGGTACTGATAAGTCGGTATTATACTGACGTTGATTTGCCTATTCATCTGCTTTATGATATAGTATATATTGTAAATTAAATATTTCTTGGATTTTTTGGAGGAGCCTGTTCACAACGGGTTCCTTTTTGTCTTTTTAGGGGATGATAATAAAAACACAGGAGGGTTAAATATGGAAAAACAGGCAATCTTGGCAATTGGTGTATTTTTACTGACCTATTCATTCATTATTTCTGAAAAGGTACATCGTACTATTGTAGCAATGATTGGTGGCATAATCATGTTAGCCTTGGGGGTTGTTAGTCAAGAAAATGCACTTCACCATATTGATTTTAATACATTAGGCTTACTGGCTGGTATGATGATTATTGTTGCTATAACAGGTGAAACGGGATTATTCAAATATGTAGCCATCGTAGCTGCCAAAAAAGCAAAGGGAGACCCCTTAAAAATTCTTTTTTCTTTAGGTATCATTACAGCTGTGTTTTCTGCATTACTTGATAATGTTACAACCGTATTACTGATGGTTCCAGTAACCTTTAGCATTACCAGGCAGTTAAAAGTCAATCCCGAACCATATCTTATTACCGAAATAATCACATCTAACATTGGCGGAACGGCTACTCTCATCGGAGATCCTCCGAATATTATGATTGGCAGTGCTGTAAAAGAGCTTTCTTTTATGTCGTTTATTAATAACTTAGCGTTTATTTCAGTCATAACATTACTAGTAACTCTGGTTATTTTGCTCTTAGTATATCGTAATCAGCTTAAGACTACAGAAGAACTAAAATCAGGTCTTATGAGTTTGGATGAAAAGGAGGAATTAAAAGATAAAGTCCTCTTAAAGAAAAGTTTAATAGTTTTAGGTCTAACGATTATTGGCTTTTTTTTACACCAAATCCTTCACTTGGAGTCGGCAACTGTAGCGCTTGGGGGAGCCTTTGTCCTTTTATTGCTTACAAGTAAAACCGATCACGACCTTGAGCATGCTTTTAGCCGGGTAGAATGGACTACAATTTTCTTTTTTATAGGTCTTTTTGTAGTAGTCTCCGGGCTCGTCGAAACAGGAATCATCAGTAGTTTGGCTCAAGTGGCTATAGAGTTTACAGGAGGGGACATTAAGATTACGGCTATCTTAATTTTATGGCTCAGCGCAATTGCCTCTGCTTTTGTGGATAATATTCCTTTTGTTGCTACAATGATACCAATGATTCAGGACATGGGAACAATGGGTATTGTTAATTTGGAACCTTTGTGGTGGAGCTTGGCATTAGGGGCTTGTTTTGGTGGAAATGGCAGTTTGATTGGTGCCAGTGCAAACCTTATCGTCGTAGGATTGGCTGCCCAAGAAGGAACCCATATTTCGTTTAAGCGATTTTTTGTCATAGGATTTCCGATCATGCTGTTATCTGTTCTCATAGCGACTATCTATGTATATATTCGCTATCTAACGATATAAGCATTGTAATAAGTAGGGTAAGTAGGAATATACGGTAAAAATAAGCAATGAAACCACCTGTTGTATCATGACTGTACGAGGGGGAGGGTATCATTGCGACCGTAAGCTGGCAGGATGGGCTGCAGTTTATGCATAAACTGCTCTGGCGAAGTGTAGTTTATTTAGTCAATACAAGTAGATGAAATGATTACTGCTATGAAGGAGAGGCAAATAAGATGACCGCAAATGGCATTTTTCTTTTAGCGGTTGGCAATGTTTTGTTTTAGATTTGTACTCGGATTATGGCTTTCCCGTGGATTTTTCGCCTTAAACAAAAAGATTAATTTGGCAGCTAATATGGGCGAGGGTGTGTGATTTCAGTACCGTCGAGGACATCATAGGATTCAAATAAATGTAAATATGCTGAAATGTTGCTGGCTTGCATACAGGCCATTTTCACATTAGCCTGAAAACTTATTTTGATGCAGAAAGGAGAAATCATGGGTTTTCCAAAATTACTATCACCAAATAAGATTGAATCATTGGAACCAATGGGAACAAATTATGCAAATCAAGATGGTAGTGTGTCTCAACGTCTAATTGATTATCACGTTGCAAAGGCAAAAGGTGGATTTGGATTCGTTATCATTGAGGCAACCGCCGTCGATCCATGTGGAAAGACCATAGCGAATCAACTTGGTTTGTGGTCTAATGAGCACATTGCAGGGGTTAAAAAAATAGTGGATGAATGCCATAAATATGGTTCTAAGGTCTCTGTACAACTTTGCCATGCTGGCAGAGAAACCAACGCTTTAATTACGGATATCCATCTTGTTTCTTCATCTGCTACTCCCAGCCCCAAATGTTTGGAAATTCCAAGTGAACTTACAACGGAAGAAGTTTATGGGATCATTCAGAAGTTTGTGGATGCAGCTAGAAGATGCTGGGATGCCAGTGTTGACGCCGTTGAAGTGCATGCTGCATATGGTTATTTAATTGACCAATTTCTGTCGTCGCGTATGAATAAGAGAGTAGATGAATTTGGTGGTAATCTCGAAAACAGGATGAGATTCCTCCTTCTAATTATTCAGGGTATCAGACAGCAAGTTGACAACGCATATCCTATCATCGTTAGAATTAGTGACGAGGAAGGTTCTAGTGGAGGGTTTAGTATTACTGAAATAAGCACTATAGTCAGGCACCTGGAAGACGCCGGGGTTAATGCTATACTCGTCTCAACAAGGCCTGGATATTTAGCTTATTTAGCAGAAAAGATCAAAAAATCAGTTAAAATTCCAGTTATTATAAAGTTCCTGTTATTACCATTGGCAGACACACTGAACCTTATATCTCAGAGGATATTTGGCAGGTTGGCAAGGCGGATCTGGTCTAATTAGGAAAACAATATTATGAACTTTGCAAATAAAAAATCTTCATAGCAAATACGGCATCAAAAAATAAACAATAGTTTCATTGCAAGTTTGTTTGAATGGGACAGGGACAGGGCATCTGTCCCCGTGTCCCATAGCTAATTAGTATTTAACTTACTAACAGTAATAGTGTATACATATTTTACAAGATAAGATTTATCAACACAGTTACAAATTAATATCACATATAGAAAAGTTTAAATAGAAGAACTTGAAAAAGCATCAAGATCTTCTATTTAAACTTTTTTTGTATGAAAAATACTTATTTGTAATAATATTCCATCGGATAAATATAATAGTACAGACCATTGGATCCTTCATTATTGCAAAGGTCTTCAAGTCTAAGGTGCATCTAAGCTTCAGTGCAACTTGGAAAAGGATTCAAATTGACAATTTCTTATAGCAGTTATAGCAAACGTTCATGGAAAATCTTTGGAGGTGGTTGATGTACAACCCTTACAGATAACAAAGTAATGTGTTCAAGATACCTATGTGACTCATTATAATATGGAGGTACATCATGAAAAAAAATAACTGGGTAAAAATTTCTGCACTGGCCTCATTTTTATTTCTGCAAACGATTTATGCAACCCCTAGCTGGGCTGACCCCGTAAACTCGATCGAAGTTACCGATACTGATACCGCTGTGGGTCATAATTCTGATGCAGGTTTTGTTGATAAAATTTTTTGTGATGAAGAAAAAACTAAAAATAATACTGCGATTGGCTCTAATGCAAAGGCTGCTGTTGGTAATAGTACCGCAATTGGTTCTGGAGCCCAGGCCAATAAAAAAGGTAGCGTTGCATTAGGAGATGGTTCCATCGCAGATCGTGAAAATACTGTGTCAGTTGGTAAGGTGGGGAAGGAACGGCAAATTACTAATGTGGCTGCTGGTACTCAAGAAACGGATGCTGTTAATTTTGGACAGTTAGATAAGAAAGCTGACAAAAGCTACGTAGATGAGAAGGATGCAGCCCTTGATAAAAAGAAAGCTGACAAAAGCTACGTAGATGAGAAAGATGCAGCCCTTGATAAAAAGAAAGCTGACAAAAGCTACGTAGATGAGAAAGATGCAGCCCTTGATAAAAAGAAAGCTGACAAAAGCTACGTAGATGAGAAAGATGCAGCCCTTGATAAAAAGAAAGCTGATAAAAGCTATGTAGATGAGAAGGATGCAGCCCTTGATAAAAAGAAAGCTGACAAAAGCTATGTAGATGAGAAGGATGCAGCCCTTGATAAAAAGAAAGCTGACAAAAGCTACGTAGATGAGAAGGATGCAGCCCTTGACAAAAAGAAAGCTGATAAAAGCTATGTAGATGAACAAGATGCAGCCCTTGATAAAAAGAAAGCTGATAAAAGCTATGTTGATGAGAAGGATGCAGCCCTTGACAAAAAGAAAGCTGATAAAAGCTATGTTGATGAAAGAAATACGGCTCTCGACAATAGAATTACCAACGAAACTCAGCGTTTAGATTCTCGTATTGACAATCTATCTTCCCGTGTCGATAAAGTAGGTGCCTTAGCAGCAGCCTTCTCAGCGTTAGCTCCTATGCCTTATGATCCCGCTGGACCTACACAAATATCGATGGGTGTAGGAACTTATAGTGGACAGCAGGCAATGGCTATTGGTATTTATCACTATACAAAAAATGATGTTTTATTGAATGCTGGCTTTGCTATTAGTGGTAGTGAAAAAATGGGGCGCGCAGGTGTGACATGGAAAATTGGTGGTCCTAAAGAAAAAAAAGAATCTAGTGTGAATAAAAAGATGATTACAGGAAATATCAATTCCAATGTGACATTAGGTAATGATCAGCAAGTAACAGATATAAATATTGGTGTGGCAGATACTGAGAAAAATGCATTCTAGGGTATGGTAAGCATCAAATTGAAGGAGAAGTTACCCATAAAGTAATGTGTACCCTTTGTCAAAGACAGTAAAAAAAGCCTATGCAGTTTTAAGAAGATGATTCTTGTATTGAGCAGGAGTCATCTTTTTTTATGGGCAGTTTCTCTTTTGGTTGACATACCGATAGAACGATAATTTAGAACTTATCGGTTTAAAATGGGACAAGGAACCTGTCCCCCCTGTCCCACGTATCGGCATATACAGTTCTTTCAGGATAACTAATTACGCTAAGATATCAGAAATCTATGCTAGTGAGTTTGTTTAATACCTGCAAAGACAGCATCTACGCCCCGACTGTGAATTTTTCTGGAAACAAAAGGGGAATAATGATAATATCATAGTGGGCTTCAAACATCAAAAATGAAATCATATTGGTTGATAAATTGATTTTCACATAAAGCCCTCGGCATTAAATTTTATGGGTTTTGATGAAAAAGAAATGTATGTATTAGAACAAAGGATGTACACTACATGAAGATACCATTTTGGCTATTTAAAAGATTCTTACACAACTATCCAAATCGAAGACCGCATCAGCCAATTCCTGTGGAAACCTTAAATCTGGATGACATGTTACATGCGGAGCAGTCTAAAACCGTATGGTTTGGTCATTCCACGGCTTTTATGCAGCTCGGAGGGAAGACGATCCTGTGTGATCCGATCTTTTCAAACCTTTTCTGGTTTTTTTCTCTATTTACGGGAAAACGGTTTACAGAACAATTGCCGATTGTACCGCAGGAACTCCCGGAAATAGATGTTGTTCTGTTGTCGCATGATCATTACGATCATATGGATTATCGTTCTATTATGGAAATCAAAGATAAAGTACATAGGTTTTGTGTGCCCCGCGGCGTTGGCGCTCGGCTGCGGCAGTGGGGGATTGCAAAGGAAAAGATTGCAGAATTGTCCTATGGAGAAACCTCGTGCTTTGACAAGCTGATAGTTACCTGTACGCCAAATCAGCATTTTTCAGGAAGAAGCTTGTTTGACCGCAATAAGACCTTATGGTGCTCCTGGGTAATCACCAGTAAGGAGGAGAAAATTTTCTTTAGTGGTGACGGTGCCTATGGTCCGCATTTTAAGGAAATTGGTGACCAATATGGTCCATTTGACTTGACTCTTATGGAATGTGGCCAAGCTATTGAAAGCTTCGGGGCGATTCATATGACTCCTGAAAAAGCAGTGCAGGCACAACTTGATTTACAGGGGCAGCTCATGCTGCCAATTCACTGGGGAATGTTCAGCCAATCGAATATTGAATGGACACGGCAGATAGAGCGACTGCTAATAGAGGCCGAAAGGCGAGGGGTAAAAGTAGCTACACCGAGAATCGGTGAAATTGTCACCATTGGCGCTGAGCGATATCCTTGTACGTCCTGGTGGAAATAAATTAGATTCAAAAGACTACAAACAGGTACCCTGTTTCATAGAAAAGCTGGTAAGAGACAACTAACCTGTCCGAAACCAATGAAAAAGTCTATATTTCAAAAATTATACTAAAAGTAAAAGATTGCAATGGCGCTAAAATGCGCTGTAAGAATCTTTTTTCGTATGTTATACATTTCAGTACCCCTGAATTTTGTTTGTAATTTTAAATGTAATACTTTTTCAGTGGTTTCAACCTGTCCCCGTGTCCCTTGTGATTTGTAGTGGCGGTTGCTTTTTCTCAAAGACGGTAGATGTGAAGGAAAGGCAAGGCAAGGCAAGGCAAGAGTAACGGGACTACAGATGATGCCCAAAAGAGAATTCACTGAGTCCTGTTTCTCTCTTGTTTTTACAGAGAAGAAAATAGAGACGGAAGTATTAAAAATATAATACAAAAAAGTTGACGGCTAAAGGTTTTCGTGTTAATATGCAAATAACCTAGTAATGAATTATAAAGGTAATAGTGGAGAGAAACATATATATTTTCTGTTCCAGAGAGCCGATTGTTGGTGGGAATTGGTAGCAGTAGTATATAAAATAGTCACTCTTAAGTTGGCAGTTGAATGTGAAAAGTAAACTGTGCCGGATTTTTCAAAGCATCCGTTATTGTGCTAAGGTTCAGTGATCTGATGAGATATCATTATTCCCAGATATAACTGATAGTAATAAGGGTAGTACCGCGGATTTTACTTCTACCCCTTGCTTTGGCAAGGTGTAGAAGTTTTTTATTGCTCCAAAGTATATAAGTTGAGTTAAAGAATGATAAAGAATATGTAGGAGGCTATTTCTATGTCAAATAAGATATCATTAAAGGATATGACTGCTATTGGATTGATGCTGTTTGCTTTATTTTTTGGAGCAGGAAATTTGATTTTCCCCCCTAGTTTAGGACAAGGGGCAGGAGGTAATTTATGGCCTGCCATTTTTGGTTTTTTAATTACGGGAGTTGGTCTTCCTTTGCTTGGGGTATTGGCGATCGGTTTATCGGGAAGTGAGGATTCACAAGCTTTAGCTTCAAAAGTGCATCCGATATTTGCTACAGTATTAATGGTGAGTATTTATTTAACAATTGGACCCTTATTTGCGATTCCTCGTACGGCGGCTGTTTCTTATGAAATTGGCATACGTCCATTTATGCCTAATGATAGTGGCGTGAATACGATAGGATTATCGCTATATACCTTACTATTTTTTTGTGTTACGTATGGGCTATCTCTGAATCCTAGTAAATTGGTAGATCGAATCGGTAAGATTTTGACGCCCTTATTGCTGATAACCTTGGTAGTGATATTAGTACAACCGATTATAAATCCATTAGGAACCATTCAAATGCCATCTGTAGAGTATGCTAATTCCCCTCTATTTACAGGCTTTAAAGAGGGATATTTGACAATGGATACATTGGCATCTGTGGTATTTGGGATTGTGGTGATTAATGCAATTAGGGATAAAGGTGTTACAAAGTCCAAGGATATTACCAAGGTCTGTGCAAGAGTTGGTTTGATTTCCGCGGGATTTTTAGCAATTATTTATGCAGCTTTAGCTTATGTTGGGGCGACTAGTGTGGAAACACTCGGGCAAGTTGCCAATGGAGGGATTATTTTGTCCAGTGTAGCAAATCATTTTTTTGGGCCACTAGGGAATGTAGTTCTTGGTTTGGCGATTATCTTTGCTTGTTTAACCACAAGTATCGGATTGATCACTTCCTGTGCAACTTATTTTACAAAGATATTTCCTCGTTTTTCCTACAAACAACTTGTCGCAGGTTTTACGCTATTTAGTGCGGCTGTGGCCAATATGGGTTTAAATCAATTAATTGCCTTCTCGGTTCCTGTATTGGTAACGTTGTATCCTATCGTTATTGTCCTAATCCTATTAGTATTTTTGGAACCCTTATTCAATGGTAAAAGGGAAGTTTATGTCTGTAGTATCTTTTTGACAGCTCTTATTAGTCTGCTAGATGGTATGCAAGCAGCAGGCTTACAATTAACCCTAGTTCATCAGTGGTTAAACAGGGTTATGCCACTGTATGCGGAGGGGTTTGGCTGGGTTGTGCCAGCAATTGTTGGGGTGGTTTTGGGATATTGTATAAATGTAGCTCGTAAGTCGAATTCGTTATCAGCAGTAGGAAATGAGCGTGGATAGCTGTGATAAAAGGAGGACTTATTAAATAGTCTTTTTCAAAAGAGATGCATTAAAATAAGAGTACCGTCTTGCCAAGGAGTATCTTAGCAGGAAGGTACTCTTATTTTCACCTAATGAAGGAAACTTTTTAAAAGGGACAGGTTGTTTGTATCGAGAGATGGAAGAATTAAGAGTCCTGGACTACAATTCTTATTGGGATAAAAGCAACTGTAGATTGACAAGCAGGATTTCGCATTTATAAAGAGAAGCTACCCATAATAACTTAATTAGTAAATTTATGGGCAGCTTCTCTTTTAGTTGACTACGGATAAAATAAGAACAATTTAGAATTATCGTTTTTAAATGGGACAATGAACCTCATGAAAGCGTTTCATCTCACCGTTTTTCCATAACTGCTTTGGTGTATTTTTAAGCATTTTGTTTTCTCTCATAATTGATATAATCTACTTTAAATTATATCAGATTACTGGATTTTCCTACCACGTTTCTGACTTTTTCAGTGGTTTCAACCTGTCCCCGTGTCCCTTTCATAGTGACATTATCACAAGTTAAACACAGTAATTTATTTTAAAATATTGATTTTATTTGAAAAGCAGGATATAATAGCCGTACGATATATCGTAAGCGTTCACGTCAGCCAACGCACTGTCCGACCTGTAAAGGGAAGAGAGTGCGTTTTTTTGTTGCTCTTTTATAAAGAACTCCACACTATATTACATCAAAATAACGTAAGCGTTCACGTCAGCCAACGCACTGTTTTGCCATGTGCAGAAGTACGTTTTTGTACCTTCTTGCTAGGTGGTGGTTACAGTCATAAGGAGATCATATGTCAAAAATATCATTAAAGCAAAGTCTCTCAAAACTAGGCATTGCAATTTTTCTCACTTATTTATCCGTTGCGATGGCGCTTCCGGTCGTCTCTGTATTCGTAAAAGAAGTTCTCAATCTTCCTAACTGGTTAGGAGGAGTTGCAGTCGGGGTATCTTTTGTTGCAACGATTCTTTCCAGAAAGTACGCAGGAGATTTTGCTGATACAAAAAGTAGTAAAAAATGTTTTATGATCGGTTTTTTCTTTTACATGGTTGCTGCACTTGTTTGCATGGCTGCTTCAATAACAGGATTGAGTGCTTCAGTATCATTCACTATTCTTATTGTGGGGCGACTTTTGCTCGGCATAGGAGAAAGTATGACGACCGTCGGGATTCCAAGTTGGCATTTTTTATATCTCGGTCCTGTACATTCAGGAAAGATACTTGCGGTTCTTGGAATGGCTATGTACGGTGCATTTGCATTGGGAGGGCCTGTGGGGCTTACACTCTATCGGTATTTTGGCTTTGATTCGGTTATGCTGGCCTCATCTATTGTGCCAATTATCGGTGTGATCATGTTTGTCACTTCTCCTGAAGTTGCTCCGCATAAAGCGCTTGAAGCGAAAAAGTCATTTTTCAAACTTTTAAGATCAATATGGAAACAAGGAATGACTGTTACACTTCAAGGCATCGGATTTGCGGTCTTAGGAGCCTTCATCTCGCTTTATTTTAAGGATCAAGGATGGCCATATGCTGGTATTGGTCTTTCGTTATTCGGAATCGGATTTGTGATAAGCCGTATTCTTTTCGGCACTTTACCCGATAAAATTGGAGGAGTAAAGGTCGCACTTGTTTCGCTTGTGGTTGAAACAGTGGGGCAGGGATTACTTTGGCTTGCACCTCATTACAGTCTTGCTTTACTTGGAGCTTTACTTACTGGTCTCGGCTGTTCAATGATATATCCGGCTATGGGGGTAGAAGTTATAAAGAGAATTAGTCCGGAACAGCGTGGTGCCGCTTTCGGAGGGTTTGCAATGTTTCAAGATGTTGCCTATGCCTTTTCTGCACCAATTGGAGGCGTGATTGCTGATAAATTTAGCTATTCTTCAACCTTCCTTTTCGGGTTTATTGCTGCAGTTGGTGGTATTATTATAGTTCGCTCAATGATGATCAAGAATCTGCCAATAAACAATACTGATAGCACACTATAATGGATGATATACAAAGCCTTGCTTTGGTAAAATAATGCTTATAATGTAAAATTATAACAGGATTTAGCGTTTATAAAGGGAAGCTAACCATAATAAACTTAGTTAGTAAATTTAAAAAGAGAAATCATTCATAAATCTAGCAGATTATGAATGGTTTCTCTTTTTTTTTGACATATCGATAGAATAAAGATTATTTAGAATTATCGTCTTTAAATTGGGACAAGGAACCTGTCCCCGTGTCCCTTCCCCGTGTCCCTTCAATTGAAAATCCATAGGCAAATTCACCGCGATTTCCTTTTTCGGGGCAAAAAAAAATTTTGCACGCAGATAGTTCAAGACTCAACTTGCAGTATTTTACTACTTGTTGAGCCTTTTTTCGCGCAAAACTTCCGATTGAACCCTGTACAAACCGTCCCGTGCGCCCACGGCAAGCTACTGCCTGGCACACTTTCTTTTGCTAGTAATCCACCTCAGCCTATCCCTTATTCTGTTAATCAAATGAAATGCTAAATTTGACAAACTAAAAACTTTATTTTAAAATGAGGTTGTTAGTTAAAAAATTCCATAATCATTTCACAATAATAAATACTTGTAAAAATTATTATAAACTTCAAAAAAAGAGCCGTTTTGAGACTGAATTTTTTTAGGAGGGATATATGATGACGAACAAAAAGAAAGTTATGTTCATTTCTTACCACGGTGATCCGTTAGAGAAACTTGGTGGAATCCAGTCTGGCGGGCAAAACACGTATGTAAAAGAAGTGGTATCCTCATTAGAATCGCTTGGTCTTGTGGCAGATGTATTTACTCACTGGTCAGATCCTGCCGCTCCACAAATACAGTTGATTGGTAAAAAGTCACGGGTTATCCGCCTTGAAGCTGGACAAAAAGGATTTCAGCCAAAGCAGCTACTCTATACCATGCTTCCTAATTTTATTAAAGATATTACAGCATTCATGCAGAGTCCATATCAATACTCCTTAATTCATAGTAATTATTGGCTATCGGGTACTGTAGGCAGATATCTGAAAAATAAATATAGCTTGCCACTTGTTCATACTTCTCACTCGCTTGGTATTGTAAGAAAAAACGCTGTAGGACAACTTCAAAACAACATCAGTGCAATTCGCATTGAATCCGAAAAAGAACTACTGCAAAAAGCAGATTGCATAATTGCTACAACATCAACGGAAGAAAATCTATTGCATGAATTTTATCAAGTCGAACTCAAGAAAATAAAAATAGTTCCATGTGGAGTAAATACTGATATTTTTCGTCCCCTTCAACATGATGCTGCAATAGGCTATAACAGCAATAATCACAAAATATTATTGTTTGTAGGACGTTTCGAAGAAAACAAAGGATTAGCAATTCTGTTACAGGCAATCGTAGCGTTAAGAAAAAAATATCCGCAAGCTATTAATAATTTACGTCTTTTGATCGGCGGGGGTGACCCTCTTAACATACCAGAAACATCAATAAGTGTCGAAAAAAAACAATACCAACATTTTATTAATCAACACTCTCTAGCAGATCATATTCAATTTCTAGGACCTCTCAAACACGAAGAATTAGCCCAATACTTGTCTGTAGCCAGAGCGACAATTGTACCATCTTATTATGAATCTTTCGGGCTAGTTGCAATTGAAGCCATGGCCTGCGGATCCCCAGTTATTGCTTCTGACACAGGAGGGCTAGCTCATAATGTTTTACATGGGAAAACAGGGCTATTGGTAGAACCTAAGAATCCATTATTGCTGGCTGAAGCAATTCACGAACTGCTCATCAATGATTCTTTAAATAAATGGATGAGTAAAAATGCTGCTGCTCATGCCAAACGATTTTCCTGGCTTCAAGTAGCGAAAGATTTAACAAAAATATACCGTGGGGTGGTAGCATGCCAAGAAGATGTGTTGAACATTCGACAAAGTATGTATTAGCAACAGATCTTGATGGTACTCTGATTGGTTGTAAACAATCTTTGAAGAATTTAAATCAGATTATCGAAAAACAAAGATCAAATATCCTACTAATCTATATTACAGGTCGAACTTTTTCTTCGGCTTGGCAGCTTGTCCAATCCGAGACCTTACTTATCCCTGATATCCTAATCTCAGACGTTGGTACTGAAATACATCTAGCCCCCAATTTTATCCGCAATGCAGGCTGGGAAATCAAAATAGGGTCTAAGTGGAAAATAGCTGAAATACGTACTCTACTATCAAATATAAAAAATTTAAAACCGCAACCTATCCATCCCAAATTCCGACTTTCTTACTTAACGGAAAGCGCTGATTTCGCCAAAGTTTTATCAGAAATATATAAACTAAAACGCGAATTACAAATTCCCATTGAAATCGTTCCTTCATTGGGACATCTGATTGATATTTTGCCTGAAGGAGCAGGTAAAGGTCCCGCTTTACAGTTTGTACAATCAAATTTTGGGATTGCTGAAAAACAAATATTTGTATGTGGTGATAGTGGTAACGACTACTCTATGTTTATCCATGGATTCCAAGGGATTGTCGTTGGCAATGCATGTTCTGATTTCAAACAGCAATTAGATAGCATACGCACTTGTATTTATTTTTCTAAAGCTCACTATGCAGCCGGAATTTTGGAGGGCTTAAAAACATATGGCTTAATTTACTAACTGCTTTGTTTATTCTGATGTAGTCCCGTTTGTGTGGAAGATAAATAGTCAGTAGAAGTGAACACGTTATGAACACGGCGTTACAACCGATGTATGACTGAAAACGCATCCCATGGACGAAAGTCTTTCGGGAGGTTTTTAAGCTCCAAAAACGAGTTTATCAAGCTTCTCTTCGTGGTGACAAAAAGACAGTACGTAAGTTGCAACGACTTCTCATGAAATCATGGTATGGACGACTTCTATAAGAAAGTTGCCAAGGCACTCAAGAAACAACAAGGTAGTGTGCCATATGCGACCTTTACTTTACTGAACTAGAACTGCCAAATACCGTGACAATTACGAAAAGCCAAATAATCGAGGAGCCGGATGACAAGAAATTGTCACGTCCGGTTCTGGAGCCGAGCCGGAGAGGGTTACCTTTTCAGCTTAGGTAGCAGCCTGAGGGTGAAATTCCCCCGGGCTACTTCTCCCGTGTCCCATAGCAAAAAAGAACTACTTGGAAGAGTCGCAAGGCATACCCCGGAAATATTATAACAATCTCCATATATTATAATAATATGTAAAATATCTCAATGCGTTTTGACTAGTAACAACTTCTAAAATATAATGGAATTGTTAGATTGAAAACTGCTTAAGGAGGGACTTATGTCAAAAGTAGAAGTAATTAATTTATATAAAGTCTTCGGAATCCAACCTCAATCTATTTTGCCAATGATAAAAAAAGGTGCATCCAAGCGTCAAGTGATGGAAGAGACTGGCCATACAGTGGGAATAAACAACGTAAGTTTTCAGGTAGAGCAAGGAGAAATATTTGTTATTATGGGACTGTCAGGCTGTGGGAAATCTACCTTGGTGCGATGTATCAACAGGTTGATTGAGCCGACTGCGGGGGAAATCAGGATTGATGGTGAAAATATTATTGGTGTTGATCCTAATCGGCTGCTGGAAATTCGTCGCAAGAAAGTAGCCATGGTATTTCAGCGTTTTGGTCTTTTGCCTCATCGAGATGTTTGCTCAAATGTAGAGTATGGACTTGAGATTCAGGGGGTTGATCCGGCTGTCTGCAGGGAAAAAGCTCTTCAGACCATTGAACTCGTCGGTCTAAAAGGGTATGAGTTTAATATGCCTAGCCAGTTAAGTGGCGGAATGCAGCAGCGGGTGGGACTTGCTCGCGCTTTAGCGACAGAACCGGATATTTTGTTAATGGATGAGGCATTCAGCGCGCTTGATCCACTTATTCGGAGAGAGATGCAGGAAGAGTTGCTTGAACTGCAGGCAAAGATGAGTAAAACAATTATTTTCATTACTCATGATCTGGATGAAGCACTAAGGCTTGGCGACAGGATCGCAGTCATGAGAGATGGTCAGATTGTCCAAATCGGGAATTCAGAAGAAATATTGACCCATCCTGCTGACGATTATGTGCGGGCCTTTGTCCAGGATGTTGATAGAACAAAGGTGCTTACGGCAAGCTCGATAATGAAGCGCCCCGACCCTTTGGTTATCCCAAAGGACGGGCCAAGGGCGGCAGTGCGCCGTATGCAGGAAGAAGGGATTTCCAGCCTATATGTTGTTGACTCTCAACGACGGTTTCACGGGATTGTGCGAATCGAAGATGTTACACGCCTTGTTCATCAGGAAATACATAATCTCGAAGAAGTTATTGTTAAGGATGTTCCTATTGCTAATCCTAACATGCAAATAATTGAACTATTACCAATCGCATTCAATGCTAAGACGCCAATTGTTGTACTAGATGATCAAAATAAAATGCGGGGGATTATTAGAAGAGCGGCAGTAATATCCAGTATCATGGGGGAGGAAAAATAGCATGTTTACGATTCCAATCGGGAAGTACTTTGAAACCATCATTATATGGCTGCGCTTGCATTTTGATGGCTTTTTCAATATTACGCGCAAAGCGTTGACATCCTTTATCAATGGATTTGAAGATACACTACTGTTTCTCCCCGCAGGCGCTGTTATCCTTTTAATGGCGGGCATTGCCTGGCGGGCAGCAGGAAGGGGCGTAGCTATTTTTACGGTCCTAAGCATGGGACTGATTTACAGCATGGGGTTATGGACTCAAACTATGCAAACTCTTGCTTTAGTTCTTACATCGGCACTCATTGCTCTGGTAATTGGGATTCCATTTGGTATTTTGGCGGCAAGAAACGACAAGTTTGACCGGATAGCTCGTATAGTGCTTGACTTTATGCAGACAATGCCTGCCTTTGTTTATCTAATACCTGCAGTGCTCTTTTTTAAGCTGGGCAAAGTACCGGGAGCGGTTGCCACAGTGATTTTTGCTATGCCGCCATCTGTTAGACTGACCAATCTAGGTATCCGGCAGGTGCCGGAAGATGTTGTTGAAGCGGCGAGGTCCTTTGGTTCTACGACTAGACAACTGCTGTTTAAGGTTCAACTGCCTATCGCTATTCCAACTATCTTGGCTGGAGTAAATCAGACCATTATGCTTTCATTATCTATGGTTGTAATTGCAGCAATGATTGGAGCAGGTGGTCTCGGCGAAGAGGTTTTAAAAGGAATAACTCAATTAAAGATTGGAAGGGGGTTCGAAAGCGGAGTTGCTGTGGTTCTTCTTGCAATGGTTCTGGATCGAATTACCCAAAGCCTAGCCAATATTAACCGCAACAGAAAAATGTGAGGAGGAATTTATAGTATGAAAAAAAGTATCAAAAAATGGATGGTTGCAGTAATGGCAGTTCTTCTAGGTCTCAGTCTAATCCTTGTAAGTGGCTGTGGCGGCAATTCTTCGGGAGACTTAAAAAAAGGCAAAAAGGAAGTTAAGCTGGGCTATGTTAACTGGGCTGAAGGAGTAGCCATGACTCAATTAGCAAAAGTTGTATTGGAAGATAAGATGGGATATAGTGTACAAGTCACAATGGCTGATGTAGCGCCTATTTTTACCTCCGTGGCAAATGGCGACTATGATGCATTTATGGATGCATGGCTTCCTGTTACTCATGACAGCTATATGAAGGAATATGGTTCCAAACTTACTGACTTAGGAATAAATTTTGAGGGAGCGCGTATTGGCCTAGTAGTTCCTGAATATGTCGACATCAAAAGTATAGAAGAATTAAACAATGCAAAGGAAAAATTTGATGGGAAAATTATAGGGATTGACTCTGGAGCAGGAATAATGAAGGCTACTGATAAGACAATTAAAGATTACGGTCTTAATTTAAGACTCATCCCTGGCAGCGGTCCGGCAATGACTGCAACGCTTAAGGATGCTGTTGAAAGAAAAGAATGGATGGTAGTTACTGGCTGGAAACCCCACTGGATGTTTGCACGCTGGAAGCTGAAGTTCCTGGAAGATCCCAAAGGGGTTTACGGTAAAGTAGAGAATATACATACTGTTGCGCGTAAGGATATAGATAAGGATATGCCTGAGGTAGCCCAATTTTTACGTAATTTTAAGCTTAACGACCAGCAGCTAGGCAGCCTAATGGGTCTCATTGCCAATAGCGATGACTCATCAAAAAGCGCAAGACAATGGGTTAAGGATAATGAAAAGCTTGTGGATTCCTGGGTGCCCAAGAAGGATTAATTTCAAATAAATGATAGTAACCGTTCCTGCTAAGATATTCCTTGGCAGGACGGTTACTATTATTTTATGTCAGACCAATAGGATGTCATAAATTATATTCCTGAAATTGGATTTTATGAAGACCGGAAATATATAACATTGTCCAAATGCGAAACAGATTTTATAAAGAGAAAGCTGTTACAATCTGAGGAAAACCGAAGGATTATTCGGGTCCTTCGAGGAGAAGGACGGCGCGACACTATTAAAAGATATATTTACAACAGTTCTGTTTTTTTCTTGTACGGTTTAAAATCTCCGCATGCAACAGTTCAGGCTAGTAATTTAGCAGATCTTTTGAGTCCCGTTGTAAATTTTAAAAAACAGGATATGCTAGAGTTTCTTCCTACCTTAATTGATGAACTTAAAGGACAGTACAATAGGACTTCTCCTGTGAATCTTCCAAATGATGTAGAGGAAAAACTTGGAAAATTCATTTCCGAGAGTAATGATATGCAATTTGTTAGAGATTTTTTTGCAAGCATTTTACATACTTCGGGAAGAAGCAGAAATTTTCGCTAGATGTAGAAATACAGTTAATGATTATATCCTTATTGACTATTGGGTTAAACGAAGCAGGAAGGATATGATACCTGCGTACTATTTGACGAGAAACATTATCTCTAGATTAAAATCTTTCTCTATAGATTGGTATCCAGATCACAATAAAGAAATTATGATAAGATACGGTTTATTTCCCCAAAATATAGTTGGTTATTATGTATATAAGGATGGTAAGCTGTGTTCTTATGTGATAAACCCTTATTATTTGTGTAAATGGCGAGCGGATAGTTCTTTTGATATAGGAGACGGTGTTTTCATAGATCAATCGGAAGTTAACCTTAAAAATTCGGATGGTTTATTTTTACGAATTTATCTTGCTGACCCGAATGGACAAATTGGAATTTTTCAAGAAGAAGGGCAAGGTACTACTTGAAAAAACGTTAATTAGAAATAGGACAAGGGGACGGAGGACGTGTCCGAATGGAATTTCTTTTGACTTTCGGTAAGACACAACCACCGTCCCCTCGTGTTATGGTTACTGTGATATAACGGAATTGGAAGAATCAAATGGTTAAACTCTCTGCAAGATAAATCATTCAGCGATTAAAAGAAGACGGGCTATCGATACGTCAAATTGGGCGTGCAACAGGAATATCGCGAGGTATAATAGCAAAAGGGTGACAAAAAGGAACGTCCCCTCTGTCATATTCATACATCGAATGTTTTTCGGGAGAATTTCAGCAGAATTATTTAAAGGATAAACCGTTTTCCATACCTTTTTTAGGTCGCGGGTACCAGCATATCTATAAAACCGTCAATATCCAATACTCCGATAAGAGACTGGAGGAATTTTTAGGACACAAAGTGGAACGCGCTAATTATGGATAAATTTAGCAGGACTTTTTGTATTTTATCAGAATAAATTGCTAATGTACGGGAAAGATAAAATCTTTAAGAAAGGAAATTGGCTTATGATCCTATATTATTTGGAGTCGGTGTTATGCGGAGCAAAGGCTATCGCATAACAAATATGCTGTGAGATAGCCTTTGCTCAATCCTAAAACTACAATTTTAGGAGGAGCATAATGGGCTACAAGAACGCAGTTAGTGTATTTCCCGCTGATTTGTTAGAAGCAATACAACAGTATATTGACGGTGAATATATTTATATCCCACGAAAGGCAGAAAATAAAAAACGGTGGGGGGAAGTAAAAAACAGCAGGCAATCTATTCAGGAACGCAATGAAAACATTTTTTCCCAGTATCAAGACGGTATTTCCGTTGAGGATATTGCAAGCTGTAATTACTTATCACCCAAAACAATCTACAAAATATTGGCTGCTATGAAAAGCAAATGCTAAAGTGAGAGCGACATGGTAATTTTGCCGTGTCGCTTTTTTGTTTCTGAAGTATCTTGCAGGGTGCATTGTAATAATATAATTACTATAATTGATTTATAGCAGCAAGATAAAGGATTAGCGGAGGAAGGATATTATGTGCACATTTACCAATCAATTTATTTCCAGTCAGAATAACATGGAATTTTTGAAAGCTGCCATGATGGGGCCTAATGCCATGCGAGTAGCAGAGGAATTAGCGTCATGCCTAGACATCAATGAGAATATGCGTATACTTGACCTCGGCTGTGGGTGCGGTCTTTCCACACTCTTGCTGACACAAAAATACGGCGCAAAAGTTTTCGCCGCCGACTTGTGGATTTCACCGACTGAAAACTATGAGCGTTTCAAATCAATCGGGATTGACGATAAAGCCATTCCGATTTCAGTAGACGCGACCAAAGGATTGCCTTTCGCAAACGGATATTTTGACCTGTTGTTTACTGTGGACGCTTACCATTATTTCGGTGATACGGCCCAAATGCTCCCGTCCCTCGTTCCTTTAGTGAAAAAGGGCGGCTATATCGCCGTGGCTATTCCCGGCTTAAAATACGAATTTGGGAAAAATGTTCCCGATGATATGCAGCCGTTTTGGAATAGCGAGATGGAAAGAACCCTGCACTCTCTTGATTGGTGGAAAGACTTGTGGAAAAGGGCCGAGGGCATTGAAATGGTAGACTGCCGCGAAATGGCCTGCTGCAGACAGGCGTGGAAAGAATGGCAGACCGGTTATCATCCCATTGTCGCTGAGGATATCAAAATGATGGAGGCTGAGGGCGGAAAGTATTTTAATCTTGTTCAGTTGATTGCTAAAGTCATTTGAATGGCAACCACATAATAAGAATCCTGCCGCTTGACGGTCAACAAAAAAACGTGGGGCGGCGGGTCATTCTCCATGCCTAACTGACTGACCTCTGGACATTTTGTCCAGAAGTGGCAGAACGGCAAAAGCGGACGGTTTAATCACCGTCTGCTTTTTTTGCCCCCTTTTCACGTTGCAAAGCCCGGATACAAAGATGTCATAGGGACGGGGTGTCGACCATGCAATCGTTGAAGGTAGTGTCAATAACCCCGTCCCCGTGGCACGTCTGCTGAAAATAGCAACCGTTAAAATAACCGTTGTCTTTGTCGTTTCCGGTAAGCAATGGGCGTGAAGCATATAAACCGTTTAAAAATCTTGGAAAAATAGCTGGGGCTGTCAAAACCAATCTGATTGCAAATTTCTGTGATGGGGGCATCCGTATCCGTCAGCAATCGTGCTGACACTGACACTCGGTATTTAAGCAGATACTGTATGGGTGTCATTCGAATGGTTTTTTGGAAGCAGCGCAGACATTCTCGCTCGCTGATATTGGCTGCTGCAGCAATCTGCTGAAGCTCGAGCGGTTCGGCAAAGTGCTGATGTAAAAAATCCAGCATTGCATTAATGCGTACTGTGTCCTGGCTTTCACTCCGGTTTTGCTGTTCAAGAAGTGACTGCATATTTTTAACAATTAAGTACCACATACGGGATAGTTTTTCACGCATAAGCAACTCATAACCAAAATTATCTAAATCGTAAATTTCAGTAGCTTCTCGAATACACTGCACGGCTTGGCACTGCCATTCAATTTCGCAATAGAATGGAACACCAGGCAATATATTGCAGTCTAGCAACGGGCGCACATAACGCTGCTCAAAAACACTTTCCGTCGTACCCGATATCAGATTCGCATGAAAGACAAGTGAATTCAATGTGCAGCCTGCATCACCTATAATCTGCATTGAGTGCAATACATTGGAATTGATAAAAGCACCTTCGCCTTTCTGCAAGGTAAAATCCATTCCGTTTAGACTTACATGCATGGCACCACTGCGTACTATCACTACTTCAATTTCTTCATGCCAATGCCAGGGAATATCGCCAGTCACATTATTGCTTAAATCAGAAAAATAGCCCCCACAAGGGAACATCGGTGTACCTCGTGCTTCCAATTCGCGTCGGTCTGTGTCAAGAATCAACTTACACAATTGTTTAGACATTTTGTCTGCCTCCTAATCGATGTGGCGGTTTTGTTACAGTATAAGTCCTTACTGTTATTGTTGCAAGTAATAAATGGCGATATAATTATAGTGATAAAACGCTTTTGTAAAGTGAGTTGATTTATATGCAAAATGAGGTAACTTATCTGACGTTTTTTGATATTCAGCATACTCAGCAATTTTTTGATATGGTGAATCGTTGTGCTGCACCGGTTATTTTTTATCTTCCAAATGGTCAGGCAAAGGATCTACGCTTCAATTTACTAGTACAAAATTTTTTAACTTGGATGGATTTATCTGGAAATATTCCTGAGTTGAAATTGGAATGTAATAACTCGCAAGATGTGAAAGAGATGATTCAGTTTATGATGGAAAGTGATATGATGAAAACTGATTTATCTCTGCGTACTAAAAGGAGAATATATTAAAAAATATAAAGGTAGGTTTGCATGAAGTATTTAGGTATAATCTTTGATTTTAATGGTACTTTATTTTTTGATTCAGATAAACATGAAGAAGCATGGAGAATTTTTTCAAAAAAACTACGTGGAAATTCTTTAGATGACGAAGAATTACAGAAAGTAATGCATGGAAGAACAAATAAATCATTAATAGAGTATTTATTAGGTGCTTCAATAGATGATGAAAAGCTATTTCAATTAAGTGAACAGAAGGAACAAATTTATAGAGAGATGTGTATAAAGGATATAACAAATTTTAAGTTAACACTTGGCGCTATTGAGTTGTTAGATTATTTAAAGGAAAAACAAATACCATATACGATAGCTACTGCATCAGGAAAAACAAATCTTTCATTTTATTTTGAAAACTTAAATCTTAATAAATGGTTTGACTTAAATAAAATAGCTTTTGATGATGGTTTAATTTTAAGTAAACCAGAACCTGATATTTATTTAAAAGCTGCAGCTAAGATAGGCATTAAGCCAGAAAAATGTATTGTAGTTGAAGATGCAATTTCTGGAATAGAATCAGCTTACAGAGCTAATATTGGTAAAATTATTGCAATTGGCCCTGAAAATAAACATGAAAATTTGAAGAATTTGAAAGGTGTAAATTATGTAATTAGCAATTTTAAAGAGTTTGATAGAAATATTTTTTGGTAATAAACATTTTTAAACCTGTAGGGGAATAAATCAATGGGACATGGGGCAAGTAGATCAAAGAATCAACCCTAAACGACTCCAGCGTTTAGTGCAAAAAGAAATCAAAAATGTTGGCATTGGTACAAAAGCCCAACAAGCTCTCAAACTAGATCAATAGTGACGAAAGGACGTTCCCTTTTGTCCTTGATCTAATAATTATAGTTTTTGACTAAATATAAGAAAATGCTGCTAAAAGCTGGGGTAAGATAGAAACCTAATCGTGCCATTTTTAATTATGGGTAGCAGACTAAAGGTCGTCGAATATACTAACTAAGAGGAGTAGAGTCTGAGGTGCGATATGAACTGTGAGAACGTAAATAGATGGATTATACTAGGGTTGGCGCTAGCTTTGATATCAGACGTAATATTTTTGATAGTTGAGGTAATAAGTCAAAATTGTGACGAACAGGAAGAAAAGAAGAGAGTAGAGCAAGAAAATAGAACAAAAGATGAAATCAGCGAACTTCAAAAAGAAGTATTAGCTTTAAGAGAGCAGCTAAAAAAGCAGGAAAAACTTGTTGCGAATCTTGCCTCTTCTGTCCGTTAAAGATGTACATATCGAACCCCTGTCCAATATCAATAAATGTTAGGAGCTTCTCATAGCCGTTTGGCATGAGAAGCTCTTTTATTTTGTTGTCGACTAACTCTCATAATAGGTCCACTAACTAATTTGCCACAAAACAACCTCATTTTGGTCAAAATAATGTGAAAAGTAACAATTTGGCTTTAAAAGAAAATTGACTTTTATACTGATTTAATGTATTATTTGATTGTCAATGACAATCAAATAAAGGAGAAAATAATGTATATTCTAAATGATGCCATTAGTTTTATTATTAGTAGAACATATTCTAGAATGAAAAACATATTTCTAAAAAAACTAAAAAGGTATGGAATTACTCTTGAGCAATGGGTTTTACTTGCTCAACTTTCAGAAAAAGAAGGAATTTCACCAACTGATTTATCTTTAGTATCACTTAGAGATAAACCATATACAACAAGACTTATTGATCGATTAGCAGAAAATGGGCTTATTTTTAAGGAAGAAAGCAAGATTGATAAACGTTCGTCATTAATTTATCTAACACAACAGGGAGCGGAAATAAAAAAAGAGATTATTCCCATCGCTGATGAAATTAATGAGTGGTTAGTTGAGAATATGGATGAGGAAGAAGTAAGAAAGCTTAAGGTTGTATTGTATAAAATGTATGAGAATATCCAATCTCATAGTCGATAGTTAGAGAAGAATTCAACTAACTTTAATTTTTTCACATATAGTTGTCATTGACAATTATATGTGAAAAATTGATATAAATATTATACTTATTCTCCATTGATTATGAGAGAGTAACACGGAAATTAGTTGATAAGAGAGGCGTGAGGTTATGAATTATTTAAGGAATTATTGGCAAGATATCGGTGGTATTGTAGGGGTAGTAGTATGCATTGGTTTATTTTTTCGATACCAACACATACAAGAACTCCAAGTGATTTTATGGCTGAGTTTTGTTGCAATTCTCTTTCATCAGTTTGAGGAGTATCGATGGCCAGGATATTTCCCCGGTGTTTTTAATATCGTCTTATTCAAAAGTGCAAATCCAGATAAGTATCCTTTAAATAGCCATTCAGCGATGGTTATTAATATTTTAATTGCCTATGGTTTTTATTTGCTTCCCATCTTTTTTATAGATCAAATATGGATTGGATTAGCGCCAATATTTATGGGATTTTTTCAATTGGTATGGCATGGGGTTTTTGCTAATCTTAAAATTAAAGGTATTTATAATCCTGGTCTGTTTGCTGTTATTTTTCTGCATATTCCGATAGGGGCTTGGTATATCAACTATATTATGGTGCATAATTTAGTAACTGTGTACGATTGGATATTGGGAATTGCATATTTTGCTGTAGCTACTTACGTGTTAATTGTAAAAGGTAATATGTGGATGAAAAATGAGAAATCAATTTACAGTTTTAATCAAAAACAACTAGGTCCTTATCGTTGATGGTAGAGCTGTATAATAATAATTACTTACCCATTTGGACTAATAAGAAACCCCTGAAGCGGAGTCTTGCCTGGTAGAATAATGCTTATAATGTAAAAATATAGAAGGATTTGGCATTCATAAAAGAGAAGCTACCATAATAAATTACTAACTAATTTATTATGGTAGCTTCTCTTTAGTTGACACTGGGCGGTAGAAAGATAATTAAGAACTGATTGGTGTATTAAATGGGACAAGGATCCTGTCCCCGTATCCCTTTATAAAAAAAGATGCAAGGGTAGTCGTGGCCAAGAAGTTCTAAAATATAAATTTGATAAAGTTATATGTAAAGATTGTCCAAATAGAGTGGAATGTGCTGGCAAAAATAAATCGGTTAAATGCTTGGAACTTGAAAAGGATAGCAGCCCTAGTATTCTTTTTAGTCGAATATTTATTGCTGATTTTTAGAGAGATTACTCAATTAGCAATTATAGAAAACAAAAATCTTCTAATAGCTCAAAAATAGTAAGCTTTTTCAGTAGTTTCGGACGGTTCGGTCGTCTTCAAACACAATCGTTGATAATTCCCGTAAAGTGCTTTATGATATAATTAAAGTTTATGAAAGGGTGAATACAATGAAGTTATTTGGAAAATCCGGTATTGTAAAAGGCTCCACACAACTCGATATGATAAAACATTGTGCGGAGCCCAATCAAATTAAGTAAATGTTTATTTGATAGATGATTTCAGCACAATCAATTTAAGCTTAAGCTTATGTTGATTGTTTGTGATGCTCTTTTATAAATATTGAATTTGAATATTTGGCCGTAGACAATGTTTTGTCTACGGCCTTTTGCTAGCTTTTTTCAAGGACATATTATGTCTATTGGCATAGTTAGTATAAAAGCAGAGGGCTTGCACCTACGGGTGTATAGTTTCCTCTACTTTTTTGTTTATATTTTAAAAGAAAAGGATGTAGTCTAAAAATGGAAAACTCAGAACAGGATTTAACAATTGGAAGTGTACAAAAAAAACTTATAAAATTTGCAATGCCCTTATTTGTTGCTAATTTGCTCCAATCATTTTACAGCATTGTAGATATGTTGGTTGTTGGCCGAATGGTTGGGAGCACTGGGCTTGCAGCAATCAGCAATGCTTCAGTGATTAGCTTTATCATTAACTCAATTTGTATTGGCGTTACAATGGGCGGCACAGTATTAGTTGCTCAGTATAAAGGAGCTAATGATGAACAGGGTCAGAAAAAGACGGTAGGAACCTTGTTTACTATATCTGCCATTGCTTCGATTATCGTTACCGTGATAGGGCTACTTGTATATAAGCCCGTGTTTGAACTTCTCGACGTGCCGTCTGCTTCTATGAAAGACGCTTGCGATTATATGCTGATAATATGTTTAGGAACATTTTTTGTGTTTGGATACAATGCTGTCTGCTCAATTATGAAAGGATTTGGCGACTCAAAAAGTTCACTCTATTTTATTGCGGTGGCTACTGTCGTTAATATTTTTCTTGATTTGATTTTAGTTGGGCCTTTTGGATTGGGGACAAAAGGTGCCGCTTATGCAACTGTTTTTTCACAAGGCATTTCTCTCATAATTTCAATTATTTGCTTGCGGCGCAGCGGTTTTATTTTTGATTTCAAGTTGCAAAGTTTTGGCATTGATAGGGACAAACTGATTGCCATTTTGAAAGTAGGATTACCTACTGCAATTCAAATGGTAGTTGTTAATATTTCGTATCTCTTGATTACAGGTATGCTCAATCACTTTGGTGTCTCGGTAGCAGCAGCTTCGGGCATTGGATTAAAAGTAAATACTTTCGCCGGTATGCCCTGTTGGGCGCTTGGTCAAGCGGTTACGGCTATGGTAGGACAAAATATAGGAGCGAAAAACATTGAACGTGTTCAAAATACTACGACAATAGGACTGCGTCTGAATATAATCATTACTTTACTTGTCGTGATACTTGTACAGATATTTGCAAAACCCATTGTAATGCTTTTTGAGCCGAAAAATTTAGAGGTGATTCAAGAAGGTGTTTTATATTTAAGAATATGTTGTTCTATAAACAGCTTGATTTACGCGGCGATGTATACTTTTGACTCCTTTGCTATTGGTATTGGGGCTGCAAACATAGCCATGTGTAATGCACTGTTAGACGCAGTCATTGTACGTTTACCTGTAAGCTGGTCTTTAGCTTTTATACTTCATTATGGTTTTACAGGAATTTATATAGGACAGGCACTTTCTCCGATATTGCCGGCTATCGTTGGTGCAATTTATTTTTATCGGAAAGGATGGAGACATAAAAAGTTTTTACATAGTTAATCAGTAAAAATCGAAATCACCTGCTGAATGGCAATAAAAAAAGCCGTAATTCGGTTGTCGCTCCCCGCCTCTGTTTCGATTTGCACCATTCTTATCACAAAAATCGAAACGGAGGAAAAATACTATGTCAAAATCAATCTACGGGATTATTACCCGTTTTATTCATCGGACTGCTTTATCGAAGTGTCGGACGAGCTGGCAGTGTTTTTAGAGGGCTGCGACAAAGCAGAGAACGTCCTAATGAAGAGTGTGTAACATAAGTAGAATTTAACAGTTATAAAGAGAAGCTACCATAATAAATTAGTTCGTAAATTTATGGTCAGCTTTTCTTTTATTTGATATGAGTGATAGAAACACAATTGAGAACTTATCGATTTTAAATGGGACAAAGAACCTGTCCCCGTGTCCCACCTTTCTAGCTAAGTTGAAAATAGCAATGTTAGTAGGTATTTCGCAGGGGAATTTTACTTTCACACGGAACACCTGTTTGGCATTTGCCGCAACCATATCTTGGAGCATATTTTTCAATAATTTTATCCGAAAATGCCGAGCAGGCCATATGATCTTTTCCTTCTTCAATAGAGATTGCTCCAGCGGGGCATTTTTTTACGCAGGCACCGCATAGGCAGCAATATTCATAAATAGATTTGTAGTTTCTTGTGTCAGGGGGGAGTTCCAGTTCGGTAATAATGCTGGCGAATCTTCCGGCAACACCTTTAGCTGTTATTAGGCCTTTAGAAAGCCCGAATGTACCCAATCCGCAAATAAAAGCGACATGTCTTTCCGACCAATTGCTGGTAAAGGCGGCTTGGGGATGGGGTGTATTGGGGTTGAACCCGGCTTTTGACCAAAAATTTTCATCAAGCGACGGCACTATGCTATTATAACCTGCGCGTAGCAATATGGAATTTAAATAGGTGGTTAATTTATTTAGAAACGCTTGTCCTTCAATACGACCATGCAGCCATGCGTCGGCAGGCCAGACACTGTCTTTAGTATTTTCTCTTTTGATTTGCTGACTAAAGGGAAGGAAAAAAGAGATAACTGTTTTTGCTTCTGGCAGCCATTGCTGTGGATGTCGGACATGATCGCCAATTGCAGTTGGCTTTTTTAATTCATCGAAATATGGATCAGCCGCAGAGCCAAAGGCAAAAATAGGATCTTCAAATATTTTCATACCGATTACCTGTGTAGAAAGAGCAAATTCTTTAGTTATATAATTGTCTTTTTCGTTTTCTACAAAGTGCGCAGCGGCTTTACATATATTTGTTTTATTCATTTTCATCACCTTTGTTGTATGTATTTTTCTAGTATATTTGTTTACAGTTTTAGTTATGCTGCTAAAATTCTCGGGTATGCCCAACCTACGGTTACTATGCATATTCAATTATTGGAAGAAGAATTCCAGGTAAAGCTTTTTGAACGATTGGGACTTTTCTGAAGAGGTGAAGTTTGGTTCGATTCAGGAAGAATCGATTGTGGTGGTCATTGCGCCCGATCACCCTTTTTGCAGGTATTCGGCGCTAGGTATTCAAGATTTTCAAACCGAGAATTTGATTATAACCCAGGAGAATTGCACGTATCGGGCTATGATTGATGAACTTTTACAGGAAGCGGGGGTTCAGCCTCATTCTCTGATTGAAATCAACAATATTCAAGCCATTAAACAATTGGTTATGAGTGGCTTGAGGATTACTGTTTTGCCACGTGTTTCCGTAGAATATGAGCTACGCAAAATTTGCTGACAGAAGTGCCGTGGAAAGGACCTCCTTTAAGGGTTTTTACTCAAATAGCTTATTATTGAAAAAATCAAATTGGAATGTTCCAATATATGTTTATAAAGGTGAATCAGAAGACGAATTGATTAATAAATTGGAAGAATTGGCAAGATGAATAAAAGATTATGAAAGCGTGTCTTTCTTATTAAAGGACAGTTTTCACGGATGGAATATCATCTGCTCAGGTGTTGCATTACAATATATGAAACTAGAATATTAAATATGCAAAAAGTAGCAATAGTCAAGGTAGATAGTTTTGATTACATTTACGAAGATGTAGAAAAAGGCGTAAATCAGTAACTACCCATCCATAGGTAGTTACTGATTTACAATTAATAAGAAACCTGAAACAGAGCCTCGCTTTGGTAAAATAATGCTTATAATGTAAAAATATAGCAGGATTTGGCATTTATAAAAGAGAAGCTACCATAATAAGTTAGTTAGTAATTTATTATGGTAGCTTCTCTTTTAGTTGACTCTGACGATAGAAACACAATTGAGAACTTATCGATTTAAATGGGAC
Organism: Pelosinus fermentans DSM 17108; assembly: GCF_000271485.2. Taxonomy (NCBI): domain Bacteria; kingdom Bacillati; phylum Bacillota; class Negativicutes; order Selenomonadales; family Sporomusaceae; genus Pelosinus; species Pelosinus fermentans. The sequence continues at coordinate 503,964 of NZ_AKVN02000001.1, forward strand.
AAGGAACCTGTCCCCGTGTCCCATTTAGGTATAGGATTAAATAAATATAAGGAGGAAAAACATGGGGGAATATGTAGTTGGCATTTTAATTGCCGGAGGAATCTATAATATATTACTGGCTGTTTTTCATATCATGTTCTGGCGCATGGATAAATTTAACTGGAAAGAAGAATTACCAAAGATGTCCAGTATAAATATGGCAGTCATTCAGTTGTTGAATGTTGCTGTCATCGTATTCTTCTTTTTAATCTCATATATCAGCATTTTTCACACACGGGAACTGTTGAGTAGTGGGCTGGGTAAAACTGTCTTATTAGGTGTATCGTTATTTTGGTTGATCAGACTAGGCGGGGAATTTACCTTTAAAAAAGGAACACCAGCTAATCCAGTATTAGTGGTCATTTTGGTAATAGGAGCGTTATTATATTTAATTCCTGCGTTATCAGTAACGGCATAGATAAATATAGGACAGGGGGACGTAGGAAGTGTCCGAATGGAATTGTCTTTTGACTTTCAGTAAGACATACCTACCGTCCCCTTGTCTTATGTGAGATTATAGATAATTATGGACCTTATATTGGAAATGAAAATAGTGTGTGTATGAAAAAGAAGTTAATATAATAGTAGCATTGCTTGGATGATCTTAAATAATGAATAAAGTTCAGCAGTTAAATAAATTTATAAATCCAGGTGATAAAGTTCTATTAAAGCCCAGTTCTCAAAAAGAACTTAATTTATAAAATTGGAGATAAAAACTAAGTTATGAATAGTGAAGATAGAATATATGATATAGTTGATGCTCGTAAAAAAGACACAGTAGATTTGAGTGTTAACACAAACCCTTTAGGAATGCCAGAGTCGGCTAAAATAGCTATTATAAGAGGAATGGAACTGTATGCACAGTATCCTGACGAAAAATGCACCATTTTATCTGAAGAAATTGCACAACATTGTTCAGGTATATCTGCGAAGCAAGTTTTATGCGTCAGTGGTGTGGATGATGCGATCTATCGGATTATATTTGCGCAACATCCAAGAAAAGCGCTTCTATTGGCTCCTACCTATGAAGACTATGAAAAAGCATTACGTAATGATGGATGTACTGTGATATATCATTTTTTACAAAAAGAGGAAAAGTATCAAATTACAGAAACGATTTTGGATTCATTAACTAATGAAGTAGACATGTTTTTTTTATGTAATCCGAATAATCCAACAGGACAAGTCATTGGAAGAAAATTTCTCAGTCGGATATTAGATAAGTGCCAAGAGAATGGAACTATCTTGGTTGTAGACGAGAGTTTTATTGATTTTTTGGATGAGTCAGAACAATATACTGCTAAAGGATTAATTAATACATATCCCAATCTTGTAGTTCTAGACGGATTTACTAAACTATATGCTATGCCGGGCTTGCGGTTAGGATTTTGCATATCTAGTAATGAAGAATTATTAGGAAAAATATTTGCAGCAGGACAACCTTGGGGTGTGTCTATTCCAGCACAAATAGCTGGGATTACGGCATTAAAAGATAGAAAATATTTAAAGGAAACTCATGAATTAATCCAGACAGAAAAAAAGTGGTTGCTTAAAGAATTGGGCAATTTGAAAATTGATGTATGGGGTAGTTGCGCCAATTATCTCTTTTTTCCAGCACCTTTGCCTAATATGCGACAGCTTTTGGAAGAAGATAATATTCTTTTGCGAAATTGTGAAAATTTTGTTGGGTTAAACGGAGAATTTTGTCGGGTTGCGATTAGAACGCATCAAGAAAATGAGAAGTTTATTGCTACAATTCGAAAACGTGTTATATTAAAGCCAAACATGGTCGAAGGTGTCGACAAAGGTATTGGAGGAACTACCCATCCATAGGTAGTCACTAATTTACAACTAATAAGAAACCTGAAACAGAGCCTCGCTTTGGTAAAATAATGCTTATAATGTAAAAATATAGAAGGATTTGGCATTTATAAAAGAGAAGCTACCATAATAAATTAGTTAGTAATTTATTATGGTAGCTTCTCTTTTAGTTGACACTAAGCGATAGAAAGATAATTAAAAACTGATTGGTATTGAATGGGACAAGGAACCTGTCCCCGTGTCCCTTTCCCGTGTCCCTTTCCCGTGTCCCTTTCCCGTGTCCCTTCCAATGAGTAAATAAGCAAGTGAAAATCTCTGAAAATACTTTGCTTTTGGATAAGGAAACCTTCGGAAAAATAAAGACGGATTCCTTAAAAAATCCCAACAAGATATGTGGGCTCTGTCATTTTCAAGAATTTTTGTCAGAGATAACAATAAAATTAAGTGTCGGCCACTATTCATCTTAGATATGTTGGGATGTCGCAGGGACGGGGTTGTCGACAATGCAACTGGCTTGAAGGTTAGTGTCAGTAACCCCCGTCCCCATGACACCTTGATTTAAAGGAGGCTCAAGAATGGATATTACCGAAGTGGTAAAGACAATAAAAGATAGTTATGAGAATGTTGATGTAAAAGTTGATGACAACAAAATTAAAATAATTAAAAAGGAATGGAAAAGGGAAGTTGAATTTGAGTTTAATACAGATAATCTTAATGAGACAATAGATGATATAAGCTATTTTCTCTCTTATGTTTACATACCATTTAAAGGATGTCTAAATAAGAATAAAGTAGAAATTGCTATAACCATATCCAATACTATTTTTCCTATGCAGTTTAGCGGAGAAGAAGTATCTGATGATGAGAAAAAAGAAGAAAATATATGCTTTGACATTGGTTGTGTAACTAATGATTTTATAAAAATACTGGATTCGAGACATGATTTTAGATGGGCTTCTCCAGATGAGTTTCTTTCCACTCTTCAAATATTTAATTTGGATAAAGTAACAAAAAGATCATATGATGAAGAAAACTTCTTTGAAGATGTAGTTTTAAAAGTTGCAAAAGATATTATTTTTGATTTGTCGACTAGGTATTCTTTAAATCTAAAGCTATATGAGGTGCCTGAAACAGAAGAGATTGATAATGATCCTTTTTATGAAGCAGCAGATATCCTAAAAACACAGGAACACTTTTCACTTAAAGTTAGTTATGATGAAGATTTGACTAATTATTATTACCGAGCATTGCAGATGGATAATAGTGAATTTAAGTATCTCGCGTATTATCAGGTAATGGAATGTATTTTTGATGAGGTATATCTTGAGGAAACCATTTATGATGTTAGACAGATTATTAACTCGAGTGGTTTTTCAAGTTATAAAAATGATGATGTTATGTCAATTATAAAGGTAGTTGAGCAATATAATAAGAACAAAACCGATCGTGAAAAAATGAAGGTTATACTCGAAAAATATTTTAGAGGTAGTACACACGATGAGGCCTACTTTATTGCTAACAAAGAGATTATTGAGTTACTTACCAAAAAAGGTGAAATTCAAAAAAAAGAAGATATAAAAGACATACAAAAGTTAACAAATGTCATTTATGATTTTAGATGTAAATGTACACATTCAAATCGTAAATTCCCTTTCCGAAAAACTTTTGATAATACAGATAATGAACTTGGTATTTATATATCTATAATTAAAAAAATCGCAGAAAGGGTAATTAGCAACTATAATGTAATGTTATTAAAATAAATGTGGTAAAAATACAATAGTGTAGGATTAGATTGGATATTCTTGCTAACTTCGCAAGTGTTTTGATAATTGTGAAGTTAGAAAAATCTGGGCCTTACAGACGGCAATGTCAACTTTCCAGCTGATAAGGCTCGTGAACAATCGGGTTTTGATGGGATTTGTGAGGTCACGGATCAGTTTTTAGAACTCCAGTCCAACGTCGTTGTAAACTAGGTTTTAAAGCGTGAAATTCCTAGGGTTATGGGATCTGTTTCTAAATAATTGTAAATACACATAACTGTAGCTTCTAGGGGACGGTTCCTCTGAGTTTGTTGTGGTGTGAAAAAGGAAGTGCCGAATCAATATATTGTGAATACAAAATTCCTGCAGGAATTTGTTTTTTAAGGATAAATTAATTAGAAATATGAGAATTATTTAAAAAAAAGATTATAAGTAGAATGGCAGACAATAAGATAAGAGGTAGAACTGACTCGATGGAACCGTCCCCTTGAGTTTATCCTATAGAAAAGATATCATTTCATAATCCGATTATTGCCTCTGAAAAATTAATGCGATATTTGGGGATTGATATTTTACATGGTATTAGCGAAAAGGATAAAGAATTTATTAAACAAAGGTTTCTTCGTAGACATATTTATGAACACAATGCAGGAATTGTAGACCAAGAGTATCTTGACAAGTCTCAAGATACTTCTGTTAAGCTTGGTCAAATTGTAAGAGAAAAGAGTAGTAATGTAACTTCCCTAATTAAATTAGTTAGACAAATTGCAGTTAATTATGATAAGGAATTTCATGCAATTAAATAAGGGATTAAGAAAAGATCCCTAGACAATTAGGGCGTTTTTATGCTGTTCTGAGCTAGTAAATGTTACAATAAAAATGCCCAGCACTAAGGCTGGGCAAATACTTATTAAAATGCTCCCATTATAATGAAGGAAACTTTTGATATGTTCTTTAATTACCTCCACACAACAGGTATGTGGGAACATATTGTTGTCTGGTGGTTTATATTTCTAGTTTAAATATTTATATGTGTAAGACAGGGACAGGTCTTTGTCCTACAAGAGTGCATGTTATTATCCCAACATGTTGGATGCTGTAAAAAAGGTATTACAGTAACTACCCATCCATAGGTAGTCACTGAGTTACAACTAATAAAAAAACCTGTAACAGAGCTTTGCTTTGGTAAAAAATGTTTATAATGTAGAAATATAGAAGGATGTGGCATTTATAAAAGAGAAACTACCATAATAAATTAGTTAGTAATTTATTATGGTAGTTTCTCTTTAGTTGACACTGAGCGGTAGAAATATAATTACGAGCTGATTGGTATTAAATGGGACAAGGAACCTGTCCCCGTGTCCCTCTTTAATTCCTGCGTTATCAGTAACGGCATAGATAAATATAGGACAGGGGGACGGAGGAAGTGTCCGAATGGAATTGTCTTTTGACTTTTAGTAAGACATACCCACCGTCCCCTTGTCTTATCGGTTTAAAATATATACGCACACTGTCCCCCGCGTCTCAATCAATAAAAAACCAAGCAATCAAATCATATTCTGGGTTTGATTGCTTGGTTTTTATGTTGGTTATTTCTCTTTTTTTATATAATTGGCTTATGATGAATTTTTTGTAAGTTTTGGTTAATTCAGGGCGAAAAATGCAGGACTCTGGTCCTGTACTGAAGAATTGGTAATATATTCATAGGAAGATCAAAGAAGTTATTATTTATGTCACAGGGACGGAGTTGTCGACAATGTAACGGCTGGTTAGTGTCAATAACCCCGTCCCCTTGACGCTTAAAGCTTATTGGTAGCGATAAAACGATTGGGGATGATGGCATGATACAATATGACCCTTATACCGTTGCAGCAGAAATTAGGGAACAGATATCATCTGCTAAACGCCGACTTGGCTTTCTAACTGGGGCAGGTTCATCCATGGCCGTTGGATTACCTGGAATTATTGATCTGACCAACCAGGTTGAGGAGAAGTTTGATGGCCTACTAAAATCTCAATTCCAATCTATTAAAGCAAGTATGGGAGGCACGCCTAATGTTGAATATATTCTTAATTGTGTGAGACTTTACTGTGAAGTAATCGGCGATAGCGAGGAACGTGAAATTGATGGTATCAAAGGCAGGACTGCAATTAAGAATTTAGATACGTCTATTTGTCGTGCGATACACGATATAGTTAAGAGTGGATCAATGGTTGAAACAAAGCCTCATCAAACCCTCGCTCAGTGGCTACATGCTCTACATAGTATTAGGGAAAAACCCGTTGAGGTATTCACCCTTAACTATGACTTATTGTTTGAAAAGGCAATGGAAGAAGTGGGTGTACCCTATTTCGACGGTTTCATCGGTTCTGTTGAACCATTTTTTATGCCAGAAGCGGTGGAGGCAGAAGGGGAGAAGGAAGACGAAAATGTATATCCTCCTAGATCTTGGACTCGCCTTTGGAAACTACATGGGTCTATTGGTTGGCGTACCAGGTGTGGTAATGGGGATGGAAGAAAAAGAATTACGAGGGTTAGTGGTGGCGAATTGCCTATTGGCGAAGAACTGATGATTTTTCCGTCACGTGATAAATATGCGGATTCACGGAAACTACCTTTCCTTACATTGCAGGATAGATTGCGGCGTTTTCTTATGAATGGAGAGGTTCTTATGGTAATCCATGGTTATAGTTTCTCGGACGAACATATCAATGAAATATTATTTCAAGGTTTGAGATCGAATCCGCGCTTATCTATTTTATCATTCTACTATGGCAACCTACCGGATAATCTTACTAAATTTGGGCGTAGTTATCGAAATTTAACATTGCTTGCTGCTGATAAGGCTTGCATAGGAGGTCTGGTTGGAGAATGGGTTATAAGCCGATCTCCACAAGCAGGCGAAATATGGTCATTTTGGGACGAAGAGGCTAAAAGATTCACATTGGGTAACTTTAATTGTTTTGCTGAATATCTAGAGACGTTTATTGGATTTAAGGGTTTACAAAGGTATTCTGATAGTTCTTTTCAGCCGACACTGAAGGGAGGTGAACCTAGTGAAGGATGAAGTTACTTTTCTAGGGAATGTTCGTCGGGTAGTTGGTGCGAAGGTTTATATAGAAATTAGTAGTAGCTTACCGTCGGCATCTCCTATTATTAGTGGTCGTACATATAGGGTTGGGCAGGTTGGATCTTTTGTTCGTATTCCGCTCGGCTTTCTAAATCTTTATGGTATCGTATCTTTGGTTGGAGCATCAGAGATTGCTGAATCTAACGAATTATTACCAGGAGCTAATAATGGGCAGCGTTGGGTTGAGGTTCAGCTTGTTGGAGAGTCATATGCTAATGCTAAATTTCAGCGCGGTGTCGGCATATTCCCGACCATTGACGACGAGGCCCATATAGTTACAGAAGAGGACCTTGCTATAATTTATGGTACTGCCGAAGGAACCATGGTTGAGATTGGGAGTCACGTTGCTTCAGAAGGACTAAAAGCCTTTATTGATCTTGATAAACTTGTTAGCCGCCATGGGGCGGTAGTTGGGTCTACTGGGTGTGGGAAATCAAATACTGTTGCGGCGCTATTAAGAGCATTGACCAAAGGGGAATATCCTAACGCTCGAATTATAGTGATCGATCCGCATGGAGAATATCATGCTGCATTTCCAGAAAAAAGTTGTGTCTTTCGCATTAATGATATTCTTTCACCTCTGGTTATTCCCTATTGGGCACTGTCGTTCGATGAATTAGCATGGTTTTTATATGACCGTAGAAGCACTGGGGAGTCTAATCAAGATGCTATCATACGTGAGCGAATATATGAAGAGAAAAAGTCCGTATGCAGATCTCTGTGCGCTGGCCAAATTCAACCAGAGGAGATTACCGTCGACGCCCCGATACCATTCAAGTTAAAGGAACTGTTCTTTGACCTTTACGAGAAAGAATACGCGACTTTGAAAGTAAAGGATGACTTTACTACTATTGCCTATAAAGTGGAAAATGGGCAAGAGCTAAAGGGGAATATTCAAACTCTAGTTCTACCACAATATCAGCCTCCCGGGGCTGGAGCAGCGCCGCCATTTAAGTCTCCACGGCAAGCGGGATTAGGTTCAATTCTAAATAAGATCTATGGCAGACTTAAGGATAGGCGATTTAGCTTCCTACTCGATCCTTCTGGATACGATGGACATACTAAGGATTTACATGATTTGGTTAATGGTTGGCTAAACCATGATAAACCTATCACTATCTTTGATTTTGGTGGAATACCATTTGAGGTAATGGATCTTGTTGTAGGAGTTTTGACTAGAATTCTATTTGAGGGTTCTTTTTGGGGGCGAGATTTGCCAGGCGTTGGGAAACAACGTCCGATACTGATGGTGTTTGAAGAAGCTCATGCATACCTACCCAGGGGGACAGACTCCCAATTTGTATCTGGTTATGCTGGTCGCGCTGTTAGACGGATATTTAAGGAGGGTAGAAAGTATGGAATTGGGTCTTTAGTAGTAAGTCAGAGACCATCAGAACTAGATGACACTATACTTTCTCAATGTGGTACTTTTATTGCGCTACGTTTAGCAAATAGTGAAGACCAAGGTAGAGTGCGGGCGACAGTTCCTGATTCATTGACAGGTTTAATTGAGATGCTACCTGCCCTCCGAACTGGTGAGGCTATTGTAGTTGGTGAAGCGATGCAGGTTCCTAGCAGAATAAGACTGCCATTAGTAGAACCAAGGCCGAATAGCAGTGATCCTTTAATATCGGATAGGTGGGCAGAAAATCCTATGACAACACCGGCTTATGGCCTTGCAATTACAGGATGGAGGTGCCAACAGATGTTAACAGCGGAAAACCAAGGAGGTGATAATAATGAATAGAATTTCAGTTAGTTCTACTAATATATCTTCTATTGGGCACTGTGCAGATTCTTCAGTACTAGAGGTGGAATTTCTCAAAGGCGGAATTTACAATTATTACGGCATTTCAGAACAGTTGTATCATGACTTGCTGAATGCTGGTTCCAAAGGCCAGTTTCTCAACCAATATATAAAGAACGCAGGATATACGTATACTAAAGTTGGTTAACTAGTTAATCAATTTTAATTGTAAAGTAGGAGATTTCATTTCATTATTTTTGGGACTTGGTGAATAATTTGAACATAGCCCAGTGAGGGCGATTCAATATTCATCAAGTTCGCTTTGTATAGATAACTTCTATAATAAGTTGAAGGACCCTGTGATATGATACTTATAATTAATATGAAAATAAATATCACTATGGTGGCATAACGTAAGATATTAGAATAAGGTGTATCATTCCTATCCGAAGGACTTAAACGACGCTACCCCCGAAGGAGGAGCATGCAACTTAATTAGTAATTCGTAGCACGTGGTGGGTTTTGAATTGAAGTCTGGACACCAGAATAGAGTTGATTCTAACAATTTGTGTTGTGGTCTACTTACGTGTCCTTGATTGCTTTCTATATTGCTAGATGGAAGTTGTACATACGATTCGGTACGGCTCAGTGAACCGAACCCCTGTCTAATATCAATGGAGAAGCTGGTAAGAAACAACTAACCTATCCCCATGTCTTAAACAATTAAACGCCCCTTCTTAGATCAAGTTTTAGAATCAGTTAGGAGATGGAGAATATAAAATACATTAAAGATAATTGGAGTGTTATGCTTTTTGGTGGTTCAGCAATATGTTACATATTTGGATATATCAAATCCTTAATCTTATTTCGAGCAATTAGTTTGACCGCTATTCCGACGGATATCTATACACCTTTCGATTTATTAGTTTCAGGGCTTACATTTATAATTAGTGCATTAAGCGTGCCTATTATTATTTGGGGATCTTATCAGTTAACTACTCTAATTATTGATAGTTTTCCATTTTTACGAGATATAGTAGATAGGTACTTGAAAAGATCTTTCTCTATTGGGTTTGCACTAGCGGCTTTTTTAGTAATTATTGTTGCATCATCTATTCAAATAACTCCAGTCTTGTTAAACATAGAGTACAAGGTGTATATAGCTTTACTTACAGCAGTTATATTTACGATACTAGCTTTTGGAATATATACCTTCACATCTAATCAACAAAGAGGGGTTAAGCAATGGCTTGCTTTGGCTTTCTCTACTTTTATTTGGGTGATAACAATGTTTTTTGGACAATTTTATGCAATAAATAATATATCAACAGGCGAGTCTTTTCAAATGACTCGTTTAGGACAACATCCGGGCATAACTGGATACCTAATCTTAAAAGATAATATAAATGGATCAAAGAGTAGTTATGAAATTCCTGGAGCGTATAAAGTCTATGGAGTATTACTTGCTAAGAATGAAAAGTTATACTATTTTGCGGCACTACCACATTCGGCTACCGGAAGCAGTTTATATATATTACCTGAGAATAGAGTTTATGGTTTTCAGGCTATCATCTCATTCGAACAATTCAAACCACAAAATATACCTAAATGATGAAATCTTAATTTAAGGCGAATCTGTTTTATAGAACTATCTTTTAATTTAAATAAGACCTAACCACCGTCCTTGCTTATTTGGTGAATTTTAGTAAACTCATGGGTAGCTTCTCTTTTGGTTGACATACCGATAGAAAGATAATTTAGAACGTATCGTTTTTAATTGGGACAAGGAACCTGTCCCTGTGTCCCATTATAACTTCATCACGCAAAATAGCCCAAATGGTCTGAAAGAGTTCATATTGTAAAAAATATATATGGTAAAGGAACAGGTTATTTGTCTCATATATAAGTTGAGACAAATAACCTGTTCCACCGTATCATTTGTAATAGCGAAGAATGAGAAATCCTGCCAAAATTTGTTTATTTCGCAGGAGTTTTTTGTTTTTTTAGAGAATAGGAAACACGGTATTCTGTTATTATTTGAGTTAAAGAAGTGACAACTTAGTACCATCGATATATTAAACGTTAATATATCGATTTTTTTAGCCGAGTATTTTATAATAACTAAAACCCGACTCCTCTAGTGTCATCCTCCTATTTTTTTGCTATACTCTAACGACGAAATTCAGCGAATAAGAAGGTGTTTAAAGTGTTCCATTATGCAAATTTAAATGATGTTGAATTTGAAAATCTATGTAAAGATATAATGGAAAAACAATTATCAACAAGCTTGAGGCTTTTTGCCAAAGGCAGAGATGGTGGTATTGATTTTACTGATAGTACAATTACTCATAATATCATTGTGCAAGCCAAGCATTATATTGGAAGTAAGTTTTCAGATTTACGTACTACTTTAAGAAAGGAAATTGATAACGTAAGAAAATGGAATCCTAATCAATATTATATATGCTGTGGCATGCAACTCACGGATGCAAACATAAAAGAAATTTATGATCTATTTTCGATTTATATGAAAACAGATAAAAATATTATTACATTAAGGGAAATTGATGAGTTTTTACAAAAACCGGAGAATTCAGATGTCGTAAGAAAGCACTATAAACTATGGTTGTATGCATCAAATATTTTAAACGAGATTTACAATCAAAATATTTTTATAGACTGTGAGTCACTTCTCAGTGACATAGATGAAGAAAGTAAGTATTTTGTGCAAACTAATATTTATGAACAATGTATTGATCATTTGGACAAAAATGGATTGCTTATGATAACAGGAGGTCCTGGTGTTGGTAAAACAACTACTTCAAAGATGTTGGTTCTATATTATGCCACCCAGGGATTTAGGGTAAGGTATACAACCAACGGGGATATAACTGATATTAAAAAATCACTATCACACGAAAAAGAATGCAAAGAAATAGTATTGCTAGATGATTGTTTAGGGCAACATTACTTTAATATGAAACATACTCAAGAAAATGAATTACTTTCTTTGATTAAGTATGTGAAATTATCAAAAAATAAGAAGATTATTTTAAATTCAAGAATCACCATCTTCAATGAGGCAAAAGAGCGTTCTAGAGACTTTAATATTTTTTTTCAAGAAAAAAAAATAAGAAATTATACTATAGATATGGATGATATCTCCCTCATAGAGAAGGCTGAAATCTTTTATAATCATCTCATTTCTAAATGTATTCCAAAAGAGTACTATAATAATATAAAGGAAAATAAAAATTATTTAAAAATTGTTCAACATAATAATTACACGCCTCGTATAATTGAACACGTCACTTATGAATCTAATTATTCCAAAGTCACTCCAGAGCAGTACTTTAACTATATAATTGAAAACCTAATAGAACCCAATAATATATGGAAAAATGAATTCGAAAGACGACTTCAAGATGTAGATAGGGCTTTTTTATCTACAGTATACTCATTAACTGATACTAACATAGAGTATAAAGTACTAAAAAAATGCTTTGAAAGTCGCTTATATAATATGAAAAATATTGACTCTACAATCGATAATTATGAATCAATTTTATATCGATTAAATCAATCTATTATAAATGTTATTGACAATAAAGGAGGAAAACATATTGGAGTAATAAATCCTTCTGTGAATGATTATTTAAAGTCGATTTTTTTTCATAATAAGTTAGAATTACAGGAAGTACGTAAATCTATTTGTCATTTCAAACAATTTGAACGATGTTATAAAAAGGAAGAATTAGATAACGTATATCTATCATTAATTAATAATCACAAAGTAGAGGGGGTTGATTTCTCAAATGAGAAACAAAAACTATACTTTATAGTAGCACATATGTGCAAATTCAATATTAAAGACGGTTTTTATCAACAGACCATTTTAAATTATTTATGTGATGCTTATTTTTATTATTCTAATCAAAAGGATTGGTTATCACATAGAGAAATATTTAGTCTCTTGATTAATGGAGATTTTTACTCATATTATTCTATCAGTAATTTTATTTTGGATGAGGATTACGTTTCAAATTTGTTATGGGATTTAGATCTAGAAGAATTAGTTTTTACTGTAAAGCTATTAAATGAATGCTATAAAAAGAATGGTTTAAAAGTTTTATGGTTTAAGTCTTTATGCAAAGATATGCTTAACGATGCAATCAAAGATCATGTAGAAAACATTGATGCAGCTGAGTACTGCGATAATTATAATATTGGAACATTGATTGAGCATGATGAAGATGGAAATTTTGATAGACGCGCAATAATCAATAACTTAAGGAGTCGTGTTGCAGAAAATATCGAACAAGAGATTCAAGAACATTTGTTAGATTTAGATAGTGATATTTATAGTGACACTATGTTATCGATAACTGATTATGTTAGTACTGATGGAATTGATAACTATATCGACTCCTATTTTGAGCCAGATTACGATGATGAGCACAGAGAACGTGGTCGTAGCTCCTCAGATGGGATTTCTGAAATAGAAGCCATATTTGAATGAGTATTCTGGACTAAACTGTACCACCTGTCCGGTCTAACGATACCGCAATTCCGATGGAATGATACCGGCATTCCGCCAGTGAGTACCACCATCCTATAATAGAAATATGCATTTAATGATGCAAATTTTATTATGGGAGGTCAGAATAATGACCAAGTACCGGGAAATCTTAAGGCTTCATTCACTGGGATTGAGCCAAATGAACATTGCTTTAAGCTGCAGTGCTTCCAAAACAACAGTGAATCGAGTTTTAAAAAGAGCTGCTGAACTCAGTTTATCGTGGCCACTTGATGATAAGCAAACAGACTCTGTTCTCTCCGAAATGTTGTTTTCATCAACTCAAAAGAACGTTTCGGAAAAACGACTACCAAACTACGACTACATTCGCAACGAACTTTTAAAAAACGGCGTCAGCAAGAAATTGCTCTGGGCTGAATACATGGAGGAATGCAGGCTTAACGGTGAAGAACCTTTTATGTACTCACAGTTTTGTCATTATCTTCAACTTGATGAACAAAAGCGTCGTGCGACCATGCACATCAGTCGCAAACCTGGTGAGCAGGTTGAAGTGGATTGGGCCGGTGATCCAGCTAAAATTATTGATCCCGATACAGGCGAAGTCACTGAAGCCTATCTTTTTGTTGGTGTTATGACCTATAGCCAGTACGCTTATGTAGAAGCTTTTATCAATGAAAAGCAACGAGCATGGATTACAGCTCACGTTCATATGTATAACTACTTTGGGGGTGTGACAAAAATCCTCGTTCCTGATAATTGCAAGACGGCTGTGATTCATACGAAAGATTGGTATACGCCAAAGCTTAATGCAACCTATCATGAAATGGCTGAACATTACGGCACTGCAATTATTCCAGCTAGAATTAGAAAACCAAAAGACAAAGCAAATGTTGAAGGCGCTGTTGGCAACATTTCCACATGGATAACCGCTGCGCTTAGAAATGAACAATTCTTCTCATTGTTAGAGCTTAACGCTGCAATCCGAGAAAAACTTGAAACATTTAATTCAAGGCTTTTTCAAAAGAAAGAAGGTAGCAGGTGGAGTCTCTTCCACCATGAAGAGTTGCCCTTTCTAAGCCCACTACCAGCTACCTCTTACGAACTGGCTGAATGGAAACAAGCCACAGTTCAGTTTAATTATCACATATCACTTGAAGGAATGCTATATTCTGTACCATACGAATATATCAAACGTAAAGTTGATGTGAGGGTAGCTGATCGAGTGATAGAATTATTTTATAATCATAATCGGATTGCATCTCATAAGCGTCTTTACGGCCGCAAGGGGCAATACAGCACTACCTTGGAGCACATGCCTCCAGATCATCAAAAATATTTAGAATGGAATGGAGATCGTTTTAAGCATTGGGCTCAGCGAATTGGCCCCAATACCCATAAAGTCATTACTGCCATTCTAGTCTCCAGTCGCGTGGAGCAACAAACCTATAAAAGTTGCATGGGGTTACTTAAGTTGGCTGAAAGACACTCAGAATCACGTCTTGAAGCAGCTTGTGAAAAAGCTTTGAGCTATACAGCAAGTCCAAGTTATAAGAGTATCAAAAATATTCTTGTTACCGGGATTAAAGAAATCTCAAAGTCGAATACTGTGGAACCCTCAAAGAACAATTATGGTGTAACACGCGGTGCCAACTATTACGGAGGTAGAGGCAATGATAAATAATTCTACCATTGATAAACTCATAGAAATGCATTTAACAGCAATGGCCGATGCCTATCGTCAACAAGTGTCTGACCCTAAGATGAAGGATATCGATTTTGAAGACCGCATAGGAATGATGGTCGATATTGAGTATACAAGAAGAAAGAACAATCGCTTGTATCGACTTATAAAAAATGCTGATTTTGAACAACCTGATGCTAGTATCATGGCAATTAACTATTCATCTGGTCGAAAGATCAACAAAGATTTGATTAAACGCCTTGCGACTTGCGAATACATCACAGAATTCAGAAATATTTTTATCACTGGCGCAACTGGTTGTGGTAAAACTTACCTTGCAAATGCCTTCGGTATGGAGGCGTGTAAGCATTACTATAAAACTCAGTATGTGCGCCTTCCTGATTTGCTTTTAGATCTTGAACATTCAAGAAGCGAGGGCAATTACAAAAAAGTAATGGTGAAATATTCAAATCCGATTCTGTTGATTATTGATGAATGGCTACTGTTAAAGCCTACTCCAAGTGAAGCAAAAGACATTTTCGAACTTTTGCATCGGAGAAGAAAACGATCTTCCACAATCTTTTGTTCTCAATACCGCCATGAAGGCTGGTATGAGCAGCTTGGCGGCGACGATTCGCCACTTGCCGATGCCATTCTTGACCGAATTGTTCATGATTCGTATAAAATCAACATCGAAAGCGTTGATCCAACAAAAGACATATCTATGAGAGAAGTCTACGGACTGGATAAGCAATTAAGCGAATAATAATTTAGCGGTATCGTGTGTCCGGACAAGCGGTATCCACCGCACCGGACGACCGGTACCGGTCAACAAGAATATTCATTTGAACGGTAAATACTAGAAAGACCGTGCAGGTTAATTATTGTAAGCAAAAGATGTGTGGAAAAAAATTAATGAGGATAGTTTATAACCTTATAGTTTGTAATGTTAAGAAATAAGCAAGGAAGATCGTTTTACGATTTTCCTTGCTTATTTCTCTTATTAAGTTCTTTGGCACGTTTGTATAATTGAAGTTCGACTATATCAAGTATAGCTTGTTTATCTTCATCCGTAATGGGAGAGCCCTCAAACGTTAGTCCACTCTGTGCAAGAATTTTTTGTAAGTCCTTGGAATTTCCTTCTGCTTTAGGCGTTAAATGGTTATAAAAGAAATCTATAGAGATTTCGAAGTACTCAGCCATTTTTTTTATGAGCTCAGGACTTGGCGTCCTGGCATCTGTTTCGTACTTTGATAATGATGGATATTCTATTTTTAATATATCAGCTAATTCATAACGTGTTAATCCCTTTGATTCCCTAAGTTGAATGATTTTGCTACCAAAAGCGATTTTGTTAATAACCATAATATCACCACCAATATAAATTATACTATATGTCTAAAAAATATATATAAATTTATACAAAATGGGCAATTTAAGATTGACATTAGCCATAATGTCTACTATAATAAAAATAAATTAGACGAATTGGATAATTTTAATGAGGTGATTAAATGAGAAAAGCATTGGAGAAAGCAAGAATAATAAAAAAGTTTTCTGTTGAACAAATAGCTGAAATGGTTAAAGTATCGCCGTCTACTTGGTATAAATGGGAGGCGGGTACACGTGATCCTTCATTAAAAAACGCTCAGAAGATAGTTGATCTTCTAGGAGGGACTGTTGAGGAGCTTTTTTTACCAACAGATTAGACGAATCGTATAATTTGTGTTTCTCCCAAAATAGAATTAGCAAAGGAGGTGATAATTTGTTCTCTACTAATCAGCCATACCAAGAAAGAAAGGTAACAATCAGAAGCCCTTCTGGTTGCCAAGTAGCAAAACAGTAGTCTTAAAATCGCACTACCTAGATTATACCAGTAATATTTGTAAAATTCTGCATTTTATTCTCAAAAAGGAGGGAATTCATTTCAGTCCCGGTCCATACCATCTAAATCTTAAATCAAAAGGAGACCAAAAACATGAAAGCAATAACCCTAGATTCACCCCTCAAAATCGGTATCAAGAACATCCCCATGCCAGAACGCAAAAATGACAGCGAAGTTCTCATCAAGGTCCGTGCCCTTGGCATCTGCGGATCAGACATTGGTGCCTATCGGGGCGTTAATCCCACAGTGAGTTATCCCCGTATCATCGGTCATGAGATCGGCGGGGAAGTGGTGTCTATTTCAGATAACAGCAAGGGCATTATCGTAGGAGATCGAGTCGTCCTAGAACCCTATCTGCCTTGCTATCAGTGCTACCCTTGCAGCATTGGCAGAACCAACTGTTGCGAACAGTTAAAAGTCTTAGGTGTCCAGACGGACGGAGGCATGGCGGAGTATGTGACCCATCCACTCAACTTAGTACATCTAGTACCTCGTGAAATGGAATGGCAGGAGGTTGCCATGATTGAGCCGTTGACCATCGCTCTTCATGCCAATCATCGCTCCAGAGTCAAAGAAGGGGAGCATGTTCTCATCATCGGGGCGGGAGCCATTGGGCTATTAGCTGCTCAGGTCGCCATGGTCTATGGAGCAGTTCCCATTGTAGTCGATGTGGAAGAGAAACGGTTAGAACTGGCAAAAGAGATTGGCATACCTCATACCCTGCATCCGGCACAGGGGAAGGTGATCCAAGAGCTCTCTGCCATCACCAAGGGCCGGATGGCAGAAGTCGTCATTGAAGCCTCGGGAGCTAAAGGAGCCATTCATGGCATGTTTGACTATGTATCCGCCGCAGGGCGCATTGCCTTGGTCGGCTGGCCCAATGGAGAAACGCCGCTCCCTACTGCCGTAATTACCAAGAAAGAACTGGATATCGTTGGTTCTCGCACCAGTGTCAATGAATTCCCCGAAGCCATTGCCTTACTGCAAAACAAGCAGGTACAGGTACGTGAGATCATCACCCGCGTAGTGACCTTTGACGAGATTCCCGATGCCGTCATGAACATGGCTGGCTTTCCTGACAAGTTTGTGAAAGTAATAGCGGTGCTGTAGGAATCTATCAAAACCGTATGTCCTTAATTATTTGTATTTTCAAACGATTTTCTTAAAAAAATTATAAATCATAGGAGGTTGTAATCGTGAAAAAGTTTACCTTTGCCCCTGAGAAAGATATTGATGTCATTGCCGTAGGCCGCATTGCCATTGACTTAAACCCTAATGAAATCCATCGCACCTTGGATAAGGTCAACACCTTTACCAAATATGTAGGCGGTTCCCCTGCCAATATTGCTGTAGGGCTAGCCCGTCTTGGCAAGAAGGTCGGATTTATCGGCAAAGTGTCCGATGATGCCTTTGGCAAGTACGTTACCGATTACTTCATCGAAAAAGGCATTGATGTATCCCATGTTACCCCGTCATCAGACGGAGAAGTCTTAGGTCTGACCTTTACGGAAATCTCCAGTCCCACCGAAAGTCAGATTCTCATGTACCGGGAAGGCGTTGCTGACCTTGCCTTAGCCCCAGCAGATATTTCCGAAGACTATATCAAGCGCGCCAAATTCCTCTTAATCTCAGGAACCGCCTTAGCGGCCAGTCCTTCCAGAGAAGCCTGCTTTTTAGCCATGACCTATGCCAAGAAGCATGATACCAAGGTCATCTTTGATATTGACTACCGCAGCTACACCTGGAAGTCCAACGTGGAAATCGCCGTATATTACTCCTTAGCAGGGCAACGAAGTGATATCCTCATGGGTTCCCGGGAAGAATTTGAACTCATGGAAATGCTGGAAAAAGACAATGACATTCCTGACTACTGCCTGGCAGACAACTATCTCTTCCATGGGAATCAGATTGTCATTATCAAACACGGCAAGAAAGGTTCCCTTGCCTATAGCAGTGATCGCGAAGCCTATAAAGTAGGCTCCTTTTCCGTAAAGCTCTTAAAATCCTTTGGCGGTGGGGATGCCTATGCTTCTGCCTTTCTCTATGGCATCTTAGAAGGATGGCAAATGCCCACTTCTCTGGAATTTGCTACCGCCTCAGCAGCACGAGTGGTATCCAGTCATAGCTGCTCAGATGCTATGTCTACCGCCGAAGAAATCATACGCTTTATTGCCGATAGTCAGGAAAAAGGAACGGTCATCGAGGAAATTCCCTGGAACCAGTCCATTGAAGGAGGGAGATCATGCCGTTAGTCATCTTAGCCTTAGGCATTGTCGTCCTATTTATCCTCATTATCGGTGTGAAGCTCAACAGCTTCCTATCCCTAATCCTAGTTTCCTTAGGTGTAGGCTTAGCAGAAGGACTGCCACTCTTAAAAGTAGTAGACTCCATTGAAAGCGGTGTGGGAGGAACCTTAGGGCATTTAGCCTTAGTCATCAGTTTCGGTTCCATGCTGGGAAAACTCATGGTAGACAGCGGGGGAGCCCAGCGCATTGCCATGCACCTCATTGATCGGTTTGGCAGGAAATATGTGAAATGGGCAGTCTGCTTAACCGGCTTCATTGTGGGAATTGCCTTATTCTATGAAGTAGGCTTTGTCCTTCTCATACCCTTAGTCTTTACCATTGCCCTATCCGCAGGAGTGCCCTTACTGGAAGTAGGCGTACCCATGGCAGCCGCTTTATCCGTAACCCATTGCTTCCTGCCGCCCCATCCGGGGCCTACGGCCATTGCCGTTATCTTTAATGCTGATATTGGGCTCACCTTAGTGTATGGCTTTCTCATTGCCATCCCGACCATCATTGTAGCAGGACCCTTCTTCTATGAAACCATGAAAGATCTCAATCCTGCTGTACCGCAAGGATTGCACAGCCATCAGTCCTTTAAGGAAGAGGACATGCCCAGTTTCGCCTCCAGTCTGTTTACCACCTTGATTCCCGTATTCTTAATGGCAGCCGCTTCTCTTACTAAGTTAACTCTTCCCAAGGAATCGTATATTACCCAGTTCTTTGCCTTTGTGGGTAATGCGGATATGGCCTTACTCATTGCCGTTCTCGTTGCCTTCTATACCTTTGGCATTAAACGGGGGAAGACCATGGCCGACATCATGGAGTCCGTGCAGCAGTCCGCCATGACCATTGCCATGATCCTCTTAGTCGTGGGGGGCGGCGGTGCCTTTAAGCAGGTGCTCATTGATAGCGGCGTGGGAAAATATATTGCCTCTTTGATGGCAGGTTCCCAGCTTTCCCCCTTAGTACTGGCATGGATGATTGCCGCTGTTCTGCGTCTTGCCGTGGGATCGGCAACGGTAGCTGCCTTAACCACAGGGGGTATGGTACTGCCCCTCGTTGCAGCTACAGGTGTTAGTCCCGAACTCATGGTTCTGGCGACCGGGGCAGGCAGTGTCATGGCAGGACCGCCCAATGACCCGGGATTTTGGATGTTTAAGGAATTCTTCAATCTTTCCGTAAAAGAGACCATACGATCCTGGTGCGTGATGGAGACCGCCATTTCCTTTATGGGGTTGGCTGGCGTACTGTTGATCCATTACGTGATCTCGTAATGAATGGGTATACAGGTTAAGAAGCCGAAAGGAAAGATGATGGAACAGAAAGAACGATGGAACAAAAAGAAAGGATGGATGAACGATGAAGTTGCCATTTATGATGGATCTAACGAGTAAAGTAGCCGTTATCACGGGAGGCGGCGGTGTGCTGGGCAGTGCCTTTGCCAAGGCCATTGCCCAATGCGGGGCAAAAGTAGCCATTGTGGATCTCAATCGTACCAGTGCCGAAGGGGTAGCGGCAGAAATTTGCCGAGAAGGAGGCGTGGCTATCGCCGTAGAGGCCAATGTACTGGTTAAAGACAGCCTGACAACGGCTCTTGTCAAAATTCATAAGGAATTAGGGCCTTGTGATATCTTGCTGAATGGAGCAGGAGGCAATCACCCCGCAGGGACAACAACGAAAGAATATTTATACCTTGAGGATATGGAGAAACGGGAGAGCATTCAAACCTTTTTTGATCTGGAACGGGAGGGGGTAGAGTTCGTCTTTAACCTGAATTTCTTAGGAACCTTGCTGCCCACGCAAATTTTTACCCGGGATATGGTAGCACGAAAGCAGGGCATTGTCATCAACATTTCTTCCATGAATGCCTATACTCCCTTAACCAAGATCCCTGCCTACAGCGGGGCCAAAGCCGCAGTCAGCAATTTCACCCAATGGCTGGCAGTCCATATGTCGAAGGTGGGCATACGGGTCAATGCCATTGCCCCTGGATTCTTCTTAACAGAGCAAACGAAAGGACTCTTGCAGCGTGAGGATGGTACGTTAACCGAGCGGGCCCAGAAGGTGATTTCTCAAACGCCTATGGGACGGTTTGGTGAACCGCAAGAATTGATTGGAACCTTATTGTGGCTGCTCAGTGAACCCGCTTCCGGCTTTGTCAATGGAGCTGTGATTCCCGTGGATGGCGGATTTTCCGCTTACTCTGGTGTGTAGGAATAGACTGTACAATGTAGAGAGAGTATACCCCTCATGATAAAAGGAAGAAGTCCTGCAGGCAATTACTATGCAGAACTTCTTCTTCATTTGTTATTCTCCAGGATCTACTTATTTGGAATAGGAGCTATGTTTCTCTTTTTGGATATATGATTGCAAAACAACGTATGTAAAAAAATGATTGCTTTTTTGCAAAAAAATAACTATACTCTATATTATAATAAATAACGTAAGCGTTCACGTAAGTCAACGCACTATTTTGCCATGTGGCAGAGAGTGCGTTTTTTTTGTACCCTCTTGCTAGGTGGTGCATAGTATCAGGGGGTCATATGTCTCAAGTATCATTAAAGCAAAGTCTCGCAAAACTTGGCTTTGCACTTTTTCTCACTTATTTATCCGTCGCGATGGCACTTCCTGTCGTTTCTGTATTCGTAATAGAAGTGCTCAAATTTCCTAATTGGCTAGGGGGGGCCGCTGTCGGTGTCTCCTTCGTTGCAACGATTCTTTCCAGAAAGCACGCGGGAAATTTTGCTGATGCAAAAAGTAGCAAAAAATGCTTTATGCTCGGCTTTTTCTTCTACATGGCTGCTGCACTTGTTTGCATGGCTGCCGCTATAAGTGGAATGAGTGCCTCAGTAGCATTGGCAATTCTTATCGCAGGCCGACTCCTGCTCGGCATTGGAGAAAGCA
Source organism: Pelosinus fermentans DSM 17108 (assembly GCF_000271485.2). Classification (NCBI taxonomy): domain Bacteria; kingdom Bacillati; phylum Bacillota; class Negativicutes; order Selenomonadales; family Sporomusaceae; genus Pelosinus; species Pelosinus fermentans. Next base: position 525,760 of record NZ_AKVN02000001.1, read on the forward strand.
TGGCAACCGTCGGGCTTACAAATTGGCATTTCTCACGCCTCGGCCCTAGCCATTCTGGAAAGATACTCTCGATTTTTGGGATGGCGATGTACGGCGCATTTGCATTAGGCGGTCCTGTGGGACTTACACTCTATAAGTATTTTGGCTTTGCTTCGGTCATGCTAGCGTCATCCATTGTGCCGATTATCGGCGTTATCATGTTTCTCACCTCTCCTGAAGTTGTTCCTCATAAAACTACCGAAGCGAAAAAATCGTTTCTCAATCTTTTGGGAACAATCTGGAAGCAAGGACTTGCCGTTACGCTTCAAGGAGTCGGTTTTGCGGTTCTCGGAGCGTTTATCTTGCTTTATTTTAAAGAGCAAGGATGGCCGTATGCTGGTGTCGGTCTTTCATTATTCGGAATCGGATTTGTGATAAGCCGGATTCTTTTCGGTGCTCTACCCGATAAAATTGGAGGAGTAAAAGTCGCTCTCGTTTCGCTTATGGTTGAAACCGTTGGGCAAAGTTTACTTTGGCTTGCACCTCATTATAGTCTTGCATTGATTGGTGCTCTACTTACGGGTCTCGGCTGTTCAATGATATACCCGGCTATGGGTGTAGAAGTTATAAAGAGGGTTAGCCCAGAACAGCGCGGCACCGCTTTCGGAGGATTCGCAATGTTTCAGGATATTGCCTATGCCTTTTCCGCACCGATTGCGGGCGTTCTTGCCGATAATTTTAGCTATTCTTCAACCTTTCTTTTCGGGTTTATCGCTGCAGTCGTTGGTATTATCATAGTTCGTTCAATGCGCATCAACAATCTGCCAATAAAGAATACCGAGAATTAGTAATCTCGGTATTCCGCAAGGACTCACTACAGATTGCATCCTATCATATGGGACAGGGACAGGTTCGTTGTCCCGCAAGATAGACGAGGCGATATCATAGTTAGGTCGATCTATTTATTTATCGTACTTGCTAATCGTTTTAACAGGAGCATACAAAGGATTCCGCCAATGATTCCGGTGACTAGCTGCGGCCAGCTCATGAGGGCTTTTAATATAGTAGCCTGCTTCTCTGGAAGAGCAACGATGGAAAAAGCCCAGGAGCTTGAGGCATAAAGAATCAGCATTCTACCGATGGAAGAAAGGATGATCGCCAGCCAGCGATTGTAAGATAAGGTCATATGGTAAATCAGTACATATGCCATATTGGTGAAAGCCACTGGCAGAATAAAGATGGGTAAGGGCAGGGCTTGCTGAAAGAACGCTACAATGGGAGCGAGAACAGCCATTCCGAGGGCCGCTTTTGGGCCTGTGATTTCCAATGCTATCAGGAGGCATGCGTTGATGGCGCTGCCCACCACAAACATGGATATAAAAGGCGGTACTGGGACAAGGAGTCGAAGAGACTGCAGTACAATCATTAAGGCTAAAAGTAGAGCCGTTCGCACAACTTTCTGATGCATGGTTTTACCTCCCGGTCGTGTGAAAGCGTCTGCTATAGATAAAGACGCTTTTAAGTTTTTTTATAATTTCATTGTTAAGTCTACGTGAATAAAGGCTCCAGGCAAGGATAGGGCATCGTCCTTGTGGTTGAAGATATTATCGATGCCGAGTAAGAGCGTTTGGTTCTTCGTAAGCTGTTTTTCTACATTCATATTCCACAGGGTATAAGATGTATTGGTTGATATGTTGGCAGCAGGCTGGAACCAATAATGCAGATAGGAATCCACCCACAGGTTAGCAGTCAGCGTTTCTGACTGGCGATAGGAAACACGGGAAGAGAGCTTGTGACGTGCACGGTTGTAGAGCCTAGTATTCGTCAAGTCGTTGGTAGCATCCAGATAGGTATAATTGCCGGACCAGGATAAGCGGTCGGATAGAGGTACAGAGATTTCGCCTTCGATTCCCTGAATCGTCGCACGGTTAATATTCTGGTATTTGACCGTAGCAGAGTCGACCCAAGCCTCATCGATCATATCTGTGATTTTGCTGGTGAAGAAGGTCAGTTTGCTCTTCACGTTGCCGACATCCCGTTCAACAGACAGATCATAGGAGGTGGAGTCTTCCGGTTTTAGAGACGGATTTCCAAGGAGACTGACTAAATTTCCGTTTCTTGTGACATTCAGTTTTAGGTACAATTGATTCGGTGAAGGAACCCGGAAACCTTGTCCCGCGTTAAACTTCACGCGCCAGCCCGGTTCGGGAGTATAGGTCACGCCAATTTTGGGACTCACATTGCTTTCAAACTTGTTGCTGTCGTCATAGCGAGCCGATGCTACGGCAAGGAGTTTCGGGGATACAGTCCATTGGTCCTGCAGATAGACGGCAGAATAGTTGGTTTTGACTTCAGAACCTTCATAGACTTTGCCATGAAATACTTTGGTGAAGGTTCCTTGTCCTGTCTGAATTCCCGTACCGCGAAACAATTCGGGGCGATATTCACCGCCTAAGGTTAGCAGGTGATCGTCTGATACTTTTTTGCTAATACGGGCTTCCAGACCGGATATGGTGGTATAACCATAGACCGAGTTTATGTATTGCCCGCTTGTCCGGTTAACCGTGTCATTGTATTTATCCCAAACGGAGCGGTAGGCATTGAAATAGAGTTCACCATCAGACAGGTCTTTCGTATAGCTGAGGGCATATTGACTGCGGTCGTTATTATCGCGAACATCGGTACGAACGTTCCCCATTGCGGTTTGCAGGATCGCATATTCTCGAGTATCTTCTTCCATACGTGAGGCCGTAAAGGTAAGAGTTTCTTTGTCTGTAGGAGAGTATTCAAAGCGGGCGTTCATATTCTTTCGCTCGCCAAAAGGGGAATAGGTTGTTCCGTTACTCTTAAGGGATGCATCCGAATCAGAATAAGAGCCAGAAAGAGTCATGCCGAATTTTTCCTGTTTCCCGGAGTCATAGGTAAAGGAATAACGCCCGTTTCGGTCACCTGTACGAGACAGAACGCCTTGATTGAGCCGCAGTGTAAAGGTTTCCTTTGATGCGGTTTTTGTAATAATATTAACCACACCGCCAAGGGCATCCGCACCGTACAGGGAAGTTACCGGTCCGCGAACGATTTCAATGCGCTCTACATTTTCAAGGGAGATTCGGTCCAGCTCATAATAGGGGTCCGGTTCTGCAGGAATTCGTTTCCCGTCGATCAAGATCATGGAATAACGCGCGTCAAATCCTCGAATGGAAAGAGCTTCCCGTCCGTTTGCTCTCATGATGCTAACTCCGGCTGCGGAACCGATCACATCTTTTAGAATATGTGCTCCATAGGACTGGATGTCTTCCGCGGTGATCACTTCAACGGCAGCAGGAACGTCTTGAATGTTCATTACCGTTTTCGTTGCGGTAACGACGACTTCCGGCATGTCAAACTCATGAGAATCTGCCGTTTCAGCATAGCTTTTCCCAGTGGATAGGAGTAAGGGAACGAGAAGGAGTAACAGTTTTTTATTCACGAAATGCCTCCTGTAATACGTTATAGAAATTTACTTCGATAGTGTATAAAATTCGCCCATTAGATTTTGGATAGCACCATCCAATGGTTTGATTTCCGTTTTCCGAAAACCTGCACTTGTAAGGGCGAGCTCAATGTTCGATCTGGTTTGTAAGATGTCAAGACCTGCAAGATGACTCGACAGCCAGCCAACAATGGATTCTTTTGGCGATATATAGTCGTCGCTTACTCTATGGCTGACCAGATAAAGATAGCCTGAAGGGGTGAGAGCCTGTGCTATTTTCGCGGTCAGCTCTTTTAGATTTGCATTGGCAAAATCTAAGATTCCCGACGCGATAATCAGGTCATAATTGCCACCGATGGGATCAGTCATAAAGTCACCGCGCATGATGGATAGGCGGTGTTCCAGATGCCCCTCTGCCACAAACTCTTCAGGAACATCGGCCACTCCGGGCTGTTCAAAAATGACGCCGGAAGCCAAAGGGAACTGGCGGACAAATTCGATAGCCATCATTCCTGACCCTCCGCCAAGATCCAAAATCCGAAGGGGGGCAGTAGGCTCTACGAATTGTGCGGCAGCGCGCAAAAATGACTGAACGCGGCCTGTACGGGCCTCTACTGCTGTTAAGCGTGCTAGCTTGCGAAAATCAAATAGCTCTTTGCCTTGATTCTGTTCTTGAATGGCTGGATCGGGTCCGAGGCGAACCAGTTCTTCCACTTGGTCGAGTCCTGTCATCTTGTTCCAGAAGGTCAGATATTCCCCTAAATAGTAAGGGCTGTTTTGATTGAGGAACAACTCTGTTTCTGGTGTATTTCGGAATTGGTGATTGTTTTTTTCCAGTAGACCGATTGCTGCCAGACTGTTTAGAAAGAGTGTAAGGTTTCTTTCATCATATCCGGTCATCGACGCGATTTTTTCTGCCGACGTATCATGTTTTAGGTAATCAAATACCTTAAGGGAAATGCCAGCGAATAGGAGCTGTGTTTCTCTATACTGTTGCAGCATTCCAATAAATTTTCTTGGACTATGGGTAGGATATTCCATCATAAACACCTCTTTCAAATTTTATTTGTATGCTTGGCATACAAATGAGTTAAAAAAAAACAGCTTCTACTAAGCCGGGACAAAATGAAATAAAGACCGCAGGTATTTCACCGGACTTCCCTATTAAGCCCCTGAGGGCACCTATCTCAACAGTATGAAATTCATTCTCATCGTAGCAAATAATAATACGTTTGTCAACGAGATGTTATGATATAGATCATGATCTTTTCTATAATTTGGCAGCGGTAACAGTTGTTATAGTTACTGAATTTCGATACAATAAGGTCATGAAGAAAAAATCATATGCAACGATGAGTAAGTTTATGCGGTTGATTGAAACAATTGCTAACAGCAAAATGAAACAGCTGGATTTTGGTGATGGTATCGTTCTATATCGAGGTGAGATTCACATGATTAGGGCGATCGGCGATCATCCAGGCATGTTTATTTCTGAAATTGCACGATATTTTGGTGTTACCCGGGCAGTTGTTTCGAAAAGTGTTTTGAAGATCGAAAAGAGCGGCTATGTGCGCAAAGTGGTAGATCCTTTAGATAAGAAGCGTGTTCAAGTATACCTGACAGAGCGGGGAGAGGCCGCATATCAGGCTCATAACGCATTTCACTTGGAGAAAGACGATTATATTTTTGCGCATTTGGAGGGCTTGAGCGCAAAAGAATTAGAGGCAGTCAGTGTGTTTTTAGACAAAGCACAGCAAATGATCGATCATCATTTTTGAAAGGGAGGCCGATATGAAGCAGATTGAACTCATTTCACTGCCATTTCATTCTGAACCGAAACCGCAAAAAAGAGCCAGTGCAAAACCTGCTATTGAAAGGGAGGAACAAGGCAAGGAAGAAATCACCCCACCAAACATACCACAGGTTGATATTCTCGATCTTCGCAAACATCCTATAACCTATACGGCTCATCAAGAAACAGCCCTCAAGGAAATCGCTTCCTTCTTATGCAGCAGTCAGGAATCGGTATATATCCTTTCCGGTTATGCCGGGACTGGCAAAACGACCATCGCTGAAAACATCGTCAAATATGGACTGGCTCTAGGCAAAGAGTGCATCATTACAGCCCCTACCAACCAAGCCGTCAAGGTACTAAAGGACAAATTCGGTGAAATCAAGGTTCTTTTTAAAACCCTTCACTCCACCTTGTATGGTTCACCTGATGCTGATACTGGTGAATGGATAGCCAGTGTCAAGTTTAAAGCTCACCATGTCATTCTCGTTGACGAATCCTCCATGATCAGTAAAACTGTCTACGCCGATCTCATCAAGGAGGTTCAGCCTGCCCATGCAAAGGTCATCTTCTTCGGGGACAGCTTCCAACTCGAACCCGTGGGCGATGATCCAGAGATATTGCGCAACCAAAATTTTGAACTCACCGAAGTCAAACGGCAGGGAGCCGGCAGTGAAATTCTGCTTTATGCAACCTGCCTCAGAAATCTAAAGCAAGTCGTCATTCCCAATGCGTCCCGAGGAGAAGTACAGATATTAGGCAAGCAAGCCACCGCCAGAGCTTTTCTCCAGTCCGTCGTTCATAATGAAAACAGCATCTTCATCATTGGCACCAACAAGGCAAGGCTTATCCTCAATCAAAAAGCCCGTGAGGTCAAATTCGGCAAAGAGATAACGGATGAACCCCAAGAGGGGGATCGAATCCTCTTTATCGGCAATGGCACCTATTTCGTCAATGGCGATAAAATGACTTTGGAGCAAGTCACCATCATTACAGAGAAGGTTCTTCCCATCAAAGGAACTTCCAAAGATTCTCCCAGCTTTGTTCGGGCTTATCTCATTATGAACTATAATCACAAGATTCTTCTCCTGCCTGCCATAGAGAAGTCTTCTGTTTATCATGCGCAATTTCTGGAGGTCAATCAGCATTTTCCTGATGACTGGTACAATAAAAACCCTATTACCTACAAATTTGAACTGTCCAAAGAGGTGTCCATTGCAACCTACGGCTACGTCATCACTGCTCACAAAAGCCAAGGCAGTCAATGGGAAAAAGTCTTTGTCCACCAAGATGCGTTTAGGAGTAACCCCCGCTGGCTCTATACCGCAGCGACCCGGGCAGAAAAAGAGCTTACACTGACCATGGAATCAAGCCCCTGCAAGTGGACTTGGGATCAGATTATGAAAGCAGCAAATCATGCCTACAAGGAATGACAGCCTTGCACCAATTTTCATTGCTGCAGGGCTGTCTTTCTAAAGTTAGTGTTCCTAGTTAGGAGAACTATCCGTTACGATATCTCTGCATTTATAAAACACCTCTCTGCCGATAATCAATGATCAAATAGGTTGCAGGAGTAACCACCAAACTTGCAGAACTAGAAAGTATAATAAGCACTACGCTGATGGAATGAACGGATTCGTGCAATGTGTGCGTAAAGGTAATTCGTAAACGTACAACCCTTCCTGCCATACAAGGGAGCTGCGGTGATAAGGGTATTGGCACGTTTACTGCATAAGTAATTGATGATGAACAAAATTAGCAGGCTAGTCCCAGAGCTAGAGTAATTGTGATAGAAAATTTGTAACTGGTATCGATGTATTTCACAATTTTGTCTAAGATGTACATACGTAAACTGACGGCAGTATTCCCATAAAGACCCTTGAACAAGGGGGCCAGTGGGAGAAAGGAGTGTAGTATGAACATTTTACTTGTTGATTATGCTACGGACAGCAGAGCGGGGATTGCAGGATTCTTGCGGGAAATGGGGCATCATGTCACGGAACGAGGCGACGTGGATGAAGCATATGCCACCTATACTGCAGGTGTTTTTTCCATGGTATTAACTGATATAAGAATGCCGGCAAAGCTGGGGGAAGATTTACTGCATCGTATAACGGCCCTGCCTGGTGAAAAAGCAGATGTTGTTTTGTTTACCAATTATGATGATCGAGGTTCAGCTGTCAATATTTTGCGGGAAGGGGCGTATGATTATCTATTAAAACCGGTTAACGTAATTGAATTGGCGGCGATTACGGATCGGATTGCGGAACATCATTCCTTGCTTCGCGAGAATAAAGTGCTCACTGAGCGGTTCGGTGAAGAAGTGCAGGCTGCAACAGCTGAGACTCAGCGTGAAGTAGCCAGGCTCAAAAAGGTACTATCCCAAACAGCTGGGCTCGATACGATAGGATTTTTCTCCGCAGAAATGAACCAGATTATGCGGTTGGCAAAGATATTTCATGAAGATCGATCCATACCGGTGCTTATCCAAGGAGAAACAGGAACGGGTAAGGAAATTATGTCAAGAATGATTCATTATGGTGACATGGCTACCCAGGAACCTTTTATTGATTTGAATTGCGCAGCGCTCACCGCCAATTTATTTGAAAGTGAGCTGTTTGGTTATGAGCCCGGATCTTTTACCGGTGGTCTAACGAAAGGGCAAAAAGGGAAACTGGATGTGGCGCAAGGCGGTACTTTGCTGCTGGACGAGGTGGGTGAAATACCTTTGGAGCTGCAGGGGAAATTGCTGAGAGTCATACAGGAGAAGGAATTTTATCGCGTTGGCGGTTTAAAGAAAGTAAAAACAGATGTGAGGATTATTTGTGCTACTAATGCGGACTTGGAGCAGCGGGTAGAAGAGGGGACGTTCCGCCGGGATTTGTTTTTTCGGCTAAAAGTGGGGCATTTAATCATTCCCCCTCTTCGCGAGCGCACGGATGATATTATTCCTCTTGCGCAGATGTTTCTAAAGCATTTTGCCAAGGAAAAAGGCAAGCACTTTCTTCGTATCAGCCCAAGTGCCGTTGATCTATTATTGGCTTACGAATGGCCGGGAAATGTGCGTGAGCTCAGGAATGCAATGGAGTTGGCAGTGCTGATGTATGACGATGTAGAGCTTAAAGCCATGCATGTGAATTTGAATATGCAGCAGAAGGTGGCATCATCCCCAATCCCAATTGTAATATCTTCCGACTCTCTGCCCATTGATCCCAATCGTTTTTTCTTACCTGCAACAGGGATTGATTTGGAAGACTTTATCGACCGGATTGTCCATCAGTCTCTAGAAATGTGTCATGGCAATAAGACGGAGGCGGCTAAACATTTAGGAATCTCCAGGCGTTCCTTTTACTGTCGTTTGGAACGAAAAAAGGCAGCCAAGAAGCCTCTCCAGTTACAAACCGATTCTGTGAATGCTATAGTTCCAACAGCATAGATATTATAGTTGTTCTATAAAGAAATGAACCGCGAAGGCCGCGAAGTTGTAAACTTCGTATCTCGCGGTTTGATTTTTTTTTTAGGGAGATGCGTTAGCGGTTTTTATCCAGCCAGAAAAGTATATTATTTAGTGGGACATGTAGGAGAAGATTAAAAAGATGTCGAATGTATATATATGTAATTTTTTTGAAGTGAATTGTAAGGGAAAGCGATAGTCTGGGATCTGCAGCTTTTTTGTTGATAACCAGATTTTCTGGAGACCGACAGCTCATGCAACCAAGTAGCTAATGATACTCTAAAATGTTGGAAATGAGGCGGTTCATAGATGGATAAACAAAGAGAAAACCTAACTGCTGCAGATAAAAAATCAGAAGAAATCATAGAAGACAAGAGGGTTGTGCAAATTGCTGATCCTTCTAAAAATAGTGTTGCTGGCAAAGATACAGAGTTAGCTGCCAGTCAGGTCGGATACCAAGATCTGTTTGATAACATGCCCAATGGGTGTGTATACTACAAGGTACTACTTGACGAGGCAGAAGACCCTGTTGATCTCGTATATATAAAAGTGAATTCTGCCTATGGAAGAAATATAGGCCGTTCCCTTAGTGAACTGATTGGCAAACGAGTGACAGCGGTTTTTCAAGAGTTGACTGGAGAAGGCTTTCCATGTATGGCGGCATATCTGAATGTGGCCTTGTTCGGGGAGCCAGTGAACTTTACGCAATATTTTGATCAGCAAGACAAGTGGTATTCCATTTCTGCGTACAGTCCTCAGCCTGGTTATGTTGTTGAAATATCGGAAGATATTACTGAGCAAAAAAAGGCAGAAGGTGAAAGACGTGAAAGAGAAAAGCAAGTGGCGTTAATCGAAAGAGTAGCTTCCTTGGGTGCCCTGGCTGCAGGAGTGGCCCACGAGATTAATCAACCGCTGCAAGCCTTGAAAATTATGGCAGATAGTATGATTTATTGGTATGATAAGGGGAAAGAAACGAGTATAGAAAAGGTGATTGAGAGCTGCCGGAAGATTTCGGTACAGGCTGGCTATATAACTTGTATTGTTGAATGGATGCAGGATTCGGTAAATAAGGCTTGGTCTGACGCACCAGAAGAAGTAGATGTAAAGAAAATGATTCAGCGGGTATTAATTCTGGTTCAAGAAAGATTAAGAGCCCACGGCATTCAATTGCGTGAAAACAGTTGCGACAACTCCCTTATGGTATGGGGTGACAGCAGACGTTTAGAAGAAATCGTAATCATTATTTTGGTGAATGCAATAGACTCCTTTGTTTGCGTTGATCAAGGCGCAAGGGAGATTCGTATTACTACCTCGTGTGTAGAAGATCGCGCTGTAATAGAGATTAGCAACAATGGACCTGCTATTCCTGATGACATCATAGGGAAAATATTTGAGCCCTTTTTCTCCTCTTCAAAGTCTGGTACGAAACTAGGCATGGGACTTGCCATTGTAAAGTCTGTTGTTAATGCTCATAACGGTACAATTCAAGTCTTTAGTTCTAACCAGCAAGTGACATTTCGCATTGAGTTTCCGCTATATCGGCAATCGGTATAGCAGTCAGGATATAGAATTTTAAAATCACACCAAAGATAACCTGTGAGGGAGTCTTTGGTGTGATTTTTTCTGCTTAAATGAACCGTTACGTACAATGTTGTACGTTTTTGTTGAACGAATCGGTTCAATGCTTGTTTGATGATCAAGGGCCCAATGTGAATATATACCAGTTATAGGAGTGGCATGGTTATTGCATAGTTAATAAGTAGTAAAAGCTTTGGGGGAGTTATCCGATGGAAGAAAACATTGGATGAATGGTGAAAGGCCTTATAGCTGCAAGAAAAAAATAACCTTAAGTACTATATTCCGCCGGATCGATGATGCGATTTAGGCAATATAAAGGAGATTATATTATGCGTATGAAGACATTTATGAAAACCTTCACCATATTGACGGTGTTGATGGCAATGACGGTCGCCGTGGTGAGCGCGGCGACCGTTGAAGAGAAGCGTCAGAAAATCCGGGATGTAACCAATGAAACCTTAGGCGAGGTTTATAGTGCTCAACCGAAGGCGAGAGACGCTGTTGCAAACGCAGCAGGATATGCTGCCTTCACTATCACCGACGCTAAAGTAGTATTTTTAGGCGGCGGGGGCGGTAAGGGCATGGCAGTCAATAACAGCACAGGGCAAGAGATTTTCATGGGAGCAGACGATGTGCAGGTTGGTTTTGGGCTGGGAGTAAAAAAATATGATGTACTTTTTGTCTTTAAGACTGAAAAGGCTCTCATGGATTTTACCAATAACGGCTGGGATATGGGCGGGCAGGCTACTGTTGCTGCGACAGACGGTGTAGGCGGGGATTCATTAGAAGGCGCTGTTTCTGTGGCTCCTGATACTTGGATGTATCAATTGACCGACAAGGGGCTCGAAGCAAGTATTACAGTCAGAGGAATCCACTATTTCCAGGTTAAGGAATTAAATTAAACGTACATACAAAAATATTGGAGGTAGAGATATGTCGATTATGAATCTAATTGAAAAAGGAAAGAAATCTTTCAATAAGAGGCAGGAAAGAAGAACAGTAAAAGATACAGGGATTGGAGCTGCCATCGGGTTGGCAGTTGGGGCAGTTGCCGGCGTACTTTTGTCACCTAAGTCTGGACAGGAAACGCGGGAGAACATTGCCGCCTCTGCCAAGGAACTTTCTGGGAAAGCTAAGGATGTCTTAGAAAGGGCTAAAGAAAAGGTGGAAGAAGCCAAAGAAGAACTAAAAGAAATTAAGGACAATCCTTTGAAGATTCAACAGTAGGACGATAGATATTACTTTGATAGAAGAATGATCAGCTAGTAGATAAATGCAAATTTCTATAGGTGTCATAGTAGAAACTAAAATGTAGGAGGAAATAAAAATGAAAAAAATGATTTTACGCTTATTATTAACAGTAAGTCTGATCCTGGTGGGGGCCACTAGTTCCGTCTGGACGGCGAGTGCTGCCGAACCATCCGTCAATTTAACAACTCCCCAATGGACAGGAAATGGCTTCACTTTTCTTGCTTTGCCAGCTGATAAGCAAGCTGCTGGCTACGAAATCTTTGGAGTCGAGCAGGCAGAGCAGGGATTTCAAGGGGATCGTTCCCTTCGCCTTCCCTATGCTAGTCATGTCGGCAAAGAAGTTACCGTTACTGATATCGTATCCTTTCCGGCTGGTAATAGCCAGAATGAATATATGGCTTACATGACGGTAAATGACACTGGGGAAAAATTGGTTGGACGCACCATGCGTGGACAATTAGAAGGCTTAGTACTAACAGCCGATCTTGTGAATGCCAGACAACAGTTCTTGGGTAAAACCATTTATCCTAAGTTTAGAGAGCTGACAGGCGTATATGATCCAGGTTCGTATGCAATACCAACGAGCATCTCTACTCCTATTGGCGGTCCTGCTACAGTCGTGGATGTTTATGCTGGTAATCAATCCCAAGAACCCATCTGGTTAATTGTCACTGTAAATGGGGAAAAGGCAATTTTGCCAATTGCTTATAGCTATACCAATGTATCGGTAAGTACTTTGACACAAAGCCCTCCTTGGCAAGATGCCTTATTTATGGAAGATCCGCGGTTAGCTTTCGGCTGGTCTCAAGAGGTATGGAATGCAATTGAAAGCTCCATTGTAGAGGAAGGTATGACAAAAGAACAGATCCGTCTTAGTTGGGGTAAGCCTAACAGCATAGATGGAAATGGCACAGCTTGGATTTATGGAACCAAAAAACTTAACTTTTCTGGCGATGTATTGCAATCCCTTGAAACCATTGAATAAGTTTTCCTAGTTGTTAGTTACTGTTCAATAGGTGATAAGCACACAATAGGGAGAGCAAGAAATGAAAGAACGTAATATATACATGGATAATATGAGTGCAAATTTAGTGCAATATGATGCTAAATTGATTGCAATGAAATCTAGAATTGCTGAAGTTCAGTCAGATATGAAGATAGAGTATCTTTCTCATGTAGACCATCTTGGGGACAAAAGAGATGGTCTCATGGCAAAATACAGACAGCTTCAAGAAACCAGAGGACGCAGGTGGTATGATATCAAAATAGGAACGGAAATCCTATGGGATGATTTAGATGAGTCAATTGCAAAGACGGCATTTCGATTTCGGTAAGCCTCATCTTTAAATGCCAGTTTAACAAAAATAATTTAAGGAGTTTTTACATATGAAAAAAATTATACTTACTGCTGCCGCTTTTTTCGCTTTCGGCATCGGCACAGGTTTTGCCGCTCCAATGAACAATCTGGCAAATGGTCAAACTGCTGTCGGTTACTTACATGATTCGTTCTATATAGAACATAAATTAACGAATAATCTGACCTTAGGTCTCCAAGAACACGATATCTATGGACAGTACGCTATCACCAATACTATTAGAGCCATCATTGGCAGCCGGGATTACCATTCTGACTCGAGTATTTATTTAGGTGCTGCGTACAGTACTTCCTTGGCTCCTAACGTTAATGGCTATGCATCTCTGGTTGGCAGCAGTGACTTTGCAGAAGCTCAAGTCGGTGCCAATGTGAACGTAGCTCCAAATGTGGATATCAATGTTGATTATACTGCCTTTATGCCCGACCATGGCAGCGATCGAAACCGCTTTGGTTTGGGAGCAACTTTTAAATTCTAAGAATAAAGGGATCGATTTTTTCACTCAGCAAAAAAAGGAGGGGCAAGTATGCTTTGGTTTTTAATCATTGGAATGATTGCTGGATGGCTAGCCGGAAATATTACAAAAGGCAGTGGATTTGGTCTTATCGGCGATCTAGTCGTAGGTATAATTGGATCATTTATCGGTGGCTTCTTGTTCAGCCTCATGGGTTTAAGTGCCTATGGAACAATCGGTGAAATCACTATGGCAACGATCGGGGCAATTGTTTTACTGTGGATTGTACGATTGATCAAATAGATACAATTACTTATGAGCTATTCCTAGCAACAGCCCTGCCTTGGAAATACTAAAAAAATACTCTAAAAAAAAACCTAACTAAAGTATAAAGGGGTAGTATTAACTGCCTCTTTATACTGTTTTATGGGAAATTCGTTGGAATGAAGTGTGCGGGTGGCAAGAAAGAGGAGAATACTATGATAATTTTTAAAAATGTCAGTAAGATATATAACGATGATTTTCACGCTGTGGATACGATTGACCTTCACATTAAAGAAGGTGAGTTTATTGCCCTGATTGGTCCAAGTGGTTCAGGAAAATCCACTACAATGAAAATGATCAATCGGTTGATTGAGGCGACATCAGGCACTATTTTGATTCATGGTCAAGACATAGGCGACCAAGATCCTGTGCTACTGCGACGAAATATTGGATATGTGATACAGCATATCGGTTTGTTGCCCCATATGACAATCGGGAAAAATATTGCACTTGTACCTAAACTGAAAAAATGGGATAAGGCAAGGTGCGACAAACGGGTAGATGAGTTGTTAGAAATGGTTGGACTTCCTGCCAAAGAGTACAAGAACCGCTTTCCCGCTGAACTAAGTGGTGGTCAGCAGCAGCGCGTAGGTGTAATTAGAGCCCTAGCAGGCGATCCGCCCATTGTACTCATGGATGAGCCCTTTAGTGCACTTGACCCCATTAGTAGGGAGCAATTACAAGATGAGTTATTAAACTTGCAAACTAAAATCCGCAAAACCATTGTATTTGTTACCCATGACATTGATGAAGCCATTAAACTTGCAGATCGCATTGGTATCATGCAGGATGGAAAATTAATTCAATTTGATACGCCAGAGCAGATTTTACGCCATCCTGTTAATGAGTTTGTTAGAACCTTTTTTGGTGCTGAGCGTATGAATCCAGTAGAATCTTTGCCCACGATTGAGGAAGTTATGATTCCACCGATTAGTTCATTCCCTAAACGTGGCCTGGCAGAAAGCCTTACGAAGATGAGAAAATATAAAATTGATTCATTGCTCGTCATTGATAGAAATAAAACATTTTTGGGAGTTGCTGGAGTGGGAGAAATTCAAAAGAACTTTTCCAATGAGAATATGGTATTGGAAGACGTAATGAACAAAGAGGTGCCGACGGTAAGAATTTCCCAGCAGCTAGATGATGCGATCAATTTAATTAGCGACAACCATATAGCATTTCTTCCGGTGCTTGATGAAAGTCATAAACTAAAAGGACTTATTACCAGAGCTTCCTTAGTCGATGTAATGGCAAATCAATTGCGCAGCAACAATAATGAAGTCGCTCCAGTCGGAGGTGAGGGATTATGATGTTCAATAATTTTTTAGTCATGCTGCAAAATCGCTGGCCCGAGATCATGATAGGAACCTGGGAACATATCCAGCTTACTTTGGTGGCCTTATTTATAGGAAACCTGATTGCACTACCCCTTGGTATTCTACTTACGCGAAAACGGAAATTAGCCGAAGCCGTTATCGGCATAACCTCGGTGTTTCAAACCATTCCCAGTTTAGCCTTGTTAGGCTTTATGATACCTTTTTTCGGTATTGGCTTTGGCCCGGCCATCGTGGCCTTGTCAATTTATGCTCTTCTGCCGATTTTACGTAATACCTATACTGGAATACTGGGTGTTAACCAAGCCGTTGTTGATGCCGGTACTGGTATGGGAATGACTTCTCGCCAAGTCTTATTTACGATCGAGATTCCCTTAGCTCTGCCTATCATCATGGCTGGTATTCGTACTGCCACCGTTATGGTAATCGGTGTTGCCACCTTGGCAGCCTTGGTTGGGGCGGGAGGACTGGGAGATATTATTTTTAGGGGCATAGCTATGGCAAGGCAGGATCTTATTTTGGCTGGCGCCATACCAGCTGCCTTACTATCCATGATATTTGATTATATTTTGAAGAGAATCGAAATTGCAGTACAACCCTAATCCGAATCATACAATACGAAAGGAAGGTTCTATGAAGAAAATCACTTTACTCCTGCTTTCCATCCTGCTTTCCATGAGTATAACAGGCTGCTCTTCCTTTTGGGAGAAAGATAATAATACTGTCGTAATCGGTGGAAAAAATTTCACTGAACAAGATATTCTGGTGTATATGATGAAAGGGATCATTGAAGAAAAAACAGGCATAAAGGTAAAAGCAAAAGCGTACTTGGGAGGAACGAATGTAGTATCCCAAGCCATTGACCGGGGCGATCTAGATATTTACGCTGAATATACCGGGACGGCTCTCGTGAGTGTTCTTGGTGAAGAATATTCTCCTAGTGATCCAGAGGTAGTCTATGAAAAAGTCAAGACGATCTATGATGCAAAGAAACAGATTGTATGGCTGAAACCATTCGGTTTTAATAATACCTATACGTTATCCATGAGGACGGAGCAGGCAAATGCACTTGGTATTGAAACCTTCAGTGATTTAGCCAAGCAGTCTGCTGCTCTAAGATTGGGTGCTACTCATGAATTCTTGGAACGAATTGATGGATACCAAAATGTTAAAGCGGTTTATAACATGCAATTCTCTTCCCCTGCTGGTATGGACCCAGGTTTAACCTATACTGCCTGCCGTGACAGCAATGTGGACGTAATTGACGCCTTCTCCACAGATGGTCGGATTTTAGCATTCAATTTAAAAGTATTAGCAGATGATAAGAAGGTGTTTCCTCCTTTTTATGCTGCTCCTATTATTCGGGCCGATACCTTAAAAAAACATCCCGAAATTGGTGAAGCCTTGAACTTGTTAGCAGGTAAACTAACCAATGAGGAGATGATGGCTCTTAATGCTAAAGTGGATTTAGAGGGAAAGAGCCCCCAAGTTGTAGCCAATGAATGGCTGAAAGCAAAGGGACTCATTTAAGGCATCTCCCATCTCAAAAGGGCTGACGCACTATTTTTGGTGCGACAGCCCCTTCTTTCTCATGGTATGGAAGTATACGTTTTGTAAGTGAAAAAATATAAAATATTATGAACCACAAAGGCGCAATGCCGCTGATGCGGCACACAAAGGAATAGACAAAATAAGTTATTCATATAACCCTTTGTGTACTTTGCGCCTTTGTGGTTCGATTGTTTGGAAGTATTTTCCTGAATTCGATTTACTGTATTTCTGCGATTAGGCGAACGGGCAAGCCGCTGGAATTCTTTAAGGGAAGGGGGAAGCAATAGAACTTGAAGGTATCTTGCTTTAATTGATTGAGGTTGATGATATTCTCAATGACGAAAACATCGTGGTCTGCGCAGTACATATCTGCTTTTAGGTGGCCTTCTTTTCTCTTTACTCCTGCAGCATCAATGCCAATAAAATTAACTTCTTTTTGGATTAAATATTCCAGGGTTTTATCAGACAGCTCAGGATGACCTGCCTCAGGATGCCCTGTGACATAAAAATCTGTTTCATAATATGTTGGCAGCCAGTCGGTTTTAAAGATAATAAAATCACCTTTTTGAATATCCACCTTATTTTCAAAGTCGGCAGGTTCAATTTCACGACTGAAGATATTTTCGACATGGACTACTTTAGCTGGCCCAATAAATCTGTTTATATCTAGATTCGGTACGTTCATAATATCGAGATGGGTGCCTAAATGTCCTAAACGGGCTACGTTGATTCCATCTTTCTGGTTAAAAAACGGATTGTTCTTGTCTTGTTCATCAATGGGAAGAGTTAAATCGATTAACATAGCGTTCACTCCTTGTTTGGATTTTATTTTTGTTTCACAAGTAAACTATAATACGAGGAAACAATAAAGTCAAGAGTTTATATAATATCTTGATTTTATCTGAAATTTGGTGAATAATAAGATTATGAAAAAAGATGATATGAAAGAATTCTTGAATACGTTAAAACGCCTTACGATTAAAATGGGAGAACTGAGCAGACACGCCAGCGATATTGCACCAGTGGGCAAGCTGAGCTTTTCTGAACTGGGTCTTATGACGTTAATTGGAGATTTTAATAATATTAGAGTCACCGAATTAGCATTAAAATATGGCGCTACCAAAGGTGCTATTTCAAAGATGGTTAAGAAATTAGTTCAGAAAGAGTTGGTAACCAAGTCCAGAACCCGGGAAAATGAGAAGGAAGTACTCTTATCATTAACAGCTATGGGGATGACAATTTATAATGAAAAGGAAGCACATTTTGAAAAATTGTCTGCCGACGTTTCGAAAGAACTTGAAAGCCTGACGAAGGAGCAGCGAATATCTTTGTTCAATATCCTGGATCTTGTGGAAGCTCACATTGATGAGCATCTCCATGAGCCCAATTCGGAGCAGGATTAGCAAGCCCGTAGTATTTTGGCATGCTTGAATCGAAAAATTTATCAAGATTGTATAATAAATCATTCATTTTAAGATCTATATTTATTAATAAATATAGAAAAAAGAAATGGCATTGACAAACAATAGGGATCATACTATAATTCAATTAATAACAATTATTACCAAGTAATAATAGAGAGTATAATTTGACAAACTATAATTAAAAAGTATAAAATTAAAAAGAGTAGAGGATGAAGGAGGTTGTAATCATGAAAAAAGTATTATTGGGCGTAGGTTTACTTCTATCAGTAAGTGTAGGAACGGGCGTTGCTGCTCCTATTAACGATTTGGATAGAGGGCAGACTGCAGTTGGCGTGCTGACTGACACAATTTACTTAGAGCACAAAATTGGCGATAATCTTACAGTTGGATATCAAAATGTAGATCGAAAACATGGTAGTGATATGGATGATTTTTATGCGCAGTATAAATTACCTTTTAGCAGTGTTCGAGCCATTCTTGGTCATCGGGATCTTGGTTCTGGTTCAACCTACATAGGTTTATCCGTAAGTGAGGGACTGGCTCCTAGAGTCGATGGCTATGCTTCTGTGATTGGCAGCGACGATTTCGTTGAATATCAAGTTGGGGCAACTATGGAATTAACGAGAGCAGTTGACTTGAATCTTAACTATCGCAACTTCAGACCTGATCATTATCGCAATGAAAGTCGTCTTGAAGTCGGTGCGAGCTACAAATTCTAAGACTGTTGTTTAAAGAAGATGTATGTCACATCTTTTGGAATATCGTCAAAGTAAAATCCTCCTATTGCCATAGCAATAGGAGGATTTTATATAAGAATCGTCAGATTATGGAGATTATTTCCTGGAAATATCAAAAAAATTATAATTTTGTCGCTAATCGTTTTTTTGTATCAATAACAGGGCTGCTGCAATTTCAATGCTGATTACTCCCAGACTACCTGCAGTGGTTTGCGATCGACGAGGCGCTTGTATGTATACTTGGGGTAGCCTACCATGATTCCCCCGGTTACCGTCATGTCTTCCGGCAGTTTTAGAAGGTCGAGAAGGGGTTGATAGCCGGATAAAGCACAGGCTTCAAAAAATCCTGCCCAGCAGGTTCCCAGTTCAATTGCTGGTGCATATAATTCCGCGTAGGCCAGAGAGAAATGTGTATTATCCCGTGCCCGAGGCATAACATTTTTGGGTGCGATGGCTGCGATTAGACAGGGAGCTCCCCGCAGAATGCCATCATGACCCGTTTTACGATATTTGTTTACAATTCCCTTGAAGTAGGGTGCCATGGGAGACGCAGTCTTAATGGCTTCTTCCATCCAATCGATGGTAGTGGCGGTAATGCCCTTTAGTGTCTCCGGATTGTTAATCACATAATAGGTAATTCCCTGGGTATTTCCGCCAGTCGGTGCCATTCTGGCTACGTTAAGAAGCTGCAGCAGCTTTTCTTTGGGGACGGTTGATGGCTTATAACAGCGGACAGATCGTCTGGAGCGCAGAAACGTAGCGGCGGTTTTGGCATCGAATACGGTAGTGTTTTCCAAGGCAACTTGATTGGAGAGAGGTGCTTTTACATTATTCAAGGCCTCTCGCGGACAGACGGCCACGCAATGACCACAGGCGATACAGGGATTTCCTGTATCTTCAGGGCCATGTTTTCCCATTTTGATTACATCTGTGGGACAGACGCTGGCACAGATGCTGCAGCGGATACATTTTTCCTGGTCGACTTGAATGATGGAGTCCATATTCATGATTCCTTCTTTCTATCGTTTTTTTACTAAATTTCAGCCTCTTGCTGTTGCAGGCACAATTAGCTTGTTTCCCTGCTGATGGAACTATACATCTGATATCCATTGACCAAAATTTAGCTTATGATTACTATAACATATAATGGAAAACAAGAATATGCGGATTTCATACTGGGTAGACTTTATTTGTATTTTACGGTACTATTAAACTTAATTTTGATCCTATTTAAATTTGGTATATTGCATATCGGTTAGTTTGTGAGAGGAAGTGATGTGTTTTGGAATTTCGGCAGCTAAAGACTTTTATGAGCATAGTGAAATTAGGGAACTTCTCACAAGCAGCTCAGTACTTAGGGTATACGCAATCGAGTGTAACGACTCATATTCAGCTGTTGGAAAAAGAATTAAATACGATTCTTTTTGAACGATTTGGACACCAGCTGATGCTTACAACGGATGGGGAAAGACTTTATGATTATGCAGAAAAGATTACTAAATTAGCTGAGGATGCTAAAAATGAGTTTGACCATTTCGAAATACCCAAGGGACCGATCATGATTGGTATGCCAGAGTCATTATGTGTATATTATTTAACGGATTTGCTGCAGGAATATACATTGTTATATCCAGATGTGCAGTTAAAAGTGAATTTCGGCATAGGCAGTGACTTTCGAAATCTGCTGCGGAAAAATATGATGGATCTTGCTTTTTTTCATGAGAAACATTCATCCGATGCGGATTTGATCAGTACGTTTTTATGGGACGAGCCAATGGGGATGTTAGCGTCCCCGGATCATGCTCTTGCGGCTTATCAGGAAGTGAAAATTAAAGATCTGGAGGATCAGCGGCTGATCTTCATGGAGTCGGGAACCGCTTATCAAACGGCTTTGGAAGAAGGTTTGGCAAAGGCTGAAATTGCACCTAAAACCATTTTGGAAATCTGTCATATTCAGACCATCAAACAGATGGTAATCAATAATTTAGGAATCACGATATTGCCTTTAGCTGCTGTAGCCCAAGAGATAAAAACAGGTTTGTTGGTCAAACTGCCGTGGCAGGGAGTCGAGCTTGAGACCAATGCGTATTTGGCCTATCATAAGGATAAGTGGCTGTCTCATGGTATACGGGCTTTTATCCGGCTGGTTGAAGAACGATTGTTAAAATAGTGCACAGGTATTGTGTTTCCAATGATCCTATGGTAAAGTATTTAATAATTTAGTGAACGAATAGCGATGGAGCTATAAATGCATGCATTTATGGCTCTCTTTCTTATAAGTAAAGAAAGCTTTGTATGTGAGAAAATATAAATAAACCCCTTTGTGTATTTTGTGTCTTTGCGGTTCGATTCGTTTTATTTCTTTTAAAGGACAAATAGTAAGAATAAAATTTTCATGAAATGGAGTTGAGCTGAGAATGACTGAAAACATTCATTCGATTCGGATTCTGGTTGCTGGTGAACATGGGCTGGTAATTGAATTTGGGAGCGTTATTGCACCTGAAATCAATCTGCGGGTTCAGCAATTGGCGAGATTGCTCCATTTCGAGCCTATTCATGGAATCATGGAGGTAATTCCTACCTATCGATCTGTAAGTATTTATTTTGATCCGTTAGTGATTACCCGCCAGGAACTGTCCAGACAGGTAATTCATATGCTAGGAAGGATTGAGCATCAGGATGTAGAGGACTTGCTGTCATCTAGAGTCGTACATGTCCCTGTTTGTTATGGGGGCGTGTTAGGACCTGATTTGGAATATGTATCACGATATACTGGTTTTTCGCCTCAGGAAGTGATTGGGATTCACACTTCCAAGCCCTATATGATCTATATGTTAGGCTTTATTCCTGGTTTTCCTTATCTGGGGGGGATGTCCAGCGAGATTGCAGTACCTCGTCAGGAAAGGTCCCGGGAGCGAATTCCAGGAGGATCTGTGGGGATTGGCGGCAATCAAACAGGCTTTTATCCGATTGAGAGTGCAGGGGAGTGGTGGCTGATTGGACGTACTCCCATAAAAGCTTTTGATTTTACCAGTGACAACCCCTTTTTATTCTCAGTGGGAGATTATCTGCATTTCGAAGAGATTTCCACAGCTGAGTATTTTGCAATTCGCAGATCCGTAGAAAAAGGGACATATATACCAGAGGTTTCTTATCTGTAATGGGAGGTGAAGATTGTGATCACAACGATAGAGCCGGGTTTATTCACTACGATTCAGGATCAGGGGCGCTGGGGATTTCAGGCCTATGGTATGCCCATTTCCGGAGCAATGGACCGATATGCCAGTCAAGTGGCTAATCTGTTGGTGGGCAATCGTCCCGATGCGGCTGTGCTGGAAATGACGGGCGCAGGTGGAACGTTTAAGTTTGATGAAAAGCAGATGGTGGCAGTTTGCGGCGGGGATATGCAGGGGCTCTTAAATCACATGCCTATTTCCAATTGGTCGGCTTTTATCGTTCCCAGAAGAGGTATACTTCGCTTTGATACTGCAGTCAGCGGTTATCGAACGTATGTGGCTGTTCGTGGAGGTTTTGAGGTTCCTGTTGTTTTAGGCAGCCGTTCAACGTGTACTCCAGTAAAGATTGGGGGACATGAAGGACGAGTGCTGCGGCAGGGGGATGTTCTGCATGTGGGGCGGGATATGGAGTGTAAAACACAGCTTGGGAGTCTGGCAGAGGGATATATTCCTCAGTATGTCAGCCAAGTGCAGCTGCGAGTCATTCTGGGGCCTCAGGATACGATGTTTGGATCAGCAGCACTGGATGCTTTTTTTTGCAGTTCCTACAAGGTGACAAAGCAATCGGATCGGACGGGGTATCGGCTGAAAGGTCCCAAGATCAAACATCTTGGCAGCGCTGATATTATATCTGAGGCTGTGTGGCTGGGAGCGATTCAGGTACCGGTTCATGGCATGCCTTTTATTATGACGGCAGATCATCAAACGACCCGGGGATATGCCAAGTTAGGATCAGTGATTCGGGGGATTTGTCCAAGCTGGTCCAGGCCAAGCCGGGTGACTGCATTCGTTTTCTGCGCAGTACAGAAGAAGAGGCAATTGAAGTCTTGCAAAAAGAGCAGGAAAGTTATAGAAATATAAAACGGGAATGGGAAATGAAGTGAGTATGACTTGCCATTTCCTTAGGATAGATCGGGGCTGAGGGCACTTTCGATAAAATTGAAGTGCCCTATTGTTTTTTTCAATTTTACAAAAGAAGTTATAGAATGGTATGATAAATCACAAGTTATAGGTGGGTTCACAAAAGCCCATTGAACCAAGAAGCAAAGGCGCTTCAGACAAAGATTACTCTTTGTTTGAGGCGTCTTCTTGTCATTGTGGTGAAGGAGGGACTGCTATGTATCGAGTGGATTTGAATTGTGATTTAGGAGAAAGTTTTGGTGCGTATACCATGGGAACGGATGAGTTGATTTTGCCCTTTCTTACATCGGCTAATATTGCCTGTGGCTTTCATGCAGGTGATCCTCATGTGATGTTTAGTACAGTGAAGCTTGCAATACAGAATGATGTGGCGATTGGTGCCCATCCAGGGCTGCCGGATCTCATCGGCTTTGGCAGGCGGAACATGGATATATCTGCCCAGGAAGCCTATGAGATGGTTGTCTATCAAATCGGAGCACTTTATGGATTTGTGAAAGCGGCTGGAGGAAACATGCGGCACGTAAAGCCCCATGGTGCTCTTTATAATATGGCAGCAAAGCGGTCGGATCTTGCCGAAGCGATTGCAGAAGCTGTGTATAAGGTCAATCCGGATCTTATTTTATTTGGCCTGTCTGGCAGTGAGCTGGTTACTGCAGGGGAGAAAATTGGTCTTAAGACAGCTCATGAAGTATTCGCCGATCGTACCTATCAATTGGATGGAACATTGACGCCGCGAAATCAGCCGGGAGCCTTGATTACTGACCAAGAACAAGCTGTTTCTCAAGTTATTCGTATGGTCAAAGAAGGAAAAGTGCTGTCGCTGCAAGGAAGGGATATTCCCATCAAAGCAGATACGGTCTGCATTCATGGTGATGGTTCTCATGCATTAGCATTTGCTCGTCTGATTCGAGAAATTCTTGGAAAATCTCAAATTGACCTTCAGGCAGTCGGTTTTAAATAAAGGGAAAATTAGGAGGAATAGAGATGGAAACAAATAACAAAGTAACAAATACAGAGAAGCAATCACCTGTGAGGGCACAATCCAATTTAAGCTTATTATTAGGCGCCGCGTTCTTGATGGCAACTTCTGCAATTGGTCCTGGTTTCTTAACGCAGACCACAGTATTTACTCAAAAATTGGCTGCAAGCTTTGGTTTCGTGATTCTGATGTCTATCATCTTAGATATTGGCGCACAAATGAATGTATGGCGGATCATTGCCGTTTCAGAAAAACGCGGGCAAGATATTGCAAATATGGTTTTCCCAGGTCTTGGTTATCTGGTAGCATTTTTGATTGTATTGGGAGGTCTTGCTTTCAATATTGGTAATATTGGAGGCGCAGGTCTTGGTATGAATGTCATATTTGGCGTTACACCCGTGACTGGTGCGATCATTAGCGCCGCTGTTGCGATCACTATTTTCCTAATCAAAGAAGCAGGTAAGGCGATGGATCGAGTTACTCAGATTGCTGGGTTTGTCATGATTGGTCTTACAGTATATATTGCTATTTCTTCGGCACCGCCTGTAGGGGAAGCGATCATGAAAAGTTTTGTTCCCGACCAGATCGATATGTTTGCAATTATTACACTTGTTGGTGGTACTGTTGGTGGATATATTACATTTGCCGGCGGGCATCGACTCTTGGATGCAGGAATTCGTGGTGTTAAAGCGCTGCCGCAAGTAACACAAAGTTCTGTTTCAGGTATTTTAATTACTTCCATTATGCGTGTGGTGTTATTTTTAGCGGCTCTTGGTGTTGTATCCCAGGGTTTGACAATTGATCCGACAAACCCACCTGCATCTGTATTTAAGCTGGCAGCCGGGAATGTCGGTTATAAAGTATTTGGTGTAGTTATGTGGGCGGCTGCTATTACCTCTGTAATTGGTGCTGCTTATACCTCAGTATCTTTTATTAAAACTTTCAGCACCAGCATTGCAAGACATGAAAAAGCTGTCATTATTGGTTTTATCTTAGTATCAACCTTAGTATTTTCCTTAGTTGGACAACCTGTTAAAATCTTGGTTCTTGTTGGATCGCTAAATGGTCTTATTCTTCCCATCACATTAGCGACGATTTTGGTTGCTGCCTACAGGAAAAACATTGTTGGCGATTACAAGCATCCTCTATGGATGACTATCTTTGGTGGTTTAGTAGTTGTAATGATGGCCTATATGAGTGGATACACTCTGATCAATACGTTGCCTAAAATGTTTCAATAATCTAGAGAGTTAATGGGAGGGGCTAGAAAATGAAGGATACTGCAAATATGAGTCCGGCAGAAATTCGTGCCATGATTCGGAATAACGAGTGGATAAAGCCAACATCAGGGATGGCAAAGGGGTTTACCCAGGCAAACTTAGCTATCTTAAAAAAGGATCTTGCTTTTGAGTTCCTCTTATTTTGTCAGCGCAATCCTAAACCTTGTCCGATTCTTGATGTAACAGAACCGGGCTCTCCGATCCCAAGGCTGATCGCACCTGAGGCTGATATCAGAACTGATATTCCAAAATACCGGATCTATCGATCTGGTGAGTTAGCGGAAGAAGTAACGGATATCATGAAATATTGGGAAGACGATATGGTCGCCTTTCTGATTGGGTGCAGTTTTACCTTTGAGCATCCCTTAATGAATAATGGAATTCCTGTTCGTCATATTGAAGAAAATTGTAATGTGGCAATGTATAAGACCAATATCCCTTGCGTAAAAGCAGGCCGCTTCGAAGGACCTATGGTTGTGAGTATGCGTCCGATTCCTGAGAAGGATGTGGTTCGCGCGGTTCAAATTACGTCTCGTTTTCCCGCAGTTCATGGAGCACCTATTCAGATTGGCAATCCAGCAAGGATTGGTATTAAAGATATTAATAAACCTGATTTTGGTGATCGAGTCACGATTAGGGAAGGGGAGGTACCTGTTTTCTGGGCATGCGGTGCTACTCCCCAAGCCATAGCAATGGAAGTGAAACCGGAGCTGATGATTACTCATGCTCCTGGACACATGTTTATTGCCGATGTATTAGATGAGCAATATAGTGTTTTTTAAGATGCAGTGAAATAGAAAGGTTCTTTTTCAAAGATAGAGGTGATAAACTTGCATCCAATAACTAGTAATATGGAATGTAGTGCTACGATGCTTCCCTTAGGAGAATCAGCTGTTTTAGTGGAATTTGGCGGAGGAATACATCCCGACACACACCGAAAAGTAAAAGCATTTACAGAATACCTTGATTGTCATTGCCTGCCAGGGATGGTTGAATATGTATCCGCCTTCTCCAGTGTTACGGTATTTTATGACTCTCTTCTGGTGAAACAATTACATCAGAATCATGTAGAGCTAAAAGAAGAGCCCTCTTATAGGATCATTTCTGTCATCCTGCAGAAAATTGTTACAGAGCTTAGGATTGGCGAGGGTCAGGAATCGAGAATTGTTGAAATACCAGTCTGTTATGGTGGAGAGCTTGGACCTGATTTAGCATATGTAGCCGAATATAACAAACTTACTGTAGATGAGGTAATCGACATCCATAGTAAGGGTGATTATCTGGTATATATGATTGGCTTTGCTCCAGGATTTCCGTATTTAGGCGGTATGTCAGAAAAAATTTCTACTCCAAGGCGTCAGTCACCGCGCACGAAAATTTCGGCAGGATCTGTAGGCATTGCAGGTATGCAAACGGGTGTGTATCCTATCCCAACGCCAGGAGGATGGCAGTTAATTGGCCGTACCCCTTTAGCGCTTTTTCGTCCGAATGAAGATCCTCCCAGTCTCCTCCAAGCAGGAGATCGGATACGCTTTTATCCTATTTCCCAGAAAGAATATGAAGAATATAAGAGGGAACCGATATGAGTATAAAAGTTCTTCAGCCAGGTCTTTTGACAAGTATGCAGGACTTAGGGCGATATGGGTATCAAAAACATGGAGTTATTGTTAGCGGGGCAATGGATGCCTATTCCCTGCGCATCGCCAATATTTTAGTGGGCAACCAAGAGAGTGAAGGGACATTAGAAATGGCTTTGCTGGGGCCATCTCTTGAAATAGAAAAAGATAGTCTGCTAGCCATTACGGGCGGGAACTTATCTCCGACTATCAATGGTAAAGTCGTTCCAATGTGGAGGCCTGTTTATGTGAAAGCAGGCAGTATTCTGCAGTTTGGTGTTTGTAAGTCAGGCTGCCGCTCCTATTTAGCCATTGCAGGGGGCTGTGATCTCTTAGAAGTGATGGGCAGTAAAAGTACGTATTTGCGGGCTGGCATTGGAGGTTTCCAGGGAAGGGCACTGCAGCGAGGAGATGTGTTGGCAGTAAATTCACCCCAAGGAGCTATTCTAGAGCGGATGGAATATTTCAAAAGGATACATTCACTAGAATCCTTTGTTCCCTCATCCTGGTACGCAGGCAGACAGCCAATGCCTCATGTTTTGCGCCTCACTACGATTCGAATGACCCGAGGGCTCCAGTTTGAATATTTTACTGCAGAGAGTAAAAGTCAATTGCTGAATGCTTCTTTTCAAATCACTGCACAATCCGATAGAATGGGATATCGTTTGTCAGGGGTAAATTTACAGTTGAAATCACCTTTAGAAATGATTTCGGAGGCTGTAGCTCTAGGGACTGTTCAGGTACCGCCAGATGGAAATCCCATTATATTATTAGCCGATCGACAAACTGTAGGGGGATATCCTAAGATTGGGCAGGTAGCGATTGTCGATGTTCCTATTCTTGCTCAAGTTAGACCAGGAGCAGCAATTCAGTTCCAGGAGATTACTTTGGAAGAAGCAGAACGGCTTTATATTGCAAGAGAAAATTATATACAAGAATTAAAAACTGCAATCCAGTTGAAATTTTTATAGACTATATCTGGATGTAACTAGTACCTTGTCAGCTTAAAACGGTAGGAGAATAGACCGTCAGTATTCACTGATTTAGGGCTGATAAGGTACTAGGTTCACGGTATGAATACGAGGAGTGAAAGTCATGCTTACATTTGATGAAATAAGAGAAATTATAAAAATGATAGACCAGTCCTCTATACAGCATTTTGAATTGAACCAGGATGGGACCAAAATTATTGTTGGGAAGTATGCTGTATCATCGCAAAACAATACACCATTAGACTCTAAGGGTATTAAAGAGACTATTTCACAACAATCTACTGTAGTGATAAAAGAAGAATCTGCCAAAATGATGGAAGAGATTGAGGGCAGCCATTTGCACAAGATCCTGTCTACTACTGTAGGTACGTTTTATTCCGCTCCAGAACCAGGCGCAGATCCATTTGTGAAAATTGGTCAGCAAGTGGACTCGGGCACTGTGGTGTGTGTGCTAGAAGCTATGAAGCTGTTTAATGAAGTGGAAGCAGGTATCAATGGAGAAATTGTGGAGATTTTGTTTAAGGATGGGGAGTTTGTTGAATATGGGGCACCTCTATTTCTGGTGAAACCAGAGTAAAAGCTGGTGATAATGAGGGAATAGAATCACAACAAAGGGGCAGAAAAGATGTTTAAAAAAGTGATAATTGCCAATCGGGGAGAAATTGCGGTGAGAATCATCAGGTCTTGCCGCGAGATGGGCATTGCAACTGTTGCTGTGTATTCAACAGCAGATCAAAAAGCATACCATGTAAAACTGGCAGACGAAGCATATTGTATTGGCCCTGCCTCTTCCAAGGACAGTTATTTAAATATAAGCAGATTGCTGAGTATTGCTCAATTTACTAAGGCGGATGCCATTCATCCCGGCTATGGGTTTCTGGCAGAAAATCCAGAGTTTGCCCAAGCTTGTGCCGATTATCAGATTGCCTTCATCGGCCCTGAGGCCGATGCCATTCGTAAGATGGGAGCGAAAGCCGTTGCCAGAGAAACGATGAAACAGGCGGGCGTTCCTATTGTTCCAGGCACTGATGGTATTATTGAGGATGTAAATACGGCAGTTGAGGTAGCCAAAGGAATTGGTTATCCTGTTATTGTCAAGGCAACCGCCGGCGGCGGCGGAAAAGGTATGCGAGTGGCTCAGGATGAGGAAGAATTAATCAAAGGAATTCGCCAAGCCCAGAAGGAAGCGGCGATTACCTTCGGCAATGCAGGTGTGTATCTGGAAAAGTATCTGGAAGAGCCCCGGCATGTTGAGATTCAGCTTATGGCTGATAAATATGGAAATGTGGCATATCTTGGCGAGCGGGATTGTTCCATTCAGCGTCGGCATCAAAAGCTGGTAGAAGAAGCACCTTCCCCTGCTCTTGATCAGGCATTGCGAAAGCAGATGGGAGATGCTGCCGTACTGGCAGCGAAAGCTGTGAAGTATCATGGAGCAGGTACGGTAGAATTTTTATTAGATAAACATGGACAGTTTTATTTTATGGAAATGAACACTCGCATTCAAGTTGAGCATGGGGTCACGGAGGCGATTACAGGAATTGATCTGATTCGAGAGCAGATTGCGGTTGCTGCAGGAGAGCCGTTGTCCTTTTGCCAGGAAGATGTAAAAATCAATGGCTGGGCGATTGAGTGTCGAATTAATGCGGAAAATCCAGCAAATCATTTTATGCCGTCACCGGGCAGGATTCAAGAGTATCTGCCTCCAGGTGGATTTGGTGTGCGAATTGATAGCGGGGTATACCCGGGATATGAAATTTCACCTTTTTATGATTCCATGGTAGCGAAGGTTATTGTTTGGGGAAAAGATCGCCAAGATGCTATTGATAGGATGAAACGCGTGCTAGGTGAATTTGTTATTGAAGGAATTCATACCACCATTCCATTTCATCAACAATTGCTGAATCATAACATGTTTGTTAAGGGTGATTTTAATACTGGCTTTCTGGAAAAGTACAAGAGTGATTTTGCGGTAGATGCAAAATAAGACGATTTTGCAATCTTAAAATCCATGGGTGAGGTGAAGAGAATGTCCAATCTTTCGGGACGGGAAATCGTAAGAATGTTTACAGAACTGGCGCCTTATATCAATGAAATATTCGTAGAGGATGTAGGCGTGTCAGTTATCCAGGACGGGACGTACACTGCGTATGTGCCAGGCAAAAGTTTTGATTTAGGGGTCAGGGCTGGAGAGCCTATGAAAGGGCAGGTTTGCGAACAATGTATCAATACGGGAAGTCGTGTGATTCGTATGATTTCCCGGGAACAGTCCGCTTTTGATATTCCCTATATTGCTTGCGCAATTCCGATAAAAGAAGGCAATCAGGCAATTGGTTGTCTGATTACAACCCAGGCTGTCATGAACCAGGAAAAGGTTCATACCATAGCCGGAACGCTGGCTAATTCTTCTGATGAATTCACGGCGAGTATGGATGCACTGGCAGCAGGTGCCAAGGAGTTGTCGGATATTTGCAGTGACCTGGGTTCATTAAGTAAAGAGTTGGCTGAAACGATTCATAAGACGGATGAGATTGTGGATTTTATTAAGAACGTATCCAATCAGACAAATCTGCTGGGACTTAACGCCGCAATTGAAGCAGCCCGTGTAGGAGAAGCTGGCAGAGGATTTAGCGTAGTCGCTGAAGAAATTCGCAAATTGGCTTCTGTAAGTGCTCAGTCCGTACAGAATATTAATTCGTCCTTAAAGAAAACGCAGGATTCAATCGAGATCATGAACCGAAAAGTAGTGAATATTGATCATACGGTTCAAAGCCAGGCAAGCTCCATTCAGGAGATGGCTAAAGCCAGTCAGGAATTGGCATCTATGGCCGGGGAACTATCCAGTGTTTCTGAAAGTATGATACAAGGTATGAAATAAAAGAAGCCCAAAAGATCGTTGTCAGCCGGACGCTGTCAGGATCTTTTGGGCTTCTTTTTAGTATAGATATAAATCTCATAAACGGAAGAACATGGAAATTTATGAACCACAAAGGCACAATTCGTTCAGTCTTTCAAAGGTTTAATTTTAACAGTGTTTTAACTTTTAACAGGTAAATCACTTTCTGTTTTTTCCTTTTTAAAGTCCATTTAATGACATGGTAAGTCCCATACATAATGAGTCCCAGTAAATAGGAGATATAGGTTCCAAGAGGTTTGAAGGGGGCTGGCCTCCTTATTCTAATACGGCACCTTTATTGGCGGATGTGACAAGACGGGCGTAGCGAGAGAGATAACCTGTTTTGATTTTTGGTTCAGGCTGTATCCAATTTTGACGACGTTTTGCCATTTCTTCATCGCTAATATTAACAACCAGGGAGCGCTGAGGAATATTGATGGAAATCACATCGCCATTTTCTACTAAGGCGATGGGGCCTCCCTCCATAGCTTCTGGCGACACATGACCAATGCAGGCTCCTTGCGTAGCACCGCTGAAACGTCCATCAGTAAGCAGAGCAACCTTTAACCCCATGCCAGTAATAATAGCTGTTGGATTTAGCATTTCTTTCATACCGGGACCGCCTTTGGGTCCTTCGTAGCGGATAATCACCACTTCGCCGTCTTTTACTTGTTTTGCTAACAGAGCTTCAATGACTTCTTCTTCTGAATTAAAAACATGGGCAGGGCCTTCAAAGACCAGCATGTCTTCCTTTACGGCACTTTCTTTTACAATGGCATTGTCGGGAGCCAGATTGCCGGCAAGAACAGCGATACCGCCAGTTTTCCGATAGGGATTGTCAATCGTGTGGATGACATCTGCGCGTGTAATTTCAGCTTGCTCTAGGCGTTCCGATAATATTCCCGTTACTGTCAACGCATCCGTATGCATGACACCAGCTTTGGCAAGTTCTTTCATAACAGCATTGATACCGCCTGCTTCGTTTAAGTCCTGCATGTGGTGGGTGCCGCTAGGACTTAACTTGGTAATGTAAGGAGTTTTGGCACTGATTTCTTCAAAGAGGGAAAGGGGCAAAGCAATTTGGGCTTCATGAGCAATGGCTGTTAGGTGCAAAACCGTGTTAGAAGAACCACCGATTCCCATATCTACGGCAATGGCGTTTTCAAAGGCTTTACTTGTCATGATATCCCGAGGGCGAATGTTATTCTTGATTAAGTTCATAATGACAGCGCCAGCTCTCTTGGCAAGGGTTTTCCGTGCTCCTGTATAAGCAGCAGGAATGGTGCCGTTGCCGGGAAGACCCATGCCCAGAACTTCTGTCAAACAGTTCATGGTATTGGCAGTAAAGAGACCAGCACAGGAGCCGCAGCCAGGGCAAGCGGATTGTTCCATGGTGTCAAGTTCTTCAGCACTGATTTTCCCTGCTTCAAATTTTCCTGCTGCTTCAAACATCGTACTAACACTAATATCTTTTCCTTGGTAGCGTCCTGCCAGCATAGGACCACCGCTTACTACGACACAGGGAATATTGATTCTCGCAGCTGCCATGAGCATAGCAGGCACGATTTTATCACAGTTGGGGATTAGGATCAAACCGTCAAAGGCATGGCCGCCAGCCACAGCTTCAATGGAATCGGCAATGAGTTCACGGCTGGGTAGGGGGTATTTCATACCTTTATGTCCCATAGCAATTCCGTCGCAGATACCAATAGCCGGGAATTCCATAGGTGTTCCGCCAGCAGCAGCAACGCCAAGCTTAGCCGCCTGTACAATGTCTTTTAAGTGTCCATGCCCAGGGATAATCTCGTTGAAGGAATTGACAATACCAATGAGGGGTTTATTCAAGTCGTCCTTGTCATACCCCATGGCATAAAATAAGGAACGGTGGGCTGCTCTGGTTGAACCTTTTTTTACAATGTTACTATGCATAATGATTGCCTCCTTTAATTGTAGATAAAAAAAATAAACCTGCGCCTCCTAAAAAGGGGCAAGAGGTTTCTCTCGCGGTACCACCCTTGTTGTATTCAAAAGTATGAATACATCTCTCATCAGGTCTATTGCTAAACCCTAGCAAGTTAACGGCTGCGTTCCATTACGAACTGATTCCGGCGCGGCCTACTCAATGCTTTCAGCCTTGCAGTTCAGGAGTGACTCAAGAATATACATATGTTACCGGCTCCCACCTTACCCGGCTCTCTGAAACATAGGGGCATTTCTCTTTCTCCATCATCACTTTTAAAGTGTAAAGTTGTAAACTTATTGTTAGACTTATTATAATAGAATTTTTAAATATGTCAACAGTAAAAATACAAAATTACATATTGAGAATACCTCCCATAACAATGTATAAAAAAAAGACGCATTGTGTTACTTGTAGTTTTTGGTTGTTTATTAGATAGAATTTGTTATTCCTGACTTATTTCGACAAAAAAATCACAAAAAGCTGTATATAATAAAGTGAATTATGTAAAAATTCACGCAGTTAACCATTGGTGGCACTGCGATAAAGGAAGAGGGAGTGGAAAAGTGGATAGGCGAGGTTTTTGGGGAATCAGAAATCGGTTAATTGCAGCTTTTATAGGGGTTATACTAGTTCCTTTAGTACTAATGAGTTTTTTTCTTGGGACGACGACACGATTGCAGAATCAAGAAGACGTCAGCAGCGTGATGATTGCAATTGCATTGCTGTCCATCGTGCTGGCACTTTCTGTGGCGTTTTTTGTGTCCAGGCATTTCCTACGGCCTCTTATTGCCGCCATTACTCATCTTGGTGAATTTGGAGCTGGTAACTTTAAGACGAATGTAGTACAGCCGTTCAGCACCCGTACGGATGAGCTAGGGGAATTGTCTAATGCAATCATGAAGATGCAAAAGGATATGATCATCTTACTGAGCCAAGTACAGCAGATCGGTCAAGGTGTTGAAATCAATTCGGATAAAATGAAAGCCGCAGCAGAAAAAAACAGTCATTCCATTAAAGAGGTGGGTTTGTCTGTCGGGCAGATTGCGAGTGTATCTGTGAATCAATCCCAGGAGATGGAGTCCGGTGTGGGGCGTATGCATGAGCTTGCAGATCACGTTAAAGCTGTGCAGGCTTATACTGATGAGATGGGGCAAAGCTATGGGGAGATGTGCAGTTTAAATGACAAAGTGGCTGGGATTATATGTTCCTTAACAGAAAAGATGACAGAAGGCAGGCAGGCTTCTCAGGATGTGGACAGTGTAGTACGGAAGGTAAATGAAATGATTGGACAAATTGGTTCAATCACTACGGTGATCGAGCAAATTGCTGCTCAAACCAATTTGCTGGCGTTAAATGCTTCTATTGAAGCTGCGCGGGCAGGAGAACAGGGACGGGGATTTGCTGTAGTGGCGGAAGAGGTTAGGAAGCTGGCAGAGCAATCCGGCAGTGCAGTTAACGATATTAAGGTATTGATTCAGGATGTTCAGCAGCAGTCTAAGATCGCTGTGTCTTCCATCGAAAAGGCACAGCAGGTTGTCAGCGATCAGGAGGAAACCGTGAATGCGACATGGACTATTTTTGAAGAAATTGCTGTAGCTGTTGAGTCTCTTACAGATAAAATGTCTGAAATGCAGAGCCGATTTACGGTTATGAGTGGAAAAAGCGATGAAATTGTAACTGTATTCAGCAATATATCAGCAGGATCAGAGGAAACCTCTGCTATTACCGAGGAGGTCCACACGGTCACAGAAAAGCAGATCATGGATATGGATGAGACCATCGTTTGTGTCACTGAGCTGCGTAACATGGTAGGACAATTGCAGGAGAAAATATCGAAATTTGCTTTATAGTGATACCAGAGCTTAGGGTAAAAAAACGATGAATCACGAAGGCACAAAGAAGTGCGAAGAACACGAAGGGATTTGCGATTTATTCCTTCGTGTTCTTCGCATCTTCGCGTTTCAAAATGTTTTATTTTTAGAGTTGCAGCATTTTTTGAGAAGAAAAGTGTTAATATTTTTGAAAAACTTGATATAGATCACAGATAAGATGGTAATTATGGGGTATGATAAAGATAATATTTGAGGAGGTGGCACAATGTTACCTAAAGGTGCTAATTTACAAAAAATTCATAATGGCAATCGTACGTATGCAATTACACCCCATTTGCCTGGAGGTTTTATAAAACCGGATGTTTTGAGAAAGTATGCTGATATAGCGGAAAAATATCATGGAGTATTGAAGCTGACATCTGCCCAGCGGGTGATGATTACCGGGCTTAAAGCTGAGGATATTGATAAAATATGGGAAGAGCTTGGCATGCAGCCCGCTATGGGTTTTGCCAATTGTGTGCGCAGTATTAAAATATGCCCTGGTAATATCTTCTGTAAAAGAGGTAAGCAGGACAGTATTAAACTGGGTATGGAACTTGACAAGCTGTATCATAAAAAAGAAATGCCGTCTCGCATGAAATTTGGCGTAGCAGGCTGTGCGAATTCTTGTTCAGAGGTGCATGTAAAAGATATTGGCGTCATGGGTAGCGATATTGGCTGGGATATTTATGTGGGCGGTACGGCTGGTGCCCATCCCCGTTTGTCAGATCTCTTGATAGAAGGTCTGGAGTATGATGAAGTAATACGCATCGTAGACGTTATTGTTACGTATTATCAAAAGAATGCGGATATAGAGCGCATGGGGCAATTTATCGATCGCGTCGGGTTTAAAAAGTTTAGGGCGGATGTGTTAGCTGCTTTTTATCAAGGAGTCAGCCAGACGACAGAACCTCTAGTACCTCAATCTGCAGAGGGAAAAGTGCTTGTTCCGGTAGCGGGTGGTCTCACAGAAGGTACATTGGTATTTGGCGATAAAATTACAGAAGAAAGCGTAATTAGTGATATTATCAGGGTTTATCCTCAAACCGTTCCTGTATTCCGCTCCTTTGGGATGGGATGCCTAGGATGCCCGTCGGCAACAGGAGAAGCGTTAGAAAAGGCAGCAGGAATACATGGGCTTGATGTAAAAGAAATTTTAGCAGGATTAAATAAAGTAATTTAGGAGGCTCATTATGAGTGCATTTTTAGGTCATATTCATTACTGGTTATATCATAAAATCGGGCGGGTAGTAGAACGGGAGCAGCTGATCTTTCAGAAGGCTGAGGAAATGTGTGGAGCTACGGCAGAGGAACTGCAGTCTCAGGTCTGGCAGATTTATGGTCAGCCTTTACCGGATACGGAGCTTGGTGAGTTAATTGATCATACGAATATTCATGGCTGGCTGCAGCGCCAGATTACGATAGCAGAGACGCGGGAAGCTGCTTTCATTAAAGAATTGGTGGATACTTGTGGCGGTGCTGCACAAGATATTGTATTATCCGCTTATGCTGAACATGGCAAGCTGTGCGGTGAACATGCCAAAGCCCAGGGGAAATATGATGGGCAAAGAGCAGCGGGGATTTATCAGGCAGTGAATGACTATGTACTAAATGGCATGCCTTGTGATCAGGGCGACGTAGTAACGGTAAATGAAGATAATAAAGTGATTTGGGAGGGTGAAATCTGCCTGCAGGAACGAAATTGGACGAAAGCTGGCGTAGATAAAGCCTTTATGAAAGAATGCTATCAGAAATGGGTTGCTGGTTTTGTGAAAGCTCTAAATCCTGCATTTGCTTATAGCCAAACTGCTGATACTTTAAAGGGGAGTCCGGTGAATCGACACCAGATTGCGAAAGAAGCATAGTACAACAAAAAAGAACGCTGAATCGCGAAGAACGCAAAGATGTGCGAAGAACACGAAGGGATTTTTAACCGCAGAGGGCACAGAGGGCACTGAGGGGGAGATAACGCTAGCTTAAAACCCCTCTCTGTGTTCTCTGTGCCTCTGCGGTTCGGTCTTTAATATGTTTTTTTCGCGTCTTCAATGGATTTTTTAAAAAAAGCATGAGAAATAGGAGTATAGGGTAGGATAATATTTGACATTTTAGATAGGTAAACATATAGTAATAGAAGAGTAATTTTGCATAGTGCAGGTATGAGTGTAGGGGGTTTTTTACGATACATATGGAAGAGTTAGAATTGACGATTAATAAACGACGAACATTTGCGATTATTTCCCATCCGGATGCTGGGAAAACGACATTAACGGAGAAATTATTATTGTACGGCGGTGCCATCCGTTTGGCAGGATCAGTAAAATCTCGTAAGGCAGCAAAACATGCTGTGTCTGACTGGATGGAAATTGAAAAGCAAAGAGGTATTTCTGTAACTTCTAGTGTGCTGCAGTTTGATTATGATGGATATCGGGTGAATATCTTGGATACACCTGGTCACCAAGATTTTAGTGAAGATACATACCGTACTCTTATGGCCGCAGATAGTGCTGTGATGCTAATTGACGTGGCAAAAGGGGTAGAGGATCAGACGAAGAAACTGTTTCATGTATGCCGCCAGCGGGGGATCCCTGTATTTACCTTTGTCAATAAGCTGGATCGCTATGGCAAGAATCCTTTTGAGCTAATGGAGGAAATTGAACAGGTATTAGGGATAAGGGCATATCCTATGAATTGGCCTGTAGGTATAGACGGCAGTTATGTTGGTGTTTATAATCGCCAACAGGCGCAAGTGGAATTGTTCGCCAAAGATGGCGCCCATGGGCAGTCTGTTTTGCCTTCCACGATGGGGAGTGTTAGTGACCCTGCTTTTCGTGAATTGTTAGGTGAGAGTGTTCATGCTGCGTTGTGTGAAGATATTGAACTTTTGGATATGGCTGGCGATGCTTTTGATTATGATCTCGTAGCTGCTGGCGAACTTACACCTATGTTTTTCGGTAGTGCCATGACCAATTTTGGTGTACGACCTTTTCTGGAAGAATTTTTGAAACTGGCACCTGCGCCTGTAGCACGTATGTCCAGTGAAGGAGAAATTAATCCTGCAAGTGAGGAGTTTTCTGCCTTTGTCTTCAAAATTCAGGCGAATATGAATCCTGCTCACCGTGATCGTCTCGCATTTATTCGCATCTGTTCCGGTAAGTTTACCAGAGGGATGTCTGTGTATCATGCTCAGTCAGGTAAAGCCATTAAGCTGGCTCAGCCTCAGCAGTTCCTGGCTCAGGAGCGTACCATTATTGATGAAGCGTATCCTGGTGATATTATTGGTTTATTTGATCCTGGAATTTTTGGAATTGGAGATACGTTGTGCCAGGAAGGGGCTAAATTTACGTTTCAGGATTTCCCGGTATTTCCACCGGAGCAGTTTGCCAAGGTCCAGCCCAAAGATACAATGAAGCGGAAACAATTCGTTAAAGGGATGACCCAATTGACCCAAGAGGGGGCTGTTCAGGTCTTCCGCCAGAGCGAGTTTGCATCCGAGGCCTTTATTATTGGTGTAGTTGGCTCGCTGCAATTTGAAGTGCTGGAGTATCGATTGAAAAATGAATATGGTGTAGAGCTGCTTATGGACCGTTTATCCTTTAGCGTTGCGCGCTGGTTAACCGGCGATGAGCAGGCTATTAAATCGATGAAGAGCATAGACAGCGGTATGATGATTCGTGATATCAAAGATCGCCCAGTGCTTCTGCTCAGTAATGAATGGGCAATTCGCTGGGTTAGTGAGCGAAATCCCGGTGTGGAATTCCTGGAAATTCCACCAAACTCTGCAACCTTTTAACAAAATGCCTCAAAGTCAGCTAAATGCTAGCTTTGAGGCGTTTTTCTTAAAGCAAGAATCTTTTCATGGAAGACATTGACAAGCTATGGGGCATGCTATACTCTGGGATAAAGAGAATATGACGATTTTGGTAGGATGGTGATCGAATTGCCTAATCATATGGAAACGGAATTGAAACTGGGTTGTGCCGATGAGAGTGTATGGGAAAAAATCATGACAGCAGAGGCGTTGGCAGCAGTGACTGTTCCTGGATCAGAGATTACCCAGCAATTAGAAGCTCGTTACTTTGATACGCCTAGTCATGCATTGCAAAAAGCACAGTTGGCTTATCGTCTGCGCCGTGAAGGTGAGAATTGGATTGCTACTGTCAAAAGCGGTGGTTCTTCTAAGGGAGGGCTGCATGCCAGGTTAGAATGGAACGTAGTTGTTTCCGATAATGAACCTGATGCAGGAGCCTTTGCTCATACTGAAATTGGTGAACGATTGCAGGAAGTAGTGGGTGATGAAATATTAGAGCCTATTTTAATTACTTTCTTTGAGCGGCGAATGGTAGAGGTTGTTATGCCTGACAGCAGTACGATTGAAGTAGCCGCTGATAAAGGTGCTATTATTGCGGGAGAGAAGACATCACCTATTTTAGAGATCGAATTAGAATTAAAAACAGGAGAGTCTAAAGCATTATTTATGCTGGGCGCTGCTTTATCCAGGGAGTTTCCGCTGCTGCCAGAACCTGATAGTAAGTTTTATCGGGGACTTTTACTGGCAGGTCTGGCGACTGTACAGCAAAAGAAGAATTCTGTACCTCAGGTGGATACAGCCAAGCCTGTTAGTGAGGCTGTAGCCGTACTGCTGGTAGAGCTGATTCATCATGTTCTAACGGCACAGCGGGCTTTTCTTGAAAATCCCCAGCTGCCGGAATTAGTTCATGAACTGCGTATTTGTCTGCGGCGTCTGCGATCGGTATTGGAGTTTGCCGAACCCTTGAATGTAATCAAACAGAACACTTGGTATCAGGATGAATTAAAAAAGTTTGGTCAAAGACTGGCCAGATTGAGGGATTTAGATGTAGCCTATGCCAGCTGGCGTCAATTACAGGATTATCAGTCTGAGGAAAGAAGCGCCAAAGTCTGGTTGGGAGATGTTCTTGCTGACAGCCGCAATCAGGAAATGGAGAAGATTGCAAGTGAATGCAGTTCCGGTTTGGCAACGCCCTTATTATTAGGTTTGTGGGGCGAGATTTTAGATAACGACTGGCAGCAATCGATCCTTTCTGATCATACAACAGAAAAGTTTGTTAGCAATGGTTTAGTCAATTGGATCAAGATGGTGAGAAAAGAAGCTGAATCTATAGTTTGGGCGGATGTCAACGATGTTCATAATTTACGATTGGGAATCAAGAAACTTAAGTATGTAGTAGAAGTAATGCAGCCGCTGTTAGGTGATAGAGCTTCTATTGCAGAACAGCTGGAAAAACTGCAGGATACTTTGGGGATGATAACAGATACCCGTAGTACAGAGATATTGCTAAAGGCATTATTGCGAAGTAAATCCAGCAGGGCGGTACATTTAGAGGCAGGCATGCTGATCGGCTGGCAAATATGTGAACAGCTGCAGCTGCAAAAGAAAGCAAATAAAATTTGGAAGAAATTCAATCGTGCAGCGAAAAAGTGGAAATAGGGCAAAAAAGATAATGAAACGCGAAGACGCGAAGATTATAAAGAACACGAAGAAGTAACAATATTACTCCTTCGTGTTCTTCGTATTTCTTCGCGCCTTCGCGTTTTCAAATTGTTTTTTCTTTTAACAAGTACGTAGCAGTATTACTTATTTTGTTCCATAATTTTCGCCTTTGCTTATGGCGGCTTGTGCTGCGGCTAAGCGGGCGATGGGGACTCTATAAGGAGAGCAGCTGACAAAATCAAGGCCAATCTGGTGGCAGAATTCGATGGAGCGAGCCTCGCCGCCATGTTCGCCGCAAATACCAATTAGAATATCCGGTCTGGTTTTGCGTCCGCTTTCTACTGCGATTTCCATTAGTTTTCCTACGCCTTTGCGATCGATGGTGATAAAGGGATTATCGGGTAATAGTTTCATATCTAAATAATCATTCAGGAATTTGCCTTCCGCATCATCACGGCTAAATCCTAAGCAGGTTTGTGTTAAATCATTGGTGCCAAAACTAAAGAACTCCGCTGCTTCTGCTAATTCACCAGCTAAGAGGGCTGCCCGCGGCAGTTCAATCATAGTACCGGATGTATAATGGAAGCTTACTTTATATTTTTCCATAGTAGCTTTAGCAATTGTATCAATTTTCTCTTTGAAGAAATTCATTTCTGCGCTGCCGATGGTTAATGGAATTTCAATTTCAGGTAAGACTTTATAACCTTCGGTGGTGAGGCGGGCAGCTGCATTGCAGATGGCTTGAATTTGCATTTCGTATATCTCAGGGAATGTAATGCCAAGGCGGCAGCCCCGATGTCCTAACATTGGATTGGATTCATGAAGTGCACGCACTTTTTTAAGCAAGGCTTCTTTTTGCGCAAGGAGTGCCATATTTTCCTGTGTAATTTGCAGGGTAGTCGTTTCAATCAGCAGCTCGTTCATACTGGGAAGGAACTCATGAAGAGGCGGGTCTAAGAGACGAATGCATACGGGATAGCCAGCCATGACTTTTAAAATACCATAAAAGTCTTCTTCCTGCATTGGCAGTAAATGAGTTAAGGCGGTTTGGCGTTCCTCAAAATTCTCTGCCAAAATCATTTCCTGTACATGAGGCAGGCGGTCCTGGCCCATAAACATGTGTTCCGTACGAGTTAATCCAATGCCCTTGGCACCAAAATCTAATGCTTTTTGTGCATCCGCAGGATTGTCGGCATTGGCTCTAACTTCTAGTTTCTTATATTCATCGGCCCATTGTAACAGGGTTAGGTATTCCGTAGAGAGTTCAGGATCTTTCATGGGGACAACGCCTGCGATGACCCGTCCTGTTGCGCCGTCAATGGAGATTAGATCTCCTTCTTTTATGATTGTTTCTCCAATTGTGAAGGTCTTAGTATGATAGTTGATTTTTACTGCTTCGCAGCCGCAGACGCAAGGTTTCCCCATACCGCGGGCTACTACTGCTGCATGGCTGGTCATGCCTCCCCGGCTGGTTAAGATGCCTTGTGCGGCAATAATGCCATGAATATCGTCAGGTGTGGTTTCCGTTCGCACCAACATCACTTTTTGCCCTTTTTTGCCCAGCTCTTCTGCATGATTGGCATCAAAGACGACAATGCCGGAGGCGGCACCGGGTGAGGCTGGTAACCCCGTAGCCATAATATCCAGTTTGGCGTTAGGGTCAATTTGGCGGTGAAGCAGCTGATCAAGCTGGCCCGGTTCGATCAATAACAGGGCTTCTTGTTTGGTGATCAAGCCTTCTGCTGCTAGATCATGAGCGATTTTAATACCGGCTTGGGCAGTGCGTTTGCCATTTCTGGTCTGCAGTATATATAAAGTGCCTTTTTCAATGGTAAATTCAATATCTTGCACATTTTTATAATGTTTTTCTAAGATTTTTGCCGTCTTAGCAAACTGAGCATAGACTTGAGGCATTTCTGCGGCTAATTTTGCAATGGGCTGGGGAGTGCGAATGCCTGCTACGACGTCTTCCCCTTGAGCATTTGTTAAGTATTCTCCATATAACAGATTTTCACCATTGGAAGGATTTCTGGTAAATGCCACACCCGTACCGCAGTCATCACCCATGTTTCCAAATACCATCGACTGAATATTAACAGCAGTACCCAGGTCATGATCAATCTTATTCAGATTGCGATAGATAAAGGCTCGTTCGTTATTCCAAGAGCGAAACACCGCTTCAATGGATAAGAATAATTGTTCCATTGGATCTTCAGGGAATGCTTCGCCTGTTTTTTCTAATATGAGTTCTTTATAACTGTCGATTACTGCCCGCAAAGTATCTGCAGACATTTCTTGGTCAAAGGTAACACCTTGCTTCTTTTTGTGCTGCGTCAAAAGCTGTTCAAATTCATATTTGTGAATTTCCAATACAACATCGCCAAACATTTGGATAAAGCGGCGATAGGAATCATAAGCAAATACCAAATTGTTTGTACTTTTCGCTACCGCTTGTACTGTTTTTTCGTTTAATCCAAGGTTTAAGATAGTATCCATCATACCTGGCATGGAAAATACGGCTCCAGAGCGAACGGAAACTAACAGGGGATTTGTTACATCCCCTAGTTTTTTACCAATGGTATTTTCCAGATGTGCCAAATTCTCGCGCACCTCTTCTATGATCTGGCTTGGAAGCTTTTTGCCATTTTCATAGTATTCTTTGCAGGCGGCTGTGGTAATGGTCATACCTGGTGGTACAGGCAGACCAATATTGGTCATTTCTGCCAGATTTGCTCCTTTTCCTCCTAAGAGTGAACGCATATCGGCGCTGCCTTGATCAAATAAATATACGAATTTTTTCATTGTTCAACGACTCCTTTACGGTAAAAATCTAAAACTCTCTCAGCAGTTTCTTCTGTTGCTTTATTTGTAATGTCAATGACAGGGCAACCGACTCTGCGCATAATATCCTGAGCATAATCGAGTTCTTCAATAATACGTTCTAAATTCGCATAGCTGCTGGAAGGCTGCAGCCCCATTGCTTTTAGCCGCTCTCTGCGTATTTCAAATAATAAAGACGGTTTGATAGTGAGCCCGACAATTTTATGAGCAGCCACCTGAAACAGTTCAGACGGCGGCGGAATTTCTTTTACCAAAGGTACATTGGCAGCTTTAATGCCTTTATGTGCCAGGTACATGCATAAAGGTGTCTTCGAAGCCCTGGATACACCTGTAATGACAATATCTGCTTGTAAGAGACCGCGGGGATCTTTTCCATCATCAAATTTTACGGCAAATTCAATTGCTTCAATTTTTGTGTAGTAAGCTTGATCTATTTTGCGAATGAGGCCCGGTTCGTTGCGAGGAGACAGGCGAGTGACTGCCTGCAGACCATCAATGACAGGTCCCATAATATCGACATGTGTTATTCCTAAGGCGTGAGCTTTGGTTTCTAAAACCTCTTTTAAGTCCGGACGGACTAAGGTATAGAAGATCGCTGCGTTTCTTTGGGCTGCTTTTTCTAATATGGCATCAATTTGTGCAGCGGATTTTAAATAAGGCTTGCGTTCAATCTCGATGCTGGCACCATTAAATTGACTAATCGCTGCTTTTACAACCAATTCTCCTGTTTCGCCAATGGAATCAGAGAGTATGTATACGACGGGAACTTGGCTGCTACGTAGAGTATCCAAAGAGGGCCTCCTTTGTCTTGGAATTTTGAATAAACGATTATTTTTCTGCCAATTGAACAAAAAGTCGTGTAATGTTGGTTTTGGTAAAACGACCAACTACCTGATATTTTGTGGTTTCACCTTCTTTTATGATTTTTACTACCGGCAGGGCATCTACTTGATGATACAAAAGCTTCTGAGCAGCTGACAGCACCGATTCCTCCGGCGTTGTTAAGATGATTTTTGGCATTCGTGTCATGATAATATTGACGGGCAGATCGTTATTATTTTTGCCTCCCATCGCTGCCTTTAACAGATCTTTTCGTGAAAGGGCCCCTTCTAGGAAATTGTCTTCGGATACTACGAAAATCGTTCCGACGTCTTCTGTGAATAAGGTAAGGATCGCATCATAGACGGTGCTGTTTTCTCTTACCACAATGGGCGCAGAAAGGGTATCGGCAATAAGAATGGCATCAAAGGACATGGTGTTTAGCTGCTGCAGGTCGCGGCCTGTAAAGTAATAGCCGACTTTCGGTTTTGCGCTGACGAGCTGTGACATCGTCAAAATAGCTAAATCAGAACGAAGAGCTGCCCGGCTGAGGTTTAGTTTTTCTGCAATTTTGTTGCCGGTAATTGGACCGAGGGTCTGTATTATTTCTAGAATATTAGTCTGTCGTATGGTAAGTTGCATAATAAAATCACCTTCTACAGTATATAGTGCGCACTATATATAGAATTTATATTATATAGTATACTACATTGATCAAATAATACCTGCTTATATAGGCACAAAGTATAAATTTTTTTACTCGGTGTTAGAAAGTATACGTTTTATAGGTGGAAAATATAGAAATTTGCTTGGTCTTTTTATTTTATTTTTTAATGGGATGGAAAATAAACGGTCTATAAAATAGTCTTGCTCCATAAAGAATGATAAATGCAAGAAATTCATACTGTATGAGAAAGGGAAATAGAATGATAAATGAGAGCATTGCATATCTATTACTCAATATTGATAAATATTATGAGGCTGTCATTGTGCACATTGAGATCAGCCTGGCTGCGATTGCTGTCAGTTTCATAATCGCCGTACCTTTAGGAATCTGGTGTTCCAAAAATGGCAGCGTATCTTATTCTGTGATCAATGCTTTTACCATTCTGCGCATTATACCCAGCTTGGCTGTACTTGTCATTGC
This sequence comes from Pelosinus fermentans DSM 17108, assembly GCF_000271485.2. Classification (NCBI taxonomy): domain Bacteria; kingdom Bacillati; phylum Bacillota; class Negativicutes; order Selenomonadales; family Sporomusaceae; genus Pelosinus; species Pelosinus fermentans. The sequence goes on from NZ_AKVN02000001.1 coordinate 570,514, forward strand.
CATGCCCATATTAGGTACGGGTTTTGTACCTGCTTTGTTCGCACTTACGTTACTGGCAGTTCCGCCAATATTGATTAATACGTATTCGGGTTTTAGAAACATTGACCCTTCTGTGCTGGAATGTGCAGCAGGCATGGGAATGAATGCTGGCAAGATTCTTTTTGCTATCGAAATTCCTTTAGCAATGCCCCTCATACTCACAGGATTGCGGACCTCTGCTACGGAGGTTATCGCCAGTGCCACATTAGCATCCTATATCGGTGCCGGCGGACTAGGCGATTTTATCTTTACCGGTATTGGAATGAATGATGTAAGGATCTTATTGATTGGAGGGATGTCAGTAGCATTGTTATCCGTTTTGACAGAGGTATCCTTAACAGCTGTACAGCATATGGTTACGAGGTATCAACGGGATTAACGCAATAGGAGTGTGGAAAATGATTAAAAAAATATCGGGACTCAGAATGTTTTTGTTGTTATCCATGGCAGCCGTATTACTGGTTGTAATGGGATGCAGCAGTAACTCTGCCAGCTCTGATCAAGCAAAAGGGAATAAGGTGACGATAAAAGCAGGTTCAAAGGATTTTACAGAATCCTTGATCCTAGGTGAGTTATACAGCTTAGCTCTGGAACATGCAGGCTATAAAGTCGAGCGCAAGTTAAACCTGGGCAGCGCGATTGTTCATAACTCGCTAATCAATGGTGATATTGATTTTTATCCTGAGTACACGGGGACAGGTTTGATAACGGTATTAAAAGAAGCTCCTAAATTTGATTCAAAAGAAGTCTATCAGGAAGTTTCTGCTAAATATAAAGAAAAATTCAAATTGATTTGGCTGGACCCTTCTGCCGCCAATGATTCCCAAGGTCTGGTGATGAGTAAAAGAGCAGCGGAACAATATCAGATCCGTACGATCTCTGACTTGCAGAAACATGCCAGTAAAATCCGGTTTGCTTCCCAAGGTCAATTTGACGAAAGAGCAGATGGACTGCCAGCCTTAGTCAAGGTATATGGTTCTTTTGATTTTAAAGATCGCAGGCTGTATGACAACGGTATTAAATATGATGTACTTCACAATGATAAGGCAGATCTGGCGGTAGCATATACCACAGAAGGAGAGCTGAGCAAGGATGAATTTGTTGTATTGGAAGATGACAAGCATGTATGGCCGCCTTATAACATTGCTCCTGTTATCAGGCAGGATGTAGTGGAGAAGCATCCTGAGATAAAGGATATCTTGAATAAAGTGACAGCAAAGCTGGATAACAAAACGGTGATTATGCTAAATGCTGAGGTGGATATTAAGAAACGGGAATACAATGAGGTCGCAAAGGAGTTTTTTAATACAATCAAATAGATTGGGCAGCGGTGCCGAGACTTGGGAGAAGAAAAGGAGGTAATAAAGTGGCTAGAACTGCAATTGAGTTTCGTAATGTAAGCAAGCAGTATGCCAATACGTCTCAATACGCTGTAGCAGGGGTCAATATGCGTATCAGCGAAGGAAGCTTTATTACTATTTTAGGAACTTCGGGATCTGGCAAGACGACTCTTCTAAAAATGGTGAACCGAATTTATGAGGCAACATCCGGGGAAATCTTGTATTTCGGAGAGTCCATTAAAAACTTAAAATTAGAAGAGTATCGACGTAAAATTGGGTATGTCATTCAGCAGGTTGGTTTATTTCCTCATATGACAGTTGAAGAAAATATTGGAACCATCCCTCAAATTTTAAGATGGGATACAGATGCAATTGCCAAGCGGGTGGATGCGCTTTTAGAGCTGGTATGCCTATCACCCCGGGAATTTAAAAAGCGGTATCCAAGACAATTATCGGGAGGGCAGCAGCAGCGAGTCGGCTTGGCCAGGGCTATGGCAGCTGATCCGGACATTATGTTAATGGATGAACCTTTTGGTGCGATTGATGCCATCACGCGGCAGAACTTACAGGAGGAGCTGATTCGCATTCAAAGGAAGCTGAACAAAACCATATTGTTTGTGACCCATGATGTTAGTGAAGCATTTAAGCTGGGTGATAAAGTGGTGATCATGCATGAGGGGGAAATTCAGCAATTTGATACACCTTATGGGATTATTTCAAAGCCGGCTAATGAATATGTTGCTCGCTTGATTGCAACCCAGGATATTGTGCAGCGATTAAAAGTACTAAAGGCACAATCGGTAATGCTGCCAGTTGATGCCCAGGTCAGTGATCGTGCTTTTCGTGTGGGTACAGAAGAATCCTTGCACAATATATTAACTTATTTTTTAGAACATGACCAAAATCATGTACTGGTAGAGGATGGTGGAAGAGGTGTGGTAGGAAAAATCACATGGGAGCAGCTTAAAGTGAGTACTAGGCAGGGGAAGATTTTATCTGCTTAATGAACAAGGTGGCTGAATATGATTACGTACCTATTAAAATATTATGATCAAATGCTGATACTGCTGTTGGAACATTTGTATTTGGTTTGTCTGAGTATGATAATCTCGCTCTTATTGGCAATACCGGCAGGATTGTTAATTGCAAGGTCAAAATGGCTGTCCACGGCTGCATTATCTTTCTTTGGTGTTGTTTATTCCATACCCAGTTTAGCCTTGTTTTCTTTTTTGCTTCCGGCATTCGGTTTGGGGAAGATGACTGCTATTACCGTGTTAGTCATCTACAATCAATACATTTTGGTCAGGAATACAGTAACGGGCTTTCAGTCGATCGATGCTTCTATTATCGAGGCCGGATATGGGATGGGGCTTAGTAACAGGTATATGTTCTTTAAAATACAGCTGCCTCTAGCCTTGCCGATTATTTTAGGAGGCATTCGCATTGCAACCGTTTCTACCATTGGTATTGCAACCATTGCAGCCGTGATTCATGCGGGGGATTAGGCGTCCTGCTATTTGATGGGTTACGGATGAATTATTTGCCCAAAATTCTCTGGGGGACGATTTTGTCCTCTCTTTTGGCATACCTGGCTAATCATCTTTTATTGTCATTTGAGACGAAAGCCATAGAAAAGGCCAGGGGCGAATGCAGGGGAGATACGGTATAGACGGCTGGGAAATTATTTCTGTGAGTTATTTTGTGCCAGATATGATAGAATATTCATGAGATGCTACATCATGATGTATTCGATTGGAGGGCTCAAATGGTACATAGAATGATACTTCGCGTAGGAGTGGTTTTTGCTGCAATTGTTTGCATTGTTACGCTGTATGGGGTACCGTGTGCTCAGGCCGCTATGATCAGTACGAAGAGTGAAATCAGTATTGGCCGTGATGTGGGCAAGCAGCTTGAGAAAAAATATGGCGTGGTGGATGATCCAGCACTGCAAGAACGGGTAACTAAAATAGGTATGAACATGGTAGCTGTTAGTGACCGAAAAGATTTACCCTATTCGTTTAAAGTTTTAAACTCCAAAGATGTCAATGCCATGGCAGCACCTGGCGGGTTTATTTACATATTTAAGGGTTTGGTGGATCTGATGCCATCTGATGATGAATTAGCTGGCGTTATCGGACATGAAATAGGACATGTGGTCAAACGGCATTCGGTAAAACAAATTGAAAAAAATCTACTGCTCAATATCGGTTTCATTGCAGTATTTGGTGATAAAGCTGCGATACTTCAGAATTTAGCCATGAATGCGATTATGGCCGGCTATAGCCGATCTGATGAGAGAGAAGCTGATTATCTGGGATATATTCATTCTTCTAAGGCGGGCTATAATCCCTATAGTATGAAAATGGGTTTGATGAAACTTGCCAGTTTGGAAAAAGGTTCGCAGAGTGATCTGTTTTCCGATCATCCTGAGAGTAAAGAGCGAATTGCTCTGGTGCAAAATTTTCTGGATAAGGACAAGATCCATCCAAAAGCTCAATTAGCGCCCGATGGTACATCGGGGCTGGTTGTAGATGGTGCTTGGCAATTGCCGACGATTCGTGCGGAGTATGGCGGCTATAAACCATTGTATCGAGCATATTTTGTAGCTGGTTCCTTATACCGTATCAGCCAGTTGGCAAACTATAATCCGGATAAATATATTTTGGATTATGACGGGGAAAATGTCATTTTATTTTATGATGACATTCAGATTCTCACCATTACTCCTGAGGACGCAATGTTCCATGGGATGAGTGTCATGGATCTGGCTGGTTCCCATGTTGATAAGTTAAAGGAATGGAATCCCAAAGCATTATAATTGTGAGTTACATTGAACTAGGCAGTCATAGATCTATGGCTGTCTAGCTTTTTTATAAGTATAGAGCGTAGCAAAGACGCAATGCCGCTGACCGCAGCAAACCCTTTGTGTACTTTGCGCCTTTGTGGTTCAAATCTTTTATTTTTAAAAACGTTTTTTCTTACCTGATGTGGAGATATTGGAACGTATTTTGTAAATTGAAATTTGGGCCAATAAAGCTCGAGGGCCGGTTGAAAAGTTGTTTTCCAGTAAAGCAGGGACAGAGAATCCAAAAGAATTTATGGATCAGTTTGTTGGTATTGTGATTCTGTTTTGTGCAAGCGGTACAGGGGTATTTCTGATTTTGTTTTTGGCGGCATCTTTCATTATGCCGTTAACCACACCTGCTATGCTGGCTGATGTTACTGCATGTGGCGGTATTCTTATGCTGGCTACCGGGTTTCGTATTTGTGGGATTCAATCTTTTCCGATTGGGAATATGCTGCCTGCTATGGTGATTGTTATGCCATTATCTTGGATTTGGATTACATATTGCAAATTTTAACCCAGTGAGTACTGGGCTCAGAAAGGCATTCGCTGACATCCATTAGGAAAATATCGTATGGAATTGATAATTTTTTCGAAATGTTATATACTTCAATAATGTGCTAGCCTAAGATGCAAAGATATAACTTAGAAAGTAGGAGTGGATTTATGGATAAACGTTTGACGTTATCATCCTATATATTGATTGGTTCCATGTTATTTGGGTTATTTTTTGGTGCCGGTAATTTGATTTTCCCTGTACATATGGGACAAGAAGCTGGCAGTAATGTTGTGAGTGCAACCATCGGGTTTCTCGTCACAGGGATAGGGCTGCCCTTTTTAGGCGTTGTAGCCATTGGCGTTTCAAAAAGCAGCGGCTTGTTTGATTTAGCCAGTCGTGTCCATCCTATTTATGGATACATCATGACGGTCTTATTGTATTTAACCATCGGTCCTTTTTTTGCACTTCCCAGAACCGGGACGGTTTCATATGAGGTTGGGCTGGCTCCCTATATTGCAAATGAATACCAGACACTTGGGCTGGCTGTTTTTACAATCCTATTCTTTTTTGTTGCTTTGCTTTTTTCATTGAAGCCCAGTAAAATTTTAACTTGGGTAGGGAAGATTTTAAATCCTCTATTCTTAGTATTTTTAGCTTTTTTAGTAATCGTGAGTTTTTTAAAGCCAATGGGCAGTATCTCTGACGCTGCGATCCATGGGATCTATGCTACAGATCCTTTTTTCAAAGGATTCACTGAAGGGTATAATACCATGGATGCATTGGCCTCCCTGGCCTTTGGCATTATTGTTGTTCAGACGATTAAAGGGCTTGGGGTTCAAAGCCCGCGCAATATTGCGATTGGCACGATTAAAGCAGGCAGTGTAAGTGTTCTTTTGATGGGGGTAATCTATGGCTGTCTGGCTTATATCGGAGCGACAAGCATTGGTCAATATAAGCTGTCAGAAAATGGCGGGATTGCGTTAGCGCAAATTGCCAATTATTATTTTGGATCCCTGGGAAGCGTTCTATTAGCAATTATTGTAACCCTTGCTTGCTTAAAAACGGCCATCGGTTTGATTACTGCCTGTTCAGAAACCTTTCAGGAACTATTTCCTGCTTCTCTTAGTTATAAATCCTATGTAGTGTTATTTACCCTTTTGTCTTGTTTGATTGCCAACATTGGATTGACACAGATTATTTCTTTATCCATTCCGGTATTAATGTTTTTATATCCATTAGCCATCACATTAATTCTCTTGGCGCTATTATCGCCCCTGTTTAAAGACCGGCAGATTGTATATATGATGACAACTCTATGTACCTTGCTGGTCAGTATCGCCGATGGGATCAATGCAATGCCGGAGAGTGTTAAAAATCAGGAGAATGTTCAGGGGTTTCTTATTATGTATCGTAATTTTGTACCATTCTTTGATATTGGAATGGGTTGGATCATACCGCTGGTGGTCGGCTTGGGGGCGGGATGGATTATTAGCTGTTTTTATGGCTCAGTAAATACAAGGAAGGTATAAAAAGAATAATGGATAGAATTATAGATGTCACAGGCGGAAAAGGCGGTAATGCTTTTTTACTAGTGGGAGCGGAGAAAGCGGCATTAATTGATTGTGGCATGGCCTATTGTGCTTCAAATCTCATTAAGAATAGTAAGCAAGTACTACGCAATAGACCGTTAGATTATATTTGTATCAGTCATTCCCATTATGATCATATCGGTGCCATTCCGTATTTAAAAGCACAATGGCCTAATAGTCAGGTATTAGGGGCAGAATATGCAAAACAGACTTTAAATAAGCCAAATGCTTTAAAGCTGATTCGAAGCCTTAGCTTTGAGGCGGCCCAAATTTATGGTGCAGATTCCATCGTGGACTATGATGATGCAATGATGAAAGTAGATAGGATTATTTGTGACTCAGATGTGCTGGAGCTAGGGGGCCTCAGCATTCGGGTACTTGAAACACGAGGTCATACCAAATGTTCATTATCATTTCTGATTGATAATGACACCCTGTTTCCTAGTGAATCAACAGGATATATGAGTAAATCGGGAAAAATTTATCCTGCTTTTTTAACCAGCTGTTCTGAGGCAGTGGATTCAATCCATAAATGCCAAAAACTAAATCCTCAATTCATCATTTCACCTCATTACGGTCTGGTCAATGAAAGGGATACGGGGAGCTACTGGGAAAATTGTCTCTTGGCTGTGAAAGAAACCAAGGAGTTTATCCTTCGTCTCGCCAGCCAGGGATACGATGAAGAGCACATTTTAACTGAATATGAAAAAGTGTTTCGCGATGAGCAGAGCAAGTTAGAGCAGCCAGCTCAGGCGTTTCAAATCAATGCACGGAGCATGATAAAAACGGTGCTGCGAGAGGAAGCTCTTTGAGCGAAAAAAATGGGCTGGAATTTTTCCAGCCCATTCTCTATTGTTATTATGCTATTTATCATGGCAGGCTGCCTGTGATATGAATTAGATACTGCTCTTGACAATGACATAGGTGTCATACTTTATAATGTAATTACAGATGCCAGAAAGGAGGGTGGCGTAAGTGCTTTGGGAGAAGGATAAAATTGAGGAATATTATAGAATTTTACCAAATTAAGTACGGGCAGTATTCTTGACTATGAGGTCGTATTGCGATAAAATAGTAGAGGTAGATTGCCGGTATAGCTCAGTTGGTAGAGCAACTCATTCGTAATGAGTAGGTCTGCAGTTCGAATCTGCATATCGGCTCCAGTGAAATTAATAGCTGTGCCGCGTGGTGCCGAAAATGAGCGGATTCTAGTGGTGCTAAAGTGGTGCAATTACCTATAAAAACGAAACCAGACAAAGATTATTTGTCTGGTTTTTTGTTGTGCCTTAATCCGTGGCGATACGAGTGCCTTTTGCAGCATTTAAAAATAGCTGCAGTAAGAATTATTTTTTAAATTATAGAAACCAGGACATACTAAATGCAAAGCTAACATCGAAGGAGGTACAAGATGGCTGATCACATAGATGAATGGTCAGAGATCAATAAATTTGTTCAAAAACTATCTGAAGAGAATCGATTAAAATTATTCCAAGAACTGAAACGTTCCGGATCAGTTGAAAATCCTATTCAGTATACCGAGACACACCTAGAAGGTGGTATAGAGGAACATCGTGATAAAGGAGAGAATTTGCTCTCAAAGAGCCTAGATGGTAGATGGACATAAAAAACCGCTCCTTTGGGGGCGGTTTTAACTTGTAAGTATATATCACTTGATTTCGCATTCCAAAACTTTATAATTTATGAAAACGTACGTTCGAAATGGGAGCGTTGAAAATGAGTGATTATAAGGTGTTTATTGAAGTTATAGCAAAGCATGATACATACGGCAACATCCATCCACTATCAATTAAATGGGAAGATGGCAGAGTCTTTGAAGTGGATCGTCTTATTGACGTGCGCCAAGCTGCATCACTAATAGGTGGCGATGTAGGCATACGCTATACTTGTAAGATCATGGGTAAGCAGGTTTATTTATTTGATGATATGGGCAAGTGGTTCATGGAAAGGAAATAAGAAAAACTATTGAGGAAGTTGAGTAAAACGCAATAAAGTTGGTTCTTTAAGAAAAGTATTTGAAAGTAGCCAAGATGGCAGTTCATCTTGGCTACACTGTTGCAAATTATTGAATAAGAGGATTGGGAGATTTTGGAGGATTGGCATTAGGATCTGGATTCTGAAAAGCTGGTGGCTGAGGGTTCTTAATATCAAAATACTTTCCAGGGGTAGAGAGATCAAAATAGAGACGTGCATTTTCATCCACACCCCAATCTTTAGTGGAACCGGTTCCCTGTATTTGATTAAATGCTTGTCGGAATAAGGTGTTATGAGCTTCTTCTCGATTAAGTAGAAAGTCAATGGTATTTTTGACATGTTGATCTTCAATTTGGCGATAAAGATATTCATAAACAACTTTAGCTCGCTGCTCTGCTGCAATATTTGATAACAGATCTGCTGCCAAATCTCCTGTGACATTTACATAGGCTGCAGTCCAAAGGTAACCTGAGGCATTTGCCATTAAGGGATTTAGTCCAGTTAGAACGTGACTTTGAATGTGCCCTGCTTGTACGCCTTCTGTATCCAAATCATGACCGTTCAATAATAAGTGGGATTCGCTTTTTCCACCCGAACTTCTTGTAAAAGTTGCTTTTCATGTTTAAACATTGATGCATCTCCTTATAGTTTTATTGTTTGTCATTGAATAACGGTAGTATGACTATTAATACCTTCAATAATACGGTACTTTGCTGTTAAATTAAGAAAATAATAAGAAAAAGTAAAAATAGATATTGCAATCCATCAATAATATGAGCATTGTTTAAAACATTAAAAATAGGAATAACATTACAATTTGAACAAAATAAAATAAACCGGGATGCTTCCCGGTTTTCTTATGGGCAAATCAAAATCGTAAGATTTTATTGGGAGGCAGAACTTTGTTGAGCCTGACTGATAACGGATTGAAGCTGTTGCGTTGGTTCGTCATAAGGATTAGCCCAGCCTTTTTGTATCATTAAGCCTAAGAGAGCTTCATGCCCCATCACTGCTTGAGATGAATACTCCGCAAATAATCTTCGCACTTCTGGAGTTGTTGCAGTTAAAGTAGCAGAAAAATATGCCTGTGCTGCAGCAGCTGCACCTGAGGCTGAAGCATAGGCAAGAGTTTGATCTGCGGAACTATCTGCAGTATTTGAAAACATGCTATTAATAATAGATGACATAGTCAGAAATCCTCCTTACTGCATCTGCGGCTGATTTGCCGTGGATGAAGATAATATATTTTCCGAAACAAATTTTTGTAATCCTACAATTCTACTTTCAGTTGTTTGAATTCCAGTTTGCGCTAAAGCTTTCAGCTGTTCATCGGATATAGCCATTATGCTGGTTTTTGCTATAGCCAATGAATTGTTTTCCATCTCCAGAAGCTTTGTTAGGGCTAAAACTTCTACATCACTTACTTGTCTCAATTGAATTCCTCCTAAATTTATATCCAAGATAGTGATAAAATTGCTTTCCAACTTTATCACTATCTTCTAATAGTATGTTTAGGGGAGGGGAAAAACATGATTGGTAATTAAATGTAAATATGAGAAATAGAGTCATAAGGAAGGATATTACATTGAACAGGATGATTTGGTTTATACTTAGTAAATAGTTGAAATGCAGATGAAGTTATCCACAGTAAAAATCACCGTCTGCCCAAATGGTGAACGGTGATTTTTTATTTAAGGTATGCTGCATTTCATAGATGTTCTTAAATTGCAGGATTTTGTAACTTTTTATCAAATAACTCTTCAATTTTTTGGTGTGCAATTGGTGTGCAACCTGATGCATTTTTATTGATTTATTTTAATTTTTATGAACTTTTTAGAAATGATAAATCCTTATATGATGCGTGGTTACTGGATTTAGAGGAAATCTAATATCACATTCGTAATGAGTAGGTCTGCAGTTCGAATCTGCATATCGGCTCCAGGGGAAATTAGTGGTTCCCAGAGATGGGAGCCTTCTTATTATGTCAAATTAGTGACAATTGGGTGACACTTGATTTTAGGAATATCTCAAAATGAAAATTTGAGATATTCCTATGACAAGCCGAGAGTTGGAACAGACCTGCCAAAGAAACATTAATATTAATCTAAGTTTAATAAATTTTTAAATTTTAGATATTCTTTTTCCCAAATTAGGATATCTTCCGGAAAAAATTCCTGCGTTGGAAAGGATGCCCGTATGATTTTTTTCCCTTCACTAATGTCAGTAATTTGTTTATTGGCAATCAATTGAACAAGTATATTTCCTAAAGCGGTTGCTTCAGATGGACCTGCTGCAACGGGTTTATTGCAGGCATTCGCTGTAAATTGGCACATCAGATTTGATTTTGAACCACCGCCGACGACATTAATACTTGTTAATGGTTTGAAAATCATGTGTTCGAGCTTTTCGATAGTCCAACGATATTTAAAAGCTAAGCTTTCATATACACAACGTACTAACGCACCGATGGTTTGCGGTGCTTGTTTGTAATGGTTTGAACAGTAAGTACGGATTTTTTCGGGCATATTTCCAGGAGAAAAAAACAAAGGGTCATCGACGTCTATTAGATAGGCAAAGGGTTTTGCTTCAGTTGCAAAAATCTCAAGTTCAGCATAGCTATATTCTTGATTGTTCTCTTTGTAGTATTCACGAATTTCCTGAATTAGCCATGATCCCATTACATTGCGCAGCAGACGATGTCTCCCTGGATAGCCGCCTTCATTAGCAATATTATATTTTAATCCCTGCTCCGTGATAATAGGTTCTGGTATTTCTGTTCCAACCAAGGCCCAAGTTCCACTGCTAATGATAGCGCAATCTCTATCATTAACAGATGCAAGAAAAGCAGATGCTGTATCATGTTCGCAAACAGCGATAACTTGGAATCCTTTCGTTTGCAGCTGCTTATTGTACTCTTCTTTGGTGGGACCTATAATAGTACCAGGTTGAACTAACTTTCCCAGCATGTCTTTAGGAATTTGAAATGTATCCAAAATGATGTCACACCAGTCTTGGTCTTTAAAGCTGTACAATTGGCTCACCGAAGATATTGTGTATTCTGAGACAAATTCGCCGGTTAAGAAATTAATAAGTAAGTCAGGGGTAAAAAGCATTTTGTAAGAGTTGTCCAAGATATGGCCTTGCCCTGCCTGCCTCATTGCGGATAATTGCATTAATGTATTGAATAGTGCATTTTGATTTCCGGTAAGGGAATATAGAGTCTCAGGAGACATTTTCTGATAAGTCTCTTGTTTGTATTTTTGCGTTCGATGATCACGATAACTGCGTACTGGAGAGAGCAATTCCCCGGTTCGGTCAATAAATGCAAAATCATTAGAAAATGTATCAATACCTAATGAAACAATCGTATCATTCGTCATAGAAATTGCTTTTCTTATGCCGATGTTCATTTGCTGATAAATATTGATAATATTCCAATAAAGGCCGGAGTTAATAGGAATAGGGCTGTTTTCAAATCGATGAACACTTTCCAGATGTATGTTAGTTCCATCATACCGCCCTAAAAGGACTTTACCGCCGCTTCCTCCTAGATCAAAAGCTAAGACATTCACAAAAAATGACCCCCTCTTTTGCAATGAACTACTAGTCGGCTACAATCAGTTTTACGTTTGTTGCATCTAAATATTCGAGATTGGTTTTATCCGTTTGAGTATCTGTAATAATGTAATCAATAGCTGAAAAGCTAGATAAGAAAATCTGACTTCCTTTCTGAAATTTAGTGTGATCAGCAAGTATAAAAACTTCCTGGGCATGTTCAATCATCATACGTTTCACATCGATTTCATGAATACTAGAGTCAGCAAGCATATTGTGTGAGCTTATACCTGCACAAGATAAAAAGGCTTTATTAGGATAGTATTCCTCGGCACTTTTTAAAGTGCCGTTTCCATATACCGAAAGATTACGGTCCTTAAAAATACCGCCCAAGCAGATTATAAGGTGATTGTAATTAGGAGATTTTATAGACTCTAATAAGAATTTAATTGAATTTGTGATGATCGTCACATGAATTTCAGGCGGAATATACTTACTTAGATAGATTGTAGTCGAACTGTTATCGACAAAGATGGTATCTCCTTCTTGTATAAATGAAGCCGCTTTTTTACAAATTTGATTTTTTTCATTAAAGCGTTGTATTTCACGTATGCCAACGGGATATTCGCTAGAATTAGATGTGTTATGAGATTGCTCAACAAGTACAGCGCCACCGTGAGTACGCTTTAGTACTCCATCTTTTTCAAGATCTCTAAGATCACGACGTATTGTTTCCTTGGAAGTTGCAAATTTAACTGCAAGAACATTAACGTCGACGCTTCCTGTTTCTTCTAGCATAGTTATAATTTCCGATTTTCTTTCAACACTGTACATATTTATCAACTCTTTATATTTATTGGTGTAAGCATAATAACAATATTATTTCTTAACAGTACCAATCATTTTGTGTTTAGTCAACTGTTTCTGGAATAATATTTTTGTTTGTGACCGTATGGTTTAACGGAAATATGGTTTCATTTAAGAAGTTTTTATAGGATTAGTAATTAAAACACCTGTCAAACAGGTGTTTTAATTTTATATGCAATCTTTAGTAATCGTACAAAAGGCATCTGTCTCAATTCTTTCTAACATGCTGTAAGCCATGTAGATGTTTGGTCCAGAGACAACAACGCCGTGAAGAGGAAGAATAACACCAATGGGTTTCTTTTCAGCAAGTGCCCTATTTTTTTCAAAATAATTATATACATTTTGTGATAACTCAGGAGTATATGCTTTTGTGTATTCAATACAACCTACATAGCCTCTTCCTAAAGTGGCTTCTGTTACATTTGGGATTGGTTTTGCTTGTGAAACAAATGGCATGCAATAAAATGGGTGAGCATGAATTGTACATCCGATTTCTTTAAAATTTTTTAGAATCAGCATATGCATTAATCCTTCACGAGAAAGTTTTCCATTACCTTCAAGAAGATTTAAGTCATAGTCGATTAATAACATATCCTTTGGCTGTATGTTGCAGTGAAAGCATTCAGACATTAAAGATGGAGAGATAAGAATGCGATTTTCATCCACTTTTACAGCGAAATTGCCGCCAGCTGCATTCGTTAATCTTCGGTCCCACATGTTTTTGGCGACGATCGCCATTTCTTCTCTCGTTTCAATATAGGATAAATTGCTCATTATAAACGCTCCTTTTTCTCTTATGTATAGTTTATTTTAACGAATTTTGTTTACAGTCACTGAAGAAATAAGCTCGTATGCTCTTTTTGGTTTAAACCCAACTGACAATGATGATTCGGCAGTTGCGGCAGATACAGCGGTTGCAAGCTTTATCATGTCAATCGTGGAAAGCTGATTATGAATACCATAAATTAAGCCGGATAAAAAACTGTCACCGCAGCCAATGGTATTTATAACACGGATCTTGGGAGGGGTTGCTTTAAAAATACCGTCAGATGTTTTGATAATTGATCCAGCACTGCCAAGTGATACGGCAATGATTTCAATATTATATGGCGCAAGTGAATCAATTGCGGATACAATATCATTTTCATCGCAAGTAAGAGCGCGGTTACACAGCGTGGACAGCTCATCAAGGTTTGGTTTAATTAGGAAAGGCGACTCTGTAATACACTGTTTTAATGAATCACCACTGGTGTCCAAAAAGATTTTTAACTTTTTGTCCTTTAGTTCAGTTAATATTTCATTATAGACTGCTGTATCAGGGGAATTTGATGCATCGCCAGATAACACAAGATAATCATTCGTTTGGATTTCATTTTTCATGCATGATACTATATCTTGTAAATCGCAATTGGATAGTTGAACTCCTTTCTCAGCTATGATAGTACAGTCGCCGGTTTCTTCCACCAATAAATAATTAGTGCGGCTATTAGGAGTTGCCTTATGAATGAAGCGAACATCTACACCGAATTTAGCCAAGGCATCAATAATTCTTTGACCTGTTTTTCCGTGAGAGATACCAAAAGCTTTGCTGTTTTTCCCAAGGATATTTAAATTAATTGATACATGGGTACCTTTACCGCCGATAACTTCTGCAGTATCTTGAATGCGGCTAGTAACATTTTTCTCTAGTTTTTCAAGATACAGAACTTTATCGATGGCAGGATTTAGCGTTAATGTGTTTATCAATGCCGTTCCTCCTTTTTGCTTAGTGCAAACAAACAAATTTACTGGATTGTTTTGTTTATGACTGAATGATAACATCAAACGGAAACAAAATCAAATATTTTTTTGGAATTGTGAGTTTTGTGAAAAAAAGTGAAGAATTTTGAATTTTATGTTGTGATTATTATGTTGTGATGCTATAATAAACACAAAGACAGAAGCAAACAAAATTAAACGGAATATAAAATGCAAATTTTATCAAACGCTATTTTATTATTATTAAAACTACGATTAGGAGGAATAAAAAATGAAGCTAGGCTTTTTTACTGCAAATTTTACGGAGAGATCTTTGGAAGAGGTAGCCAAAATGGTCGCTGGCTATGGTTATGAAGCGTTAGAAATACCCGCTTATGAAGGTAACGGGCAATTGGAGACAGAGGACGTTATAAAGGGAAATAATGCAGAAAAAATTAAGAAGATGGTTGCCGGTTTTGACCTATCGATATCAGCACTTAGCAATCATGCGGATTCATTCTTAATCATGGGTCCTACGGGAATAGAAACAGATTTCATATATAAAGGAAGTGCCCAAGAAAAGATTAAACATGGCACAGAAAGCTTAATACGAACAGCTCAAGCAGCAAGTGCTTTGGGAGTTCCGGTTGTAGTAGGATATCCTGGAGTAGAAAACTGGGGACGCTTTTTCTTTTTCCCCTATGGGCACGGCTGGAGTGAATATGAAGAACAATTTGTAGAACGTTTTACGCCAATATTAGATAAATTCAAAGAATACGGTGTGAAATTCGCAATTGAACCTCATCCAAATAGTTTTATATATGATATACATACAGCTGAAAGAGCTCTGGAATTAGTAGATTATCATCCTTGCTTGGGATATAATTTTGATCCGGCAAATGTAACGTATCTTTCTTTAAGCCCTGAAATTTTTGTTGATCGATTGAAAGAGCGGATTTTTCATGTTCATGCGAAAGATGCTGAATTAGTAGCACATAACTTACCTACAGGCGGCACGTTGATGCAGGGTGATATGAGCAGGCTGGATCGATCATTTCGTTTTCGTATCCCTGGCTGGGGCGATGTAAATTGGAAGAGGCTGATTACAGAGCTTTCAATGACAGGATATAATGGGGTTCTTAGTTATGAGCATGAAGATGTTACCATGAGTCGTATGGATGGTGTAGAAAAAACAGCGGCATTTTTAAAGCCATTATTAATCAAAGCACCTTATGAAGGTCGTTCTGATAAATTATTCAGCAGCAAAGATTAATAGTTTCAAATAACAGACTATTCAGAAATGAGGTAATAAATGAACAAGGCCAAAGACCTTGCTCACTATAACTCTTGGATTTCCGAGAGAGTACATTTAAAGTAAGGGGGAAAAACCAATGACAAAATTGATGCGTGCTCAAGTTGTAAAAGCTCCGGGGAAAATGGAAATTGCACAAGTGCCTATTCCGGAAATAGGTGATGATGAAGTATTAATTAAAGTCAAGATGTGCGGTATCTGCGGTACAGACTTAAAAATTTATGCAGGAGAATATGCCAAAGAATATCTTCCGCTTATTTCAGGGCATGAATTTTGGGGCATTGTAGACCAAGTCGGCAAAAATGCGAAAGGGATTGAAGTAGGAGATCGAGTATCCGCGGATATATGTATGACCTGCGGAACATGTTATTTTTGCAGGCGAGGAGAAGGATTATTATGCCAAGACTTTACACAGTTGGGTATACATACTAATGGCGCATTTGCTGAATACGTAAAAGCTCCCTGGCAGAATTGCTATCTTATTCCAGAAGAAGTAGATGATTATTCGGCAGCGTTTATTGAACCTATGACAGCTGTATTGCAGGCATCAAAAGTCATGGATTGTAAAATTTCTTCTAGTGTAGTTGTGCTTGGCTGCGGGTTAGGTATGCTTCATGCAGCTATGGCTAAAGTGAGAGGTGCAGCGCCCGTTATCATTACTGGCGACAGTAGAAGTCGTTTAGAATTAGCAAAACAAATGAATGTCGCTGATTATTATATAAACATCAATGAAGTAGATGACGTGGTAGCAGAAATAAAACGTATTACGGGCGGAGTCGGTGCAGATTATGTACTTGAGGCCATTGGGCAGACTGCAACTTATGAGCAAGCATTTAAAATGGTTCGTAGAGGCGGTGTTGTCGAAGCATTCGGCGTAGTTGGGCAGGGGAAGACTGCCTCATTTGAACCCTATGAATTTGTTTTAGGCGAAAAGAAAGTTCGGGGTAGTTGTGCAGGGATTGGCAACGACTGGGCTGAGGTTATTAATCTTTTAAAATACAAACGTATTAATCCTACACCGATGTTTTCTCAAGTTGTCCCATTAGAAGACTTAGAAGATGCACTTCATGAGCTGAAGAGCAATAAAGAGTTGATCAAAATATTTGTGTCACCTGAAATTACTGAGAGAATTTTTATTAATAAATAAAAATATTTATTCAAGAGAGGATGTAGAAAATGAGTTATAAAGAAACATTATTAAATCCGATCCAAATTGGAAACAGAACAGCACAAAACAGATTTTTTATTCAGGCAATGGAATGTAATGATGAGGATGAGACTGGTAATCCATCCGAAATTACAACCGAGAGATATGTCAATTTAGCTAAAGGTGAAGCTGGATTAATTTCTTTGGAGGCGATTTCGGTTACAAGAGAAAGCCGTGCAAGGGATAATCAGTTAATGATTAAGCCCGTAAATGAAAAACCGTTAACTGAATTTGTTAAAAAAGTAAAAGATGCAAATCCAAAATCGCTGTTTGTTTTCCAATTGACACATTCAGGTGAAATTTCAAATCCGGCATTCTCAAGAAGAGTAACGGTAAAGTCACTTCCTGGCTATGGTGGGGATCTTTTATCAGAAGAAGAAGTAGAGCAAATTATGGATGACTATGTGGTAGCGGCCAAGATTGCTCATGCAGCGGGTGCTGATGGTATTGATCTGAAATTATCACATGGTTACCTGGGATCACAAATTTTGAGACCATATAACGACCGAAAATGGAAATTTGGCGGTTCTTGGGAAAACCGCAGCCGCTTTGCCTTTGAGTTATATGAGCGCATTCAAAAAGAAGTAAATGATAAGAATTTTATTCTTGGCTCTAAAATCTCTGCGTGGGAAGGATTTCCAGGAGGCTTTGGCACAGATGCGCCAGATTCACCGATTATTGATTTAAGCGAACCAATTAAATTAATAAAAGGCTTAGAAGAGCGGGGCGCAGGTTATATTATTCAATCCGCAGGCAGCCCATCCATTACAGTTAGCTTAACGCAGGTTGATAAACACATTCCATATTATGCGTACTTGCACCAATATTTTGCCAAAGAGTTTAAAAAGAACTTAAAGCTTGAAACGGTACTGATTGGTTCTAACTTCTCGCCCTTTCGCAATGGTAAAAACGGGCTTTGTGCTGTTAGCGAAGAAGAAAGTTCTCTGCTTCCTTATGGTGCGCAATGTGTTGAACGTGGTGTAGTAGATATGGTTGGGTTAGGACGTCAATCTTTTGCTGATCCATTTTTGCCAAAGAAACTTCGCGAGGGCAAAGAAAATGAAATTAAATATTGTACATTATGTGATAATTGTTTAGAATTGCTAATTCAACAAAGTAAGGTTGGCTGCTGTACATTTGATAAACGTTATGCCCAAGAATTAGCAAGGACTCGTAAAGAAAAAGGAAAGCTTGCAATTTTTCATACCTAATTAGATCAGCGATAACCATTATGTAATAGTAATGGTTTCATGACAAAGCTATAGAGAAGAAGAGTTTTTTTCTTCTCTATAGTAATAAGTAGGAAGATCTTTAAGGTACTATATGTAATAAATATCAGTCTCTTCTAAATATATTGAATTTTTAATTAAATATGGCGCTGAAAGCCTTTTTTAAGTTAGATTTAAATTTCAAAAAAATGATTATCGAGAAAGTAATATAAAATTGGGGGGAAATAGACATGAAGAAAATGATGAAATTAGTAAGCGTTTTTCTTGTTCTCTCGGTGTTACTTCTTGTGGTAGGTTGCGGCAATAGCCAAAAAAAAGCAGAGACTGTGGCTGACAGTGGGAAAAATGATCTGATTGGCATTTGTGTAGTGGGTGCTGATCATGGGTGGAGTGCTGCTTTATCTTATTACGCGGAGAAAAAAGCAAAAGAATTAGGACTTAACTATAAGCTGGTCACTTCGTCTAATGCGAATCAACAAGTTAGCCAGATGGAAGAGCTGATTAATCTAAAAAGTAAAGCGATTGTTTTTTTGCCTCACAATAATGAATTAGATGTTATTGCACAGAAAGTGGTTGACGCAGGAATACCTTTAATTAACTTTGATCGGAAAGTAAATGTTAATACAACGAGTTATGTTGCTGGCAATAACTATAATATGGGGGTTAAAAGTGCCGAATATATTGGCAAAAAACTTGGCGGTCAAGGAATCATTGCTGCCATTGAAGTTCCCAATGTTGGTTCTGTAAATGTGGAACGAATGGAAGGCTTTAAGAAAACGATTGCTGAAAAATTTCCTAATATTAAGTATCGCAGTTACGCATCAAACTCAATGAGCCGGGAGGATGCTTTAAAGGTAACGCCGGATGTTTTGACTGCTAATCCCCATCTGGATGCAATTTTTACTATCGACGATGAGGTTGCACTAGGTGTGTATCGTGCCATAAAAGAGCAAAAGAGGACAGATATAAAAGTTATAACCGGTGGTGGTGGGTGTCAGGAATATTTTAATTTAATGGGTAGTGAAAAAGAAATCTATTTGGAGTCAGCTACTTACAGTCCTGCGATGATTATGGATGCTGTACAAATTGCTGCAGATCTAGTTAAAAATGGCAAAAAACCAGAAAAAGAAGTTATTTTGGATACCGAAATTGTAGACAGAGATAATGTAGCTAAATATCTCGATCCCAATTCCCCATATTAAATTGGCTAACATACACAGCGAGATATGATTTGATCAATAGGTTATTAAGAGCTATTTGGATAAGTTTTCAAGACTTAACTAAATAGCTCTAATAAGTAGTGGTAATGAGGCGGTGTAATATGTCAAACTATATTTTAGAAATGCGAGAGATTAAAAAAGCATATGGGTCGACGAACGTTTTGAAAGGTGTAAATTTTCTTCTTGGGCGAAATGAGATTCACGCGCTGATTGGCGAGAATGGCGCAGGAAAGTCAACTCTAATGAATATTCTAGGCGGCATAGTATCCTTGGATGAAGGTGAAATTACAATTGATAATCAGAAGGTAAGCATTGATTCCCCTCATGAGGCCAATGCATTGGGTATTTCATTTATTCATCAGGAATTAAATCTTGTAAATGATTTGACGGTGTATGAAAATCTTTTTTTAGGTAATGAAATTACTCTGCATGGACTAGTTGATAAGAAAACAATGTGCGAGAAAACCACAGAAGTTTTAAAAAGGCTTCATATCAACCTTGACCCTTGTACAATGGTCAAAGATTTAGATGCTTCTTACAAGCAGGTTGTAGAGATAGCCCGTTCTTTATTGATGAATGCTCGCGTTATTATTATGGATGAACCGACAACGTCCCTCAATGAAACTGAGATTAATTACGTTTTCCAAGTTATGAGGGTTCTTAAAAATAACGGTGTTAGTATCATTTTCATATCCCATAAACTTACCGAAGTTTTAACGATTTGTGATTCTTACTCAGTATTAAGAGATGGCTGTTTGGTGACGGAGGGAAAGGTTGACGACCAGGTCACGGAAATTGACCTCGCCTGCTCTATGGTAGGACGGGAAATTGGCATAAACAAAGTGTATTGTCCCCGCGTGATGGGAGAAATCGTCTTAGAAGTTCAGGATCTAGCTTACGGAAGAGAGTTTAGAAATATTAATTTTCAACTCAGAAAGGGAGAAATTGCAGGGTTCACTGGACTGTTGGGAGACGGGCGAAGTGAGTTGTTTAGTACTATCTTTGGATGTAAAGAGTGTTATGAGGGGCGCATTTTAATTAACGGCAAAGAGGTTAAAATGACTGGTACGGATAAAGCCGTGGCACAGCGTATTGGCTATATACCGCGTAATCGTAAAGAAAATGGCATCATTAAAGATCTCAGCATTTTGCATAATATGTCGATTGCAACCTTAAAAGCGTGCTGTCGCTGGGGGATAATTGATGGTCAGAAGGAAACGGCTATTAGCAATAAACATATTAATGAATTTAAAATAAAATTAGCGAGTGCCAATGATCTTATTACAAGTCTTTCTGGGGGGAACCAGCAGAAAGTGATTCTTGCCAAATGGATTGAAGCGAAACCAGATATTCTTATCTTTGATAATCCAACCCAGGGTGTTGATATTAGTGCAAAAATCGAAATATATCAAATCATTATGAAGTTGGCTGAAGAGGGTATCTGTATTGTTATTCTTTCAAGTGAGGCCCAGGAAGTATTGAAGTTATGTGACAAAATTTATGTTATGTACCATGGAGCCATTCGAAGTGTGCTGGATCGATGTGAAATCGAAATTGATGAAGAAAAGATTATGATTTCAGCAACTGGAGGACAACTTTAATCATAATAATTGGAAAAATATCGTTAAAGGGGCATTGCCATGATGATGCAAAAGAATATAAAAAAAATATTTTCAGACTATAGTGTGCTTGTTGCCTTAATCATCTTATTTGTTATATCTTCTATTATAAGAGGCAATGAATTTTTATCTATTAATAATATAACTAATATTCTGCGAAATAGTGTAAGTATTGGTATTATTACCATTGGGATGACTGCAATTATTATTCTTGGCGGTATTGACTTATCGGTTGGGTCGATGATGGTTCTTTGCGGCGTAGTTATCCTTGCAGTGATTAATATGACCAATAGTATTGTGCTTGGTATTATGGCAGGAATCCTCCTTGGAGTTGTTCTTGGAGCTCTGACCGGTGCCATTATTGCCAAAGGCAAACTGCCGGCTTTTATTGTTACTTTGGGAGCTATGAGCATTTACCGCTCAGTTGCTCAATACGTATTAAAAGGCGGCGGGATTATTAGTGCCAATAAGGAATATCAGCTAATTTCCAATTATGAAATATTTAATTGGAGCTTATCCATTTTTTATTGGATCATTCTTGTACTTATCGCAATGTTTTTCATGAAATATACTCGATTAGGCCGCTATATTTACTCAGTCGGCAGCAATGAAAAAGCAACAAGATTTTCAGGGATTAATGTAGATAAAGTCAAAATTGCGACGTATGCACTTGGCGGCTTGTTTGTTGCTTTAGCGGCTGTCGTTGAATCCTCCAGGCTTGGCAGCATTAATTCTTCCTCGTCCGGTGTGGCATATGAAATGGATGCCATAGCTGCAGTCGTAGTTGGCGGCACAAGTATGGCTGGTGGTAAAGGCGCGATATTCGGTACTTTTGCGGGTATGCTGATTTTGGGGATTATGAATAATATGATGACGTTGCTTGGTATTCCGCCGTTTTTAGTTGGTGCAGTAAAAGGAAGCATCATTATTCTTGCCGTACTTTTCCAGAAAAAAGATCAATAGGCTGTCAGTGATTCATTAATATAGTTGTTGTATGAATGTGAGAAATATAAAAGCACAGTTCCATTTTTTAAAAAAAGGAGTTGGCAGGATGAAACTTGGCTTAGTAAGTGCTATATTGAGTGATCTGAGTTTCGAAGAAGTAATAACCTGTGTTGCGGAAAGAGGTTTTTCATGTGTGGAATTGGCATGTTGGCCAGTCGGAAAGGCTGAAAGAAGATATGCCGGTGTAACCCATATCGATGTAACCAGCATCAATGATGAAACAGCAAAGTATATTAAAGAATACTGTAAAGGGCAAGGTATAGAGATATCTGCTTTGGGCTATTATCCGAATCCTTTAGATCCTGATCTGGAAAAAAGGGAATTTTATATCCACCATATCAAAGAAGGGATAAAAGCAGCAAACAAGTTGGGTATAAAAAACTATAGCACTTTTATCGGCAGAGATCAGTATACAAGTGTGGAAGAAAATCTAAAATTATTTGAGCAAGTATGGAAACCGATTATAAAAATGGCAGAGCAGTATGATATTAACGTTTTAATCGAAAATTGTCCAATGTACTTTAGCAATGACGAATGGCCAGGTGGTAAGAATTTGGCAACAACTCCTGCTATCTGGAGAAAAATGTTTGAAATGATCCCCAGTAAAAATTTTGGGCTTACGTATGATCCTTCGCATTTCTTGTGGCAGCATATGGATTATATTAAGCCGATTTATGAGTTTAAAGAGAGAATACATCATATTCATATTAAAGATATGAAAGTATATCAAGATAAGCTTAATGAAGTGGGCAGTATGGCCAAACCGTTAGAATATATATCGCCTAAGATTCCGGGGCTTGGACAAATCGATTGGGGGAAATTTATTTCTGCTCTTACAGATATAAAGTATCGTGGTGCAGCCTGCATTGAAGTGGAAGATAAAGCCTTTGAGGACACGTTGGAATTAAGAGAACAAGCAGTTATTCTCAGCAAGAGGCATATTAGCTCGTTTATAATATGACATCAAGAGGTTTATCTAGGTGAAAGCCAGGAGGGATAAAGATGGATAAGGTAAAAGTCGGTATTATAGGAACGGGTTTTATTGGACCGGCGCATATAGAGGCACTAAGAAGACTAGGGTTTGTTGAAATTGTAGCACTTGCTGATAGTAACGAAGCAGTAGCAAAACAAAAAGCAGAAGTATTACATGTTGATAAATATTATGGTGATTACATGAATCTATTGGCTGATAAAGAGATTGATGCAGTACATATCTGTACGCCGAATCATCTTCATTACCGGATGGCAAAAGAAGCGCTTTTGGCAGGAAAGCATGTTGTATGTGAAAAACCACTGGCGGTGAATACGGAACAAGCCAATGAATTAGTGGAAATTGCCAGGGAAAAGCAACTCGTCAATGCGGTACATTTAACTTACGATTTTATCCCTTAATGCATCAGGTAAAAAAAATGATAGAAAATCATGATTTAGGACAGATCTTAGCCGTAAATGGCTCTTACCAGCAAGATTGGCTATTTTATGAAACTGACTTTAATTGGAGATTACAACCTGAGTTCAGTGGTGATTCACGGGCGATTGCAGATATCGGCTCTCATTGGCTGGACTTAGTGGAATTTATTACAGGTATACAAGTTAGCGAAGTATGTGCTGATTTTGCTACCTTTCATCCTGTTAGGAAAAAACCACTGAAGCCATTGGAAACGTATTCCAATAAAGTGCTTGATGCTAAGGACTATGAAGATATTCCGATTCATACGGAAGATTATGCGACGGTACTGTTACGATTTAATAATGGTGCTCATGGTGCTATGACAGTAAATCAAGTTGCTGCCGGAAGAAAAAATAGACTGTACTTTGAAATTTATGGTTCTAAGAAATCAATAGCCTGGAATTCTGAAAGACCAAATGAGCTTTGGGTTGGAAGACGGGATGGCAATAACGAAATTATGATGAAAGATCCTTCGCTTGTGGATGATTATGCAAAAGAAATCATGGATTTCCCAGGTGGACATAACGAGGGCTTTCCAGATACTTCGAAGCAGATGTTCAAAAAGGTATACAACTATATAGTAGAAGCGGGTCATGATAAAAATAAAAAAACGGATTTTGCTACCTTTGAAACGGGCCAAAGAGAATTAATGCTTTGCGAAAAAATCGTAAAGTCAGCACATGAGAGAAGTTGGATTGCTGTTACATGATTTTGCAGGCACATCACAATGTGATTTCGCATGTTCGTTATTATCTTCGGACGGTTCTACTTGCTTAAGAAAGCATGTTAAGAACTAGTACAACAATAAATTTAGTATGATTTAGTCGAACATTATAGACTGATTCAATGGAGGCATCTACAGTTTCTATTATATGCTAAGCTTGATATGGGCCAATAAGCTGGAGGCGATTATATGCAAAAAATAATAGATTTGCATGTACATTCCTATATGTCTGATGGAACATGTAGTCCAAAAGAAATAATAGAACTTGCAAATCAAAAGAAAATAAGAGCAATTGCTTTGACGGATCATGATAGCATTGAAGGAGTTGCTGAAGCAGAGAAAGAAGCCCTAAAATATGATATTAATTTTCTAAAGGGCATAGAGATGAGTGTTTCATATGAGAAGGAAAGAATCTTACATATTATAGGTCTTGGAATGGATATCAATCATTCTTATTTTATAGAACATTATATTAAAATGAAAAAGGCTAGAGATGACGGTGCAATGAATATAATAGAGCTGATGAGAAAAAAAGGAATTGATATCGACTCCAACTTATTGAGGAACGGCTGTATGACAAGATATCTTGATAGATATACAATTCACCAATATCTTATAGAAAAAGAACTATGTTGTGATGCACAGGAAGTCTGGGACGTATATTTGAATCCCATACCTTACGGTGATGATGAATTATTGGAAGTAGAAGAGGCATTGGATTTGATCAAAAAGACAGGAGGTCTTGCTTTTTTAGCACATTATAATAAAAAGATAGGATTATTAGGATATTCAGAAAGTGAAATGGAAAAACACATAGAAACCTTGAGAAATATAGGACTTACTGGGATAGAGAAATACTACCCTTCTTATACTCAAAAAGATACTCTATATGCAGAATACTTAAGTAACAAATATGATTTAATTCCTTCTGGAGGTACTGATTTTCATGGCAAAAATAGACCGAATATCCAGCTTGGAACAGGTGGAAATTCTTTTTTTGTTCCTTATAGCATTTATGAAGGTATAAAGACAAAACTGACTCGTGAATAATTCATCATATTTATAAAATAAAAGTATAGACTAGATGCGTAAAATAGAATTTAGTGCCTACTTATTTGTGAAGAACTCTGGACAATCTACAGTTTAGTTTTTTATGCAGTTGTTGCATAGTGCCGAGTAGGAGCTCTATTTTTGATTTCATAGTACAAAAGAGTTCTAAACTAAGCCTAATAAGCGTAAAATAAAGCATTGAGCGTCCTCGTTGAAGCAAGGGCGCTCAGTTTGGAATGTTAGGGGGTTCAGTGGAGAAACTCAACAATAATGCGTAATAAAACTAGGAGAACCCAGTCTGAGACGGTAAATCGAAGATGTTTCGTCTCAAAACGCATAGTAGTCGCCTCCTATATTCCGTTTGGGGTAGAGGTGATCACTCTACCCTTATCAATATATGCATATTTATGGAAATTTAGAAGAATAAATAAAGTGTCTAGCATTGGAATGGCATCCGATGCTTTTTTTATTACATAAAAAAGAGCCCTCCCAAAGGAGAGCTTAGATGGGAGAGAAGTTGTTGAACGACATGAGAGGTCGTCATAAATAATATGTCCGATTTAGAAGGATTATATACAGTTAAGGGAAAGGGTAGGATTGACAGGGGATTAGCGTGGCCAGCAGCCTTGCCAGGGCCAGCAAAACTAGACCTATAAACACTCTTTCTATACATAATATGTTCTAGGATAATAAGGGTGAATTAGTCGGTTAGCAATTGCCTCGTCATATTTTTGTCATATCTTTTTTCTATAATAGAAACAATAGAAAACAACAGATCAGCATAGTCGTGATTAAGGCACCTCTTATAAAAAAGCCCATGACTATACTGATCGTTTATATAGATCTCCGCAACTTTTTTATTAAGGAGATGGTATTATAGTGATGTTTGGGTATTGGGTAATGAATCTATTTCAGTTTATTGTGATTGTAGGATTCTTGTTATATTTGTATCGGGTTAATAAATTATTAAGTGAATGATTGCGGGTATTGATAAAAATGCTTTTTACGCCGCTGGAGATAAATAAGAAATTCATAATTGTCCGTCTTGCCTTTATTTGGTGAGACGGATTTTTTTGCCTATTTTCTATACTTTTGATAATAATAGGAATTTTTCCATCAGATCATTGATAAAATGTTCTGAGGAAGGTACAGCGTTTCATCATTCCGATTGGTAAGAGAATTTAGTATGATAGGAACTTATACTCACTTGTAAAAGTTCTTAAGGCGAGGCAGACAGAGCAGACGGTATTTTGCTGCAAATATAATATATTGGAGTGTTAAAAGAAGAGGAAAAATGATGAAGGGGTGTCTTTAAAATGAAGATAACAATTAATGGTGGGCACTATCCAGGTCATGATAGTGGTGCAGTTGGCCGTACAGGATTGCAAGAAGCAGATATCAATCTTGATATTATGGCAAAGGTCGCGAATTTTCTTCGTGCGGTATCCTTTGATGTGCTGGAAGTACAAGTAAATGCATTGCGTCACATTGTTGATGCATCAAAAGAATTTGGATCGGATTTGTTTATATCCATACATTGTAACGGATCTTATGATGCAGAGGCGCAGGGCACAGAGACCTTTTGCTATACATTGGGGGGCGAAAGTGAAAGATTAGCTGCTTGCATTCAAAAGCAAATCATTGATCATTTAGGGACTGTGGATCGTGGCGTAAAAACAGGGAATTTCTATGTTCTTCGCATGTCGGAATGTCCGGCAGTTCTTGTAGAAACAGCCTTTGTTACAAATGAAAGCGATGAAGCTCTGCTTGCTGATGAAGTGAAGCGTGATGAATTTGCTGCAGCAATTGCGCGAGGGGTTACTGATTATCTCAGTGCATAAAGAAATCAGCGTTTACAGTGACATTTCATTTTCTCTAAATCGTTGCTTGCCATAGGATCGTAAGCAATAATTTTGATGGTTTTTGAAACTTCTATTCTGACTTTTTCTACATATAGTAGAAAGGTAAAGTGGATAGGGGGAAATCGTGTGCTTAGAATGCATTCAATAATCATAAACTGGCGAAAGACCTATTTCGCAATTGCGTCTGTGATGATATTTGGCCTATTGATTGGCATGCTGGGATTTGAGTATTTAGATGAGCTGGAATTGGCTGCTATTTCAGGGCAGACAGAGAAAGCACCTACAGGGAAAGTAACCATTGTTGTAAAAATATCCGATCGCATTTTAGAGTTGCATAATGATGGGAAATTATATAAAACGTATCGCATTGCTGTTGGTAAAAGGGATACGCCGACACCGATCGGCGAATGGATAGTGATTTGGAAGTCATTTCGATCAGGCGATATTTTCGGTACACGTTTCTTAGGCTTAGATGTTCCTTGGGGGGGATACGGTATTCATGGTACCAATCGGCCCTGGAGCATTGGTCATTTCATCAGCCATGGCTGTATTCGTTTGCGTAATAACGACATTGAAGAGCTTTTTGAATGGGTGCCGGTAGGGACCCCCGTACGGATTGAAGGGAAGATCATACCCATGCAGCGTACTCTGAAATATGAAACTACTGGTACGGATGTAGTTCAATTGCAAGTAAAGCTGAAAAAACTGGGCTATTTGGAAGGAAGAGCCGATGGATTTTTTAATAGGGATACAGAAGAGGCTGTCAAACGATATCAGCATGATCAAGGGTTGAAAGCAAATGGTATTGTTGATAGAAAAATACTAGAGCTACTAGGACATTGAGTCATTTAAAACATTGGATAGTGACGCAATGTACTGAACTTTAGGTTATAATAAGATACGGATAAAAATAATAGGAGCATCCTGCGGGATGCTCCTATTATTTTTTTATCCAAAGATGTAATCTATGGGGAAATTTCTAAAAATTTAGTAGAATTTCTAAAAAAATAGAAATACTGCTAACCTAGGCGGGATATGGAATGGAATGGTATGGGAATGAATTATTCTAAAAATCCAGAAAGCAGCGAGGCAAGATATGGGGCGATATCCTTGGATATACTCATTTCTTAAGGATTTAGGATTTGGCATGATTCTTGCAATTATAATTATTATCATTTGAATAAAGAGAAAATCATACATTTTATTCATTTATTTTAAAAAACAAGGAGGAAAGTAGATGTTAGCACTTTTAGGTTTATTAACAATCGTAATATTACTGGCAGTAATTATTACAAAACGGATGTCGCCTTTAGTTGCCTTAATTGTAATTCCTATTATAGCCGCATTACTTGGCGGTTTTGGCTTAGGCACCAGTAAGTTTATCATCAGCGGCATTCAGAATATTGCACCAGTAGCTACTATGTTTGTTTTTGCAATTTTGTTCTTTGGTGTAATGGGTGATGCAGGATTATTTGATCCGATTATCAACAGGGTTTTAAAAGCCGTAGGTGCAAGCCCGCCTAGGATTTTAATGGGCACTGCTCTTTTGGCCTTACTCATTCATCTTGATGGTTCAGGGGCAGTGTGCTTTTTAATTACGATTCCAGCCATGCTCCCTATCTATGAGAGACTGAAAATGGATAAGAGACTGTTGTGCTTAATGGTATCTATGGCGGCGGGGATTAACTATCTGCCTTGGACAGGACCAACTCTGCGAGCTGCTGCAGCCTTTAAGGTGCCAGTTACTGAGGTATTTACACCCTTAGTTATTCCTCAAATCGTAGGTCTAGTCTACATGTTTACAGTGGCATATTTATTAGGGAAAAGAGAAGCTCGCCGTCTGGGTATTAAAGATGGTGAAGTAACGGATATCGTTTTAACCAGAGAATTAAAGGATGAAGAAAAAGTCCTTAGACGTCCGAAAGTGTTTTGGATCAATGCTGTTCTTGCCCTAGTGGTTATGGGGGTAATGATTGCAGGCATCGTTGATCCGGCACCCATGTTTATGATTGGTACTGTATTGGCATTGATGATTAATTATCCAAAAGTCACAGAGCAAAAGGCTCGTGTAGATGCTCATGCCAAAGCAGCCTTAATGATGGCAAGTATTTTGCTGGCTGCAGGGTCTTTTGTGGGGATTATGAGCGGTACAAAGATGATCACTGCTATGGCTCAGGTGGCTGTTTCCTTCGTTCCTCCTGCCCTGGCTCAACATATTCCTTTTGCCATGGGGATTATATCCATGCCCCTTAGTTTAATTTTTGACCCAGACTCCTTTTATTTTGGTGTTTTGCCAGTAGTAGCTGAAGTAGGACAGATGCTAGGTGTTCAGCCTCTTGCTGTAGCGCAGGCAGCTCTTATGGGACAGATGACGGTAGGTTTTCCAGTGAGTCCGTTGACTCCTGCCACCTTCTTAATTATCGGTCTTACGGGAATTGAATTAGGAGAACACCAAAAGTTTTCGATTCCGTATCTTTGGCTGGCTTCTATCATTATGACGATTACTTGCGCAATTGTTGGGGTTTTCCCATTTTAGGAATTTTACGAAAAAATAGAGAGGTGTGATTGTATGAGAACAATTAGAATCGGCTCAGGTGCTGGTTATTCAGGTGATCGAATCGAACCGGCAGTTGAGTTAGTAGAAAAGGGAGATATTCAATATTTAATATTTGAGTGCTTGGCAGAAAGAACCATTGCAATTGCTCAACAAGCTAAAATGAAAGATCCTAATGCAGGATATGATGGACTGTTAGCCCAGCGTATGGAGGCTGTATTGCTCGGCTGCAAGGAAAAAGGCATCAAGATTATAACCAATATGGGCGCTGCCAATCCTATTGCAGGGGCGCAAAAGATCAAAGAGATTGCTCAGCAATTAGGGATCAGCGGGCTGAAAATTGCGGCAGTGACGGGTGATGATGTTGTAGACGTTGTACGGGGTGGAGAGTACACAATTTTAGAAACTGGTGAAAAATTGTCAACGATAAAAGACAATATTGTTTCTGCGAATGCGTATCTTGGTACAAGGCCAATTGTGGAAGCACTTCGTAATGATGCGGATGTCATTATTACCGGGCGGGTTGCTGACCCGGCGCTGTTCATGGCGCCTTTGCTGTATGAATTTAACTGGTCCGAGGAAAATTGGGATATCATGGGGCAAGGCACTGTGATTGGCCATCTGCTGGAGTGTGCCGGGCAGATTACAGGCGGATATTTTGCAGATCCAGGTTATAAAGATGTACAAGGATTGGCTCGTTTAGGTTTCCCTATTGCCCAGGTGCAGGAAGATGGAACCTTTGTGATTACAAAAGTTCCAGGATCAGGCGGCAACGTTACGTTGGCGACTTGCAAAGAGCAGTTGCTTTATGAAATCCACAATCCAGCAGCTTATATCACACCGGATGTAGTGGCTGATTTTACAGGCGTTGCGTTTACCCAGGTTGGGGAAAATGAAATACAAGTCACAGGCGGAAAAGGACAGCCTAAAACCGAATCCCTAAAAGTTTCTATTGGCTATGTTGACAGCTATATGGGCGAAGGACAAATCAGCTATGCTGGGCCGGGAGCCGTAAATCGTGGAAAACTGGCGTTGGAAATTGTTGAGGAAAGACTTAAGCTTATAGGCGTTTTGTATCAAGAGCTGAAACTGGATCTCATTGGCATTGATTCTCTTCATGGTTCTAACCTATCGAAAACGGATCATGAACCTTATGAAGTTCGTGCCAGAGTGACTGGTCGTACGCAAAACATGAAGGAAGCTGTTCGTATTGGTAATGAAGTAGAGACTCTCTACACAAATGGTCCGGCTGGAGGCGGTGGAGCTACCAAATCTGCTAAGCAGGTGGTAGCCATGGTATCTGCCTTGGTTCCTCGTTCATTAATCAATTATAAACTGCATTATGAGGTGATCTAAGATGAAATTAAGAGAACTTGCTCACTCACGAACTGGAGATAAAGGTAATATCTCCAATATTTCGGTAATTGCTCATGATCCAGCACAATATCCCATTCTTGAAAAATATGTTACTGCCGAGGTTGTTAAAGAATTCTTTGCAGAAATTGTAAAAGGTGATGTGATTCGTTATACACTTCCTAACATTGGTGCCCTCAATTTTGTACTTTACAGTGCACTGGGCGGCGGAGTAACTCGTACTTTATCTCTAGATGCTCATGGAAAAGGTCTTAGTTCTGCTTTAATGAATTTAGAAATCCCACTGGAAGAGTAGCGACAATTAAAATAATAAACTGTTGTGATTATGACAACAGACAAAAGACATTTATTGTAAAATAAATGTCTTTTGTCGTGCAATAAACAGGATTTCAGCGACTAGCTTGTGTAGATTATTGTTGAAAAATGTAAAAAAATATCTTTTTAAGGAGTGTAAAAATGAATTCAATTCGAACAAAATTGCTTGTGGGTGTTGGTTTACTGATTTCAATATCATTAGGTATATTATGGGCTTTTAATTACTGGAACACTAAACAACTGCTAATCAAAGACACTGAGGAGTATATCACTTTGCAGGCTGTAACTACAGGAAACCAAGTTGGTGAATTTTTTGCTTCCCGCATTGCAGAGATTTCTTTAATGGCTAATTCTCCTACGATGGTGGAGGGAGATCGCCAAGCTATCATTGGTTATTTAAAAACAGAAGAACAGCGCGAGCAAAAAAAATATATTCGATTCTTTTTCACAGATCAAGTGGGGAATGTGTTTTATACAGACGGATCAAGTGCGAATATTGCACAGCGGGATTATTATAAACAGGTTATGGCAACGGGACAGGCATTTGCTCCTGATCCTGTAATATCGAGGGTAGACGGAAAGCCGATTATAACAGTGGTTGCTCCTATTAAAAAAGGCAATGCAGTAGTGGGGATTCTGGGAGGATCGGTCCCATTAGAGAATGCAGCAAGTGATGTGGTAAAAATTAAGATAGGAGAGACAGGACGCGCTTTCATTATAAAAAATGATGGTGTGGTGATTGTCCATCCTGAGACGGAAAAAATAATGAAAGCAAATTTACTGACAGATGAAGAGAGTGATGTCAGTTTGAAAGATGCTGCCGGCAAGATGGTGAAAGGAGAAAGCGGCATTGCCCATTATAGCGATAAGATGATTGATAATTACATTGCTTACGCCCCGGTTAGCGGAACGGATTGGAGTATTGGTGTAAGTGTTCCTGTTGCAGAGGTGATGGGGAAGCTGCAAAAATTTATGTTTTCTGCAGGGATTAGTTTTGTTATTATATTGTTGATATCCATCAGTATTGTTTTCTTTTTCGCTGGGTACTTGGCCAAGCCGATTCAAGCATTAAGTGAATTTGCGAATCGTATTGCCAAGGGTGATTTAACAATGGAAGGATTGGAGATTCATTCGAAAGATGAAATTGGGGCCTTGGCAAAGGCTTTTGCACTAATGGTGAAAAATCTGCGTGATCTCTTAAGAAAAATCGGGCAGACGGCAGAACAACTGGCGGCATCTTCCCAGGAGCTGACGGCTAATTCGGAACAATCCGCTCAGTCTTCAGGCCAGGTAGCCTCATTGATTGTTGAAGTGGCAGCGGCAGCAGAAGGACAGAAGTCATCTACCAGTGAAATGTTAAAAACAATGGAATTTATGGACGGTGGAATACAAAAGGTGGTAGAAAAAAATAGCTTTATGACAGGTGTTACCGAAAAAACTGCAAGCTCTGCCTCTGAAGGGGATAAGGTTGTAAAAGAGGCAATCCACCAAATGCAGAGCATTGAAGATACAGTAGCAGATTCAGCCCTTGTTGTAGAAGTGCTGGGAGAGCGATCAAAGGAAATTGGCAATATTGTTGGTGTAATTTCAACACTTGCAGGGCAAACTAACCTTTTAGCTCTAAATGCTGCGATAGAGGCGGCAAGAGCTGGTGAACAAGGGCGAGGTTTCGCGGTAGTAGCTGATGAAGTACGAAAATTAGCTGAGCAGTCTCATCACGCTGCAGAGCAAATTGCTGAATTAATTAAGGAAATTCAGATAGAAATTGATAAAGCAGTCGCAGCAATGAAGAAAGGCACAGAAGAGGCTGCATTGGGGACAACTGTAATTCAGCATGCCAAAGAGCGATTTGGGGAAATTACTCATTTGGTAAATGAAGTAGCAACGCAAGTAAGAGATATTGAAAGTGAAATCCAAGGTATGGCAAAGAGCAGTGAAAAAATTGTGTATGCAGTGCGTGATGTGGATACGGACAGCAGGCGTACGGCTGCACAAACACAGGAAATTTCTGCGAGTATAGAAGAGCAGTCAGCTGCATCGGAAGAACTGGCTGCTTCCAGCAAGAGCTTAGCAATCATGGCAGAAGAGCTGCAAGAGGCGGTACATAAGTTTACATTCTGATGGTTGTTGTTATCTGATGGTTGTTGTTATAGGTAATTGGGATTTTACAAGATAGATGATTAGAAATAGAGTAAGGTTAGGAGGATAGTATGGTTCATGAAGGGCACGATGACTTAAATGATCTTAAACATGTGTTTGCGTCTTCCGAATATGCTGAAAAATGGTATATTCAAATCTTAAATTCTATTAATAATGGGATTTTAGTAACGGATGATCAGATGATTGTTCGGTACGTTAATGCACAATACACCCGTATTACAAGTATTAAAGAAGAGGACATACTCGGACAGCCTCTTAAAAAGGTCCGGCCAGGTGCTAAGCTTCCCCAGGTCATTACGACGGGAGAAGCACTTGTTGGAGTATACAGGCGTGAAGGGGATACGGAATATATTGTAGATATGGCTCCGATTATTGTTGAAGGAGCAATCATTGGCGGCGTGTCAGTCGTAAAGGATATTACGGAAGTTCGACGATTGTCAGAAGAAATAAAGACCTTTGCCAAAAAGACAGGCCGGCTGAAAACCCTGGTAGATCGCATTTATAAAGCCAAGTATACATTTGATGATATCATAGGCAGCAGCAGTCCCATTCAGGAAGCGATACGGGTGGCAAAAAGGGCAGCTCAAGGCAATGCGGATATCTTAATTACAGGAAAAAGCGGCACCGGCAAAGAGCTTTTTGCCCAAGCCATACATAATGCCAGCAATCGTGAATTTGGCCCTTTTGTCGCTTTGAATTGTGCTGCGATTGCTCCTTCTTTAATTGAAAGTGAATTGTTTGGTTATGAAGAGGGAGCTTTTACAGGAGCAAAAAAAGGTGGCAGGGTTGGACTATTCGAAATCGCAAGCGGCGGAACGATTTTCCTGGATGAAATTGCAGAGCTGAATCTGGAAGTTCAGGCAAAATTATTGCGTGTACTGCAGGAACGGTCCATACGGCGTGTTGGTGAAACCAGTGAGGTTTCCGTTGATATTCGGGTGATGGCTGCTACCAATAAAGATTTATATCAGATGGTGCAGGACGGTAAATTCCGTGCCGATGTTTACTATCGCCTGAATGTGTTAAATGTACATTTGCCGCCCCTTGCAGAACGAGGGCAGGATATTATTTTACTGGCCAATCAATTTTTCCAATTTTATTTTCAAAAGATTGGCAGGACCTTTGAGGTGGATAAGCAGATTCTAAAAGCACTATTGCATTATTCATGGTCTGGTAATGTACGGGAACTGCGCAATGTGATTGAATATGCTGTTAATATGTGTGAGGATAATGTGATCACAACTCTTCATCTGCCTAAATGGTTTAAAGTGGATGATGAAGCAAGAAATTCAATCCACTCCTTGTCCCAGATGGTTCAGGAATTTGAAAGAAGAACGATACAAAATGCCATTGCCCATTATGGAACGAGTGTGGAGGCGAAACAACGGATTGCCAAGGAATTGGGAATTTCTGTTGCCACCCTTTACAATAAAATCAAAGTAGACCCGATACCAGACAATAAATAGGTTTCTAATTATTAAGAAAATCAGAAGTGAAATTCTTAATAATTAGAAAGGTTCTAAATGTGGTTTTTAACGGGGGTATTTGCTGCAGAAATGCAGCGATTGCGATTTGTTCAGCCCCTGGATAGGAACGGTTAAGATTCAGGTGGAGCCAATCGATCCATTCTTCTTTATAAAAAAATAGAAATCAGTGAAGGAGCCATTTTTTATGGCTCCTTTATTTATTGGCATAGAGGGGTTGGCATGATTTTTGCAATTCATTTAAGCTACAAGAAGTGATGGGATGAACTGCTTTTTAGTTAAAGGAGGAGCACGGGATGAGTAAGGTTATAAGTCAAGAAGAACTAGCTGATCTTTTTGAAGATAAGGCGACAATCATGATGGGCGGATTTATGGGGGTTGGAGCACCAGCAACCTTAGTCCGTATATTAGTAGAGCAAGGCGTGAAAGATCTTACGCTGATTACCAGTGATACAGCTACACCTGATACAGGTGTAGGACCATTGATTGTAAACCGGCAGGCGAAAAAGATCATTGCCTCGCATATTGGGACAAATCCGGAAACCGGCAGGCAGATGATTGCTGGCGAGACCGTAGTTGAGCTTGTACCCCAGGGGACTCTTGCTGAAAGAATTCGAGCGGGTGGTGCCGGTCTAGGAGGAATTTTGACTCCTACAGGGTTAGGGACAGTAGTGGAGGAAGGCAAAGAAAAATTGCTGGTCAATGGTAAAGAGTATCTCTTGGAATTGCCTTTAAGAGCCGATATCGCTTTGTTGAAAGCATATAAGGCTGATAAAGCTGGCAATTTGATATATCGTCAGTCGGCGCGGAATTTTAATCCGATTATGGCTTTAGCTGCAGACTTGGTGATTGTGGAAGTGGAAGAAGTGGTTGAAGTGGGAGAGCTTAAGCCGGATGAAGTAATGACTCCAGGGATTCTGGTTGATAAAGTTGTCTGCTGCGGGAGGATTTCGTAATGAAAACATACAGTGCAAAAGAATTAATCGCTTGTAGAGTGGCTGGAGAAATGCGAGATGGGGATGTAGTAAATTTGGGAATTGGTTTACCTACACTCGTTTCTAATTATTTGCCAGAAGGCATCAACATAACCTTGCAGTCAGAAAATGGTTTTGTCGGACTGGCTCCTGTTGGCAGTGAGGTCGATCCTGATTTAGTGAACGCCGGAGGGAAACCTTCCGGTATTTTTCCAGGAGGAGCTACTTTTGACAGTTTCATGTCTTTTGCCTTGATTCGGGGCGGTCATGTAGATGTGACTGTGCTCGGTGGATTGCAGGTTGATCAGAATGGTAATTTGGCAAATTGGATGATCCCTGGGAAAATGGTTCCAGGCATGGGTGGTGCCATGGATTTAGTAGCTGGAGCTAAGAAGGTAATTGTTGCCATGGAGCATACAGCAAAAGATGGGGCAGCAAAAATCCTGAAAACATGCAGCCTTCCTTTAACAGGTAAAGAGGTTGTATCCCTAATTGTTACAGAGCTTGCTGTAATTAAAGTAACATCAGAGGGGCTGCTGCTGGAAGAAATCTCACCTTTTACAACCGTGGAAGAAGTGGTTGCCAAGACAGAGGCACAACTTATAATTTCTGATCATGTTGGGGTGATGAAGGGTTTAGAGCAATTAGAAAAGTAAGTATGAGAACAGGATTCTGTTATGAAATAAATTGTAATACGGGTTTATATAGAAAAACTACAAAAGGTGGCTGGTAAAATGAAAGAAGTTGTAATTGTGAGTGCAGTTCGTACTGCAATTGGTGCTTATAATGGCAGTCTTGCGAATGTTTCTGCTGTGGAACTGGGAGCATTGGTCATTAAAGAAGCGATTAAAAGAGCTAACATTGATCCATCACAAGTAAGTGAAGTCATTATGGGCAATGTGCTGCAGGCTGGATTAGGACAAAATCCTGCTCGTCAAGCTGCTCTTAAAGCAGGAGTGCCGCTTCAGGTTCCTGCCTTGAGCATTAATAAGGTATGCGGTTCCGGTTTAGAAGCTGTGAATTTGGCAGCACGGACTATTTTAGCTGGCGATGGGGATGTGGTAGTAGCCGGTGGTATGGAAAGCATGAGTAATGCTCCTTATTTACTGGAAAAAGCTCGGCGTGGTTATCGGATGGGGCATAGCGAATTAATTGATTCCATGATTAAGGATGGTCTATGGTGTGCAACAAATGATTATCATATGGGTATTACTGCAGAAAATGTAGCACAGCAATATGGCATTACTCGTCAGTTGCAGGATGAGTTAGCAGTCAGCAGCCAGGAAAAGGCACTGCATGCCATTCTGGAAGGGCGTTTCGAAGATGAGATCGTCCCTGTAGTGATTCCCCAGAAAAAAGGTGACCCAATTGTTTTTGCTGCTGATGAACATCCCAAAAAAGGAACTACCGTTGAGAAATTAGCAGCATTACGTACTGCTTTTAAGAAAGATGGTACTGTAACAGCAGGAAATGCCTCCGGTCTGAATGATGGAGCTGCTGCATTGGTTGTGATGTCCTTGGATAAAGCGAAGGAACTAGGTCTTACACCAATCGCTCGTTTTGTTTCTTCCGGTTCTGCTGGCGTTGATCCTGGTATTATGGGGATCGGACCAGTGCCTGCGACGCAAAAGGCACTGGATAAAGCGAAACTGACGGTAGCAGACTTAGATTTAATTGAGGCGAATGAGGCCTTTGCCGCTCAATTTCTGGCAGTGGGTAAGGAATTGGGTTTTGATCAGAGCAAGGTAAATGTAAATGGGGGGGCTATTGCTCTTGGACATCCAGTGGGCGCGAGTGGTGCCAGAATTTTAGTAACACTGTTGTATGCTATGAAACAACGAGATGCGAAAGTGGGATTGGCAACACTATGCATTGGCGGAGGCCAGGGCGTAGCAACAATCGTCGAAAAGATGTAATACACGAGTGGCTGTCAGATTTCTATGCAGCCACTCGTTCTTTTTTTTAGTAGTAGTCTACATATTCTGCTATAAGGGGTTTAAGAGCGGTTTCTGGTTGTTCACGCTGCCTATAGAACTGTTTTCCGCGCAAGCGCTATGTTCTTTAGAAGGACTTTAGTGTATAATGGTGAATAAATACTATAGTGTCATATATAAGAGCGGTTATTTTGATAATACTTGTATATTGGCTTGATATAAGGACAAAAATATGGAATGTCTATAGTGAGAGGAGAGATTTTTTATGCAAATAAAACGTGTTGATTCAACTATTAATACAAATAAACTGCAAGAGTCGAAGGAATTCTATATGAAGCATTTTGACTTTCAATTAGTATATGAAAGCGACTGGTACATAGAGTTAATTGCAAAGGACTTGCCGACCAATGGTATTAGCTTTACATTACCCCAACGAGAAGAAGGGGAGTTTTTTAATGGAAAGGGTTTAATTATTTCCTTCCAGGTGGATGATGTAGACGCTGAATATAAGCGCCTAAAGGAAGAAGGCGTCATTATATATCAAGAGATGCAAAATAAGCATTGGGGTGAAAGAAGTTTTGTAGTCAATGACCCAAATGGTATTCATCTCTACATTTATACACCGATTTGCCCGACACCCGAATATCAAAAGATTTATGACTCTTTTAAACAAGAGTAGAGCGTTGAGAAAGCAGCCATTTTGAAAAGTGGCTGCTTTTTTAGGTTCCGAATTTATACGTTTATTCCTTCGTGTCCTTCCTGCTCTTCGCGTCTTCGCGTTTCGTTGCTATTTTTTGATATTGATAAGAGGAACGGTTATGTTTTTAAAGACATGTCAGTATTTTTCCATTTCAAAATCACTAAAATAGGGTCCAATGAATGATTAGAAAAATTTAACAAGCAGTATAGGAAAAGCAAAATAAATGTCGAAGATTATGTAATAATAATTCTTTTATTTCAAAAATTTCCTAAATTGCCAGTTTTTGATGTTTTTTTATGTCAGTTATGAAGATGCTGAATCAGGAGTGAGTATAATGAATAGAGAATCTATACCAAAAAGTCCATTGGGTATTGCAATTATTTATATTTTATTAGGCAGTGTATGGGTATTGTTTTCAGATAGCATGATTGAGCAGATATTTAATGATATAAAGATCATCACTGCTTTATCCATATCAAAGGGCTGGTTTTTTATTTTGTGCACGGGGTGGTTACTCTATCGTCTTATTAAGCAGTCTCAGAAAACATTAATGACACAAAACATTGCTCTTGAGGTTTTAGGAGAAGAGCGTTTAGCGTCAGAAGAAGAATTGCGGCAGCAGTTAGATGAACTACTCAGCCGCGAAGAGGAAATTCGCAGACAAAACTTAGTGCTGTTTTCACTGAATGAAACTGCGTTGGGGCTTATGAATCGTTTAAATTCAAATGAGTTATTACGGGATATCGTTGTAAGTGCAGCAAAACTTATTAATACGCCTCATGGATATGTATGTTTAATCGATGAAGAACAGGGAGTTTGCAGAAGGCTGATCGGTACAGGTGCCTATGAAGGGGAAACTGGCCGCCTGGATAAGCTGACGGATGGTCTGGTTGGGGAAGTGTACAGGATCGGGAAAATGAAAGTGGTTGATGATTATAGTACATGGGAGAAACGTTTTACAGACCCTTATTTTGACAACATGCATTGTACAGTACAGGTGCCTTTTAAATCAGAAGAAAAAGTATTTGGTACTTTAGGTCTGTCCTTTGCTGATCCAGAAAGAAAGTTTACGGTAAGTGAAATTGATTTATTAACACGTTTTGCTGAATTAGCTTCGATTGCTCTTGATAATGCCAATTTATTTACTACCTATAAGAATGAGCTCATAGAGCGCAGACAGACCCAAAAAGCTTTGCAGATTTCTCAAGCCAATTATCGGGCGATATTTGATGCAGCCAGTGATGGAATTATTGTTCATGATGCTGCTACAGGAGAAATTATCGATAGTAATCAAAAAGTTGAAGAGTTATATGGTTTTTCTCGTGAGGAAATGATTTCACGAGGTTTAGATGGACTGGGTAATCATCAATTACCCTATAGTGGAAATGATGCTTTAGAATGGATTCACCGAGCTGCTGAGGGAAAATCCCAGCTTTTTGAATGGATGATTCAAAGGAAAAACGGAGAAAACATCTGGGTGGAAATTAATTTAAAAAATGCCGAAATTGCTGGTAGACAGTGTATATTAGCTGTAATTCGTGATATTCGGAGACGAAAGCGAAGAGAAATCGAGCTTCATAAAATTCAAAGTAATAATCAAGCACTGATTAATGCCATTCCGGATAATATGTTTCTTATACGGTGTGACAGTATTATAATGGATTGCAAAATAAATAGTCCCCATTTGTACTATTTATGCTCAGATGAAATCATTGGGGAAAGTGTTTTTCAAGTCTTTCAGCCAAACCTTGCCGAACAGACGATGGACGCAGTCGTGGAAGCGATTACGCGGGGAAAGCTGCAAATCTATGAATTTCAAATGACAAAGGAGCAAAATCAATATTATTTTGAAGCACGAATTGTACCAAGTGGTGACGAGGAAGTTCTGGCGATTGTCCGTGATGTAACGGACCGAAGGCAAATTGCGGAAAAGCTGGCTTACTTGAGTCATCATGATGCAATGACTGGTTTATACAATCGGGCCTATTTCGAAGAAGAAATGAGAAGAATGGGTGCTATACGCAATGTGGCGGCAGGGATTATCATTTGTGATTTGGACGGCTTAAAACTTGTGAATGATACGTTAGGTCATAGTATGGGCGATGAAGTTTTGAAAGCTGTCGCTGGTGTTCTTAAAAAGGCATTTCGTCCACAGGATGTAATTGCGCGAATTGGCGGAGATGAATTTGCTGTACTGCTTCCTTCTAACTCCCGATCCGCTTTTAAAATTGCTTGTTCTCGTATTCATAAATTAATCGAAGAGTACAATGGCGGCAGGCCTATTGTACCTCTTAGCTTGTCGATCGGATTTGCTGTAACCAAAGAAACTCTTACAGATATGAATGCTTTATTTAAAGAAGCAGATAACTATATGTACAGAGAAAAACTGCAGCGTCATCAAAGTAACAAAAATACAATTGTTCAAGCATTAATGAGTGCCTTAGAAGCTCGAGACTTTATTACAGAGGGACATGGCGAACGTATGAAGGAATTCATAGTGTCTTTGGCAAATGCCGCAGGCGTACCTAAGCAAAGCTTTGCAGATCTTCGCCTTTTTGCTCAATATCATGACTTGGGAAAAGTTGGAATATCTGATGAGATTTTATTTAAGCCGTCTCTGTTCACTAAAGAAGAATTTACAATTATGAAACAGCATTCAGAAATTGGTTATCGTATCGCCCAAGCCACTCCGGAATTAGAACCAATTTCGGAGTGGATATTAAAGCATCATGAAAGGTGGGATGGAACAGGATACCCTTTGGGTATTGGAGGTAATGAAATTCCTGTGGAATGCCGTATTTTATCCATTGTAGATTCTTATGATGCTATGACCAATGATCGTCCTCAACGCAAAGCAATGAGTCATGAAGCTGCAATCACCGAACTGCGCAAATGCGCAGGCAGCCAATTTGATCCTCATTTAGTGGAGTTATTTATACGATTGCTAGATTGAAAAAGATATTTTAAAACGCGAAGATGCGAAGAAAATGAAGGTTATAAAAAATATAAAGATTATTTTTACCGATGTAGTGAGACCGTTACATCGGTATTTTTTATAAGATTTTATAAACCACAAAGGCACAAAACCGCTGGCGCGGTACACAAAGGGAAACACAAAAAATATAAAACCCTTTGTGTCCTTTGCGTCTTTGTGGTTCAATTGTTTTTATGTTTTAAAGAGTACGCAGCATTTATAAAAAATAAAATAAATCAAGACAGGAATATGATAGGAGTATGTCCAATAATAGAAAATAGGAAAAATTTTACAATTAAATAAACCTGCTCATAAAAAAATAGTCATGTTTGGAAATGGTCGCGCATAGTATAGGAAATGGGCTGCATGAGTTTTTGTGGCATGGGTAGAAAATGAATGGGGGATTATATGTTATGCGTAAAAAGGAATGTATTGCTATGATATTAGCAGGTGGGCAGGGAAGCAGGCTGGGAAGCTTGACAAGCAAGATCGCGAAGCCAGCCGTGCCTTTTGGCGGTAAGTATCGTATTATCGATTTTCCTTTGAGCAATTGCCACAACTCTGGAATTGATACGGTGGGAGTGTTGACCCAGTATCGTCCTCTGGCTTTGCACAGCTATATCGGAATCGGTAGTCCATGGGACTTGGACCGCAGAGATGGCGGGGTGTATGTTTTGCCTCCTTATGCCCAGGAAGGTGGTGCAGAATGGTATAAAGGGACAGCGGATGCAATTTATCAAAATTTAAATTTTATTGATATGATCAACCCTAACTATGTATTGGTCTTATCAGGTGATCATATTTACAACATGGATTATTCGCTAATGCTGGAGCGCCATAAGAAACAAAAAGCAGAAGCTACTATTTCGGTGATTGAAGTACCTTGGCATGAAACCTCACGCTTTGGCATTATGGATACGGATGAACAGGGCAGAATTACAGAATTTATTGAAAAACCTAAAGAAGCGAATAGTAATTTGGCCTCCATGGGAATTTACATTTTTAACTGGCGTTTATTGCGAAAGTGCTTAGAAGACGACCGCAAAAATGCCCTTTCCAGTCATGATTTCGGCAAAGATATCATTCCTAAATTATTGATGGATGGTCATCGTTTATTTGCATATTATTTTAAAGGATATTGGAAGGATGTAGGCACAGTAGAAAGCTTTTGGGAAGCGAATATGGATTTATTGGCGGATGAGCCGGAGCTGGACTTATATAATCCTAATTGGCGGGTTTATTCTGTAAATCCTACCAGGCCGCCCCATTATATTGGCGCTATGGCAAAGATCACTCGTTCTTTGGTGAGTGAAGGCTGCTCAATTTTAGGCGAGGTGGAGCATTCTGTCATTTTTCCCGGTGTACATATTGAGGAAGGGGCTATAATTAAGGATTCCATTGTTATGCCCTATGTTACCATTGGCAGAGACGCGCAGATTTACCGGGGAATTATCGGACGAAAAAGCTTAATTGAAGAAGGTGCTTTGATTGGTTCAATCAATCACGAAGGGATATGTGTCATAGAGGAAAACATCATCATACCCAGTGATGCTCAAATTCTAGAGAATCATATGATAAGTAAACAAAAACAGGTGGGATAAGATGCAAAACGTTATGGGAATTATTAATTTGAATCTTGGTCAGGATCTCTTAAAAGAGCTAACTATGGGAAGACCATTGGCAGCTCTTCCTTTTGGCGGCAGGTATCGGCTGATTGATTTTATTTTATCTAATATGGTGAATTCAGGAATGCAGAATGTAGGGATTTTGGTGCAAGATAAATACCGGGCATTAATGGATCATTTGCGTTCGGGGAAGGAGTGGGATTTAGCCCGAAAAAGGGATGGTTTATTTATTTTACCTCCCAGTCCTAATCCATGTTCATCCGGGGGATGCCGGGGAAGTGTAGAAAATTTTTATAATAATTTAGACTACATTGAAAGCAGCAGGCAGGAATATATGCTGATTGCCGGCAGTCATATTGTCTGCAACTTGAATTATCGTAAGGCTTTTAAGTTTCATAAAGATATGAATGCAGACATTACAATCTTATACAAGGAATATGATGCAGACGATGAACTTTCCCAATATACCATCCTGGATTGTCAGCCTGACGGCCGAATTAGCGACATGGGCAGTCAATCATCTAGAACCGCATCCCGTAAAGTTTCCATGGAAATGTATCTGATTGAAAAAGGATTATTGGTAGAGTTGATCAAAGACTGCCAGGCACGAGGCGGCTGGGATTTTGTAAAGGACGTTTTAATTAAAAATATAGATAAATTAAAGATGTTTGGTTATCCTTACAAGGGTTATGCGG
Organism: Pelosinus fermentans DSM 17108; assembly: GCF_000271485.2. Classification (NCBI taxonomy): domain Bacteria; kingdom Bacillati; phylum Bacillota; class Negativicutes; order Selenomonadales; family Sporomusaceae; genus Pelosinus; species Pelosinus fermentans. The sequence goes on from NZ_AKVN02000001.1 coordinate 614,444, forward strand.
CCAGGATTGATTCAATCAAAAATTATTATCGTCACAATATGGATTTGCTTAGGCCGGAAAAGTGGGAAGAACTATTCTTCAAATCAGGACTTGTGTATACGAAAGTAAAGGATGAAGCCCCGGTCAAATATAAGGAAAATGCCAGAGCCTTTAATACGATGATTGCCAATGGCTGCATCATTGAGGGACGCGTGGAAAACAGTATATTGTTTCGTGGCGTCAAGGTACATAAGGGTGCATATATTAAGGACAGTATTCTTATGCAAAAATGTGAAATAGCTGAAAATGCAATTATTGAAAATGTAATCTGCGATAAAAATGTTTGTATTACCCAAGGGAAATGGTTAAAAGGGGAGAAGAACTATCCTCTGGTAGTGGCAAAGGGGACCATCGTATAAGTACAGTGGAGTGAGCAAAAGATTATCCTTCAGAATTAGTCATTTTCAGGAGGTTTTTTTTGTTGATGGATAAAGAAGGATTTAAAGAAGCGTATAGTAAAAAGTTACAAGCCCTGCATGGCAAAAGTCTTGAAGAATCCAGTATTCATGATCAATATATTGCGCTGGGGAGCCTGCTGCGGGATTATATCAGTCCAAATTGGATAAAGACCAATCAGCAGTATAAGGCCAACGGCGATAAACAAATCTATTATTTTTCAATTGAATTTTTATTAGGTAAATTGCTGGATATGAACCTGCTCAATCTAGGAGTGAAAGAGGTTTGTCAAACCGGGCTTGCAGAACTGGGGATTGATTTATCTGTATTATTGCAGGAAGAGCCGGATGCAGGACTTGGCAATGGGGGGCTTGGGAGACTTGCTGCTTGTTTTCTGGATTCCATGGCAGCCTTATCACTTCCGGGGCATGGCTGCGGTATTCGATATACCTATGGATTGTTTGAGCAGAAAATAGTAAAGAATTATCAAGTGGAATTACCGGATAACTGGTTGAAAGATGGTTATATATGGGAATATCGTAGAACGAATAAAGCAGTAGAAGTTGCCTTTGGCGGTCATGTAAGAAGCGTAGTCAAAGCAGATGGCAGAACCTATTATTTTCATGAGAATGCGGAAGTGATATTAGCGGTTCCTTATGATATTCCTATGATCGGATATCAAAATAATACGGTCAATACTCTTAGGTTATGGAGCGCAGAATTGGCACATAACGACTGTTATTTTGCATTCCGTAACCGGAATGATTTCTTAAAAGCGATAGAATATAAGAATTCAGTGGAGCGAATTTCTAAGTACTTATATCCCGATGATACCCATCCTGAAGGGCGTCTGCTGCGATTAAAACAGGAATATTTTTTTGTTTCAGCCGGATTGCAAAGTATTCTAAAAAGATTTAAGTCTGCAAATCATAGGATTCAACTATTCCCTGACAAAATTGGTGTACATATTAATGATACACATCCAGCCTTAGCTGTTCCGGAATTGATGAGAATTTTAATTGATGAGGAGAATCTTGGTTGGGATGAGGCTTGGCAGATTACAACTAAGACCATATCCTATACCAATCATACTGTACTGCCTGAGGCTCTTGAAACATGGCCCGTGGAGATGTTTCAAAACTTGCTGCCCCGGATTTATATGATGATCGAAGAAATCAATCAGCGATTCTGTAAGGAACTTTGGGAACGATATCCTGGACAGTGGGGGCGTATCAGAGATATGGCAGTGATTGCTGATGGCGTAATACACATGGCACGTTTGGCGGTAGTAGGCAGCCATAGCGTTAATGGGGTGGCGAAGCTGCATTCGGAGATTTTGCAGCAATATCTGATGCATAATTTTTATCAATATGATCCTGCTAAATTTCATAATAAAACCAACGGCATTACTCACCGTCGCTGGTTACTAAAAGCCAATCCGCTGCTTACGGATTTAATTAATAATGCAATCGGAACCCACTGGATTGCTGATCCAAAAGAACTGCTGCTGCTGCGTAAGTACTCCCAAGATACTGTTTTTAAAGAACAATTAGCGAATATAAAGCTTAAGAATAAAATAAAGCTGGTTGATCATATTTACAGTCATTATGGGATATCTGTGAATCTTCATTCTATCTTTGATATACAAATCAAACGGATTCATGCTTATAAACGCCAAATATTAAATGTATTGCATATTATGCATCTATATAACGAATTAAAATTAAACCCTCAATTAGACATGGTGCCGCGCACGTTCATTTTCGCAGGAAAGGCTGCACCAGGCTATTATATAGCCAAACAAACGGTCAAATTAATTAATATCCTGGGATCTGTCATTAATCATGACAAAACAATACAAGATAAACTAAAAGTAGTTTTCATGGAGAATTATAGTGTATCCTTAGGGGAAATGCTGTTTCCTGCAGCCGATGTGAGTGAACAAATTTCTACTGCCAGCAAGGAAGCTTCTGGAACCGGAAATATGAAGTTTATGATGAACGGGGCTGTTACAATTGGAACATTAGATGGTGCTAACATTGAGATCAAAGAAGCAGTTGGCCCGGAAAATATTATTATTTTTGGTCTCACCGCCCAGCAGGCGCTTGATTACTATAAACATGGAGGCTACAATGCCTGGGATGTATATAATGAAGATATGCGGGTCAAAAAAGTAATTGAGCAGCTGGTAAATGGGTATCTGCCTGATGAAAAAGAAGAATTTAGACCCCTGTATGATTACTTGCTGCGTAATAATGATGAATTCTTTGTTTTAAAGGATTTTGCATCGTATGCCGATGCTCATCGACGGTTAGACGATACGTTTCGTCAGAGACAGCATTGGCAGTCTATGTGTCTGGAAAATATCGCTCATTCCGGTTTGTTTTCCAGTGATAAAACAATACGGGAATATGCTGCAGAAACCTGGCATCTGGGAGAGTCAACTATAAGAGGATGAAAAGGCAGCGAGAGTATACTTAAACGTAAAGTATGCTCTCGTTTTATAATGAGCTTACGAAATATTGTAATGATGCAGCATGAATTTACACAAAAATGCAAAAATTTCCTTTGAAAAAAGAAGGGTTTTTTCGGGCAAATGGACAAGTAATACGATAAGAGAAATCATATAATTTTTTTACAAAACAACAAGATTATCCAATACCATTACATATAAATATTGTAATTTTGAATAAGGGGGATAGGCTGCATGTTAATGGATAAAGATGAATTCAAAGCCATTTTTGTAAACAATCTGCAAACGATGTTTGGTAAAGGGATTGAGGAAGCGTCTATTAATAATAAATATATGGCCCTAAGCCGAGTTATTCGTGATTGCATTAGTAAGAATTGGATGGAGACGAATAAACAGTATAGTGAGACAGGTGTAAAGCAGGTTTACTACTTTTCCATGGAGTTTTTACTGGGAAAAGCACTGGATATGCACTTAGTCAATGGGGGAGTCAAGGAAATCTATCGAGAAGCCTTGGAAGAACTAGGGATTGACTTAAACGAACTGGAAAAACAAGAAGCAGATCCGGGTCTGGGGAATGGTGGATTAGGTCGTTTAGCAGCCTGCTTTATGGAGTCCATGGCAGCTGTTGGTATACCGGGACATGGCTGCGGCATCCGCTATACTTATGGTTTATTCGAGCAAAAGATTGTAGATCATAATCAAGTGGAATTGCCCGATAATTGGCTCCAGGATGGATATGCCTGGGAATTCCGTAAAGCGGATAAAGCAGTAGAAGTCAAATTTGGCGGCACCATTAACAGTAGCCAGCAAGGAGAGCGATGGGTATTTACTCATGAAAATTATGAGGCTGTATTGGCAGTACCTTATGATGTTCCCCTTGCTGGTTATCATAATAATACGGTGAATACGCTGCGGTTGTGGAATGCAGAATCGTTACATGACACTTTTGATTTAGCTTCCTTTAATCGGGGTGAATATTTGGAAGCAATGGAGTATCGGTCCTCCGTTGGTTTAATATCAAAAATATTATATCCACAGGATAATTTTTATGAAGGACGTCTCTTGCGTTTAAAACAGCAGTACTTCTTTGTTTCTGCTGGACTGCAGAGTATCATCCGGCGTTACAAGAAGAGGTATAGCTCCATGAAGCAATTGCCGAAAAGAGTAGCTGTTCATATTAATGACACCCATCCGGCCATCGCTGTACCTGAACTGATGCGTTTATTAATGGATCAGGAGGAATTATCTTGGGATGACGCCTGGAAAATTACTACGGAAACCATTTCCTATACCAATCACACCATTATGCCGGAAGCCTTAGAAACATGGCCAGTTGAGATGTTTAAGTCGCTGCTTCCAAGGATGTATATGATTGTACATGAAATTAATGAACGCGTGTGCCGCAGTTTATGGGATGCCTATCCCGGAGACTGGGAGCGAATCCGAAGCATGGCAGTGATTGCTGATAATATGGTGCATATGGCCAGGCTTGCTGTAGTCGGCAGTCATAGTGTAAATGGTGTTGCTCAAATACATACAGACATCTTAAAAGAACACATTATGTCAAACTTCCATAAATTTTATCCTAAAAAGTTTAATAATAAAACAAATGGCATTACCCATCGGCGGTGGCTGTTAAAAGCCAACCCTGAGCTTGCCGGGATTATAACCGATTGTATTGGATCAGGCTGGATCACTGACCCTCAGAAATTAGAGGAATTTGGGCGATTTGACACGGATAAGATCATACAAGAAAAAGTCCGGAAAGTGAAACACAATAATAAAAAGATATTAGCGAAGTATATTAAGGAAAAAACAGGTGTTACCATAGATGCCCGTTCAATCTTTGATGTTCATATCAAACGCATTCATTCTTACAAACGCCAAATACTGAATGTCTTTCATATTATGGATTTATATAACCGATTAAAGGAAAATCCTTCTTTAGCCATTACGCCGCGGACTTTTATTTTCGCTGGTAAAGCAGCACCAGGTTACTATATTGCAAAACAGACGATTAAATTGATTAGTGTTCTGGCTTCGTTAATTAATAAGGATAAAGATATCAAAGGTAAGTTGAAGGTCATCTTTTTAGAAAATTATAGTGTCTCCTTAGGAGAACTGCTGTTTCCAGCAGCTGATGTGAGTGAGCAAATATCAACAGCCAGTAAAGAGGCTTCAGGGACAGGTAATATGAAGTTTATGCTGAACGGAGCGGTAACCATTGGTACGCTGGATGGAGCAAATGTGGAAATCCATGATGCGGTGGGCGATGATAATATCTTTATTTTCGGACTGACCAGCCAACAGGTGTTTGATTACTATAATCACGGCGGATACGATGCTTGGCAGGTGTACAGCAGCGATATCCGGATTAAGACCGTTTTGGAACAATTGGTTAACGGCTTTTTGCCCTATCAGAGAGAAGAGTTCAGACCCTTGTATAATTCTTTACTTGCAGATAATGATGAATTTTTTGTCTTACGAGATTTTGATGCCTATGCAAAGGCGCAGGTCGAATTAGACAAACGCTATAAGCAAAAAAATAAGTGGATCGAAATGAGCATTCATAACATTGCGCAAGCAGGTATTTTCTCAAGTGATCGCACCATTTGTGAATATTCTCGCGATATTTGGCATACGAAACCTGTAGTCATTACCAAACCATAGTCTGTAAGAAATGATAGGGGAGGTATTATATGGCAGTTCCTATTTCACCAATCAGTCAAGAGGATTTGTATCTGTTTCATGAAGGCAGTAACTTTCGAAGCTATCAGTTGCTGGGGGCTCATGTTCTCACCGAGAATGGCAAACAAGGTGTGCGCTTTGCGGTATGGGCACCAAATGCGCAAGGGGTACGAGTTGTCGGAGATTTTAATGCCTGGCAGGGCGAGGGTCATAAGATGAATCGCGTAGGGGAATCAGGTGTATGGCTGCTGTTTATTCCAGATCTTATGGCAGGAGATATCTATAAATATGAAATCCAGACTGCTGGCGGACAGACGCTTATGAAGGCGGATCCTTATGCTTTCTATGCTCAGCTTCGACCGGAAACCGCTTCGGTGGTCTACAATTTAAACAGCTATCAATGGAAAGACACAAAATGTCAGTCAAGGAAGTCGAAACCCGTGAATCAGCAGCCTTTATTGATTTATGAGGTGCATTTAGGATCGTGGCGGCGAGGTGCAGACAACGCTGTGCTGACATATCGTGAGCTGGCAGAGCTCCTTCCGCAGTATGCATCTGCTATGGGCTATACGCATATTGAGATCATGCCGGTTGCCGAACACCCTTTTGATGGGTCTTGGGGCTATCAAGCGACGGGATATTATGCCATTACCAGCCGCTACGGTACGCCAGAAGATTTTATGTATCTGGTTGATGTATGTCATGAATATGAAATTGGTGTGATCGTAGACTGGGTACCAGGGCATTTTTGCAAAGATGATCATGGGCTTAGGCAGTTTGATGGTACTGCATTATACGAGTATGCTGATGCCCAGCGGGCGGAGAATAAAGGCTGGGGTACTGCCAATTTTGATTTAGGACGCACGGAAGTGCTGAGTTTTCTTATCTCTAATGCTGTATTCTGGCTGGATGTCTATCATATTGACGGTATTCGGGTGGATGCGGTTTCTAACATCCTGTATTTAAATTATGGCAGAGAAGCTGGGGATTGGACGCCCAATCAATATGGGGGTGATGGCAATCTGGAAGGGGCAGCTTTTCTGCGCAAGCTGAATGAAGTCGTGTTTGCTCAGCGGCCTAATGTGCTTATGATGGCAGAAGAATCAACTTCCTGGCCCATGGTATCTTGGCCGACCTATAGCGGCGGCTTGGGTTTTAACTTCAAATGGAATATGGGCTGGATGAATGATATGCTGCGATATATGGAAATTGATCCAGTTCATCGAAAATGGAATCATCATTTATTAACCTTTTCGTTTATGTATGCTTTTTCGGAAAATTTTATTCTGCCTTTATCTCACGATGAAGTGGTCCATGGAAAGAAATCAATGCTCAATAAAATGCCTGGCGACTATTGGCAGAAATTTGCCAATCTGCGCGCTTTTTATGGGTATTGGATGGCTCATCCAGGAAAGAAATTATTATTTATGGGCAGTGAGTTTGGTCAATTCATTGAGTGGCAGGATCATGAGAGTCTGGATTGGCACTTAGTTGAGTCCCCTATGCATGAAAAACTGCAGGAGTATTGCCGCAGGTTAAATCATTTTTATAAAAAGGAACGATCTTTGTGGGTTGTAGATGGCAATTGGCAAGGATTTGAATGGATTGACTGCAGCGACTATACGCAAAGCGTGATTTGTTTTATGCGTAAGACTGCTAATCCAGAGGAAACGTTACTTGTGGTGTGTAATTTTACACCTAACGTGCATCAGGCTTACCGAATCGGCGTACCTGCCGAAGGATCTTACCTGGAAATCTTTAATAGTGATTGGGAGGAGTTCGGAGGATCAGGACAAAAAAATACAGGAGTATTAGCTGCAGAAGAGACGGCTTGGCATAATCATTCTCACTCCTTGGCGATCACCCTTCCGCCTTTAGCTACTATCTACCTAAAAAAGACTGAGAAATGAGCGGAAGGTAGCGTCCTAAATAAACATAAAGGTGTTGGAAGAAGTTATGAAAGACTTTTAATAGTAGGGGGCGTTATTATGCACAAAAAAGCGTGCGTAGCTATGTTATTGGCAGGTGGACAAGGAAGTCGTCTTGGTATTTTGACGCAGAAGTTAGCCAAACCAGCAGTTCCCTTTGGCGGTAAGTACCGTATTATTGATTTTCCCTTAAGCAATTGTAATAACTCGGGAATTGACACGGTTGGTGTGCTTACCCAGTACAAGCCTTTGGCCTTAAATAGTTATATCGGTATTGGCAGTGCCTGGGATTTGGATCGAATGAACGGCGGTGTATTTGTACTTCCTCCTTATGTAAAAGAGCAGGGGGGAGAATGGTATAAGGGTACGGCAGATGCGATTTGTCAGAACAGCAATTTTATCGATCGGTTTAATCCGGAAACCGTACTCATATTATCAGGAGACCATATTTATAAAATGGATTACTCTTTGATGCTGGAATTTCATCAAAAACAGCAGGCGGATGCTACCATTGCGGTTATCGAAGTTCCTCTTGATGAAGCCAGCCGGTTTGGAATTATGAATACAGACAACGAACAGCGTGTTATTGACTTTGAGGAAAAACCTGCAGAACCAAAAAGCAATTTGGCATCTATGGGAATCTATATATTTAGTTGGCCGGTTTTAAAGAAATATTTGTTCGAAGATGAAGTTAATCAAAATTCAACTCATGACTTTGGTCATGATATAATTCCTAAAATGCTGGCAGATAAGCGCAACTTGAGGGCCTATTCTTTCAGAGGATACTGGAAGGATGTGGGGACCGTGGAAAGCTATTGGCAGGCCAATATGGATTTGCTGGGAGAGAGACCGGAGCTGAATTTATATGATTCAAAGTGGCGCATTTATTCCTCGAACCCTCCAAGACCGCCCCATTATACTTCTACTACGGCTAAAATAACGAATTCGATTATTGCAGAGGGATGTTTGATTTTAGGTGAAGTAGAAAATTCGGTTCTTTTTCCGGATGTTTATATCGGACCAGGTGCTAAGGTGAAAAATTCCATTATTATGTCAGGTGCACATATTGAAGATCATGTTGTGACCGATAAGGCGATTATTGGACGTAAAACAGTACTGAAACAAGGAACAGTAGTAGCGGCTAAGAAGCTGGATGGGCAGCAGAAGATTGTAGTATTGGATATTGATATGATTATTCCACCCCATACTACGATTGAGGCAAGTCTTTCCTGCAGTCCGCCAGAAGATGCGCTTTGCAAAAGGGAGGAATAAGATATGATTGATTTAATGGGGATTATCAACCTCAATGAAGCAGAAGAACATGTAGGAGAATTAAGCCGTTCTCGTTCATTGGCCTCAATTCCCTTTGCTGGGCGCTACCGGTTAATTGATTTTGTTTTATCAAATATGGTGAATTCGGAAATTTCCAATGTGGGGATCTTTATTCAGCATAAGTATCGTTCTTTGGTGGATCATTTACGTTCCGGAAAGGATTGGGATTTAGCACGTAAACGGGACGGACTCTTTGTTTTGCCGCCGGCTTATACCAGAACGCCGATGCAGGTTCATCGGGGCGATGTAGAAAACTTATACAGCAATTTAGATTATATTTATCAAAGCCGTCAGAAGTATGTTATCATTGCTGGCGCCAATATTGTAAGCAATATGGATTATCGAGTGATCTTGGAATATCATAAAAATACAGAGGCTGATATTACCGTTTTATATACAAAGGCAAATTGCGGCACTCATGATTGCGTAAGATCTAATATTTTAGGACTTGGTCCAGAGGGGCGGGTTCTTACTATTAGTGAATTTAAAGATACAGGCGGTTATCAAAACATGTCCATTGACATGTTTATTATGAAAAAAGACCTGCTCATTGAATTAATCAATCAGTGTATTGCCCGTGGCGATTATGATTTTGTAAAGCATTGTATCATTAAGAATGTTAAGAAGTTAAAAGTATATGGATATCATCATCCAGGTTATGCAGCGCGGATTAGTTCTCTGCAAAGCTACTTTCAGCATAGTATGGAATTGCTCAATCCTCACATTTGGAAGGAGCTGTTCTTCAAATCGGGATTAATTTATACAAAGGTCAAGGATGAAGCACCTGCCAAATATATACATGAAACGGAGGTGACAAATTCTTTAATTGCCAGTGGATGCTATGTGGAAGGAAAAGTCGAAAATAGTATTTTATTTCGGGGCGTAAAAGTACATAAGGGAGCATATATTAAAAATAGTGTTATTATGCAGAAGGGGAATATCGGTCCAGGAGTGATCCTCGAAAATGTTATTTGTGATAAGGATGTTCATATTACCGCTAATAAGCAGTTAAAGGGTGAGTACAGTTATCCCCTTGTAATAAAGAAAGGACGGGTGATTTAACTATGATAAAAGTATTAATCGCAGCCGCCGAAGCGGTACCTTTTGCAAAAACAGGTGGATTAGGAGACGTTATTGGCTCATTGCCGAAAGAGCTGATTAAGCAAGGTGTGGATGCCAGGGTCATTATGCCTAACTATCAAGATATACCCGAGGGCTTCAAGTCACAAATGGTGTTTAAAAATCACTTTTTTGTGCAGGTTGGCTGGCGGCAGCAATATTGCGGGATTTTAGAATTTGTTTATGAAGGTGTGACCTTCTATTTTGCGGATAATGAATATTATTTTAAACGCCATGGCTTTTATGGTTATGGGGATGATGCGGAGCGCTTTGGTTTCTTTTGCCGTGCGGTATTAGAGGCTTTGGACAAAATCGATTTTACGCCAGACATCATTCATTGCCACGATTGGCACACTGGAATGATTAGTGTGTTGTTAGATGCTCATTATCGTGAGAAGCCAAAATATAAAAAAATCAAGACCTTATTTACCATTCATAATTTAAAATATCAAGGTGTATTTTCCCAAGATATTATACACGATATATTGAGTCTAGACTGGAAATATTTCACCCCTGAAGGTGTGGAATTCCACAAAGCTGTTAACTTTATGAAGGGCGGTCTGGCATATGCGGATATGATTTCTACGGTCAGCAGAACATATGCCAAGGAAATTCAAGATCCTTATTTTGGTGAGGAATTAGATGGATTTTTACGGAAGCGTCAAAATCGTTTAGTGGGCATTGTAAATGGCATTGATTATGCTGTATATAATCCAGCGACGGATAAGCTGATTTCCGCTACGTACGATGTGGATACCATAGAGAATAAAAAGAAAAATAAGATGGAACTGCAAGCTCGCCTGGGTCTGCCTGTCAGGGAAGATGTACCGGTTATTGCTATCGTTTCCCGCTTAGTGAGTGCCAAGGGATTGGATTTAGTCGAAAGAATGTTTCAGGATGTGGTGAAACAGGCCGCTATTGCTGGACGGGATACCTATGATATCCAATTAGTGGTTTTAGGGACTGGCGAAGCGCGGTATGAGAATTTCTTTAAATACATGGCCTGGCAGTATCCTGGTAAAGTATCTGCCAATATTATGTTTGATGAAGATTTAGCTCATCAAATTTACGCCGGCGCCGACATGTTCCTAATGCCTTCCTTATATGAACCTTGCGGTATTGGGCAGCTGATCGCTATGCGTTATGGCTGCTTGCCAATTGTGAGGGAAATTGGCGGCCTGCGCGATACGGTACGGTCATATAATCAAGAGATCTGCGAAGGAAATGGTTTTACTTTTGTAAACTATAATGCTCATGAGATGGCAGATACAATCAATTGGGCACTAAAAACATTCCAAGATAAGGAATGCTGGAATAAAATAGTGAAAAATGCAATGCTGAGCGATTATAGCTGGCAAAAATCAGCTAAAGAATACAAGGAAATGTATCAAAAATTAATAAAGCAGGTGTAATGGCAGGGGATTCATGAGAAAGACAAGAATGGCTCTGATGGTCTTGTCAGTAGGTATTTTCTAACAAGTGAGGGATGTAATATGAAGCAAGAATTAATTCTTCATGATTCACAATTGGAGTTTTTTCGCAGCCCCTTTGGGGCTGTTTGTTGTAATCAACCTATTGTTCTTCATTTGAAAATACAGAATTCTGTTACTCCTGTAAGTGTTGTACTTCGTTTATGGCGAGAGGACCGGGGTGAAGAGAAAATCCCGATGAAGCAGTTAGACGATTCAGGACAGACGATACTCTATCAAGTACAGCTGAATGCTCCCTTAGCTCCTTGCATTATGTGGTATTATTTTATTATTCGGCTGGAGGATAAGGTATATTATTATGGAAATCAGACTGACCGTCTAGGTGGAATCGGTCAATTATATGAGGCAGAACCTCCCGGTTATCAAATTACTGTATATAAGAACGGAGCCGTTACTCCTGACTGGTTTAAAGGTTCTGTAATGTATCAAATTTTTCCGGATCGCTTTTATAAGGAAACAGCAGATGGACAGGTTTTAGCAGCCCCAAAGGGAAGCGTTATTCACGCCCATTGGGATAATCATCCTTATTATATTCGTGATGCAGATACAGGACGGATTGTATCCTATGACTTTTTTGGGGGAAATTTGCAGGGAGTCATTGCAAAACTACCCTATTTGAAGGAACTTGGTGTTAGTGTCATTTACTTTAATCCTATCTTTGTATCCCCCAGCAATCACCGCTACGATACAGGGGACTACAAAACCATAGATGCCATGCTTGGTGACAACCAAACCTTCAGGGCATTGTGCGAAAAAGCAAAAGAATATGGTATTGCTGTAATTTTAGATGGTGTTTTTAGTCATACGGGCAGTGACAGCATTTATTTCAACCGGGAAGGAAATTATCCTGTGGTGGGTGCTTATCAATCCAAGGAATCTCCTTATTATAATTGGTATCGCTTTAAAGAGTATCCCCACTCTTATGAGGCTTGGTGGGGGATTGACACAATGCCCAATGTGGAAGAGAATGAACCTTCCTATGTTGATTATATAATTGAAGGAAGGAATAGTGTGATTAGGCAGTGGCTGCAGCTGGGAGCTAAGGGATGGCGTCTGGATGTGGCGGATGAGCTGCCGGATGAATTTATAAAAAGGATCTATAAAACCATGAAAAATGTGGACCCGGACAGCGTACTCATTGGTGAGGTCTGGGAAGATGCTTCTAATAAAGAGAGCTATGGAAAACTTAGAAAGTATCTGCAGGGGGATGAATTGGATTCGGTTATGAATTATCCCTTCCGCGGGATTGTACTGGATTTTATTCTTGGCGCGATTGGTGCTCCTGCCGTTCATCGACGATTTATGAGCCTGGCAGAAAATTATCCTCGTCAAAACTTTTATGCCATGATGAATTTAATTGGCAGTCATGATGTAGCCAGAGTATTGACCTTGCTGGGAGAGGCTCCCTCTCCGGACAGTCTGACTGTTGCTCAGCAGGCTGTATATCGTCTGCCTGCTGACAAACGTCAATTAGGAATTGCCAGATTGAAAATATTGGTTTTATGGCAGATGACCTTTCCCGGTGTTCCCTCCATTTATTATGGGGATGAGGCTGGTGTAGAAGGTTTTAAGGACCCTTACAATCGCAGAACGTATCCATGGGGCCAAGAAGATCAGGAACTGCTGGCTTGGTATAAACAAGTGATTGCAGTACACAATCGCTACGATGTTTTCAAAACAGGAGAATGGATTTCCCTGCCTGTCCATGAACAGGTATATGGATATATTCGCAAAATTAGCAATGGCAAGAATGTTTTTAGTCAATCAGCTCAGGATAATACGGCAGTGATTTTGTTAAATTCGAGTGTAGATCAATCCATAACCGTGGAACTTCCTATTCGCAAGTGGTGCCATGGTGTCATGATCGATATGCTGAATAACAATCAGGAAATACGGATTGTAAAAGGAATGTTGACGGTATGTTTACAGCCTTTGGAAGGTAAGGTTCTCTTACAAGTGGAAAAAAGCTTTTTCCCGCGCCAAGCAGGAATACTCTTGCATCCCACATCATTGACTTCTAAATATGGCATTGGGGATTTGGGAAAAGAAGCCTATGAATTTATTGATTTTTTACATAAGAGCAAACAGAAATTGTGGCAGGTACTTCCGTTGAATCCAGTAGGGGATAGTCATTCCCCCTATCAATGTCCTTCTGCCTTTGCGGGCAACCCTCTGTTGATATCCTTAGATAAATTAGTGAGCTTAGGGTTTTTGAATGCTAAAGATCTAGGACAGGTTCCTGTCTTCCCTGATGAGCAGGTTATATTTTCTAAAGTAAAAGAATATAAGGAATCCTTATTGTATAAAGCTTTTATGACATTTAGGAAGCAACGTATATCTCAGGATTATGAACGTTTTTGTAAGGCAAATCATGGTTGGCTTTCCGATTATACGTTGTTTATGGCGCTAAAAACCTATTTTAAGGGGCAGCCATGGCACCTTTGGTCTAGAGAAGCTGCTTTGCGGGAACCGGCAGCGCTGAAAAAGTATAAAGAATTACTGGCGGATGATATTGATTATCATACTTTTTTGCAATTTATCTTCTTTAGTCAATGGGAGGAGGTAAAAAAGTATGCGAACCAGCAGCAGGTCAATATTATTGGTGATATACCTATTTTTGTGGCCCACGATAGTTGTGATGTCTGGGCAAATCAGCAGCTGTTTGATCTAGATGAAAATGGCAGGGCAAAAACAGTGGCGGGGGTTCCGCCTGATTATTTTAGTAAAACGGGTCAATTATGGGGGAATCCTCATTATCGCTGGGCAGAAATGGCCAAAGATGATTACCGCTGGTGGAGAGAACGGCTGCAAGTTTTATTTTCCTTAGTTGACATCATCCGTGTAGACCATTTTCGCGGTTTTGAATCCTTTTGGGAAGTTCCCGCTATAGCAGAAACGGCAGAGCAGGGGCAATGGGTAAAGGGACCGGGAGAGAGATTTTTTCGTATTTTGCAAAAGCATTTAGGTCCATTGCCTATTATTGTAGAAGATTTAGGGATCATTACACCGGAAGTGGAGGATTTAAAATATGAACTTTCTTTTCCGGGAATTAAGGTGCTGCAGTTTTCGTTTTATTTTGATGAACAGGGAAAATGCATACCCTTTACCTGTGAAAAGAATGTGGTTATCTATACAGGAACTCATGACAATGATACAATTAGCAGCTGGTATGAAAAACTGCTGGCAGAAGACCTGACGTTAGCAGCATGCATACAGCAGGAAATTGGTCTGGATGAGGAAGACGGGATTGCGCCTCATTGGAAATTTATAGAATTTTTATATAAGGCTAATGCGGATACTGCTATTGTTCCCTTACAGGATATTTTAGGGTTATCTGGTATAGCCCGAATGAATCTTCCAGGTACAGCAGGAGGAAGCAATTGGGCTTGGCGGCTGAATAAGAAGCTGCTAACCAATGAGGTCAGTAGTCAGCTGGCTGGACTTACAGAAAAATATGCAAGATATTCATAGTCTGTTGGAGAAGCTCATTTACAACGGCAAAGGATGAGCATAGCTAACGCTTCGCCGTTGTACTTAACCTACGCTTATAGTTAGGCTCATCCTTTGCCTGTCTGTAGCTATAGATAGTTATTTTCGAGAGACTACATTCTTTCAGAGGGAAAATATTGTAAAAACTATTGACGAAAGGATAGGATCAATAGTAATATTAAATTAATACCGAACCGGTATGGTATTGATTATAAAAGGAGGTGTGTACGTGCAGTTCAACCAAGCCACAGACTATGCTTTCCGCGTCATTCTGCATTTGGCGGAACTGCCTGAAGGAGAATTAGCCAATAGCCAGACAATCGCTGAGCAACAAAGTATACCAGCAGGTTTTTTGCAAAAGATAATGCGTTCTTTAGTAAAAGGAGAATTGGTAAAATCCTATCGGGGAGTAGACGGAGGTTTTGTCTTGGCGATGTCGTCTGAAAAGATCAGCCTTTTGGATGTAATTGAAGTAATGGAAGGGCCTTTGGATTTGCAACGGTGCTTAAAAGAAGATTCCGCCTGCACGAAAGGGTGCGGAGGAAAATGTCCTGTACATGCTTCACTAGCTGTGATTCAAGCAGATTTTACAAAGGCTTTGCGTGAAGTTAACTTTGCTGGATTAGTGGGAAAAGATAAAGAGGAGAGGTAGGGGAAGAATATGGAAGAAGTGCTTTTGGCACGATGGCAATTTGCTATTACGACAGTGTACCACTTTTTATTCGTGCCGTTGACATTGGGATTGTCCGTATTAGTGGCCGTAATGGAAACCATGTATGTCAGAACAGGCAATGAAACGTACAAAACAATGACCAAATTCTGGGGTAAATTGTTTTTAGTCAATTTTATTATGGGTGTGGTTACTGGAATTGTTCAGGAATTTCATTTTGGTATGAATTGGGCTGAGTATTCTCGTTTTATGGGGGATATTTTTGGTGCGCCCTTAGCTTTAGAAGCCTTATCAGCGTTTTTCCTGGAATCGACTTTCTTAGGATTATGGATCTTTGGCTGGGATCGATTATCAAAAACAATGCATGCAGCTTGTATGTGGCTGGTTGCCTTTGGCAGCAATTTATCGGCGTTTTGGATTTTGGTAGCCAATTCCTTTATGCAGTCTCCAGTGGGGTATGCACTTCGCAATGGTCGGGCGGAAATGACTGATTTTATGCAGGTAATTACCAATCCATATGTATGGGGACAATTCCCGCACACGATTTTAGGAGGCTTAGTAACTGCCGGTGTATTTGTAACAGCCATTAGTGCTTACTATTTATTAAAAAAACGTCATTTGCCTGTGTTTAAACCTTCCATAAAGATTGGTTTGGCATGCATGTTGGTAAGCACATTGTTAGTCATGGGTACAGGACATTTACAAGCTCAATTTCTTGCTACAAAACAGCCTATGAAGATGGCAGCCATGGAGGCATTGTGGGAATCTGCTGATCCGGCCCCTTTCGCAATTGCAGTAGTGGTGGATGAGAAAAACAAAAAGAATTCTTTTGAAATCGGTATCCCAGGGGCATTATCTTTTCTGGCTTATGATAAGTTTTCAGGAGAAATCAAAGGGATTAACGAATTGCAGGCAGCTGCGGAGAAAAAACATGGACCGGGCAACTACACTCCGAATATTGCCCAATCCTTCTGGACATTTCGCATCATGGTATTATCCGGATTGTGGATGATGCTCGTGGCAGCATTAGGTGCGTTCTTCTTTTATAAGAAACGGTTAGAAGAAAATCCTTTTATTCTCAAGTTGTTGTTGTGGAGCCTGCCTTTTCCTTATATTGCGAATTCTACAGGCTGGATTCTGACAGAAGGCGGAAGGCAGCCTTGGATTGTAGTAGGTTTGCAAAAAGTCAGTGAGGGTGTGTCCACTAATGTAACCAGTACCGAAATCTGGATTTCGATGATTGGTTTTACGGTACTGTATGGAGCATTAGCGGCAGTAGCTATTTACTTAGTGCGTAAATTTATTATAATCGGACCCTTGGATGAAAAACCCGTTCTAAGTGTGCTGACGAAGAAGAAGGAGGCGACATTATGGAACTGAATATCTTGTGGTTTATCTTAGTAGGAGTCCTATTTACCGGCTTTTTTTTCCTGGAAGGTTTTGATTATGGCGTGGGTATGCTTTTGCCTTTTATCGGGAGAAATGATGTGGAACGACGCATTGTAATTAATACCATAGGTCCATTTTGGGATGGTAATGAAGTATGGATGATTACTGCAGGCGGAGCTTTATTTGCAGCTTTTCCCCATGTTTATGCTACTATGTTCAGTGGGTTTTACATGGCATTATTTTTAATGCTGGTAGCGTTGATTCTGCGAGGTGTAGCCATTGAGTTTCGCAGTAAGGACGAAAGTTCTAAGTGGCGCAGTACATGGGATTGGATGATCTTTATTGGAAGTACTTTGCCAGCACTGCTTTGGGGTGTCGCCGTTACGAATTTGATTCAGGGTATACCCATTAATAGTAAGATGCAGTATGCCGGGACTTTCTTTGATTTGTTGAGCCCTTATACCTTAGTAGGCGGGGTTGCCTTTTTATTAGTATTTTTATTCCATGGAGCATTGTTTCTGACTCTTCGGGTGGAGGGAGAACTCATTGAACGATCCCGTAAAGCAGCGGTGAAAATTGGCTTGCTTGCAGCTTTGGTTTTTTTGAGTCTTGTAGGTTTAACTTACACAAATACGGATTTATTTAAAAGTGCATTAGCCAGCAGCGCCTTATGGGGGGCAGTAGCAGTCTTTGTCGCCGGTTATGTTCTGCTTTGGTTAAAAAGATTTGGCTGGGCTTTTGCCATGAGTGGATTGGCAATTGCTTTTACGACGATAGCCTTCTTCAGCGGTTTATTTCCCCGGATTATGGTATCCAGTATAAATCCTGCGTGGAGTTTAACCATTCATAATGCCGCTTCCAGTGCGTATACGTTAAAGATTATGTCCTTTGCAGCCCTGGCCTTAGTACCGATTGTGCTGGCCTATCAGGGGTGGACCTATTGGGTATTTCGTAAACGGGTTACAGCGAAAGAGTTGGAATATTAATTATGAATAAGGGCAGCTGGTAAGCTGCCCTTATTCATAGAGTTAAATCAAGTCTCTTTATTAAAATATTGTGTATATTTTGTAGACTTATGGTATAGTGATAATAGGAGTCTTTGTTTCATTTAAAAAAGGGGGCGATGGGTATGGTAATGAAAGTTGTAGAGAGTGATATTGCGAAACTTCCCGATAATTATAGGAGTTTTTATCATGATGTTATAAAATTTATCCCTAGGGAACGAGTTTTTGTTGACCCGATTCGCACATTAGCATATGGTGCTGACGCTAGTTTTTACAGCATGCTTCCCAAAATCGTAATTAAAATAAAAAATGCAGAAGAAATGTCCAATATTTTAAAAAAGGCCAATCAGGTGAAAATTCCTGTGACTTTTCGTGCAGCAGGGACGAGCTTATCTGGACAATCTATTACGGATTCCGTGCTCTTAGTTGCTACAGAAGGCTGGCATAATTACTCCATTAGTCCTGGCGGTGAATCCATTGCGTTAGAGCCAGGGATTATTGGTTCTGAAGCCAATTCATATTTAAAATCCTATTCGCGAAAAATCGGACCGGACCCTGCAACCATTAACAATGCTATGATCGGTGGCATTGCAGCGAATAATGCCAGTGGTATGTGCTGTGGTACGGCTGATAATAGTTATAAGACAGTTGAGAGCATGAAGCTTATTTTTGCAGATGGTTCAGTGCTGGATACGGCAAGCGCAGCTTCGCGAGAAGAATTTAAAAAAAATAATCCTTCCATTATAGAAGAAATTGAAAAAATCCGTGATGAAATTAATGCAGACGCAGAGCTGACAAAGCTTATTAAGCGTAAATATAAAATTAAAAATACCACTGGATATGGTCTGAACTCTTTTGTCGATTATTCAGATCCTTTTGACATTATTAATCATTTAATGATCGGCTCAGAAGGCACATTAGGTTTTATTACGGAAATAACCTATAAAACAGTCATTGAACATGAGCATAAAGCATCGGCATTAATGATTTTCCCTGATATGAATACCACTTGTCTGGCAGTAATGGAACTTGACCGTGATTTGGTCGCTGCTGCTGAACTGATGGATCGTGCATCTCTTCGTTCTGTAGAGGATGAACCGGGAATGCCGGATTATTTAAAAACTTTATCACCGGATGCAGCTTCTTTATTGGTAGAAGTGCGGGCAGGAGATAAGGCGGCCTTAAATCAGTTAATTGAAGATGTAAAAGCACGCTTAGCAGATCTTCCTACTGTATTGCCAATTACTTTTACGGATGTTAAAGCAGAATATGAAGTTTTATGGCATATTCGTAAAGGAATTTTCCCTGCCGTTGGCGGTATGAGGAGACCTGGCACCTCTGTTATTATTGAGGATGTGGCTTTCCCGAAAGAACGAATGGCTGAAGCTGTGCTGGAACTTCGTAACATTATGAACAAATATAACTATGACGACGGCATCATTTATGGACATGCTTTAGATGGCAATGTGCATTTTGTTGTAACGCAAACCTTTAAAAATCAAGAAGAAATTGAACGCTATCAGTCCTTAATCAAAGATGTTTGCGACATGGTAGTCAATGAGTATGGCGGATCGCTGAAGGCTGAGCATGGTACAGGCCGTAACATGGCACCATTTGTGGAAATGGAATGGGGCAAAACGGCTTATAGTTATATGCGCAAATTGAAAAAGGTATTTGATGCGGAACATACCTTAAACCCAGATGTTATTATCACGGATAACCAATTGCTTTATATTCAGAACTTGAAGCCCATGGCTCAGGCTCATGAGATCATTGATAAATGTATTGAATGCGGTTTTTGTGAAATTAATTGTCCTTCGAAGAATCTTACAGCTACGCCTAGACAGCGTATTGTGGTGCAGCGTGAAATTGCCAGATTGCGCCAAACCGGCGAAGATCAGGAACGTCTGCGTCGTTTAGAAGAAGATTATGCCTATTTTGGTGATGAAACCTGTGCTACAGACGGATTGTGTTCTACCACCTGCCCTGTGGGCATTAATACAGGAGAGCACACGAAGCATTATCGGGCCCAATTAATGGGAGATAACGGAAAATCCATTGGACGTTTCATTACGAAAAATTTTGCCGGTGTAACAACTATGGCACGTATGGGACTGTCTAGTGCTAAAATAGCACATTCCGTACTCGGTACTTCTTTGATGGGCGGTATTGCTGGCGGACTTCATTCCATCAGCGGCCATAAAGTGCCTTTATGGAATCCTTGGATGGCAGGACCTGGTCAGACCCCTGATCCTTCCCGTTCCAAAAAGGGTGTAGATGGCCGTAAAGTCGTGTATTTCCCAAGTTGTGTGAGTCGTACTATGGGTGGTTCTGCTCCTGGCGATCGGGATAAACGTCAGCTTAGTCAGGTAATGATTCAATTGATGGAAAAAGCCGGTTATGAAGTGATTTTCCCTCGTGAGATGGATAAGTTATGCTGCGGTATGCCTTTTGAAAGTAAAGGGTTATTTGAGTCGGCAGATAAGATGAGCAGTGAATTGGAAAAAGAATTAATAGTTGTGAGCAATAATGGGGAGTATCCTATTGTTTGTGATACAAGTCCTTGTATTTATCGTATGCGAAAAGTAATGGATAAGAAGCTGAAAATGTATGAACCCGTAGAATTTATCCACGACTACCTGTTTGACTTGCTGGAATTCAAACAACAGCCGGAAACCATTGCTGTACACGTAACTTGTAGTTCAACTAAATTAGGTCTTAAGGAGAAGTTTAAGAAATTAGCAGAAGCTTGTGCGACGAAGGTGGTCATGCCAGAGCGGGTTAGATGTTGCGGATTTGCTGGTGATAAAGGCTTTGAAGTACCAGAATTAAATGAATCTGCTCTAGCTGAGCTCAAAGACAGCTTACCTGCAGATTGTACTTCTGGTTATTCCAATAGCCGTACCTGCGAAATGGGTCTGGCCCATCGCAGCGGTCTTAGCTATCAATCCATGGTGTTCTTGGTTGATCGTTGTACAGTAGCAAAATAACAAGTACTTTAGTACTATAATATGAGTTTCAAAAAGTTATGCTTCCTATTAAACAGTAGGGAGCATAACTTTTGCTACTATTAAAACTCTATGAACCACAAAGGCACAATGCCGCTAATGCGGCACACAAAGGAGAACACAAAAATAAGTTTTAAATACCCCTTTGTGTACTTTGTGTCTTTGTGGTTGAATTCGTTTGGTTTAAATATTTTAAGAAAAAAGGGCAAGAAAAAATGATTGAACCGCGAAGGTGCGAAGAGATGCGAAGAACACGAAGGGGGATATCGGCCTGTCATTGCGAGCATAGCGAAGCAATCCCCTGCCTCTTACAAGATTGCTTCGCTATGCTCGCAATGACAAATCAATGTTACATCCATCCTTCCGAAGGAATATTTTCATTCTTTCTGTTCTTCGCGTCTTCGCGGTTCAAAATATCTTTTCTCCGATATTAGCAGGTAATTTTTTTACAGAGAGAGGAACGGTTAGGGAGCATCGTGAATATATTGATGAATATACGAGAAATGTAGAAGATATTGGAGTCTGATATAATGGATGACATGGAACAGGGGTATTCCCGGTTACTAAAGAAAAAGCAGAAAAAAGCAATCCATTTATCTAAGCAAATTGCTTTCGTGCAATATACTTTAGCTATAGTAATTAGTTTTTCCATCCTGTTAAGCCTAGTGTGGTTAGGGTGGCAGTATGGAGGCACTAGCGTGACAGTTGCTAGTTCATCTGGGCATCAGGTAATTACTTCGCAGCAGCCTGTGGCTGGACCTAGTTATTTAAAGGCATTCCCGATGGTCGATGGGATGGCAGGAGCTTCAGCAACCTTAAAAGGAGCATTGCCGGCTTGCCGAATTGTCATTAATTTGCCTAGTCGCACTCTTGATTTTTATAATGAAAATCAGTTGGTGAAAACCTATCCTGTAGCGATTGGCAAACCTGCTACACCGACACCTATTGGCAGTTTTACTATTCAATATAAAGAGATTAACCCTTGGTGGTATCCTCCTAAAGGCAAGAAGATTGTACCTTCTGGTCCTGATAATCCTTTGGGATACCGCTGGATGGAGTTTGCTCCTTTATATGGTATTCATGGCACGAATGAACCGTGGGCAATTGGAGGCTGGGTTTCAAACGGCTGTGTCCGCATGAATGAATTTGATGTGGAAGAATTATTTGAAGCTGTTCCTTATGGAACTGGCGTATACATACAGTATGATCTGGTGAGAATAGAAAAAAATACCACGGGCCAAGTTTCTATAGGAGTCTATCCGGATTTATACGGTTTAAAAAGACAGCCCGTCACAGTTCTTGAGATCGAACATAAGCTGCTTGAAGCGGGTATACCTAACTTCGCCGACTCCAGTACCCTGCAAAGTATAATTGCGCAGCGTCAAGGGCATCAAAATCCTTTGTTTCAAGTTCATAATTTCAAAGTGAATGGAATACTTCTGCCAGATTCGATTATTGCCAGCCAGGGACAAAACTTTGTTCCAATTTGGGCAGTAGCGAATTTTTTTCACACGGATGTAGTATGGGATGAACAGCAGCAGTTGGTATATAGTCATCAGCAGGCTGTGCCTGGTTTTGTAAAAGGAAAGATTCTCTATGTAACCCAACATGATGTACAGTCTTTGTTTGGCGGTATGTGGCTTTGGAAAGAGACTGATAATTGCTGGGAGTTATCGGCTTTTGCAATTGGAAAGAGCGGCTCGGCAGGGCAGCAGAAATAAAAATATTGCATGTTAGGAAAAAGCTCGTTATTATAGAATAAGATCGTTATTGCGCTGATAAATCCTTTGGTCTGTGAAAAGAAACTACTACGGCAGCATGATGACATGCTGCCGTTTTTCCAGTAAGTAGAGAAAAAATAAAGGGAACGTTAACACAGAGGGCACAGAGATCCACGGAGAACACAGAGAGTGTACGCTGAGGGGATGCTTTTATTCTATCGATCCTTTCTCTGTGCCTCTGTGGTTCGATTATTTATGTTTTAATTTTCATATTCTTCGCATCTTCGCGTTTAAAATGTTTTATTTTTTAGGACAAGCTTATGGTAAGAGCAGATCTAGAAGGACGGGAGTATACGTATGGTTGATAAACGACTTATGAATCAGCTGAAGCAGCATCGACGGCAGTTTTCTGTATTGGTTGGCCTGGGGCTGGGTGGTGGAGTGCTCGCTGTATTGCAGGCTGATTTCATGGCTAAAATTATAAATGGTGTTTTTTTAGCCCAATTGGATTGGGCAGGAGTCAGCCAGTGGATGGCTGCTTTATTTGTTGTAATGACTATGCGCAGCATATTTGTTTGGTTAATTGAAGTGACGGCCCATTCTTTGGCTGCTTATATAAAAAAGTCTATGCGGCAGAGGATCTTGACTTCGCTTTTTGCTTTAGGACCCATGTATATCAAAAGGCAGCAAACAGGAGAATTAATTAATGTACTGGTGGAGGGTGTAGAAAATCTGGAACCTTATTTTGCTAAATTTCTGCCCCAATTATTTACTGCGGTTACTGTTCCTCTCGTTGTGCTGTCAGTAGCATTTCCTCTTGATATCACTACAGGTATTATTTTATTGCTGACTGCGCCGCTGATTCCCGTTTTTATGATATTGATAGGACGTACAGCAGAACAGGTTAATAAGCGTCAGTGGGAGACCTTGTCCCGCCTGAGTGCTCATTTTCTGGATGTGCTGCAGGGCTTGACGGTGCTGAAAATTTTTGGACGCAGTATTGAGCAGATACAGGTCATTCATCGTATGAGTTCAGAGTTTCGTGATAAGACTCTTGGCGTGTTAAAAATTGCATTCTTATCCGCTTTGGTATTGGAATTAGTCGCAACGATTAGTACGGCCTTAGTGGCTGTAACCATAGGACTGAAGCTGCTGTATTATAAGATGGAGTTCAGCCAAGCATTTTTCTTATTGCTCTTGGCTCCTGAGTTTTATTTGCCTTTGCGTCAATTAGGTACTCATTTTCATGCAGGAATGGCTGGAAGTGCAGCAGCAGAACGTATCTTTGGAATTTTATCCTTGCCTAAAAGTTGGGATGTGAAGGAGAGGACGATCCCTCTGGCCCGGCAGCAGCAAATAAGTATTGCCTTTGAAAATGTACATTATGCTTATGACAATGGGGAACGCCTGGCATTAAATGGCGTATCTTTTGCAATAAAGCCAGGAGAGACCGTGGCTTTAGTCGGAGCCAGCGGCTCTGGAAAAAGTACGATCGCCAGTTTATTATTAGCATTTATGCACCCTGATAAAGGGCATATCACAGTCAATGATATGAATTTGACCGATATAAGACTAGAAGACTGGTTATCTCAGGTTGCTTTTGTGCCTCAGTCCCCTCACTTATTTTATAAATCAGTGGCGGATAACATTCGATTAGGGCGAGAGAATGCCAGCTTGGAGACGATCATGCAAGCGGCAAAAAATGCTGGTGCTCATGAGTTTATTATGGGGCTGCCAGAAGGCTATGATACTCTGGTGGGAGAAGGCGGACATGGATTAAGCGGCGGAGAGTGTAAGCGCTTAGCCATTGCCAGGGCATTTTTGCAGGATGCTCCTTTTTTACTGTTAGATGAAGCGACTGCAGGCCTGGATCCGCAAAGTGAAGCTGTAATTGATGAAGCGTTAAGCAGACTGATGCAAAAACGTACTGTATTAATTATTGCTCATCGACTAAGTACTGTGTACAAAGCTCATTGTATCGTGGTGCTTCATGACGGAAAACAGGCTGAAGCTGGACCCCATGAGGAATTAATGAAGAATCAGGGTTTATATTCTCAGCTGGTGTTGGCCTTTAGAGGTGAAAAATGAGTATATTCCTACGTTTATTGCAAATTATGGGTTCTTCTTGGCGGACCATGGTGATGGCAGGTCTCTTTGGTTTTTTAACCGTTGGGAGTAATATCGGATTGATGGCAGCATCTGCATATTTGATTTCTGGTGCTGCTTTGCATCCTTCCATTACAGAGTTATCCATTGCCATTGTGGGAGTGCGTTTTTTTGGAATCGCCCGGGCGATTTTTCGTTACTTAGAACGTTATGTTTCTCATGATGCCACATTTCGTTTGTTAGGTACCGTACGGGTATGGTTTTATACAAAGTTAGAAGGTTTAGCGCCAGCCCGGCTTTTGGAATGGAGAAGCGGTGAGCTTTTTAGTGCTATCGTTAGTGATGTGGAGACGCTAAAGGAATTTTATCTTCGGGTATTGGCTCCCCCTTTCATTGCCATTTTAGTGGTAGTTGGCACATGTTTGTTTCTGGCACAATTTAATTTGGTCTTTGTGTATGTACTAACCGGCGGAGGGATATTCCTTGGGGTACTCTTGCCCCTGGCCGTTTCTCGGGTACAAAAATCCTTGGCAGAGGAGTTAGTGACGGCGAGGATGCAGATGAAAGCCCAATTGGTGGATAGTATTACAGGCATTGTGGAGCTTGCTGCTTTTGGTCAGACTCACCGCCAAGCTCAGAATATTGCTGAACTTGATGAAGAATTGGCAGGGATTCAGGGCAAAGTGGTGAACCAGGCAGGGATGATCGATGCCCTGGGGTTATTTATCGTAAATGCTACGGTGTGGCTAGTCCTGTGGTTTGCAATACCCTTAGTACACAGTGGCCAGTTGGAGGGTATTTATTTAGCAGTTGTAGCCCTAACGGTGCAAAGCAGCTTTGAGGCTGTACTGCCCCTGCCATTGGCAGTACACTTTTTGGCTGAAAGCATGGCAGCCGCCAGACGGCTGTTTGGGATTGTCGACCGGGTACCGGCGGTTATTGAACAGACCGAAGGTATTTTAACCGGGACGGATGGGACGCTTACAGTAAAAGACTTGAGTTTTCGTTATCGTGCAGATGGGGCGGCAGTTTTGCGTAATATTTCCTTTACTGCTGCTTCTGGACAAAGTGTGGCGATTGTTGGTCCAAGCGGGGCAGGGAAAAGTACATTATTATACGTTTTGCTGCGCTTTTGGGAGTATGAAGAAGGAAGCATCCTTCTTGGCAGTCATGAGTTAAAGAAGTATCAGTCTCAAAATCTGAGGACGATGTTTAGTGTGGTATCCCAGCAAAGCCACATGTTTAATGCCAGCATTCGGGATAATATTTTACTGGCAAAGCCTGATGCCAGTGAAGCAGAGTTTGAGCAAGTAATAGAGAACTCAGAGCTGACAGAGCTGCTAAAATCTCTGCCCCAAGGTTCGGATACGATGGTGGGGCAGAATGGTTTTGCTTTATCCGGAGGGCAGCGTCAGCGCATTGCTATTGCCCGGGCTTTACTGCGGAATGCTCCTATTCTCATTTTAGATGAACCAACTGTTGGACTTGATTCTTTAACAGAAGAGGCTGTTATGGGGACTCTTGCCAAGTTAATGGCTGGGCGTACTACGATTTTGATCACCCATCGATTGACAGGTCTTAAGCATATGGATACTATTTTTGTGCTTGAGGCTGGGCGAATTATTGAGCAGGGGACTCAGGAAGAATTACTCAAAAATGAAGGTTTATTTTATCAGTTATGGCATTTACAGCATGATGTGGTATAATATTCAAGAAAAAGATTATATACGATGCATTAAAAAACTTGTATAGCAATTGTTATGCAATTAGAAATACATGTTAATTAGCAGTATATTATAGATTGCTTATGATAGGAGATGGAGTAGGAGATATGCTAGAGGCCTTATTTTCTGTAGAAAAAAATTGCCCTATTTGTCAAGAAACTTTCCAGGTAACACGGGTGCGGTCCCGCTTGGTAATGATGAAGCAGGATTCGGATTTTTGTTCTTATTATAAAGATATCAATCCTTATTATTATAAAATCTGGATGTGTCCCCATTGTGGCTATGCAGCACAGGATAATTATTTTGAAGAAATTCAGCCTGCGGCGGCAGAGCGCATACAAGGATTTTTTGCAGACCGGAATATAAAAATTGATTTAAGCGGGACACGCAGCAGGGAACAGGGCATTGTAAGCCATCAATTGGCGATTGTTTGTGCTGAATTGGCATCCGTTCCTGCCAGCAGATTGGCTGGACTGCATATGCGATTAGGCTGGCTGTATCGGGAGGCTAAAGCGGTAGAGCAGGAACAAGCTACTTTGCTTAAGGCAGTTGATTATTATGAGCACGCTTTGGACAATGAAAGTATGCCTGTGGGTCCAATGACGGAGTTGACGATTACCTATTTGATTGGTGATTTGCTGCGTCGGACAGGTCAGAGCGAGAGAGCATTGCTGTATTTAAATAAAGTCGTTAGCAGCCCTAAAGCCAGGCAGGAAAAAAGGATTGCTGATTTAGCCCGGGATGCTTGGCAGGAAGTGCGTGCCCAAAGACGTGAAAAAGAGGAAAATGCATAAGCAAGATGCAGCATTTAGCCCTTTAAGTGAAAAATAGTCAAGTGGATGCAGTGAGTGTACAGTTTCAGAGAGTAAAACCTTAAAAACTGAGGAAGGACTGGGAAAGTGTTTTCTGTAAAAATACACTTGACTTTCATAAGGTGATAAAATATAATATGTTTAAATTGATACATGAACATGAGGAAAGGGAAATTAAGTGTACAGAATGTACAGAGAGCCGGCGGGTGGTGTAAGTCGGTCATTTTGACAGTTGATTCCGCCCTGGAGTGGCTAATGATGAATTATGACGGGTGTCGCCCGGTATAGCGATAAGAGTTGGCTATATATGTAGCAATTTGGGTGGCAACGCGGGAATATCTCTCGTCCCTGGTGGGATGAGGGGTTTTTTTATATCTTTTTTTAAGATAACGTGTTTATTTATATTGAAAATGTATAACAGTAGGATGATAATTGTATGGAGGGAATGTAAATGAGAATATTAGTAAGTGATCCGGTTTCAGCACAAGGGGTAGAGCTATTACAAAAAGAATATGAGGTAGATGTTAAGATAAAACTACCCATTGAGGAGTTAATAAAAATTATTCCTCAGTATGATGCTTTAGTAGTACGCAGCGAGACGAAAGTAACTAGAGCGGTTATTGAAGCAGCGGTTAATTTAAAAGTAATTGGCCGTGCTGGAGTAGGCGTTGATAATATTGATGTAGAGGCAGCTACCCAAAAAGGCATAATTGTACTCAATGCACCAGAAGGAAATACGATTGCAGCAACAGAACATACGATGGCAATGATGCTGGCGCTGGCCCGGAATGTTCCCCAAGCTCATGCCAGCTTGAAAAATGGACAGTGGCTGCGCAGCAAGCTGATGGGTGTGGAAATGCGCGGTAAAACATTAGGAATTCTAGGACTGGGGCGTATTGGTTCAGGTGTGGCAAAACGAGCTTTAGCGATGGAAATGAACGTTGTAGCTTATGATCCTTTTATTAACGCAGAGCAGGCCTCAGCTATGGGAATTCAACTGCTGGAACTAGATGAAATTTTCCCGTTGGCTGATTTCATTACGTTGCATTTGCCTTTTACCTCTGAAACGAAATATCTGTTAAATAAAGAGCGTTTTGCTAAAATGAAGCCCAGTGTACGGATTATAAACTGTGCACGAGGCGGCGTCATTCATGAAGGGGATTTGGCAGAGGCTGTTGAACAAGGTATTGTAGCAGGTGCAGCAATTGATGTATTCGAAAAAGAACCCGTCAATCCGGACAATCCGCTATTAAAGCTGGATCAGGTAATCGTGACACCTCATTTAGGAGCTTCTACAGCAGAAGCGCAAGTTGGTGTGGCGGTGGATGTGGCAAAAGGTATTATTGCAGCGCTGAAGGGGGAACCTATCGCTACGGCAGTAAATATGGCACCGATTCAGTCGCATGTGTTAGAGGTTATTCGTCCGTATTTTAACTTGGCAGAAAAAATGGGTTGTTTGGCCATTAATTTGGCCGAAGGACGTATAACAGCAGTTGATGTAGAATATAATGGGGAAATTAGTGAAGTCGATACAAAAATGCTGACCACAGCCATGATTAAAGGTTTGCTAAATTCCATTTTGACAGAGCATATTAATTATGTGAATGCTCCAGGGGTTGCAAAATCCCGCGGTATTAAAATACGCGAAGTAAAAAGTAAAGAAACGGCTAACTTTGCTAATTTGATTACTGTGCGAGTGCATACGGATAAAAAGACCCATGTTGTAGCCGGAACTTTGTTTGGACATGAAGAAGGCCGTATCGTAATGATTGATGGATACCGGGTGGATGTTGAGCCTCAGGGCTGGCTGATTGTGGGACTTCACTTGGATCGTCCGGGAATGATCGGCTATGTTGGTACTATTTTAGGTACTGATGGGATTAATATTAACAGTATGCAGGTTGGCCGTACAGAGGTTACGGGAACCAATATTATGGTGATGAGTGTAGATTCTGACGTACCAGCAGCGACTATGCTTAAAATAAAAGCTGTGGATGGAATCTTGGGAGCAAAAATGATTAACTTTTGTGTAATTTAGGAGGAAAAAGTATGGCTAGTGTAAAACCTTTCCGCGGTCTTAGACCGGCACCCGAATTGGCAGATAAAGTTGTTTCTCTGCCCTATGATGTAATGGACTCTGCTGAGGCAAGAGCCATTACATCCCAAAATGAATTGAGTTTTTTGCGCGTTACGAAATCGGAGGTGGACCTTGCTCCAGATGTGAATCCCTATTCAGAAGAGGTATATCAAAAAGCCAATGAAAATCTTCAGGAGTTTATAAAAAAAGGAATTTTAATCCAGGATGAGAAACCTTGTTTTTATATTTATAAGCAGCAGATGGGAAGCCATACCCAGGTAGGATTAGTGGCAACGGTATCTGTTGTTGAATATAACAATAATATTATAAAGAAGCATGAATTGACCAGACCGGATAAAGAACAGGATCGAGTCAATAATATTACAGCTACAGGGGCGCAGACGGGAGCTGTATTTATAACTTATAAAGCAAATGATCATATGAATGCTGTTATAGCCCAGGGAATGACAAAACAGCCGGTATATGATTTTGTCACCGAAGATGGAAACAGCCACACGCTGTACATTGTGGATGACGCTGTTAAAATAGAGGCAATTGAACAGGCTTTTGCCCGTGTTGAGTCCTTATATATTGCTGATGGACATCATCGTTCTGCTGCTGCTGCCAGGGTTTATGAAACCTGCAAGGCAAATAATCCTGAGCATACTGGTGAAGAAGCATATACCAGGTTTCTGGCAGTCATTATCCCTCATACAATGACAAAGATTATGGATTATAATCGAGTTGTAAAAGATTTAAATGGATTAACTGAAGAAGCCTTTCTCGAAAAAATCCAAAATAAATTTACTATTGAACCGTGTACTCGAATCTCATGCAAAGCGGAATATCCCCATTATTTTGGCATGTATCTGAATAAAGCATGGTATAAATTAGTGGCGAAACCAGACAGTTATGACGAGACAGATCCCGTAGGAAAGCTGGATGTTAGTATCCTCCAGAGCAATCTGCTAGAGCCTGTCTTGGGTATCGGCAATCTTCGTACAGATAAACGCATTGATTTCGTCGGAGGCATTCGCGGCATGGGAGAATTAGAGCGTTTAGTAGATAGCGGTGAATATGTTGTTGCTTTCTCCATGTTCCCGACATCGACTAAGGATTTAATGGCAATTGCTGATGCTGGCCAAATTATGCCGCCTAAGTCAACTTGGTTTGAGCCGAAACTTAGGGATGCGATCGCAGTACATTTGATAAATGGAGGAAACTAAAGATGGCACAGCGTGTTTTTAATTTTAATGCAGGTCCGGCAATACTGCCTTTAGAGGTGCTGGAAGAAGTACAAGGTGAATTACTCAACTATCACGAAACGGGCATGTCCATTTTAGAAATGAGCCATCGTTCGAAAGCATATGAAGGGATTAACCGTCAAGCCGAGGCCAATCTGAAAGAGTTGTTGGGCTTAGGTGATAACTATAGAGTACTATTTCTGCAAGGAGGAGCAAGTACCCAATTTGCGATGATACCAATGAATTTCCTGCCCCCGGGACGGACAGCAGACTATATATTGACAGGTTCCTGGTCAGAGAAGGCTTATAAGGAAGCCAAATTATTTGGAAATACCCATGTAGCTGCAACAACTGCTGAGGGCAACTACAAGCGTACTCCTAATTTGGATGAAATTCAGTTAAGCGATAATCCTGCCTATGTACATATCACTTCAAATAATACGATTTTTGGTACCCAATGGAAAACCCTGCCTTCCTTTGGTGAAGTACCATTGTTTGCCGATATGTCATCGGATATTTTGTATAAGCCTTTTGATGCAGAAAAATTTTCTTTAATTTATGCCGGAGCACAAAAGAACTTAGGTCCATCCGGAGTTACCGTTGTTATTGCCCGCAAAGAGCTATTAGAGAATAATCCGAAAGATATTCCTACGATGCTGCGATACGAAACCCATGCTAAGAATGATTCCCTTTATAATACGCCACCGGCTTTTTCTGTGTATGTACTAAACTTAGTGCTGCAGTGGATTAAGAAGCAGGGCGGATTAGTGGGAATGCAAAAGCGTAATGAAGAAAAAGCTGCTTTGATTTATCATACGATTGACAACAGCAATGGTTTTTATATAGGGCATGCGCAAAAGGACAGTCGTTCTTTAATGAATATTACCTTCCGTTTGCCGAGTGAAGAGCTGGAGAAGACCTTTGCCAGTGAAGCTGAGAAGGCTGGTCTTGTCGGTCTTAAAGGGCATCGTTCTGTAGGCGGTTTACGGGCTTCCACGTATAATGCCATGACGGTAGAAGGCTGCCGGGGACTACAACAATTTATGCTGCATTTTCAGCAGAAAAACGGGTAAACTACAGGAAGAAAAGTTAGAAAGCGGGAGTACAGGTTGACTGTATCCCGCTTTTCATCTTATTCTTTTTACTCTGACGCTCAATTGCCATTTCTACTGTCGACCAACGAAGGTGGAATCTCGTTGAACTTTTTCTATGAGAGCGGCAGGATTATTTCCAGGAGACCGTGAAGTAGTAATGATAAAAAAGATAAAGATTATTAAATAATAG
This sequence comes from Pelosinus fermentans DSM 17108, assembly GCF_000271485.2. Lineage (NCBI taxonomy): Bacteria > Bacillati > Bacillota > Negativicutes > Selenomonadales > Sporomusaceae > Pelosinus > Pelosinus fermentans. The sequence goes on from NZ_AKVN02000001.1 coordinate 646,437, forward strand.
GTAAGATTTATTATAATTTACTCTGCTGCAGGTTTAAGGAGGATTGATCTTGTTCAGATGAATCCGGCAGAGGGGTAATTTGGAGGGGAATACCTCCAGCAGTCGGTGCCAGGGTATTAAAAACGAAGGTGTAGATTAAGCCGAATAAGCCTGAGGCTAAACCTGCTAAAAGCGTGATAAAAGCTCCTCCAAGGAAGCCGAGAGAACTTCGGTCCATAATGAAAAAGAGCAAACCGACAATACTTCCCGTACAAATACCACCAGCAAACATTAGATAAAAAACAGGTCTATAGCCAAGGCGAATCAGTTTATAATTAAACATACGATCAACTGCCTTTCGATCCGAGTCTTTCAGTGTGGAATATAAAATCTAGGAGGAATGAAAATGTCTAATGAAATATTTGATATTGGGATTATTGGAGGGGGACCAGCGGGTTTATCGGCTGCTTTAACAGGGCGGATTCGCAATAAGAGTGTTGCTTTATTTGAGCATATGGATTTTAGCCTGAAATTGCAGAAAGCTCACATTGTGGATAATTATTTAGGAGTACCACAGGTTACAGGCCAAGGGATGATGCAGCAATTTTTGGCTCATTGTACTGCCCACAATCCCAGCATTATAAAGGAAAAGGTTGTAAATGTCTTTCCAGGAGATGATTTTTTCACTTTACTGACACCTGGGGCAACGTATCAGGCACGTACCGTGATTATTGCTACGGGTGTGGTAGCGACTACTTTGTTTCGTGGGGAAAAGGAATTCTTGGGTAAAGGTGTAAGTTACTGTGCTACTTGCGATGGGATGATGTATAAAGGGAAAGATGTGGCTGTTATTTCCTACACCAGTGAGGGTGAGCATGAAGCGGAGTATTTAAGTGAACTATGCCGCAGTGTATACTATTTGCCTCAGTATAAAGATATGGCTCCATTGCGTTCTGGTATCAAAGTCATCCATGAGAAGCCCCAGACGATTTCAGGTGATGTAGTAGTAGAAAAATTGCAGATGGGAAAAGAGGAGCTAAACGTTCACGGAGTATTTATTATTCGCATGTCTGATCCCGTGGAAAATGTGCTTCCAGGCCTTGCTCTTGACGGTGAAGTTATTAAGGTAAATCGCGACATGTCTACAAGCATTCCAGGGGTTTTTGCAGCAGGTGATTGTACCGGAAAACCTTGGCAGATAGCCAAAGCTACAGGAGAAGGCTTAGTAGCAGTATTAAGTGCTATTACTTATTTAGGGAAAAAGGATAAATAAAGCAGTCTTAAGGTAAACCATAGTGTGACGTAACCAAATAAGGTGAAGACAATGGAAACCAGAGAAGTAAAGCCAATATAACTAAAAAGTACACTGAATGTTATGACGATGAGTAACGCGGCAGTCTTGGATAAACTTGTGACTGCCGTTAATTTTGTAGTGCATCCATATAGGCATGCGAGGCCCGTGGTATACATGGCAGCCGCAAAGGTAAAAATATAAGCTGCATGATGAACAAAATGCTGTGATCCTGCAATATGCAGCATGGGAATTTCATATTCTGGAGATAACGGATAGTGAATCATAACTACCAGGATGATTAAACCTGCTAATAATAATAGCAGCAAGCTGCCGATTATGCTTCCGATTATGCGGATAGAAGGTTCGGGGGTACGGGCGCCTAGAGGAACTAATAGAGTAGCACTCATGACTAAGTTGTAAGAAAGATAGAGCAAGCTGGAGAGCAGCCAATGAGAAGTTGATATGTTGATGGCTGCCGATGAAATATGCAGTATTGTAAAATTCCAGTCATGATAAGACAGTGAGTACATAGCAACAAAGCTTGTAATGGCTGCCAGCAGCGGCGTAATAATAAGGTTTGCCGTGGCGATACCGTTAATACCCCAGAGTGTTGTGAGTAATAGGCTCAAGGCTATAGTGCCGATACCCAAACCATAAGGCAGGTGCAGCGTATCTCGGAATAAAGTGCCATTGCCTGCCAGCATAACCGTTAGAACACCAAAGAGGGACAAGGTAATGATACAATCTAATACAGTACCAATTCTTTTCCCGCATGCATAATATAATAATTGATGGTAACTGGTAGCTTTAATGGTATGACTGATCTTTAGAATCGTAATACCGAGCCAGGCAAATAAAATGGTTGTGAACAATAGACCAACTAATCCCATACTGCCGTAGACGACGAAAAACTGGGTAAGTTCTTGTCCGGAAGCAAACCCTGCTCCCATAATGGTTCCTGCATAGATAGCGGCGATTTTGGCTATCTTAAGTACATGATAGGACATTGCATCACTCCTTAGAACTTGGCAGTTCTCTTATTTTTTCTATGTAAAAACTTGGGATATTATGCAGGATATATTAAAAAAAGATTGAATTTTTCAGTAGAGAGTATGGGATTATTAATTAGGAAGAAAAGAGCTGGATAAAATGCACTAAGAGGAGTTTGCTGCCAGATGAGAAAAGATATAGCGTATCGAATCGCCCAAGCTGTTCATGAGGGCCTATTTCATGGCGTACTTGTGATTGATAGTGAGTTTAGGTCAGTTTTTCTCAATCAGGCATTATGCGATATGTGGAAGGTAAAGCAGCAGGACGTCTTACATCATTCTGTGCTGGACCTTTTCTGTAATGGCAATGTGAAGAAGTTCGGCGGTGCTTATCAGGGCCCTTTAATTGAAACGATGGTTACTGGCCGGGAAATAAGTGGCTCTGAAGTATATATTAATATGCCTGGAAATAAGGAAGGTAAATGGTTTTTGGTCAATACTTTTATCTTGCGGGATGAAAGCGGGCAGCCAGAATATGCTTTAGGGAATTATATTGTAATTGATAAGTTCAAAGTGTTTGAAAATAAGCTGAATGCTGTGAATATGAATATTATTAAAGCCTTTTGCAAAGCCATTGGAGTGAGAGATATCTATACGATGCAGCATAGTGAAAATGTTGCTGCACTGCTTGTAGGCTTAACGGAATACATGAGGTTATCTGATAGTGAGGTAACGATGGCGTATTTAGCAGGGATCGTGCATGATGTAGGTAAAATCGGTATTTCGGAAGAGATTTTAAATAAGCCAGGTCGTTTGACAGAGGTAGAGTATGAAATTGTTAAACGCCATCCTTCCAAAGGGGCGGATATTTTGCAAGAGGTAGATGAATTTGCGACATTGGCTCATATTGTCCGCCATCATCATGAGCGATATGATGGAAAAGGTTATCCTAATGGATTGCAGGAGGAAGCGATTCCCCGGATTAGTCGTATGCTGACAATTTGCGATGCTTACGATGCTATGACCAGTGTACGGTGTTATTGTAGTCCTCACAGTGTTGAAGAAGCCTTAGAGGAAATAAAAAAATGTGCTGGTGGACAGTTTGATCCAAAGCTCAGCAGCATTTTTATTGATTTTATTCGAGAGTGTAATTCTGGGGGTGGTATGAGACCTGCTTTACAATAAATAGTGAATATTGTAGAATATAATGGTATACGCTATTTATGTATAAGAACAGATTTATTCCGTTGTGTATCGCATAGCAGTGTTGATGCGGAAAAATACTCTCGTTTCTGGATAGCAGGCGGGAGTTTTTTATTATTATCTCCGTGTTCTCTAGTTTTTAAGAGAATGCGTTACTATTTTTACTAGGAGTAGGAGGAGGGTTTAGCATGCTTGATGTTAAATTTGTTAGGGACCATACAGAAGAAGTGCAGCAAGCCTTGGTAAAGCGTGGAATGAATCTTAGTTTAGATGAATTTTTAACCTTGGAAAAAGAACGCCGGGAGCTATTAGGGCAGGTAGAAACGCTTAAAAATACGCGTAATACTGTTTCTCTTGAAATCAGTCGCTTGAAAAAAGCAAAAGAAAATGCGGATAATTTAGTATCCCAGATGCGTCTGGTCGGTGACCAAATTACTGAATTAGATGGTAAGGTAAAAGAAGTAGAGGGAAAATTGCAGGCCATTATTATGGATATCCCGAATATACCTCATCAATCAGTCCCTGTCGGACGTGATGAAAAGGATAATGTAGAGGTACGCAATTGGGGAACTTTGCCTACATTTGTGCAGCCACCACTCCCTCACTGGGAAATTGGCGAGAAGCTTAATATTCTTGATTTTGAACGAGGCGGCAAGGTGACAGGTGCACGTTTTACTTTTTCTCGCGGTCTAGGTGCCAGGCTGGAACGCTCACTCATTAGTTTTATGCTGGATGTACATACGAGCGAGCATGGCTACACTGAATTTTTCCCTCCTTTTATTGCGAATAAAGAGAGTATGACAGGTACGGGACAGCTGCCTAAATTTGGCGAGGATATGTTTAAGTTAGAGGGACTGGATTATTATTTGATCCCTACGGCTGAAGTGCCAATTACCAATTACCATCGTGGTGAAATTTTGGATGCGAAAGATTTACCTTTATATTATACTGCTTATAGTGCTTGTTTCCGCGCGGAGGCAGGGGCTGCCGGCCGCGATACTCGTGGACTAATTCGTCTTCATCAGTTTAATAAGGTGGAGATGGTAAAGTTCTCTTTACCTGAAAATTCCTATGAAGAGTTGGAGAAATTAACACATAATGCAGAACGTATTTTAGAACTATTAGGTCTGCCCTATCGTACGGTAGCTTTATGCAGCGGTGATATGGGATTCTCTTCTGCTAAGACCTATGATATTGAAGTATGGCTGCCTAGTTTCAATGCCTATCGGGAGATTTCATCTTGTTCCAATTTTGAGGATTTTCAAGGTCGTCGTGCGGATATTAAATTCCGTCGGGAAGCAAAGGCTAAACCAGAGTTTGTACATACTCTCAATGGATCGGGCTTAGCAATTGGTCGTACCGTAGCTGCCATTTTAGAGAACTATCAGCAGCCTGATGGCTCCGTTATTGTACCAGAAGTATTAAGGAAATATATGGGCGTTGATGTTATTGCTGCTAAGTAAATGATACTAGACAGAATAAAGATTCTTGTAGATAATCGTACTTTCCATTCTACTTTGTAGGAGGAATAAGGGCGCAAATCTATTATAGTAGCGATGAAAAGCAACTAACCGCGAAGATGCGAAGAATAAAAGAGACACGAAGAGAGCCATAAATGTTCCTTCGTGTCCTTTGTGTTCTTCGCATCTTCGCGTTTCAAAAGGTTTTTATTTTTTTAAAGACTTAAATTCGTACTTCGAAGTTGCCTTTTATTTTGGATGATGCTTTCTTCTTTATCAGTACCATTTTCTGAGGAGAAGGAGAAGCGGTTGCTGAGGAATTCATTAAATTCAGAAGATCCTGTTGACTGTCTGCAGAATAATTAAGAATGGTTCGCTGCTTTTGCTGCGTGTTCTTCCATAGGCGAAAGCAGGCAAGAGAAATGGCAATGAGTAATACAAGAGAAAAGAAGAAGCCGAAACCAAAAGGAGAAGGTTTATTCTTAGAGGTGGATACAGTGGGGGCAGAGGTGGTTTGGGATGAAGTTTCCTGATATGTTCCTAAAAAAGGTTGCGCAGGGACAGGAGTGTTATCGGTCGAGGAGGGAGAGGCTGCCTTCTTTGTAGCTGCAGGAGGCGGACTAGTCGTTTTGCTTTCCGCTGGTGTCTTTACAGCTGCTGATTTGTCGGCGTTAATCGAATTAGATGCGGGTGGTGATGAAGGTACATCGGCAGCACTATTCTCAGAAGATTTAGGATTCACACTGGGAGGCGTAGGAGGCGTTGGTCTCGTTGGCGGGGTTGGAGTTTGCATAGCAAAGAAGCTCCTTTCTCATTCATATCTTACTCTATTGTATCAAATATCACCGAAGCTTGTACATCATTAAAGTGCATTGCCGATTAGGGAATTTTGGTTTTTATTTTTAGTCCCGCAATCATAGGTTTTATTATAGGAATTATGTGGTATCTTGTCGAAGTATAAGACTAATCCTTAGAATAGAGCTGCAAGTGCTCCTATATATACAGAGAGTTAAAGAGCGGAGGTAAAGTGTTTTGAAAGTAGAGTCGGGCACGTCTATTGCTCAAGAGATTGTTGCTTTAATTTATAATATAAGTGGGTACCCTGTTATGATTTGGGATCAAACGGGGGTACTTCTTGCTGAGTCTGGTGCTTTGGGATTTGGAGAAAAGTGCAGGCTTTCTGGTGATGAACATACTAGAAGTTTACAGATGAACACATCTTGTGATTATATAGAAGAATTTATTTTTCTGGAGGATACCAGAAGGGGCAAAATTGCGATTGGCAGTACTACTGATACTGCAAAAATATTGATTGTGCTGGCGACGGAATTGGCTGTTCTTTTATGGCGGAAAAATAAGGCTTATCAAAAATTGAATCATCAAATGGGAGAATATGAGACATTATTTAATTTGATTCCTGTACAGAGTAAGATGATTGAAAAACAAATGCCGATCTGGGCTAAGATATTTGAAAGCAGCGGTGAGGCGATTTCAGTTACGGATAAAGAGAATCGCTTTGTTGCCGTAAATCGCGCCTTTTCTTTAGCTACAGGCTACTCCTCTGATGAAGTCATTGGAAAAGAGCCGAGCCTTTTGAAGTCTGGCTGCCATGATAAGATCTTTTACCAAAATATGTGGGCGGCAATTATTCAAACAGGTTCTTGGGAAGGAGAGATCTGGGAGAAGCGAAAAGATGGTGTAATTTATTTAAAATGGCTGCGCATTGATCAGATTAAAGATGAAGAAGGCAATTTGATTAATTATTTGGCACGATTTACCGATATGAGTGAAAAAAAGGCCGCCGAAGAGCGGATTCATTATTTGGCAAGGCATGATGCGTTAACGGGGCTAGCCAACCGGGAAGTCTTAGGTAAACAATTAGCAAAAGATATAGAAAGGGCTCGGCACAGCGGCAGCGGCGTAGGAGTTATTTCGCTTAATTTGGATCGGTTTAAAAATATTAATGATTCTTTAGGGCATAAAGTGGGGGATGAAGTCTTAAAGGAGCTTGCTGACCGGCTGGAGACCTGCTCTAAGAGAACAAGTCTAACAGCGCGTTTTGGTGGCGATACCTTTAACTTTATTGTACCAAAGATTTCTCAGAAAGAAGAGATTATAAAAGTAATTCATGAGGTCATGAGTGCTTTGGAAAGACCTCTCTTGCATGGTGGATTGGAGTTAATCATTACTGCAAGTATTGGCGTCAGTGTATATCCTGATGATGGAGATACGGCAGAAGTGCTGATTCGCAATGCTGATACAGCCATGCATAAGGTGAAGGATAACGGACGTAATTTTTATGAGTTCTTTGAAGCCAATATGAATGAATATGCATCGGAACGTCTTATGCTTGAAAATAATTTACGGCGTGCATTGGCAAGAGAAGAATTTGTTTTATTTTATCAGCCCCAAGTGGACAGTCGAACAGAAGCTCTCATTGGAGTGGAAGCTCTGATCCGCTGGATGCGTCCTAATTCCGAAATCGTACCTCCAGGAGATTTTATTCCAATTTTAGAAGAGACAGGCCTTATTATTCCCCTTGGTGAATGGGTTTTGGCTGAAGCGTGCAGGCAGCATAAAGAGTGGATTCGAAAGGGCTTACCGCCAATTCCCATCTCCGTGAACATTTCTGCCATTCAATTTCAGGAAAAGGAATTCTTGCCGATGCTTTCTAATATTATAAAAGAAAGTGGTATTGAACCAGGATATCTAGATTTGGAACTAACAGAGAGCGTTGTCATGCAAAAACCGGAATTTGTTATCAAGCAGCTGAAGTTTATTAAAGAAATGGGAATCAATTTATCCTTAGACGATTTTGGAACCGGGTTTTCCAGTCTGAGTTATTTGCGCTATTTCCCTCTGGATCGGCTGAAAATTGACCAATCTTTTGTACGTGGTTTGTCGACGGACTCGGTGAATGAAGCGATCATTGAGGCAGTAGTGGCTTTAGGGAAGAGTTTGAAGATAAAAACCATTGCAGAGGGTGTTGAAACAAAACAGGAATTGGAGTTTCTGCGAAAGCTGGAATGCGATGAGATACAGGGATATTATTTTTCGAAACCCTTGCTCAGTGAGGATTTTATAAAATGGTTTACCAATCGGTAAAGAAAAGTCTTGAAAAGGCTTTTGTTCCTGGAGTGAGAAGTGTAAGAGAGCATAAAAGCGAACAGGGGGAAAAAACGTTTGAAACGCGAAGGCGCGAAGAGTAAGAAGGACACGAAGGGAGGAAGGGCATGTTATATTCCTTCGTGTTCTTCGCCTTCTTCGTATCTTCGCGTTTTAAGTATTTTTTCTTTTCAAAATAATAAAAACCCTGCAATGAATGCAGGGTAAATTTACATAATAATGTATTGCTTTTGAAATTACATGGCTAGGGCGGCAGGACTCGAACCTGCGGATGCGGGAATCAGAATCCCGTGCCTTACCAGCTTGGCGACGCCCCAATGAAATTTCCTATATGCATTATATACTATTTTCTTCAGAATAGCAAATCGTTTTACCCTAGTAGACGGCTCTTTTTTATAATTATGTAGTGTAGCTGTTGATATCTTGTCAATGTTCTTTCTTCTTGGCAGAAAATCATTGCGGTAATTAGAAAGAATCGTGTAAAATAAAGGTTCAGGAAAGTTTAATCCGGAGCTAGATCAAATTAACTTAATCATAGATTTAAAACAGATGACAGGGAGAGTCGCATGAAATTATTTATTGCAGAGAAACCGAGTATGGCAGCAGAACTTGCAAAATGCCTGCCTGGCCCTCTCGTTCGCAAAGATGGATATATTGAAACCGGCGGCGGGGTGGTGACTTGGGTATTTGGTCACATTCTTCGTCAAGCAGAACCGGGAGAATATGATGAAAAATATAAAAAATGGCGGGCTGCAGATTTACCCATTATTCCTGCGGAGTGGAAGCTGTTAGTGGCTGATTCCTGTATGAAGCAGTTTAATATTATTAAGACTCTCATTGGTAAAGCCGCAGAAATTGTTCATGCAGGTGACCCGGATCGGGAGGGACAATTGCTGGTGGATGAAGTATTAGGATATACTCATAATGAAAAACCAGTTATGCGTATTCTTGTAAATGCACTGGATGAAAAAAGTATAAAAAAAGCACTTACAAATTTGCGCAGTAATCAGGATTTCTTTAATTTAAATCAGTCGGCTTTAGCTCGTTCACGGGCTGATTGGCTTGTTGGAATGAACCTGTCTCGTGCGTTTACATTAGCCGCTCAAAGCGCTGGTCACGACATTACATTACCCATCGGCCGGGTTAAGACTCCTACTCTTGCGCTGGTAGTGAGACGGGAGCGGGAAATAAAAAACTTTAAAGCAGCAGATTACTTTCTAATTAAAGCAGACATAAAACATGAGAATGGACCATTTAAAGCATCGTGGAAAGCAAAAGACGAACAGCCAGGCAGGGATTCAGAAGGACGTTTAGTTGATCCTGTTATTGCACAAGCATTGATTGAGAAACTGGAAAAAGCACAAGAAGACGTTTCTATCGTATCTTGTGATACCAATGAAAAAAAAGAACCCCAGCGCCTCCCCTTTTCTTTGTCGGCCCTACAGGTTCTGGCTGGAAAAAAGTACGGATATGATCCTCAGGCTGTTTTGACTGGAGTTCAGAATTTATATGAAAAGAAACTTACCTCCTATCCCCGTTCGGATTGTGATTTTTTGCCAGAGTCTCAAAAAGCAGATGCCACTGTCATCCTGGCTAATTTACGCAATAGTCATCAGGAAGAGCTGGCAGTCTGGTCAGGGAAGGCTGATCTAACAATTAAGAGCCGTGCCTGGAATGATAAAAAGATTACGGCCCATCATGCGATCATTCCTACGGAAGTACCCTGTAAAATGAACACATTGCCAGAAATCGAAAGAAATTTATATTTCTTAATTGCTCAGGCTTATGTAGCGCAATTTTATCCTGTTCACGTGTATAATCAGACTCGCGCAGAGCTTGAATATGCAGGTGAAGATTTTGTTGCTAATGGCAGAGTCATTGTGACAATGGGCTGGAAAGAACTTTATGGCGGTGAAGTCAAAGAAGAAGAGGATGAAGATAGTAAGACTCTGCCTAATATGCAAAAAGGTGATAAGGCTGATTTTATCAGTGCTTCGTTAGAAAAAAAGACAACAAAGCCGCCAGTACGTTTTACCTCTAGTACGCTGCTGCAGGCTATGAAGGAAATACATAAATATGTTAAGAATCCTGAATTGAAAAAACATCTCAAAGATGTTTCTGGAATAGGCACAGAGGCCACTCGGGCTTCTATTATAAAAGAACTGACAGTACGGTCTTTTTTAGAAGAAAAGAAAAAATACCTCTATCCTACGGAATCGGCTTATCTTCTCATTGATGCATTGCCGGAAGAATTAACCTACCCTGATTCCACAGCTATATGGGAGATTATCTTTAATCGTATGGTGGAGGGAAAAGCTGAGCTCAATAGTTTTATTGGTCAGCAGACAGAATTTATTACGAGCTTATGTTTAAAGGCCAAAGAAGTTCAGATTGAAAATAAAGATGCAAATGTAGTGAAGTGTCCGAGATGTAAGCAGGGTGTATTAAAACTGCGCAATGGCAAGAATGGGGCATTTTGGGGATGCTCCCGTTTCCCGGAGTGCCGGGGTACTTGTAATGACAAAGATGGACAGCCTCAGCTATAAAAAGACTCGATTCGAGAATATAATAGTCGAATACAAACGATTTTCAAAGAATACTACCATTTTTGATCCTTTTATGGTATTATTTTCTTATTGGCATAAGGAGGTAAACAGATGAAGTGGTTTCAGAAAAAGGCTGTTATACTGATGATATCCTTCTTGGGTTTAGGGATAGGGCTGTCTGTTACTCAGGCTGCACCTATACAAAATAGTGACCTCATAAAGGTAACCGTAAATATAACCATTGAGAATCCGGATTATTTCTGGAAGTACCCTTTTTTAGGAAACGAAATTGATGGCATTCGAATTTCTGGCATGGGGCAAAGTTTTTTTATACAGCCAGCTTCAAGCGGTGAAAGAGTTGAATTTGATGTACCTAAGAACTACCGATTAAAGATTGCTCTTGAATTGCAAAATAATAATGAGACTGTAAAAGAAACTCGTTACTCTACAAAACGAGGCGTAGATGACAAGAAAAATACGCTGGAAATCCTTTTAAAAGCACCAGAACCTCAATCGATTATTCTTACTACAGCAGATTTCGAAGAAATACGAGGTAAGTAACAAAGGTTAAGAAGCAGTGATTTGATTCATAGATTTCCAAAAATCTTTTTTACTATATAGCGGGATTCGTACATCTAGTTATATAGGGAGGTTCATGTATGAGAAAAGAAAGAGTACTATTGGTTGATGATGATGGTATAGCTCTATTAGTGCACAGTAAAATGCTGGAACAGCATGCGGAAATTGTTACTGCGGCAAATGCAAATGAAGCTTTGGAAATTATAAAGAAGGATAAGGCATTTGCTGTCATTATATCGGATCAATATATGCCGGATATGAATGGAGCTGAACTGCTGCAAATTGTAGGTGTCATGGTACCGAATATGGTTCGGATCATGATTACTGGTTTTGCAGATTTAGACGTTGCCATGCAAGCGGTGAACTTAGGAAATGTATTTCGGTTCCTGGTTAAGCCTTGCTGCCAGGAAGACTTAGTGCTGGCCCTTGCTGCTGGTCTTGATAAATATCGACAATCTGCAGGCGAAATATCCCAAGAGGCTGCATTAACAGAACCATTAACAGAAAGGGAAAGAGAAGTTCTGCGTTTATTAGGCATTGGTTTTACCAGTGGAGAAATTGCCTTAGCTATGGGAATTACCATTGGTACTGTTAAAACGCATGTGCACCACATTTTTGGTAAATTAGCAGTAAATAATCGGATTAAGGCAGTGGCGAAAGCAAAAAATATGGGACTTATATCCAGGTAACATAAGTGGAATATCTAAGAAAGATATTCCTATTTTATTTCGCCTTCCTACAATTTTGTGAAAGATGAAATAATATCTTTTAAGTTATTGCAAAACTATATCTTTTGGCAGATGTGGTTTAGAAGTAAATCATCTATATTATGAATAAGTGGTAATCGTATTTGAGAAGGTGATTTTCATGGAACATATAAATGTGTCATTAATACTACTGCTAATTATAGTGGGCATGTCATATGCGATGTCCTTTTATGCTTGGCGATATCGCTTTATATATGGATTATGGCTTTTTTGGAGTGTAGCTTTTATTGGTATCACATTACAAATTGTCGCTTTCTTATTATATGAAGGTTTAGATATTGCAATGATAAGTGCTGGTATCGCCCTTTTATGTATTCTAGTTAGTCTTATTGCGTTTAAGTTCTTTGAGATTGTTCCAGCAGCAAAAAGCTTAGCTGTTGAGAATATGGAGGATGGTATTCTCGTACTTGATACAAAGGACCGAATATTGGACATGAATGCCCAGTTGGAGAAAATCTTAGGCATTAAGAAAGTCAATGTTGTAGGGGTCGTTGTGGAAAGAATTGCAGCAACGTGGCTAGTGGAAGCGATACAAGGCGAAAAGTTTCAAAAATACACGACGATGCTTCAGCAAGGCGAAAGCTATTATGAAGTCAACTCTACGCCTTTGCAGCATCGGGGAAAAAATTTTGGCAGGGTGATTGTGCTCTGTGATGTTACCAGCCGTATGCTGGCGGAACAACGCTTTCAGCAATTATTACAGTCAGAAGAAAAATTACTGCAAACGGAAGCCTTAGCTCATATGATGTTTAATCACCATCAAGCCATGATGATGATTATTGAGAGTAAGACGGGTCATATATTAGAAGCCAATGCAGCAGCAGAAAATTTCTATGAATCACCCTTAATTGGCTGTCTGATACAAGAATTTATTGAATATCCCCCTGATGAACATGGAGAAAAGAACAGCAGTCAATATGCAAATGTCGGAGAGTATCAGTTTATGGCAAGGCATGCCTTAGCTTCAGGAGAAGTAAAAGATTTATCTGTGAATCTTACAACGAAAGTGATCGGTGAGATGGTATTATCTTTTTTAATTTTAGAAGATTTTACCGAAAAAATGCAGTTGGAAAAAGCGCTGCGGGAAGCAAAAGAGAAAGCTGAAAAAGCAAATCAGGCAAAGGATGATTTTTTAGCAATTATTAGCCATGAGCTTCGCACACCGATGAATGGTATTTTAGGAATGGCGAAACTGGTGCTAGGGACAAAATTGCAGCCCGATCAGCGGGAGTGCTTAGAATTGGTACAGGTTTCAGGAGAAAAACTCCTGGTTTTATTAAATGACTTACTTGATTTTTCAAAAGTTCGGGATGGAAAACTGGAATTGGAAAATATTTGTTTTTCCCTGCGGGATGTAATGAGTGAATTTCATCGTATCTTAAGAATGAAGGCAAAGAAAAAGGGATTGCAGTGTGTGATTCATATCGCCCAGGATGTACCCGATGGATTGTATGGTGACCCTCGGCGTCTGCAGCAAATTGTAATGAATTTAGCAGATAATGCGGTAAAGTTTACGAAGACCGGCTTAGTTTCGATTGCTGTGAATGTTAAGCAGCATCTTGATAATCAGGTGAATTTATTATTTGTTGTACGGGATACGGGAATCGGGATTCCCCCAGAAAAAATCAATATTATTTTCCATAAATTTACCCAGGTTGACTCTTCCACCACGAGAAAATATGGTGGCACCGGCTTAGGACTTAGTATTGTGAAACACTTGGTTGAAATCATGGGTGGCAGAGTATGGGTTGAAAGCAGCTTAGACAAAGGCAGTTCTTTTTATTTTACCGTTTCTTTTGAGGTTTGCCAAATAACTTTGAGCAATCACCCATTAGAGCAGCTCAAACAGCCCGAAAGCAACAAGGAATTGCAACGTATTGAGAAGCTGCAGGTTTTATTAGTCGAGGATGAATTTATCAATCAAAAGGTAGCTGTAAAAATGCTGACCAATCAAGGTCACAATGTTACATTAGCCTCCAATGGACAGCAGGCGATAGAATTTTTTAACAAAGAACAATTTGATATTATTTTTATGGACATACAAATGCCTGAAATGGATGGGGTACAAACGACGGCTGCCATTCGTGATCTAGAAGAACAATGGGCGGATGAGCGGCATATTCCGATTGTGGCTATGACAGCTTATGCGATGAAGGGGGACCGTGAACGTTTGATGTCTTGCGGGATGGATGAATATATTAGTAAACCTCTGGATGCTGAGGTATTAAATAATGTAGTCAGAAAACTGTTTTATGGGCGGTATGCAAAGTCTAAGGGGCAGGGGGAAATGGACAAAGAGTCGAGCCAAGTGGCAGCTAATCCCTACTTGGATCAGCTTTTGAGCATTTGTCAGGGTGATGTGGATACAGTGAAAGCTGTTATTAGCTGCTTTTTGGACAATGGTACGCAATATATGCGACATATAGAGCAGGCTGTAAGCGAAAAAGATGCCAACCACTTGAAGCTCAGTGCTCATCGCTTAAAAGGTGCAGCAACGTATTTCGGAAATCAGACAGTTGTGGAATACGCTGCTCAGCTGGAGCAGATGGGAGATGCAGGTCAGCTAATTGATATTGAGCAGGTCTTTGCCAAGTTGCAAGCAGCTGTTAAAGAATTAGAAGATGGGCTGCAGCAGGCATGGCGAGAATTACCCAATAGGAAAGAATAAAAAAAATACACGGCAAGGAGCCGTGTATTTTTCATTGCTTTTAGTGATGTACGGAATCATTTGAAAAAACTTTAAGAATTTCAAAGTTAAGTCTTTGCGTTTCTAATATAGCAGTAATTTTGGCATCCATTCGATATAAAGTGTTGACAATATCATCTTGCTGATCCTCTGATAATAAATCAATGTTTGCGTGTAACTTTTGCAATTCTCCTGAAGTTAATTCTTCCAAGCTGTCAAGACGTTTAGTAATATTCTCCATCGAAACTAATATTTTGTTTAGTATTTCTTCGTTCATATAATTCCCCTGTCTTTATCAATGATATAAATATATGTAATTTTTGGTTGACTTATTATACATTTTCCACTGCTGCTGCGTCAAGGCGTGTTATGGGATATCTTTAGGGGCAAGGATAGCCCCAGGTCCTTCTTCTCCTGTACGAATTCGCACTGCGTTTTCAATAGGATAAATAAAAATCTTACCGTCGCCGATTTTTCCCGTGGAGCAGACTTTCTTTGCAGCTGCCACTACTTTTTCTACAGGAACTTCACAGACAACAATTTCTATCTTGATTCCAGCTAAAAGATTGATGTTATATTCTCTGCCACGGTATATTTCAGTATGACCTTTTTGCAGCCCGCAACCAAATACTTGACTTACGGTCATACCTGTAACTCCGATTGCATTTAATGCTTCTTTCAATTCCTCCAGCTTGCCAGGACGGGTGATAATATCGATTTTGGTCATGATCGACATGGTGGCTACCGCCTTTCATCATAATGTAAGAAGCAACGAAGTGAAGATGCTGCATATACTGATAATTAGCTATTTACGGTTAGATTCCTCCTGACCATTGATAATAAAGTGTGGGAAAATTCAATTATAATGCATAAAGTGAGGGATATTCAGGCAAGACTCTAAAGTAGATACAATGTGTAAAAAACATTTTGAACCGCGAAGATGCGAAGAACATGAAGAGCTTATAGCAATCTTATTATTTCTTCGTGTCTTTTACATTTCTTCGCGATCTTCGCGTTTAATGGCTTTGAATTTAGTATACCAAGAAAGAACCTGACAGTCGAAACTGTCAGGTTCAAAAGGAGGATTATCGAAAAGAGGAATGTTATTAATCAATGTATCAAGAGTTATCTTCCTGGCGATCCATAATGGCAATGTCGCCTTCTTCGCCAGTACGGATTCTAACGGCATTTTCAATGGGATAAACAAATATTTTACCATCGCCGATTTTACCGGTGCGACATACTTTTTTTACCGTTTCGATTACAGCTGTGACAGGAACTTCGCATACTACGATTTCCACTTTTATGCCGGCTAAAAGATTAATATTATATTCTTTACCACGGTATACTTCAGTATGGCCTTTTTGCAAGCCGCAGCCAAATACCTGGCTTACTGTCATACCCATTACACCAATGTCAGCTAAGGCTTCTTTTAACTCTTCCAATTTACCGGGGCGAGTCACTACATCAATTTTGGTTATTTTTTGCATGAAGGATTACCACCTTTCTGATTTAGTGAGATTTAGTATGTGAGGCTTGTAAAATTGAACTATTGATTGGTTCTGATTGACTGGCAGCATGAGAAAAGGCTAGAGGAGAACCAGCAGTTATATCTTGATAACTATAACCCCGTTCACCGTGTTCTGCAATATCCAGACCAATGTCTTCATGGCTTTCATCAGAACGTACTTGCATGAATATGCTAATTACTTTTAATATCACAAAGGTCATAACAGCTGCAAAAACCCAGGTGACTGCAACGCCGAATAATTGAGTCCAAACAAGATCAGGATTGCCAAAAAATAATCCATCAGCACCACCTGGATTTACAGCTGTAGAGGCGAATAGGCCTGTGGCGATTGCACCCCAAGTACCGCCAATTCCGTGAACGCCAAAGGCATCAAGAGCATCATCATAACCAAGTTTTGCTTTTAGAATACTAACAGCAAAGAAACAAATAGCACCGCCAGCTAAACCGATCACAATAGCAGGTATTACACTAACAAAACCGGCAGCAGGAGTGATTGCCACAAGACCGGCCACACAACCGCTCGCTGCGCCTAGTATAGTGGGTTTGCCATTGTAGAGCCATTCGGTTAAAACCCAAGCGAGTGTAGCAGCGGCTGCCGCTACGTGAGTAACAACAAAAGCGCTGACTGCTAAGCCACTGGCAGACAATGCACTTCCGGCATTAAAGCCGAACCAGCCGAACCAGAGAAGAGAAGCACCGATGAGGGTCATAGGCAAATGGTGAGGCAGCATAATTTCCGTGCCGTATCCCTTGCGTTTGCCAATAAACAAAGCCACTACTAAACCAGAAATACCTGAGGAAATATGAACAACCGTTCCGCCGGCGAAATCCAGGATGCCCATTTCCCGCATCCAGCCACCGACACCCCATACCCAGTGTGCAAGAGGGTCATATACAAAGGTAGCCCAAATGACAATAAATACAGCGAAAGCAGAAAATCTCATACGCTCAGCAAAAGATCCTGTAATTAAAGCAGCTGTAATAATGGCGAACATACATTGAAAAACCATAAAAAGCAGATGAGGTATCGTTGCAGCATAGTCAGGATTTGGTAATTGGCCAACATCGTTTAAGCCGAACCAGGCTAAGCTGCCGATGATATGGTTGATATCAGGTCCAAAAGCGAGGGAATAGCCCCATAGTACCCATTGTACAGTAATAAGTCCGATGATAAAAAAACTTTGCATAAGAGTGCTCAGTACGTTTTTAGTTCTAACCATACCACCATAAAATAAGGCTAAGCCAGGTGTCATAAGCATTACTAGTGCAGCACTTAGCAGAATGAAAGTAGTATCACCTGTGTCGATGGCAGCAACCTCGGCGGCGGCTTCTGCGCCATCTGCAAAGGCTGTTCCGAGACTAAGCAGCATCATAAGGACAGAAGTGCTCATAATAGTCAGTAGCTTTTTCATGTTAAAACCTCCCATGATTAAATTAGATCGTAAGATATAGTATTTTATACTTTTAGGCAAACAAAAAGGCGCCTAAAGGTGGTAAGACCTTTAGGACGCCATTGTCCCTGATAAACAGTAAAAGCCTCCGCGAGTACTTTGCGAAGGCATCATTGCCTATTTCGTATAAAATTTATAAATGAATTATATCAATGTTTTATAGCCATGTCAATAAAGAAACGCAAAATAAAAATCCGAACAAAAATAGTGTATTCCTATATAAAATTCGATAAAAATAGGTTATAATAGTTTCTGGATTTGTAAAAGCGTAAAAGTACAAGTCTATTTTTAATGTTGTATTTATATATATAGAAGCTTAATTATAAAGATTTTATTTTGTGAAGCCTGGCACCAGCCAAATTTTCTAATAAGCATAGAAAGTATAAGTTCTTTTTGGAGCAAAAATACGGAATCGCGAAGGCACGAAGAGACGAAGTTAATAGGTTAGAGAGTATGTTTACTTCGTGTTCTTCCTATTCTTCGCGTCTTCGCGGTTCAAAAGGTCTAATTTTTTAAGGACGCGTAGCGTTTTTCTAACGTAAATATGGATGAGAAGGAGCAAGGTAATGCAAAGCAAATATGATGTAGTGATTATTGGCGGAGGTCCGTCGGCAATTTTTGCCGCCTATGAACTAGTGTCCAGCAATCCAGCTATTTCTTTAGCTATGATTGAAGAAGGCCATGATATTTATCATAGAACATGTCCTATAGCAGAAAAGAAAGTGAAACATTGCATAAACTGTAAACCATGCAGTATTATGCGCGGCTTTGGTGGGGCAGGAGCCTTCTCTGATGGTAAGTATAATTTCACCAGTGAATTTGGAGGCTGGTTAAATGAGTATCTTACAGATGCGCAAGTGGAAGAGTTAATTGATTATGTAGATTCGATTAATATAAAATATGGAGCACCTAAAGAATTCTTCACGACCAAGAACAGCAGTATTCGCAAAAGTGCAATTGCTCATGATTTGCATTTGCTGCAAGCAAAAGTTCGCCATTTAGGTACGGAAAATAATTTACATATTTTAAAGTGTCTTTACGAATTTTTAAAAGAGAAAATCACGATCGTTTTTAATAAGCACGTAGAAGATTTCCAAAAACAAGAAGAAGGCTTTATTGTAAAAATGAAAAATAGTCAGGAAGAGATTTGCTGTGACTATTTAATTGCAGCTCCGGGCCGTGCCGGCTCAGAATGGTTTTCTGAAAAATGCCTAAAGATGGGACTGACGATTTCCAGCAATCAAGTGGATGTTGGTGTACGGGTGGAAATTCCAGCAGAAGTGTTTCAGCATATTACAGATGAGGTATATGAAGCGAAGTTAGTGTATCGCACAAAGCAGTATGGTGATTTGGTTCGTACATTTTGTATGAATCCCAAAGGATATGTGGTAGCGGAAAATACAGATGGTATTATTACAGTGAATGGTCACAGCTATCGTGACGAAAAACTTCATAGTAAGAATACGAACTTTGCTTTATTAGTCAGTAATCGCTTCACAGAGCCTTTTAACGAACCTCAGCAATATGGTAAGCGAATTGCTTCTTTTTCCAATATGCTAGGTGGCGGAGTGCTAGTACAACGTTTTGGTGATTTGATAAAAGGGCGCAGAACCAATGAACATCGATTAGATCAAAGCTTTACCAAGCCAACTCTTGCCGCGACCCCGGGAGATCTGAGTTTGGTTTTGCCAAAACGTCATCTGGATAATTTAATTGAAATGATTTATGCCTTGGATAAAATTGCACCTGGGATGGCCAATGATGATACCCTCCTATATGGTGTAGAAGTAAAGTTTTATAGTTCCCGCTTAAAGTTGACAGAACAGCTAGAGACGGAGATTCCGAATATGTTTGGTATTGGAGATGGGGCAGGTATCACACGCGGTCTATCTCAGGCCAGTGCCAGCGGCATACATGTTGCTAGAGTGATTCACCAGAGAATGCAAAAAGATATATAATATTCACCAATAAAGAAAGCATAAGTTTCATTAAAATGTGTAGCATTTATAAAAAAAAATGAACCGCGAAGAATTACATCTTCGCGGTTCAAAATATTTTAAATAAAACCCTTTGTGTCCTTTGCGTCTTTGTGGTTCGATTCGTTTTCACAAGCTGAATCCAAATTTTACAAGGCTACGTGAAAAAATAGACAGAATTCATTGAAAAAAGCTATAAGATAGATAGCCTTTTGTTATAGCGAAAAAACGAGAAAAAAGACGATTGATTGAGATTTAAGGAGTAAAAATATATGAGACAGCCTGTCAGCGGGAGTGAATGTTATTTATGAATATGTTATTGTTATAGAGAAGAGAGAGGAAGAGACGGAGGAACATAAAAAATGCAAAATGAAACAGCGTTAAAACCACCCCATATTGTAATCATTGGGGCTGGTTTTGGCGGAATTCGTACAGCTCGTGCATTAGCAAAGCATGAAGTGAAAATTACCCTTATTGATAAGTATAATTATCATTTATTTCAACCGTTACTATATCAGGTAGCAACAGCTGGATTATCTGTAGATGACATTGCGTATCCTGTTCGTGCTATATTTAGGGATCAGAAAAATGTAGACTTTCGTTTAGCAGAAGTATCGGATGTGGATTTTGATAATAAAGTCGTTACCATGAATACTGGTGAAATTGGTTATGACTATCTGGTGATCGCAGCAGGTGGTTCGACAAATTATTTCGGTATGGAGTCTATGGAGAAAAACGGATTTGGCATGAAAACCTTAGATGAATCCGTTATGATCCGTAATCATGTACTGCGCATGTTTGAATTGGCAGCTCATGAGAAAGATGCTGATAAGCGCCGAGCATTATTAACCTTTGTGATTGTAGGCGGTGGCCCTACTGGTGTGGAATCTGCAGGTGCTTTATCGGAATTGATTTACCATGTTATGGTGAAAGAATACCATACCCTGAATTTTAAAGAAGTACGCATTATGTTAGTCGAGGCTTCCGACAAATTATTTGCAACCATGCCAAAAGAGTTGCGTGATGCTACTGTAGAAACGTTAATCCGCAAACATGTAGAAGTACGTTTGTGTGTTCAGGTTACAGATTATAATGGGGAAAAAATGAGTCTAAAGGGCGGCGAAGTGATTCCAACCTATACTGTAGTTTGGGCAGCAGGAGTAAAAGCCAATTCTTTGATCGATACATTAAAGGTTGAGCAGGCCAGTATGAGGCGGGCGATTGTAAACGAATTTTTGCAGCTGCCTAACCGTCCTGAAGTATTTGTGATTGGTGATTCGGCTCAATTTATGCAAGGGGAAAGGCCTTTGCCGATGGTTGCGCCTGTAGCAATACAGCAGGCTGAAGTCACGGCAAAGAATATACGCAGCCTAATACGCGGTAAGGAACTTAAGAAATTCACATATAGAGATGTGGGAAACATGGCAACCATTGGACGTAATGCAGCGGTTGTGCACATGGGTAACTTTAAGACTCATGGATTTATTGCCTGGGCTATCTGGTCCTTTGTACACATTTTACGACTCATTGATTTTCGTAATCGTGCCGTTGTATTTGTAAAATGGATGTGGGACTATCTCGTATATGAAAGAGTCGTGCGCATTATTACCAGGCAGCGGCAATAAGAAATTATAAGTTTCTTTTAAAGAAGAACTTGAATCATAGAAGATTGGGTAAATAAAACCTTTTGAAACGCGAAGACGCGAAGAGTAGGAAGGACACGAAGAGGATTATTCCTTCGTGTCTTTTATACCTTCGCACCTTCGCGTTTCAATTGTTTTTTCTTTTTAAAATAGCGCGTATAAACCACAGAGAATAAGAGGGGAAAAATGGCTATTTCCAATGAACCCTGATTCCTTTCTGATTATCGACTAATTTATTCCATTGAACCATTTTTTGTTTCCCGATGGTAGTACTTGAGGTATGGTATAAGTGGAATCTTAAAGAGTATTCAAAAAATAAGGAGGAGGTTTATTGTGAACGGTATTTATCTTGTTATTATTGCCGCGCTTTGGTTAACCCTTGCGTATCGCATTTATGGTTCCTTTATAGCTGCCAAAGTGCTTACGCTGAATTCAGAACGGGTTACTCCTGCGGTAAGTATGGACGATGGGCGGGATTACGTTCCCACAAACAAATGGGTTACCTTTGGTCATCATTTTGCAGCCATAGCTGGTGCTGGCCCGTTGGTAGGTCCGGTTATTGCTGCCCAATTTGGTTATCTGCCAGGCACGCTGTGGTTATTAATTGGTGCTGTTTTTGCTGGGGCTGTCCACGATATGGTAATATTGTTTGCCTCAGTTCGCCACAATGGTTTATCAGTGGCGCAGATAGCAAAGAAGGAAGTCAGTAATTTATCGGGTTTTTGCACTTCAATTGCGGTGTTATTTCTGCTGGTGATTACCCTGGCTGGTATGGCTGTAGTAGTAGCAAATGCTTTGTACAATAGCCCTTGGGGTACATTTACGGTTGCTGCCACTATTCCGATTGCTATTTTTATTGGTATTTACCTGCGCTGGCTGCGCCCTGGGAAAATCCAGGAAGCTTCTATCATTGGTGTGCTATTGGTTTTGGCTGCTGTTTTTGTTGGTCCGTGGATTCAGCATTCGCCATTGGCACCGTATTTTACATTTGATGTAAAGCAATTATCAATTATGTTAGCCTTTTACGGTTTTTTTGCCGCTGCATTGCCAGTGTGGCTGCTGCTGGCACCACGGGATTACTTGAGTACTTATATGAAAATTGGAACCATTGCTGCATTGACTATCGGTATTATTGTAGTTAGACCTGAAATCCAAATGCCTGCATTCAGTCAATTTGTGAATGGCGGTGGACCCGTTATTGGCGGTCCAGCCTGGCCGTTTGTCTTCATTACCATTGCCTGTGGTGCGTTATCTGGGTTTCACTCTTTAATCAGTACAGGTACGACACCTAAAATGATCATGAATGAAAAAGAGATTCTTCCTATTGGTTTTGGTGCTATGTTAGTCGAAAGTTTTGTTGCCTTAATGGCATTGATTGCTGCTACCAGCTTGAATCCGGCTGATTATTTTGCCATCAACTCTACTCCGGCAGCATTTGCAAAATTAGGATTAGTCGTAGACCAATTACCCCATCTGTCAGAAATGGTTGGTGAAGATATAACCGGGCGTCCCGGCGGTGCTGTTTCTTTGGCTGTCGGTATGGCTCATATTTTCTCTAAAATACCAGGAATGGAATCACTCATGTCCTTTTGGTACCATTTTTGTATCATGTTTGAAGCCTTATTCATTTTGACATTAATTGATGCTGGTACTCGTGTTGGTCGTTATCTATTGCAAGAAATGGGTGGCGTAATCTATAAACCACTCAAAGATACTCACTGGTGGCCCGGTATCGTCTTTACTAGTGCTTTAATTTGCTTTGCTTGGGGCTACCTGGTACTCCAGGGGAATATTTCTACGATTTGGCCTCTATTTGGTGTTTCAAATCAGCTGTTAGGCACCTTGACGTTAGCAATTGGTACTACCATGCTCTTCCGTATGGGACGGGGCCGCTATGCCTGGATCACCATTATGCCCATGATGTTTTTAGCAACAGTTACATTTACCGCTGATTATATGAATATTTTCAATACCTATTTACCAGCAAAAAATTACCTTCTGGCTGGTGTCAGCGGTGTCATGTTTATACTAGTTGTCGTTGTTCTCATTGACTCTATCATTCGCTGGGTGCATCTGTCACGAACGGTTCCACCTGATTATAGCGAAGCACCCGACCCTAAATCCATAATAAATTAGAGAGAAAATAAAAAAGCAAATAAGCTCCGCTTGTTCGGGGCTTATTTGCTTTTTTATAGGGGAAACAAAAAAAGGTTTAGCAGAACCACAAAGGAATGCACAAAAAAATATAAATAAAACCCCCTTTGTGTCCTTTGCGTCTTTGTGGTTCAATTCGTTTTTATACTTTAGCCGACCTGTTCTTCGTAATCTTCGCGTCTTCGCGGTTCAAAATATTTTATTTTTACCATCTTTATCTTTTCTCTGTGTTCTCTGCGCCTCTGTGGTTCGATTCTGTTTTGACTTTTCGCATATTGCATAGCCGATGTGATTTATATATAATGAGCTATAAAAAAGGATGGTCCGTTCTAAGGGGGAATAGATAAGATGATGGATATGCCGGTTGTTATTTCAGATCATGTAATGGATAGCGTGAAGGGATGGAGCATCGAAAAGTCAATACCGAATTTTTCCCGTGTTATTGGGGTGTTAAAAGAAACTTGGGATTTACAGACATTTAGAAATTTGGAACGAGGGAAAGTAGCGGTTCCTGATGATGTGATGAATGAGTACTTAGCTTCAACGATAGAAGATAGTGAAGAAATAAAAGAATTGTCCGTCACGTCCTTAGAGGATCATAAGCTGAAAATTACTGCTTTAACGAAAAAAGCCGGGCGTATGGCTTTTATATGCCATATAAAGCAGTTTGAACATAATAAAGATAGTTCTGTTATGAAATTAAAAATCGTAGATAAAAAATTGCCTGATAAACCGATTGTATCCTGGATTTTTTCTAAAGTCAGTTTGGCTATGGTTACAAAATTTGTAGGTCATGTTGAACCTGGTTATGGCTTGGGAGTTAAAATCGTGGGGAATGAGGTAACCATTGATTTCCATCAGGCGTTATATAACTCTGATATAGGCACGATTGATGTATTGGGGTATAAACCGTTGGATGCTGTGATCATTAAAGAGGCTGTACCGGAAAAGGGATTTGTCAACTTCACAACGGCTGTGGATTTACCGGATGAAATTAAAGACAGGATTAAAAATATACTGCCCTAAATACATCATGTACAAGCAGTGAGGATGAGAAGGATGAGACGCTTTTTTCCAAAAACATTACGTTATCAAATATTATTATTGATATTAATGATTGTCAGTATACCTATCTTACTGATCGGATATACGGTTAAAATACAGGCTGAAAATGCGTTGCTGCAAGAAAAGCAGATAAAGCTGTTTGGTATTGCCAGGCTGCTTGATCATCATCTTGGCAATGGTTTTGATACAATTTTATCAGAAAGGCACATGCTGGTTGAGAAACGCTCTGACAAGATAAAAGCTTTGAATGAAAGGTTGGCCAGCTATACCGACATCGTTGCAGCTGTTAATGCGGGAGTTGGTGTGGGCTATTATAGTAAAGAATTTGATGCTATTATTACTTACGGACCCAGTGATACATATGCTAATAAAGTCGGTATTTCCATTGAAGAGCTGCATCCAGGGCGAAAAGTAATGGAGACAGGGCATAGCATGGTGCAATTTGGCAAGTTAGTTCGGGGCAATATTATGAACGTTATGCTTCCCATTGAACGGAATGGACAAATAGTGGGATATATATGGGCCAATGAATTGACAGATGATGTTCAGGCCCAGTTAAAAGTCATGGACAAAAATATATTTTGGTCTGTTTTGATTGGCATTTTGGTTGGTATGATGTTGACGGTGGGGCTGACAAACCGTTTCGTAAAAGATGTAGAAGAAATTAAAAGGGGGCTACAACGTCTGCGATTTAACTTGAAGAAACCGATTATATCTATGGAGGGTGAAATCGGTGAAATTGTTGATGAGATTAATCATATGGCCCAAGCTCTGATTGATGCCCGTTCTCTGAATGAGAATATTATGTATAGTATTGCTGACGGCGTTGTTACTGTGGATACAGAAGGTATGATTACGACAATGAATCAGGCGGCTCAGCAAATAACTGGTTTTACCCTGGAAGAAGTGATTGGAAGACGATATAAAGAGATATTTCGTGAAAATGATCAGTTTCACAGTTTATTGTTAGACACATTGGTATCAGGAACAAATCATATTGGCATTGAAATTAATTATCCAGTCAAGGAAAAGTATATTTATATTAGCATTAGTACGAGTATACTCATCGACAGTCATAATAAAACGATTGGCGCAGTTGTTGTTTTTAAGGATTTAACCCAGCAGCATAGTTTGCAGGAGCAAGTATATAGAGCGGAGCGGTTAGCTGCCTTAGGCGAACTTATGGCAAGCATTGCTCATGAAATACGCAATCCGTTGACGGCGATTAAAGGGTTCGTGCAGTATTTGCAAAATGTGGATAGTGACGAGGAACGACAAGAATATATGCCGATTATTATTAAAGAAGTGGATCGGGTCAATCGTGTCATTGAACAATTATTATATTTTGCAAGACCTTATAAAACCCACTATATGTGGGTTAATATCAATGAATTAATTGAAAGCACTTTAGTGCTGGTTCAAAATAAAACGACTAGACATAAGGTGGAATTTCGTTTATTTCTTGCGGACAGTTTACCCCAGGTAGAAGCAGATGCAGAACAAATTAGGCAGGTACTGCTGAATCTTCTCATAAATGCGATGCAGGCTATCACTGATAAAGGATCTGTGATAATCGATACATGGCAGCCTGATCCATCCTTTGTTTGTGTCAGAATCACCGATACAGGAAACGGTATTACAGAAGAAAATCGAAAAAAAATATTTGACCCTTTTTTTACGACGAAGTCAGCAGGAACTGGCCTAGGATTGGCAGTAGTCCAACGTATTATCAGTGCCCATTATGGACAGGTGGAGATTGAGAGTCAAGTCAACGAATGGACGGCAGTGACCTTGAAGCTCCCTGTTGTTCATCAAGGAGGCAAGCATGATGAAGCATAACTACACCATATTGGTAGTTGATGATGAAGAGAGTGTACGAAAATTATTAACAGCTGTGCTTAAGCGGGAAGGTTACCATGTAGAGAGTGCAGTAGATGGACAAGATGCCATAGAAAAATGCGCTACAGTTAAGCCTCATGCGATTCTGATGGATATTCGAATGCCTGTCATGGATGGGATCACTGCGTTTAAAGAAATGAAAAAGGTCCATCGCGGTGTGACAGTCATATTAATGACAGCTTTTGCTGCAGTTGAAACAGCGATAGAGGCGATAAAGCTTGGAGCTTTTGATTATCTCATTAAGCCTTTTGATATTGATGAAGTTACCTTATTGGTCAATCGTGCGATCCAGATACAACGTATGGAAAAAGAAATTACAGTACTGCATCGCGAACTTAATGATTCGTATCGTTTAGATAAAATATTGACAAACAGTCCCAAAGTGGAGGAATTATATAGAATTATTGATAGGGTCGCCCAAAGCAATGCAAGTGTCTTGATAACAGGAGAAAGTGGTACCGGTAAGGAATTAATTGCAAACACCATTCATTATAATAGCCATCGTCGTAAGGGACCGTTTATTAAAATCAATTGCAGCGCATTGCCGGAAGGGTTACTAGAAAGCGAGTTATTTGGACATGAAAAGGGCGCTTTTACTGGAGCGATGATGCGTAGAGCAGGGCGGTTTGAGCAGGCTGACAAAGGGACTCTCTTCTTGGATGAAATTGGGGAAATTTCTACGAAGTTACAGGTTAAACTATTACGTGTACTTCAAGAACGGGAGTTTGAGCGGGTAGGCGGCAATGAGACGATCAAAATTGACATTCGTGTCATTGCTGCAACGAATCAAAATCTGGAAAAAATGGTGAAAGAGGGACGCTTTCGTCAAGACTTATACTATCGTATGAACGTAGTCTGTCTCAATTCTGTGCCTTTACGTGAGCGCAAAGAAGATATCAGGTTATTAGCGGATCATTTTTTGCACAAGTTTTCTTACGAAAATGATCGAGGAATTCTTAGATTTGATGATGGAGCAATGGCTGCATTAGAAAAATATGATTGGCCAGGTAATGTACGGGAGTTAGCGAATGTCGCTGAACGGGCAGTGATCATGAGTACTGGCAGTGTAATTTTTATTGAAGATTTACCTTTGGTCTTACGGGATAAGAGCGTCATTGCACAGAATGAAATTGAAAAAGACAGATATACAGGGCATACTCTCAAAGAAATGATTAAGGAAGAAGAATGTAAACTGATAAAACAAGCACTGCTTCGCAATCAGGGTAACAAGATGAAGACTGCGAAAGAACTGGGAATCAGCAGGCGTGCTTTAATTTATAAGACGCAAGAGTATGAGATTGAATAGTGTGAAAATTGGCGTAAAAGTGTGAAAGAAAATTCACACTTTCATTTAAAAAATAAATAAGCTTAGTAAACGAGTCGTAGGATTACTAGCAGTGTTTATGCTATGTGGGCAGCCTTATCAAAAAAGATAAGGCTGCTTTATTTTTTTGGCATGTATCTTGCGTTAGATAAGGATGTTAAAAAATAAAGCAGGGAGGTTTGTTATGATGAACAAACATGTGACCATCGAAGAAGTAGGCCAATCATTTAAAGATGGTATGACTGTAATGGTTGGTGGTTTTTTAGGTGTTGGAACACCTGAAGTATTAGTGCAAGCGATTCTAGATAGAGAAATTAAAGACCTTACCTTGATCGTGACTGATACTGGTTTTATTGATAAAGGAGTGGGACCTTTAATCGTTAAGCGCTTGGTTAAGCACGTAATTGCCTCCCATATTGGTACCAACGTCGAAACCGGTAAACAAATGATTCAGGAGCAACTATCTGTGGAGTTAGTACCTCAAGGGACACTAGCAGAAAGAATACGTTGTGGTGGATCAGGTCTGGGCGGTGTCCTTACTTCAACTGGCATTGGTACGATTGTAGAGGCAAATAAAGAAAAAATCTGGGTTGATGGTGTGGAGTATTTAATAGAGAAGCCTTTAAGGGCTGATCTTGCACTGCTAAAAGCTAAAAAAGCAGATAAGGCTGGAAATTTAGTGTATGACAAATCTGCTCGCAATTTTAATCCGGTAATGGCCTTAGCCGCTGATCTTGTTATTGTGCAAGTGGATGAAATTGTGGAAATTGGTGAAATTGATCCTGATGAGGTCATGACGCCAGGCGTACTTGTAGATCAAATTATATGTATTGGAGGGGCTAGGTAATGAATGCAAAAGAGATAATTGCCAGACGGGTAGCAGTGGAAATGCAAGATGGAGATGTTGTAAATCTAGGCATTGGTCTGCCTACAATGGTGGCAAATTACCTGCCAGAGGGCATAAATGTGGTTTTGCAGTCGGAAAATGGTTTCGTTGGTCTAAGCAGCGTGGGTGAAGTTCCTGACAATAACTTAGTTAATGCAGGTGGACAGCATTGTGGTATTAATCCTGGCGGTGCGGTATTTGATAGTGCCATGTCCTTTTGTCTAATTCGCGGCGGGCATGTGGATGTCACTGTGCTGGGCGGATTGCAGGTCGACCAATATGGTAATTTGGCTAACTGGATGGTTCCGGGGAAGATGGTTCCTGGCATGGGAGGAGCAATGGATTTAGTGTCAGGTGCAAAAAAGGTTATTGTGGCTATGGAACATTCTGCGAAAGATGGTTCTGCAAAAATTTTAAAAGAATGCACTCTGCCCCTTACTGGTAAAGGGAAAGTCAATCTTCTTGTGACGGAATTAGGTGTATTTCGTGTAATTCCAGAAGGTCTTTTGCTGGAAGAAATTGCTCCTGGTGTAGAAGTTGAGACTGTGGCAGCTAGAACAGAGGCTGTACTCATCATTAGTCCAAATCTTAAAGTTATGCAGAATCTTGCATCACAAATCTAACTATAAAAGGAGAGTCAGAAATGGTAAATGCAATCGCAAAATTTTTTACCAACTTAGTAAATCGTTTTTTACCGGATCCGTTAGTTTTTGCCATCTTACTTACGATTATCACATTTGTGTTGGGCATTGCCATGACCCCAAACAGCCCACTAGATATGGTTAAGCTATGGGGGGATGGATTCTGGAATCTATTGGGTTTTGCCATGCAGATGGCTTTAGTATTGGTTACTGGGCATGCTTTAGCCAGCTCAGCACCCATTAAGAAGGGAATGACTAAACTCGCATCCATTGCCAAGACACCGGCTCAGGGAGTTATGTTAGTGACATTTATGTCTGCTGTTGCTTGCATTATTAACTGGGGATTTGGCTTGGTTGTTGGTGCTATGTTTGCCCGGGAAGTGGCTCGCCGCATTCCAAAATCGGATTATCGATTGCTCATTGCATCAGCCTATATTGGATTTTTGACATGGCATGGCGGTTTATCTGCTTCGATTCCTTTGGTGGCTGCGACAAAAGGCAATCCCATGGAAAAAATATGCGGTCTGATTCCAATTTCGAGCACGATTTTTACGCCGTATAATATTTTTATTACAGTAGCCTTAATTATTACTTTACCCTTTTTGACTCGCATGATGATGCCAAAGGAAAGTGAAGTCGTTGCAGTGGATCCTGCCCTTTTGCAAGATGAGGTGGCAGTTACCAAAGTGGTAGGGAAAGATGCCACTTGGGCGGAAAGAATTGAGGAAAGTCGTTTATTGGCCTTTGTCGTAGGAGGCTTTGGTATTGTGTATCTAGGTATGTACTTTCTTCAAAAAGGTTTTGATATTAACGTGAATACTGTTAATTTGATATTTTTAACGGTGGGCATTTTGCTGCATAAAACTCCTATGGCCTATGCCAGAGCGATTACCGCTGCAACTCGTGGCACCTCTGGTATTTTAATTCAATTTCCTTTTTACGCCGGCATTCAGATTATGATGGAGCATTCTGGCTTGGGCGGCATTATTACAAACTGGTTTGTGCATATAGCCACTAAGGAAACATTTCCGATTATGGCCTTCTTTAGTTCGGCATTAATAAATTTTGCAGTCCCATCAGGTGGTGGACACTGGGTAATACAAGGGCCGTTTGTTATGCCAGCAGCTCAGGCCTTAGGTTCCGATTTGGGGAAAGCGGCTATGGCGATTGCTTATGGTGAAGCGTGGATGAATATGGCTCAGCCATTTTGGGCATTGCCTGCATTGGCAATTGCTGGTTTAGGTGTTAGAGATATTATGGGATATTGTGTAACGGCTCTGCTGTTTTCTGGGATTATTTTTGTTGTGGGATTACATTTTTTCTAAGCCGGGCTAATGGGTGAAGTAATTACATATAAAAAATGGAGGTAGATGAAATATGAAAGAAGTAGTAATTGTAAGTGCTGTACGTACTCCTGTAGGTAGTTTCAATGGTGCCTTGTCGCCTTTTACAGCCGTTGACTTAGGAGCCATTGTGATTAAAGAAGCAATTGTTCGCAGTGGCATTCGTGCAGAGCAGGTTGAAGAAGTTATTTTTGGTAATGTATTACAAGCTGGTCTGGGACAAAATCCTGCCCGACAAGCGGCAATTAAAGCAGGTATTCCTGCTGAGGCGTCGGCTTATACCATCAATAAAGTGTGTGGCTCTGGACTGAAGTCTGTAAATATAGCAGCCCAGACGATTATGACAGGTGATGCGGATATTGTAATAGCAGGTGGTATGGAAAGCATGACCAATGCTCCTTATGTTTTAGATAGTAAGGCACGCTGGGGATTGCGTATGGGACATTCAAAGATTGTTGATACGATGATTCAGGACGGTTTGTGGTGCGCATTTAATGACTATCATATGGGGATTACCGCTGAAAATGTGGCTGAGGCCTATGGTATTAGTCGTGAAGAGCAAGATCAGTTAGCAGCTGAGTCACAGCAAAAGGCGATCCAGGCAATTGCTGAGGGTGTATTCAAAGAGGAAATTGTGCCCGTTATTATAAAGAATAAGAAAGGTGAGAGTGTTTTTGATACAGATGAATATCCTAGAGCAGGAACGACTGCTGAAACCTTAAAGGGCTTAAAACCTGCCTTTAAGAAAGAGGGTACAGTAACTGCGGGTAATGCTTCCGGCATTAATGATGGGGCGGCAGCTATTGTATTAATGTCTGCCGATAAAGCGAAAGAATTAGGGATTACGCCTTTAGCTCGTATCCGCTCCTTCGGTTCAGCAGGTGTTGATCCAAGTGTTATGGGAATTGGTCCTGTTCCAGCCACTCGGAAAGCCTTGGCTAAAGCAGGTTTGACTGTAGCTGATTTGGACTTAATTGAAGCCAACGAGGCTTTTGCAGCTCAGTTTTTAGCGGTAGGCAAAGAGCTTGGTTTTGCAAAAGAAAAGGTAAATATCCACGGTGGTGCAATTGCCCTTGGACATCCTATAGGAGCTAGTGGAGCGCGTATATTGGTAACACTTTTACATGGAATGAAGCAAAAGGATGCAAAAGTAGGATTGGCAACCTTATGCATTGGCGGCGGACAGGGCGTAGCAACAATTGTAGAGTTGATATAAACATTTAAAAAATGAAGAGTATCATTTAGAACTTTCTATCCTAATAAAAACAGGCTTTGTACAAAGACAAAGCCTGTTTTTATTAGGATAAGGGATAATCAGGAGTGCACATTCGATTGATGCTGCGGGTTTTATCGGCAGATAGATCAATCAGCTTTTGATCGAGAGTTTTAACAATTGGATCATTTGAGTTAGGCGAAAAGAAAATAATCGTTGCTTCTTGTCCATCGCTTAAGATGACATTACTATTTAATAAAGAATCACGAACCTGTTTCGTAAACATTTGACAGATGGTAGGGTCAAGTTTGCCAAACATATCCTTTGTTAATACATTAAGAGCATTAAAAGGATTGCAATAGTCTTCTATATAGGAATGGTAATGAAATATATCGGCAATGGCAATAATTTTAGCATAGGGATGAATTCTTGGACCGGAAATACCCATGGGGAAGCCAGTACCGTCCAAATATTCATGATGTTGTAAAACGCTCAAGGTTACTTCGTCAGAAATGCCTTTAACATTCTTAATCAGCTGGGCTCCATTTATAACATGCGCTTTTTCGGAAGTGGAACTGTTTTCATGACTAATAACCATTTTCCCAATATCATGGAGCAGTCCGGCTAAGGTGAGTGCTTTAAGCTCCGTTTCATTATAATGGAGCTGCCTGCCGATTAATCCACAGATATAGGCTACCATGGCAGTGTGGCGTGCGATCTTGCTGGCTAGTTGATAATCGCTAATCAGCAGGTAATCCATAAGGGCGGGTCCTGTTGTCAGTATCGAAGAATAGATAGCAAACGAAGTGCTCTTAAGAGCTAGAACAGGAACCTTATTTTGGTTGCGCACAAATTCAAAAGAACTGTCTGTAGAGGTTAGGATTGAATCATATTCTTGAAAGAACTGCTTGCATTCAGCAGATATATCAAATGAAGAGGATGGAGACGGCAATATAGCTTGTCCTTCCAATGGCTCATGGTCATCCTCACCATTTATATAAACATAATTGACACCCCACATGCTAAGGAGTGAGATGGCTCGCTGACTTAAAACTCCCCCTGCATTCAACAGCGTTTTTCCAGCGGGAGTGATGA
The DNA here is from genome assembly GCF_000271485.2 of Pelosinus fermentans DSM 17108. NCBI lineage: Bacteria > Bacillati > Bacillota > Negativicutes > Selenomonadales > Sporomusaceae > Pelosinus > Pelosinus fermentans. The sequence goes on from NZ_AKVN02000001.1 coordinate 679,287, forward strand.
CAGCATCACTGAGTACCAAACCTGGGCTTAGATTTTTAACGGCGACCATTTTAGTAGCGATAAGAACCAACTCCTTTTTTAAAAGACTATATAAGTAAGATCGAATCATATGCAAAAAAAAATAAGTACTATATAGTAAGATTATACATGTTATAGCGAATATCTCAAAGATATTTTCGAGAAAATACTGAATAGTAAAAATACGCTTTTTTTTGCATAATGCAAGAGGGCGAGTTATAATGAGGCTAAACGAGTCCAGAATGTCATTTACCGAGCATGGAGGAGAAAATATTGGTATATTTCATTAAGTTTATATATAGCACCTTCTTGTTCCCCCCGGGAATTATTTTAGTAGGCCTATTTTTTTTATGTTTGTATGCATTCCAAAAACATCGTAAATTAGCAAAAATAATAGGGATATTTACAGTATTGTTTTATTTATGTACGATTTCCCTGGTAAGTGATCGATTAATAGGATCTTTGGAAAAAGAGTATCCAGTTCCCAGTTTGGTAGAAGGGGATGTTATTGTCATGCTGGGAGGAGGATCAACCCTTGATACACCGAATGTCAACGGATTAGGACATTTGTCAGGCTTTGCTGCCAATCGTCTTTTAACTTCGGCTCAGCTGTACCAAAAGCTGCATATTCCTATTATCTTATCAGGCGGAAAAGTCTTAGAGACTACAGGGTGTGAGGCACAGATCAGCAAGCTTATTTTGCTTGGGTTAGGAGTTCCGGAAGAGAAAATTATTATTGAAGATAAAAGTTTAAATACTACGGAAAATGCGATGTATACGAAAGTGCTGCTGGGAAAGTATGGATTTAAACGGCCTGTTCTGGTGACCTCAGCTTTTCATATGAAACGGTCTGTATTGCAATTTGAGAAGACACAGGTAACTGTTCTGCCTTATCCAACGGATTATCAAAGTAATATAAAAAATCAATTTGAGCTACATCAATTATGGCCTTCGGCAGGTGCTCTGCTGAATACAAGTTTAGCATTGAAAGAATACGTAGGTATTTTAGCAGTTAATTGGTATTAGTACCTTACCAGCCCTAAATCAGTGGATACTGACAGTCTATTCTCCGTACCCCTTTGTTGTCGTCGGTCGGCATACTCCCGGTATGCTTCCCTCCTTCGCCTTGTGCTGCGAAAAATAGCCTTGCCATTATCCTACCGTTTTAAAGCTGACAAGGTATTAGGGCGTGTCTGGAAACTATCAAAACGGCCATTGACGGCACTTTTTGCACCATACTTCGTTAAAACTTCTTGAAATAAGAACCATTATTCCTGCGAAGTTTTGCCTCGTCTGGCACAAAAATCACTCGTCATTGACCATTCCGCTAGCTTTCAGACACGCCCTAGTACAAAAAAAGGATGTAATTTAAAAAGGACTAAGTATAGACATCTCCTATATAAGACTGTTACAATATGCTAAGAACGTATACGTTGGCAGGTCATTTTTGCGATGCTGCTAATGAAAAATATTGAGAAAAGAGTGAAAAATATGATTGGTGTAAGCAAATTGCTTTGTGATACGGAAAATTTCGGGGATTCATTGCGTTATGCTCCCGGTGTCCATGGACAACGTCATGGTGCTGCTCAAGGTATGGGACCGGTACTTTCTTGGAATATTACCCGAACCTGTAATTTGAGATGTGTACATTGCTACTCTGATTCCGATGGGAAAAAATATGATGGTGAGCTGACAACGAAAGAGGCTAAAAAATTTATTGATGACTGTGCTGCCTTTAAGGTCCCTGTTTTGTTGTTGTCAGGAGGAGAACCACTCATTCGTCCTGATGTTTTTGAATTGGTGGAACACGCCAAGAAATATGGCATACGTTCTACTTTTTCTACCAATGGCACATTGATTGACAAACAATTAGCAAAAGATATTAAGGCACTAAATGTAGGTTATGTGGGTATTAGCCTTGATGGTCTGGGTGAAGCCAATGATAAATTTCGTGGTAAGCAAGGGGCCTTTGAGAAAGCCCTGGAAGGCATCCGCAACTGTCTGGATGTGGGACAACGCGTTGGTTTGCGTTTTACCATTAACCGCTATAATTTTCATGATTTAGAAAATATTTTTCGCTTGATAAAAGAAGAAAAAATTCCACGGGTCTGTTTTTATCATTTGGTGTATTCAGGAAGAGCTTCTCAGATGATGGAGCATGATGTTACTCATGAGGAGTCTCGTCAGGCTATGGATCTTATTATGGCTAAGGCGCAAGAACTTGATAAAACCTGTGAAATACTTACTGTTGATAACCATGCGGATATTGTATATTTGTATTTGCAGGCTCTTAAGAAGGATCCTGTGCGGGCCGAGAAGGTATGGAATCTGATGATGCGCAATGGCGGCAATCGTTCAGGCATCGCTTTTGGCAATGTAGATCCTTTAGGCAATGTTCATTCGGATCAATTTACCCAGAATTATACCTTTGGAAATGTTCGTGATCGAGCAATTGGTGACATTTGGACAGATGAGTCCAATCCCATTCTTGCAGGGTTAAAGGATCGCAAAGCATTATTAAAAGGCCGCTGTGGTATCTGTAAATGGCTAAATGTCTGTAATGGCAATTTCCGTGCCCGGGCGGAAGCTGCCACAGGTGATTTCTGGGAATCAGATCCAGCCTGTTATTTGACAGACGAAGAGATCGGTATCGTAAAATAGCGAGACTTTCGATAATCCTGGATATTTTGCTGTCACCATAAGGTGGCAGCATTTTTTTGACTCCAGAAAGGTAAATATAGAATCTAGGGGTATTGAAAACGTAACCAAGGAAAACCTCTTGTTTTATAAGCGGATCATGTAATGTTTGCAGGAATATAAAGTTCATTACGGAATTTTCTTAAAAGGACAGCCTATTAAGGGGGTATGATGATGATTTCATTGCTTAGGGGGAAAGATACAGATGAGGTAATAGAATTTTTAAAGCAAGATAGTATAGCAGGTGCTTTTATCATAGGAAATGTGCTGGAATTTGGCTTGGATAATCGTAAAGATCAGAGAAGATGCGGCGATTATTACGGATATTTTTCAAAGGGTCAATTAACCGGGATATTGCCTTTTTATAACATGGGCAGCTGTATCCCTTTATTTCATGAGGAGGAAGTGATTGAGCCTTTTGCTCAGATTATGGTGCACCGTCCCCTAGAGATGTTAATCGGCATGAAGAAGTTTATTCAGCCTTTGTATGATATCATTTCCGGAGAGAAAAACACGTTAACGTATCAGGAGAGCAGTTATTTTGTAAATAAGAGCTTAACGCCTTTTCCGTTAGGAGACAGCAGTTTTGCCGAAGCAAATGAGCTTGATCATCATCGTGTAGTAGCTTTTGTAAAGGATGCCTACTGGCACGGTTTCCATCAGCAATACAGCCTGGAAGAAGTCGAAGCATTTGTGGAGCAGCGTGCCATTGAGGAAGAACTATTATTTCTTATGGCAGAAGGTAAAATGGTTGCCCAGGCATATATCCAAGCGGCTACGGATGAAATTAATCAGATTGGCGGTGTGTATACCGTAGAAGAAGAACGGGGGAAAGGATATTGCAAGGCCCTTGTATCTAAACTATGTCAAAATATTATCAAGCGTGGAAAGACGCCGACGCTAATCGTACGTAAAAATAATTTTTCCGCAGTACGAGCTTACACCTCTTTAGGATTTACGTACTTTGATGATTATCTTCTGATCAAACTTCAAGTATAGCTGGCATGATGTAAGGTGCTGTTTTACGAAATTAGAATAAAAAAAGTATATTTCAGATTGAATCTTAAAAATGAATGAGTTAATATAAGAACATTACGTCATTCATGCAAGTAAGAATCTTAATAAGAGGAGAATTCCGTGAAGATCAAAACAAAATTAATTATAGGATATACTGTTTTATCATGTTTAGTTATTGCTGTAACCATATCTTCCATTTACGGATTTAAAAATTTACAAACTGCCTATGAGACAATTACCAACCAATCAGACGTTACGGTGATTCATTTGCGGGAGATACAATATTATTTTACCGGGCAGGCCAATGATGAACGCGGATTCTTGTTAACTGGCAGTCAGGAATTTCGCAAGGAAATCGGCGAAAAATCCGACAATATAAAAAAACGTGTCCTATTGCTTCAAGGACTGATTACGACAAAGGAACAGCAAGAGCTATTAAGTAAGATTGATGCCGCACATACTCGTTTTACGCAAAGCAATTATTCTGTAATGGATCTTTATTCGACTGGACATATAGAAGAAGCAAAGCAAATGTCATTTGGAGATGGTCGAAAAACTCGCAAAGATTTGGAAACCGCTTTTAACCAGTTGGTAACATTTACGTTGGAAAAGGCTGCTGATCAAAAACAGCAGGCTCTGGAGCTGGCAAAGAACATTATGATTGGCATACTAATCGCTTCAGCTATTGCAATTAGTATCGGTATTCTATTAGGTCTCTACATGGCACGTACCATAACGAAACCGATCATTCAAATGACGGATCATATGGTAAGGGGTGATTTGCATTTTGCTGCGAATGTTACGTCTGCAGATGAAGTTGGTCATTTAATTCGGGCCTTTGACAAAATGATAACAACTTTGCGTTCTATGGTTACCGGTGTACAATCCAATGCAGAACAAGTTGCTGCTTCGGCGGAAGAATTGACAGCTAGTGCCGAAGAATCTGCCCATGCAGTCAATCAGGTTGCCACCTCTATTATGGAGGTAGCCCAGGGATCGGATGAGCAAGTCACGATTGTGAATGAAAACATAGCGGGTATTGAGCAGTTAGCTGCCAGTATTGGGCAGGTTGCTGTTAAAACGACTCAGGTATCTTTAAATGCCCAGCAGGCTGCTATTTCTGCGAAATCTGGGAGCGACGCTATTGAGGCTGCCATTAATCAAATGCTGCAAGTGGAACAGTCTGCGGTCAAATCGGCAGAAGTTATTGCTAAATTAGGAGGGCACTCTCAGGAAATTGGGCAGATTGTCGATGCCATTGCCAATATTGCGGGTCAAACCAATCTTCTTGCTCTTAATGCTGCAATTGAAGCCGCAAGGGCAGGAGAACACGGCAGAGGTTTTGCTGTTGTTGCCGAAGAAGTACGAAAACTGGCAGAACAGTCCCAGCATGCTACCAAAGAGATTGGGGATCTCATTCATGAAATTCAGGGAGATACTGATGAAGCAGTGCAGGCTATGCGAATTGGATCGCAAGAAGTGCAAAAAGGCAATACAGTGGTCAATCTAGCAGGGCGGTCTTTTAACGAAATTGCTGGTTCAGTAGAGCAAGTTTCTTCCCAGATGCAGGACATTTCAGCGCTCACCCAACAAATTCTTGACAAGAGCCAGCACATTGTTGCCTCAATCGGCAACATCGCTGCGATTAGCAAGGAAAATGCCAGTCGAACCCAAACTGCATCGGCAGCAACAGAGGAGCAATCCGCATCACTAGAAGAAATTGCTTCTTCCAGCCAGGTATTGGCAAAGTTGGCTGAAGAACTGCAACGTTCTATTTCTCACTTTAAAAGTTAATTCATCTGTATCAAGTTGAACCATAAGAACACACCGGCCTCTTGAGGCAAGTGTGTTTTTTATTTTCTTGTAATATAAGAACTTATAGGTTTTTGTGGTTCATCGTTTAATTTTTATGTTTGTTTCTGGGAAAGATCTGATGTACTATAGGTTTTATAGGATAAAAGTAAGATAATTTAAAAGTAGGGGGAATTATTGTGGATATGAGAGAAGTAAGAGAAACTGCAAGGAAACAGATGATTGGTAAATGCCGGGTGTGTCCAGTTTGTAATGGACGGGCTTGTGCAGGAGAAGTTCCCGGCATGGGAGGAACGGGGACAGGTGAAGCCTTTACTGAAAATGTACGGGCTCTTGCCAGGCTGAAGTTGAACATGCGGGTCATACATGATGCTTTGCAGCCTGACACAACAGTTGAAATGTTTGGTCAGCAGCTCAAAACTCCTATCATGGGAGCACCGATTACTGGTGCAGTGATTAATGCAGGTGAGGCATTGACAGAACTCAATATGGTTTCAGCTCTTGTAGAGGGCAGTCATTTGGCGGGAAGTATCGGATGGATTGGTGATCCGGCTAATCCTAGTATGTATGAAGATGGTTTAGCATCCATTCGCAGGGCCGGTCAAGGCATTGCTATCATAAAACCTCGTGTGGATAATCAGGAAATTATTGCGCTTTTTAAATTGGCTGAAAAAGCTGGTGCCATCGCATTAGGAACAGACCTTGACGGAGCAGGTCTGATTACCATGGCTTTAAAGGGGCAGCCGGTTGGTCCGAAAACTACAGAACAGCTTATAGAGTTGATACAATCTACTGCCCTGCCCTTTATTATCAAAGGAATTATGACGGTGGATGAGGCTGTTACATGTGTAGAAGTAGGAGCAAAGGCGATTGTCATCTCGAATCATGGAGGCAGGGTACTGGATCATACTCCTGGTGTGGCAGATGTGCTGCCGGAAATTGCCAGGGCAGTAAAGGGGAAAATTACGATATTAGCTGATGGCGGGGTACGTTCTGGAGCCGATGTATTAAAATTACTGGCGTTAGGGGCAGATGGAGTGTTAGTCGGCCGGCCACTCATTATGGGGGCCTATGGCGGAAATGCAGAAGGCGTAAAAACCATTATTGATAAATATACCAGTGAATTAAAGGCTGCTATGATTTTAACAGGCTGTAAGAGCGTTAAGGAGATCCCGCCAGAGGTTTTATGGAATAAATAATGGTTTATAGGGGAAAATAGTTGGAGGATAAGTTTATTACATACGTTTAGATTGATGATGAAATGCAATAAGATGAGTTTATTTTTTAGACCCGCGATAGCGGGTTTTCTTATTCTTTGAAGTGGCGAATAAGTATTTTGTAAATTTATATATTTTCTTATTGCACTTTTGCTACTGTATGGTACAATCATATAGTTACTTTTCTTGCTGCAACCAGCGAAGACAGGTTCCAACGAAATAACAAACAGGATGGGAGAGGGATATGAATAGTTATTTTAAATTATCAAAAGCAGCTGTTGAAAGTTTGGCACAACAATATGATACCCCGTTGTTATTGGTGTCAACAGAACAAGTAGAACGTAATTATTCTTTTTTGGCGAGTTATTTACCGGGAGTGAAAATGCATTACGCGGTAAAAGCCAATCCTCATGAAGCAATTATCCGGAAATTGGCTGAATTGGGTTCGTATTTTGATGTAGCATCAGATGGAGAAATGCAATTTTTAACGGATATGGGCATTCCAGCAGAACGTATGGTATATGCCAATCCGGTGAAGACGGCAAGCGGACTTAAGATAGCCAAGCATATCGGTGTATATAAATTTACCTTTGATAGTGAAAGTGAAATAAGTAAAATGGCCAAGGCAATACCTGGTGGGACGGTGCTGCTCCGGGTTAGAGTGGACAATCCTAATGCCTTGGTCGATCTAAATAAGAAATTTGGTGCTCATCCTGATGAAGTATTACCCCTTCTTACCTTGGCTCGTCAGCAAGGTCTTGATGTGGCTGGCCTATGTTTTCATGTGGGCAGTCAATCTTCCAGTGCTGATGCCTATGTAGAGTCATTAGAAATATTTCGGCGTTTGTATGATCAGGCAAAAGAAGCAGGTTTTGATTTGCGCATCCTAGACATCGGAGGCGGTTTCCCTATCCCAGTAATTGATGGTAATACGATTGATATTGTTGCTATGCTGCAAACGATTAATAAAGCCATTACCCACTACTTCCCTGATACGGAAATTTGGGCTGAACCTGGGCGTTTTATCTGCGGAACAGTAGCGAATCTAATTACTCGCGTGATTGGTACTCAAAAGCGCAATGGGAAACAATGGTATTTCCTGGATGATGGATTATATGGTACTTTTTCAGGAGTTATTTTTGATCATTGGGATTTTGAATTAGAAACCTTTAAAAGTGGCGAGAAGGTACCTGCTACCTTTGCAGGACCAAGCTGTGATTCCTTGGACATTTTGTTCCAGGATAAATGGATTCCTAGCTTAGAAATGGATGATCTGATATTAGTGCCAACTTGCGGGGCTTATACCTCAGCGTCGGCTACTGAGTTTAATGGTTTTTCTAAAACCCGGATCCTAGTATGGGAAGAAGTAAAGGATAGTTTAAAAATAAATACATGAGACAAAAAGAGGCAGAAAACCTAAGGGGTTCTGCCTCTTTTTTATCCAAATTAAATAATAATTAAGAAATATCCATTTTTTCTCAAATTTGACAAAGTATTATATTCTTAGTAAAATAATATAAATCTATACGTAAAAAAGGGAGGAATTATATGCCGGGAAAGAAAATTTCAACGAAAGAGTATATCCGAAGGTATGTTTTCATGTTTATTGGTTCCATTTTAGCAGCGGTAGGGTTAGAGGTTTTTTTGGTTCCCAATCAGATTATTGATGGTGGAGTAATTGGTATCTCTATCATGGCAAGTCATTTAACTGGATGGCCGCTAGGGTTATTTATCTTCGTATTGAATTTTCCATTCATCTATTTAGGGTACATGCAGATTGGAAAAAACTTTGCGATATCAACCTTGTTTGCCTTGACTTCTCTGTCGATCTGGGTAAGTGTTTTGCTGCCTATTCCAGGCTTTACAAATGATGTGTTTTTAGCAGCCATCTTTGGGGGAATTATCCTTGGAATTGGTGTAGGACTCATTATTCGCTATGGCGGTTCTTTAGATGGCACTGAAATTGTTGCCATTATATTAGATAAACGTACAGGTTTTTCTGTAGGCGAAATTATTATGTTCTTCAATATATTCATTATTGGAAGCGCAGGACTAGTATTTAGCTGGGATAAAGCTATGTATTCTTTAATTGCCTATTTTGTTGCTTATAAATTAATAGATATTACGATCGAGGGCTTGGATGAGTCAAAGGGTGTCATGATTGTTAGTGACCATCCTCATGAAATAGCCGAAGTGCTGATGGCGCGGCTGGGGCGTGGAGTCACTATTTTACATGGTCAGGGTGCCTATACGGGTGAGTCTAAGCAAGTGCTTTACTCTGTTATTACTCGTCTGGAGATTGCCAAACTGAAAATCATTATTCAAGAGATTGATGAAAATGCTTTTGTAACGATTAATGAGGTTCATGATGTAATGGGTGGAAAAGTAAAAAAACGCGCAATACATTAGACTATTTTATACAAAACTTGGCGAAAGCCAAGTTTTTTTGGTGGAATCAGAATTTATAAGTTTAGGGGAACGTTGAACACAGAGGGCGCAGAGGTTTTAACCCTAATTATCTTTTCTCAGTGTCCTCTGCGCCTCTGCGGTTCATTATTTTATCACAAAATCAATTTAATTATTAGGCAAGGATTTTTGCAGGTGAAAAAATCTGTATTGGCGAAGTAGATTAATCCATACTATTTTTAGGAATTGTTAAGGTGGGTTGTATGAAAAATATTGATATTAGTGACCTTGATAGGATTGTCAAAACCACAATCGATGCCGTAGAGCAAGGAAAGACACAAATTTTTGATATTTATGAGGCGGCTCGTAATGAAGTTGAAAATATAAAAAAGGATGTAGAACGTACAAAGCAGGAGACAGTTGCTATCATCTTTACAGTGGATGATTTAGAAAAAAAAGAGCGGCGTTCCAGGATCAAGTTAATGGAAGTCAGCCGTAATTTCAGCATATATTCAGAAGATGATATTAAAGCAGTATATGATGATGCGAGAAACTTACAAGTTGAATTAGCGGTAGCTCGCGCACAGGAACAAAGCTTACGTCAGCAGCGTGATGATTTAGAGCTTCGTTTACGCTCTTTAAAAGATACGGTGTCTAAGGCAGAAGGTTTAACAACCCAGGTAGGAGCAGTTTTAGGGTATTTAGGCGATGAAATGGGAAATGTAGTAGTAAAAATTGAATCCTTGCAGCAGAGTCAAGTGTTTGGTGCCAAAATTATCAAAGCCCAGGAAGAAGAACGCCGCAGAGTGTCGCGGGAAATTCATGATGGACCAGCTCAAGCTATGGCAAATATTGTGTTTCGGGCGGAAGTTTGTGAGCGATTGATTGATATTGATGTGCTGCGTGCAAAAAAAGAACTGGCAGATCTTCGTGCACAAGTACGTCTTTGCCTAAAAGAAACGAGAAAAATTATTTTTGATTTACGTCCAATGACATTAGATGATTTGGGATTAGTACCTACAGTGAAACGGTTTTTAGATACGGTAAAAGAGCGCAGCGGTATGATTTATGATATTAGGATATTAGGTGAAGAACGGCGCTTAGATTCTTATGTGGAAATTGGTGTCTTTAGAATTTTTCAAGAAGCAATTACAAATATTGAGAAACATGCCCAGGCTCAGACGATCTCCATTGCTATGGAATTTCGCAGGGATACTTTCTTAGCTACCATTGCTGATGATGGTAAGGGTTTTAATACAGCAGATAATTTTGGCAGCGAAAGTTTTGGTTTACTGGGGATGCGGGAGCGAATTCATCTGCTGAATGGTGAGCTGACAATAAAGTCCGAAATTGGGGTAGGCACAAAAGTCATTATTAAAGTAGTATTTAAATAATAGAGGATATACCTGAATCTTCCGAACAAAGAAATGGAATTTTCTTGGGTATATCTCTATTATTTTAGCAATATAGAAGATTTGATGCTGAGGGAAAATGGGCATTTGGATTTTATTTTTTAAAGAATTTTCAAAGAGATTAATTTATCCCTATTGTTGAAGGATTATAGTGGATTTATATAGAGATTTGTTATATTATAGCAATTAAAAGCTGTGTATACTGAGTTATTGCATGATAAGAGCGGGGAGTCAATAAAGATATCCATAGAGGAGTATATTATCACAAGGGATGGATGCAATGAATCAACAATTTAAAATTCTTATTGCCGAGGATAGCAAATTAGAACGCCGCATGCTGCGCAATAACCTTGCGTCTTGGGGCTATCAGGTTTATGAAGCCGTGAATGGCAAAGAGGCAATTGTGATGTTTGATGAGGTGAATCCTGACTTAGTCATTTTGGATGGTATCATGCCGGAAATGGATGGCTATGCTGTGTGTGAGTATTTGCAGGAGCAGAAAAGAAGAAGTAAGACTCCGATTATCCTCATTACTGCCTACGACAATGAAGAGGCGGTGGAACGAGCCTTTGCAGCAGGTGCTGGTGAGTATTTAACTAAGCCTGTGTATTGGAATGTTTTGAAATATCGCATTAAAAGAATTCTGCAAGCAAGGCAGGCGGAAATTGCCTTGGGCAAAAGTGAAGAAAAGCTGCAGGGCATTTTAAATAATGCGGTAGTCGGTATTGGGATTCTTGATGAACATGGTAATTGCATTTATGGGAATCAGAGGTTAGTGGATATGCTCGGCTATTCTTTGGACGAATTACATACAATTGGTTTAAAACAGGTAACGCACCCTGAAGATTGGCCAAGAAGTGCAGAAGGACTGCGGAAAATGGTCAATAAAGAAAAGCTGGAATATCATGTGGAAAGACGTTGCATTCGTAAAGACCGGACTGTCTTTTGGGCCAGATTGTCTGCGGCGGTTGTATATGATGAAGATCATGAAGTCAATTCGATTCTTGGCATCATGATTGATATTACAGATCGCAAGGCAATGGATGTGCAAATTAGTTTGCAAAATCAATATTTATTGGCTTTAAACGAAGTATCGCTGCAGTTGTTGAATCGTTTAGATTTGGATGATGTATTGGCCATGATTGTGACCCATGCGGTAAGTTTATTTCCTAATGCCAGTGGCAGCCTGTTTCTTTTAAAAGAAAATAATTCCCAAGTCGAACTGAAATTTGCTATCGGGCTTGATGAAAATAGCATCGGTACAGTTCAGAACAAAGACGAAGGAATTATTGGGGAAGTATTTCGCACGGGTGAGACCGTGATAGTGAATGATTATCAAAATTGGGCAAAGCGCATCAATAGTCATGGTATGGTACACTATGGAGTATTTATTGGAATGCCTTTGTTCTCTGACAAAAAAGTGGTTGGTGTCGTTTATATTTATTTTGATGATTCTGCCTGGGGATGTACTCAGGAACAAAAGTTCTTATTAGAGCGTTTTATTGGTCTGGCTTCTATTGCTTATGATAATGCAATTTTATATAAACTTGCTCAGGAAGAAATTGGTGAACGTAAGTTGGTAGAGGAAAAGCTCAGATATGTAAGTATGCATGATTCCCTGACTGGCCTTTACAACCGTACCTATTTTGAAGAAGAATTTCAAAGAATTTCGAGTGGATCATACCCATCTGTCGGGATTATTGTGTGTGATGTTGATGAATTAAAAGTTGTGAATGATACATTAGGACACGCTTTTGGAGATGCATTGATTGTCGCCGCAGCAACGGCGCTAAAACAGGCTTGCCGCCCAGGCGATACGGTTGCTCGGATTGGCGGTGATGAATTCGTAGTATTGCTGCCTGGTGCGGACCAAGAAGTTATGCAAGACGTATGTCATCAAATTAACGAGAAAGTACAGCGCTGCCGGAAAAACTTAAATGGCACCATTGTACGCTTATCCATAGGCTGGGCTCTGCATACTGGACCAGATGTAAATCGCAAAGAGCTGTTTAAAGAGGCTGATAAAAAAATGTATCAAGATAAAATGCTTCATAGGATCGGTTAAACCACATAGTAGTATTTGTATTATGATTCCCTTTAAATAGGGCATAATAGGTAAAGAGCAGCGGCAGGTTTTACCTATTATAAAAGGAGGCGATAGGGTTGCGTTTGAGGCAAGCAGACACCCCTTTACTGGCTGCAATGCAGCATTATGTACAAGAGGAAGTGATTCCTTTTCATACTCCAGGGCATAAGCAAGGTAAAGGAATGCATCATACATTAGAAAGAATAATAGGCAGAGGTACCCTGGCCTTGGATTTGGCTTTAATGGAAGAATTAGATGATTTTCACGAACCCTATGGCTGCATAAAGGATGCTCAGGAGCTGGCTGCACAGCTTTATGGTGCGGATCATAGTTTTTTTGTTATCAATGGTACAACGGGCGGAATTTATGCAATGATATTAGCTGTTGCCGGTCCAGGAGAAAAAATTATCGTGCCCCGTAATGCTCACCGCTCTATTATTGGCGGGATTATCTTAAGTGGGGCGATTCCAATCTTCATGCAGCCAGAAGTTGATAATGACTTAGGGCTGGCTATGGGAGTTACGCCAGAAACGGTAGAGAATACAGTGCGCCAGCATCCGGATGCTAAAGGAGTACTCATTATTAACCCTAATTATTATGGGGTTGCTGTAGATTTAAAAAAGATTGTAAATCTTGTTCATGAACATAACATGGTGGTGCTGGTAGATGAAGCTCATGGTCCTCACCTGCGTTTTAGCAATCGTCTGCCGATACAAGCTTTGGATGCCGGGGCTGATATTTGTGCCCAGAGTACTCATAAGATTATTGGTGCATTGACTCAATGCTCCTTAGTTCATTGCCGGGAGGGACGTATTCGTGTTCCTCATCTGAAAGCAATGCTGCAGTTGACTCAGTCTACCAGCCCTAACTATATTATGTTGGTATCCTTAGATGTAGCTCGTATGCAAATGGCTTTAGAAGGTACGAAGCTCATTGAACGATCCATTGCCTTAGCCAATTGGACAAGGCAGGAAATTAATAAAATACCTGGTTTATACTGTTTTGGTTCGGAGAAAAAGGGGAATCCCGGAATATATGATTTAGATCCAACGAAGGTTACTGTTACAGTTAAAGGACTGGGATTAACAGGTCCTGAGGCAGAGCGGATTTTACGTCATCAGTATAAAATACAAGTTGAGCTTTCGGATTTATATAATCTTCTTTTTTTAATTACCTTAGGGGATCGGGAAGAAGAAGTACATCTGTTGGTGGCAGCTCTTCGGGACATGGCAGAAAAATATGCAAAGGCTTATGACTTTTCCTTATTAGAACGCTGCATTCATGCACCATATCCAGTAGCGCCTCAAGGTATTTTATCTCCTCGTGAAGCTTTATTCGGCAACACCTGCATGGTACCTTTTGCTCATTCTGCAGGAATGATTTGTGCTGAAATTGTCACCTTTTATCCTCCCGGTATCCCTGTGGTATGCCCGGGAGAGAGGATAACCCAGGAAATTATCGATTATTGTCAACTGCTTCAGCAAAGTGGCATGCATGTGTCTGGACCAGAAGACTATACATTAAAAACAATTAAAGTGGTGGATTAAATGAATGGTAAATTAATTATTATTGAAGCCGGAGATGGCAGCGGCAAAGCAACGCAGACAGAAAAACTATATCATCGTTTGAAAGAAGAAAAAAGAACAGTACGCAAAGTGAGCTTTCCGGACTATAAAAGTAGTTCTTCAGCACTAATAAAAATGTATCTCAATGGTGATTTTGGCAATCGTCCTGATTCGGTAAACCCTTATGCTGCTTCCAGTTTCTATGCAGTAGACCGCTATGCATCCTACAAGCAGGATTGGGGTGATTTTTATAAACAGGGCGGCATTATCATTGCCGATCGTTATACTACGTCCAATATGGTGCATCAAGCTGTAAAAATTCATGTACAGGAAGAAAAGGATGCTTTTTTAGATTGGCTCTGGGACTTAGAATTTGTGAAATTCGGTTTACCGATTCCAGATGGTGTGATTTTTCTCGATATGCCGCCAATGTACAGCAAAATTCTTAGAGAAGAGCGTGCTAAAAATAACGGGGAGCAAACTCCTGATATCCATGAGCGAGATGAGCAGTATTTAGAGGACTGCTATAGTAACTATTGTGCTATCGCCGATAAGTATCATTGGCATAAGATTTCCTGCATTCATCATACACAATTAAAGACAGTGGACGAGATTCATGAAGACGTCTACCAATCGGTACAAAATATACTGGCAAGGAACAAGTAAAGTTTCAGCTTATTGAAAACAGGGCTTACGCAGAGAACGTGTACTGCTATAAAAAGTAATGAACCGCGAAGACGCGGAGAAATGCAAAGAACGCGAAGGACGTATTGTGGATAGTTCGTGTTTGACCCAGCCTTCGTTGCTTCGCGTCTTCGCGGTTCAAAATGCTTTATTTTTTAATAGTTAATTTTCTAAAAATTGCGTTTATTAATGAAAACAAGCAGGATTATCGATAATATATGTACAATGTAATACTATACGATACATTTAGATAATAATGGAATTTGCATGGGGGGAATGAGTATGCTGATTGTTCTGCTTGGTCCGACTGGATCGGGAAAAAGCACAATTGAAAAGAAAATAGGACAGAGTGGAATACATAGGCTGAGGTCCCACACTACTCGTCTGAGGAAACCCGGAGAGTCTGAAGATGCCTATTATTTCGTCAAAAAAGAAGAATTTAAAAAAGTGGATTTAGTAGAAAGTGTACTGTATAAAAATAGCTTTTTTGGACTGAGTCGGGAAGAAGTAGAAATTGCAGAAACCAAGGATTGTGTAGTGACTCTCGACTGGAATGGAGCTCAGCAAATTAAACATCGCATTCCATTTGCAGTTACCATATTTATTGATTGTCCAATGTACCAGCTGGAAAAACGCTTGCCAATTGAGATAGATAGTGAAAAACGCAAAAAAATTATGGAGCAGGTAGTGCTGGATTCAAAATGCGCTGCTAACTGTGATTATATTGTGAGAAATTATGATGGGCAGCTGGACGAAGCTTGTGCTCAAATATTAGAAATTTGTCGCCAAAGTAAAAAAAGCGACTAATTCAGGTAACGGATGGTTAATATAAAAGGTAGAAACTATTAAATTATATAGTTTCTACCTTTTTTACGAAGAATAGAAAGTATGCTTTCTTATCTATTTTTTCTTTGTGCTCTCTGCATCTCTGCGGTTAAAAAAGGTAGAAATTTTTAAAAATGGAGACCATTATTTTATAATAGGGAAAGCTAGTGTTATAATAAAAAGGATGAATGACAGAAGCTGGAGGTACCATGGATCGCTCACATTCTCTCGGGGAAGAAAAGATATCAACTCTATTGTGGAGATTTTCGCTGCCAGCAATTATCGGGATGGTAGTTAATGCTTTTTATAATGTTATCGATAGTATATTTGTAGGGCGTGGCGTAGGTGAAATTGGTCTTACGGCAGTTACGATAGCCTTTCCAATTATGATTGTATTAATGGGTTTTGGGATGTTGGTAGGAGTAGGGGCCGCTGCAGTTGTTTCTTTGAGAATGGGAGAGAAGCAGCAGGAGCAAGCGGAAAAAATATTAGGGAACGCCTTTACTCTTTCCATGCTATTATCGGCAGCTTTTACGGGATCGGTCTTGCTGTTTCTAGATCCGATCTTAATAATGTTAGGCGCAGAGCAGGATGTGCTGCCTTATGCCAGAGAGTTTACAAGAATTATTGTCCTTGGCAGTCCATTTATGTATATTGGTTTTGGTTTGAATAATATAGTACGTGCTGAGGGAAATCCTCAAATGGCCATGTCCACTACACTCATCTCTGCAGGATTAAATATTGTGTTAAATCCTTTATTCATATTTACGTTCCATTTAGGAATTGGTGGCTCGGCCTTAGCAACTGTGATATCCCAAGGAGTATCAGCCATATGGGTGTTAGTCTATTTTTTGCGGGGCAAAAGTGTATTAAGGCTGCGAAAAAAGAATTTCTCCTTAGATAAAAAGATTGTTCGCAGTATTTTCGAGATTGGAATGTCGCCTTTTTTAATGCAGATTGCTTCAAGTTTGACCACGGTTTTGTTCAATTATACGTTATTACGGTATAGTGGAGAATTGGCAGTCGCTTCCATTGGAATTATCAATCGAATGGGCATGCTCATGTTAATGCCTATTTTTGGGATTAGCCAAGGGCTTCAGCCAATCATTGGCTATAATTATGGAGCAGGGAATTATGATCGGGTTAAGAAAGCTTTAAAAATAGCAATCGGTGCTGCAACTTTATTTTCGACAGTCGGCTTCTTAGTCATTCAGATTTTTGATAAACAGATTATTATGCTGTTCAATGATAACCCTGAGCTGATTTTATTAGGGTCTGAGGCGATGCGGATTAATTTGTGTATGCTTCCGGTCATTGGTTTTCAAATTATTGGTGCTAATTATTTTCAGGCAGTGGGTAAGGCTGGTTATGCCATTGTACTTAGTATGTCGCGGCAATTACTTCTATTAATCCCTTTAGTCTTGCTATTACCAAGGCTGCTGGGCTTACAGGGGGTTTGGCTGGCAAGTCCGATAGCAGATTTCTCGTCCGCTTTGTTAACTGGCATATTCTTATTTCGCGAGCTTCGTAAGTTGAGCCAAAAGTAATGGATAGTTGGCACTGAAGTAAGATGAGTCATGTAAATATGACAAAGATAATTTTGCAAGTTAAAAGCATAAATTGATTATTTGCTGGAAAACAATTATAATTTAGATGCAATCCTATGTTTGTCTAATGATGAAGTTCATAAGCCCGAATGGTGCTTGCTCAAATAGAGTTAGCACTCCAGCAAAGAGCAGATCTTTTCTTTATGAAAGTATTATAGTAAAGCTAGTGTATATTATAGCTTGAAAGGCAGTGACCTACATGAAAATAAATAATCTAGGAGCTACCCAAATACCTTCACTGGTGGAACGGGATGGGGGGAGCAAGGCGGAAAGATCCTTAAGTCATTTTTCTTCTGATCTACTTAAAAGCCAAGATGGGCAATCTCGTGAGAGGTTAAATCAATTATTGGCGGAAATAGATAAACGCGGTAAGCGTTTAGGGGAAGTGCCAACCTATGCTGAACTCAAGAAATATCGGGAAGTCATAAGGCAATTTGTCGGTGAAGCTGTGGGACGTATGTATACATTGCAATCCCAGCAGGGGTGGGATCGCCATGGGAGGCAGAAGGTGTATACAATCATCAAAAAGGTAGATGCTACCTTAGATAGTCTGACAGAAGATGTACGCCTGGGAGAAGAACGTCAATTGGATATTCTGGCGAAACAAGATGCGATTCGTGGCATGCTAGTCGATCTGTATACATAGAGGTGCAACAATGAAGTGGACCGATATCATTGGGCATAAAGAGCAGGTAACCATGCTGCGTCATATGGAGAGCAGCAGACGTATGCCTCATGCTGTTTTATTTGCAGGACCTAGAGGCATTGGGAAAAACCTGGTGGCGAATGTCACTGCGGCAGCTTTATTATGCAGCGATCAAGAAGAGCGCCCTTGTGGCCGCTGCCATTCTTGTCAGCAAATATCCTATGGCAGTCATCCCGATTTTCTCCTCATTGCCCCTGATGGAACCAATATTAAGATTGAACAAATTCGAATGCTGCAGCAGGAATTGTCAATGGCATCTTTTAGTGGAAAGCGACGCGTCTGCATCATTGATGGTGCTGAGCTCATGACGACTCAAGCTGCCAATAGTCTGCTAAAAGTTCTAGAAGATCCTCCTGGGGAAATTATCTTTCTTTTATTAGCAGCCAATAAGCAAGTGCTGCTGACTACGATTATATCTCGATGCATGGTGATTGCTTTTCAGCCTTTAGCAGACGAGCTATTGGCTCAGGATTTAATGGCTAAAGGCTATTTGCCAGAAACATCGGAAGTGGCCGCCCGCTTAAGCGGCGGTCGAATGGGAATTGCACTTGCTCTTTTGGAACCTGAAGGTCTTGCCCTGCGTAATCAGGCTCTGGAAATGATCCAAAATCTAATGGATTCCAAACTGGAAACGGTTTGGCACTCAGCTGGAGTATTGGAGAAAATGGAACGTAATGATATTTTGGAATTTATAAAGTATGTAACTTATATCTTGCGTGATATACTATTGCTTGTTACTGGACAGGGCAAGCAATTGTTATTTAATATAGATGTTGCAGAAGATTTGTGTGAAGTAGCGGATATGTGGAGCGAAAGGCGGCTAGTAACAGCCATTAGGGCAGTGGAGTCAGCTAGGCGGGCTTTGCTGGCCAATGCAAATACAAGGCTTACAAGTGAAGCGTTATTGATAAGAATATATGACTTAGCAAGGGAGGTTTGAAGGTGGAGACAGTAGTCGGAGTACGTTTTAAAAAAGCTGGCAAGGTATATTATTTTGCACCTGGTGAAATTGTCCTGGTGGCAGGAGATTTTGTAATTGTTGAAACTGCCAGAGGGTTAGAATACGGAGAAGTTGTTATTGGACCGCGTCAGGTAGGAGAGGATGCTATTGTAGCACCATTAAAAACCGTACAGCGTAAAGCCACTGCCGAAGATGGCGCTAAAGTGGAAGAGAATAGAGAAAAGCAAAAAGAAGCCTTCTCTACTTGTGAGCAGAAGATCAAGGCTCATAACTTAAATATGAAGTTAGTGGATGTAGAGTATACCTTTGATGTCAATAAAATCATTTTTTATTTCACGGCAGAAGGACGTATTGATTTTAGGGATCTAGTAAAAGATTTGGCAGCTGTATTTCGTACTCGGATAGAACTTAGGCAAATTGGAGTTCGGGATGAAGCAAAAATGATGGGGGGAATTGGTTGCTGCGGCAGACCTTTGTGCTGCTCAACGTTTCTCGGAGATTTTGAACCAGTGTCTATTAGAATGGCTAAGGATCAGAAGCTTTCATTGAATCCAACCAAAATTTCTGGCATATGCGGGCGATTGATGTGCTGCTTAAAATATGAGAATGATTCCTATGCACCTTGCTGCAAGAAAATTCCTGCACCAGTGGTCGGGCGGGAAGTCATAACTGTAGATGGAGAAGGAAAAGTTACATTTGTAAATCAAGGGAAGAAGAATGCAACGATTCTGCTGACAAATGGTAATACTGTTATTATTCCATGGGAAGAAGTAGTGGAAAAGGATATAAATGTGTAATCCGGTGGTGATTGGGGCGGAAGAACGTATCGATGATTTGCTGATCGGTCAGTTGAAAGTGATTCAGCATGAAAAAGAATTTTGTTTTTCCTTAGATGCAATACTGTTATCGCATTTTGCCACCGTGAGACCAGGTGCTAAGGCCGTGGATTTGGGAACAGGAACAGGTGTGATCGCCCTTCTTCTAACGGCAAGGGGTGCGGCTCATGTAACTGGCTTAGAGTTAAGCCAGGCTATGGCGGATATGGCAGAACGCAGTGTTCTCTTGAATCAGTTGGATGAGAAAGTAAAGATTATACAAGGAGACTTGTGTAAGATAAAAGATATATTGCCCTCAGAAGGATATGATTTGGTAGTGTCGAATCCTCCCTATCGTCCAGTGGGTGGTGGTTATATGAGTCCGAATGATAATGTGGCTAGAGCAAAGCATGAGGTTACAGCTGCCCTAAAAGATGTGGTGGGCGCTGCACGGTATTTGCTGAAGTATCGTCGTGGGCGCTTCGCAATGGTCCACTTACCGGAACGTATGGCTGAGATTTTAACTGCGATGAGCCAAGCTGGTATTGAACCTAAGTTATTGCAGTTAGTATACAGCAGTATCGATAAAAAGCCTACCATGTTATTAGTAGAAGGGGTTAAAGGGGCAAGTCCGGGTCTTACAATCCTGCCGCCTCTTGTAGTTTATAAGCCTGATGGCACTTATAGCGATGAAATCGCGAAATATTACAAAGAATATCGATAATAAAGTTATTGGCTTTAGGAATTATAAAACGAAGCACAAAGGTCACACAAAGACTTTTTTACTATCATCTCTCTTTGTGTCCTTCGTGCTTTTAAATATTTCATTTTTTTTGCTATACTGAGCAATTTATAATTTTTTTTACCTTATCTATCTTTTCTCAGTGTTCTCTGTGCCTCTGTGGTTTTTTTACTTTATATGTTTCAAAGAACGCATCAGCGTTTTTAAAAATGTGGTTAATGCCTTATAAAAAGGAAGTGGATGTATTGCTGGAGAATGCTGGTGTCTTATATTTGTGTGCAACACCCATTGGGAATTTGGAAGATATGACGTATCGAGCGGTGCGTATATTAAATGAAGTGGAAGTGATTGCTGCAGAAGATACGCGTCATACGAGGAAACTGCTCAGTCATTTTGAGATTCATACTCGGCTGATCAGTTATCATGAACATAATAAAGTGGCGAGAGGACCGGAAATCATTGAGCGATTAATCACAGGTGAGAATGTAGCGGTAGTGAGTGATGCTGGATTACCGGGAATTTCTGATCCAGGATCTGACTTAGTAGAATTGGCGGTACAAGCAGGTATTCGGGTAGTGCCTCTGCCTGGTGCAAATGCAGCATTGTCTGCACTTGTATCTTCTGGTTTAGATACAACCTTATTTTCTTTTCTTGGTTTTTTGCCCAAAAATAAAAAAAAACGGCGTGAATTATTGGCTAGTTTTGCAAACTCGCCTTATACAATGGTTTTTTACGAGTCACCCCACCGCATAAAACAGACATTGGCTGAGCTAAAAAATGCTTTTGGCGATCGCCCTGCGGTGGCAGCTAGGGAATTGACTAAAAAATTCGAAGAGTTTATTCGTGGTACGATAGAAAGTTTAGTAACTCATTTTACTGAAAATGATCCAAGAGGGGAGTTTACCCTTATTGTAGGAGGTCGCAAAACCGATCAAAGTCTTGAAGCAGATACGGATGAACAGGAACAGCTTTCTATTGAAGATGCTGTCATTGAACTAATGGAAACTGGTGTGGCTAAAAAAGATGCCATTAAAACCATTGCCCAACAAAGAGGCCTACCTAAAAGGGAAGTCTATCAGGCAACATTAGAAATAGAGTAACAGCTGCGAGTATTGTATAAGTTCTTTTGGAGAAAAAACACGTAACCGCGAAGGCGCGAAGAGGCGAAGTTAATAGGCCGGGAGAGTATGTTTACTTCGTGTACTTTGCATTTCTTCGCGTCTTCGCGGTTCAAAAAAGTTTTTTCTAATTTTGGGCAAAAAAAAGAAGAGGTTATTTATAACCTCTTTAAAATTCTTAAACAGCTTTTGTTACCATTGCATCCAGGCATTCTTTGCAGATATTTTTATTTTTAAAGACAGTCACTTCATCCGCATTGCCACAGAAAACACATGAACAAGCTGGTTCATATTTGCGTAAGATGATACGGTCGCTGTCTACATATATTTCTAGAGCGTCTTTTTCTTCAATGGAGAGTGTACGGCGCAATTCTATTGGAATAACGACCCTGCCAAGCTCGTCCACTTTTCTTACAATACCAGTTGATTTCATTATAATTAATTCTCCTCTCATTTCAACAACATTCGACAAAATATGTCCAACTAAATAATACCAAATTCTGATGGGGTTGTCAACCTATTTTTACCATATCAGTAAATATGTTGTACGGTATTACAATAATTATTGTCAGAAAAAGACGAATGGTGCAAAGTCTCTAGAATAGTTCGACATAAGTGTATATTCTTGGTAAAATAGGGACAATAATAAAAAAGTATGATATTTTTATGTTTGTCGAATTATGACATGGATTTTTATCATTTTTAGTTATGAAAAGTACAATTATAAAAAGACCATCTTTTGTTACCAATTTAACATTATGGGGAGGCTTATTACAACCGTGGAAAAGAAACCATTTTATATTACAACGCCTATTTATTATCCGAGTGATCGCTTACATATTGGTCATGCTTATACAACGACCATTGCTGATGCGGCTGCCAGGTATAAAAGACTGGCAGGATCAGAAGTACTCTTTCTCACTGGATCAGATGAACATGGTCAAAAAATTCAGCGCAAAGCGGCAGAACAAAATGTGACACCGATTGCTTATGTTGATAAAATTGTTGATTCTTTTCAGCAATTATGGGAGAAATTAAATATTTCTCATGATGATTTTATTCGTACAACAGAGCAGCGTCATCATGATGTTGTACAAGCTATTTTCCAAAAAATTTATGATAAAGGTGATATTTACAAAGCTGCTTATGAAGGCTGGTATTGTACGCCTTGCGAGACCTTCTGGATGGAACGCCAGGTTGCAGAGGGGAAGTGTCCTGACTGCGGACGACCAGTAGAAATCGTGCAGGAGGAAAGTTATTTTTTCCGCATGTCTAAATATCAGGACCGATTGCTTGCCTATATTGAAAACAATCCCGATTTCATTCAGCCTGTATCTCGCCGTAATGAGATGCTGAATTTTATTAAGGGGGGTTTAGAGGATCTTTGTGTTTCTCGCACAACCTTTGACTGGGGGATTCCCGTACCCTTTGATACCAAGCATGTCGTATATGTATGGTTTGATGCATTAACCAATTATATTACTGCTGCAGGTTATCTAGATGATCGGGAGAAATTTGCTAAGTTCTGGCCGGCTGACATACATTTAGTCGGAAAGGAAATTGTACGTTTTCATAGTATTATCTGGCCGATTATTTTAATGGCTTTGGATCTCGAAATACCCGCAAAGGTATATGGACATGGGTGGTTAATCATGGAAGGCGACAAAATGTCCAAATCCAAAGGCAATGTAATTGATCCGGTTACCTTAATTGAAGAGTTTGGTCCAGATGCAATTCGTTATTTTCTGCTGAGAGAGATCAATTTAGGAATGGATGGGAATTTCTCCAGAGAAGCTCTTATTAATCGAATTAATGCTGATTTGGCAAATGACTTAGGAAACTTATTACATAGAACGTTAAACATGATTGGACGTTTTAATAGTGGTGTGATTAAAGCAGCTGGAGATGTAGAAGAACTAGATCACCAGTTGGCACAATTGGTACAGAGTACTGTGATCCAATATGAAAAATTTATGGATGTTATGGATATTAATGCAGCAATCAAAGTCGTTTGGGCATTGATCAGCCGCACCAATAAATATATTGATGAAACGGCTCCCTGGGCATTGGCTAAGGATGAGGCGAAGCACTCCCGCTTAAATACGGTGCTGTACAATTTGGCAGAGACGCTGCGAATTATAGCAATTTTGATTACTCCTTTTATGCCGGTTACAGGACCAAAGATTTGGGGGCAATTGGGGTTAACCACTGATTTTAAAGCTGTTACCTTAGAGGATGTTAAGGGTTGGGGAAAACTATCCCCAGGTATTGTCGTATCGAAACCTGAACCGATCTTCCCGCGAATTGAAGATAAGGTTGTTGAAGCTGCGTCAGACCAAGGGAAGCAGCAGTCAGCAGCGGTACCTGATGAAAATATCTCTGAAGTTAGCATTGATGAATTTGCAAAAATGGATCTTAGAGTCGTCACCGTACTCGCAGCCGAAAAAGTGGAAAAGGCTGATAAGCTCTTGAAATTGACGGTGGACTTGGGCACCCAGCAGCGCACTATTGTTTCAGGCATTGCCAAGCATTACACACCAGAGGAATTAGTAGGTCAGAATGTAGTCATGATTATTAACTTAAAGCCAGCGAAAATTCGCGGTATCGAATCTCGTGGCATGGTTTTAGCGGCTTCTTGTGATGATCAATTAAAAGTAGTCACCGTTCCCGGAATGCCCGCCGGCAGCAAGGTGAAATAAGATTACATAAGAAAGCGCCTGCTATAGGCGCTTTCTTATGTAATAGGATAAAAATTTATGTTGTCAGGTGGCAAGATGGAAAACGTTATGAACCACAAAGGCACAATGCCGCTGACGCGGCACACAAAGGAAAAGAAAGCGCCAAATTATAAATAACCCTTTGTGTCCTTTGCGCCTTTGTGGTTCGATTGTTTTATAGTTCACGTCCCATTTTCTTAACATAACAAGTACGAGGAGTGTTAACCATGTTATTTGATTCTCATGCACATATTGATGATGAAAAGTTTGATATCGATCGTGAAGAAGTAATCCAAAGAGCGATCGATAATGGTGTAACAGGGATTATTAATGTTGGGGCCTCGATGGAGTCCTCTGCTCGTTCCATTGCCCTGGCAGAAAAATATGAAGGTATTTATGCTGCTGTCGGTATTCATCCTCATGATGCTAAAGATGCTTTAGATACAGATTATGAACAATTAGTCCGTTGGACTGCTCTTGATAAGGTGGTTGCCATTGGAGAGATTGGTCTGGATTATTATTATGATTTTTCACCGCGAGAGGTACAACGTTCGGTATTTATTCATCAACTTGATGTAGCTCGTCAAACAAATATGCCTTTTATTATTCACGACCGAGATGCTCATGGTGATGTATTGGAGATTTTAAAAAAAGAAGCCAAAGGTTTAAAAGGTGTGCTGCACTGTTTTTCAGGGAGTTTGGAGATGGCAAATGAAGTCATAAAGATGGGGCTGTATGTTTCCATAGCCGGTCCTGTTACCTTTAAAAATGCAGCAAAGCTTCCGGAAATTGTGACCAAAGTTCCATTGGAATATTTATTAGTAGAAACCGATTCCCCGTATTTAACACCTCAGCCATACCGAGGCAAGCGTAACGAGCCAGCTTATGTAAAATTGGTGGCCGAACAGGTTGCTAATTTACGTGGTATTGAGTTGGATGTTTTGGCAAAAGCGACGAGTGAAAATGTAAAAAGATTATTTGGAATATCTTAAGAATAACAGAATATATTAACCTATGGGAGAGTATTTTTAATAAAAGATATTCTCTTTATTTTTTTGTAAATTTTAAGGAAAGGACATTGTAGTTTTATATTCTATTTAAGGGGGCTGACGTCAGAAAATACGTTGGGTTCAAAATATTGACAAGTATGTAACGCAGGAGGTATAAAAAAGGATATTTTGGTAAATAATATAGGGAAAGCTAGAAAAAAACTAGACAATACGAATAAGTCATGGTATAATACTCAAACGTTTGAAAAGGAGGTATTTTATGACTTATATTGAGTTGAAAAAAGTGTTTTTTCGACAAAAAATGCTACCCCTATTTCTCGCGCTGTTCACTGTTTTATTGGTGGCGACAGGGTTCATGTTTGCCAACAAAAAAGTACACATTGCCGTTGACGGCACTACCATAATGATTAGCACACTACATAGCAAACCTCAAGATGTTTTAGTACAGGCTGGAATTCATTTAGATCCGAAAGATGAATATCGTCTGTCAACAAAGAAATTAACGGATGGTAGTACCATTTCGGTATATCGTGCTGTACCTGTTACGGTAACCTATCAGGGAAAAACTGAGGTGATCGTCACAGGGAAGCCTACAGTGGGGGAATTGGCAGAAAGCTTAGGAATGAACATGGAAAATACTAAGCTGGTGCCAGAGGGGCAAAATAAAATAGAAGCCGATATGTTTATTCAAGCCATTACGCTAACCCAGAAAGAGGTTGAACGTGATGTGGTAGAGCGATTTACTGTTATGAGGCAGCCGGATTCAACCTTGGAAAAGGGGGTTGAGAGGGTCATTGAAGAAGGGCAGGATGGAGTTAAAACGATTGTTGCTCGTATTCATTATGCTGATGGTGTGGAAGTAAGTGCAGAGCAACTAAGTGAAAAAATAAAAGAGCCGCCAAAACCACAGGTTATTCATGTAGGTACTCGTGATGTGGTTGATACATCACGTGGATCGATGCGATTCAGCCGAGTAATGGCAATGGAGGCCAGTGCGTATCTGCCAACAGATGGTTCTGTTGAGGGAATAACTGCAACCGGTGTGAAGGCGCGTCGCGGTATTGTAGCCGTTGATCCCGATGTTATACCTTTGGGAACCAGAGTGTATGTTCAGGGATATGGTTTAGCTACGGCTGCTGATGTTGGTGGTGCAATTGTTGGCAATCGTATCGATTTGTGTATGGAAAATGACAGTGAAGCCTGGAGATTTGGTAGAAGATCAGTAAAAGTTTATATTCTTGACTAACAGGGGGTATACTCCCTGTTCTTTTTTTGATACTATAATATGGATACTTTTGATTGCAAAGTAAGTAGAAAGAGAGAAAGTGGTAGGTAAGATGATTAAAGAAGTAATTATTGTTGAAGGTAAAAATGACATACATGCGGTGAAAAGGGCAGTAGAGGCTGATTGTATTGCAACAGGCGGTTTTACATTGGCACCTCATAGCCTGGAGAAGATTTCCCAAGCTTATACGAAGCGTGGTATTATTATTTTGACAGATCCGGATAGTGCTGGTGAGCGGATACGCAATTTTTTAAGCCAGCGTTTTCCTGAAGCCAAGCATGCCTTTGTTCCCAAAGAAGACGCCATTGCCAAAAATGATATTGGCATTGAACAGGCATCGAGTGAAGCGATACGCGGTGCTCTTGCCAAAGTGCGGTATTTGGAGTGGCAGCCAAGTGAGGAATTTATGTGGTCTGATATTATGCAGTATGGACTTAGCGGTACCCAAGATGCCTCGGCCAAACGGGCAATTGTGGGTGCCAAACTTGGCATTGGCTATGCGAATGCTAAAACCTTTTTACAGCGTCTTAACCATTATGGCGTAACCCGCGCCGAATTTGAACAGGCGGTACAATAACATTGGAGGCAGTAATATGAAACAGCCGACTATAGCAAATAAAGATGTAACCTTACATATTTTAAAGCGATTTGGAATCCGGATGAGCAAAAAGCTCGGACAGAATTTTTTAATTGATGAGCATGTGGTTCAAAGTATCGTGAAGGCCGCCAATATTACCCAGGATGATGCTGTGCTGGAGATTGGTCCGGGAATCGGCACTTTAACCCAAGGATTGGCAGAAGCTGGTGCGGCTGTCACGGCTGTGGAAATCGATCGAAGATTGATCGAGGTACTGGCAAAGACACTGGAAGGTTATGAAAACATTCGAGTTGTTCATGGTGATATCTTGCGTATTGATATTGGAAAAGAAGTAGCGGCCCCCAGGTATAAGGTGGTAGCAAACTTACCCTATTACATTACAACACCAATTATTATGGGGCTGCTGGAAGCGCACATGCCTGTAGATATTCTAGTCACCATGGTGCAGAAAGAAGTTGCTCAGCGTATGGTTGCTGTCCCTGGCACGAAAGATTATGGCTCCTTATCCGTGGCAGTTCAATACTACACCAAGCCTGAGATTATGTTTATTGTACCACCGGCTTCCTTTATTCCGCCTCCCGCTGTTGATTCAGCAGTGATTCGCTGTACTGTGAGAGAAAAACCGCCAGTAGAGGTAAATGAAAGAATTTTTTTCCGCGTGGTAAAAGCCGCTTTTGCTCAACGTCGTAAAACCTTGTCGAATACTCTTAAAACGACAGGTGTACCTGCTGAGACCTTAAAAGTAATATTAGAAAAAGCTGGTATTGATGGTGGGCGTCGTGGTGAGACGTTATCCTTAGAAGAATTTGCTGCGATTGCTAATGTATGGATACAGTAAAAATAATAGCTGAAGAGCCCCTGCTTGTTTTTGCGGCAGGGGCTCTTCTTAATTTTTTATGGATTTAAAAAATGATCTAATACATCGAAACGACGTTCATTATGGTAGCCGGTATAGGTCTTGTTTTGCCACTGACGAGTTCGAGGCGCATTTTGGAAGACGCTGATAGCCTCTAAACAATCGCCTACAATGGTTTCAATGATTTTTGCACAATGGATATGAGTTTTTAGGGATGAACCTAATTGATAATGAGGAATGGTAGTAGCCACGTCAATTTTTAGTTTATTCATTCTGGATAAAGCCATAGTTACAGGTGGAATAGCCAATTCGCGAAGTGGGATTGTGGATAAAAAACGTCGTGAAACAGCATGAGGACCGTGAGAAGGCGTTGCTAAATTAATTTTTTTGTCTAAACCAAGTTCTTTATTTAGATTGAGCCTCCATTGAAAGGTGGGGTTATAACGTTCAATATGTCGTGGTGGTGCAGGATAGCAATTCGTTAGCGCCAAATCTAAATGTTTGATTAAGATCCCGTCAATGAGTTCGGTTAGGTTTTCTGCAAATGTCCCTACCATGTCGCCGTCCACAAAGGCCACTACATCGCTGCCTAATGCTAATGCTACCTTTGCGCCGATAGCCCGAGGGATGTCAATACCTAGACGTTCGTGGAAGTAAAGAATTTGTAATTTTGGGATGCCAATTTGTAATACTTCATGCATGGTAGAATCATTGGAACCGTTTGCGACTAGAATAATGTGATCAATTTGGAGTGTACTTAAGTTTTGTAGAACTGTTGCGATACGTCCAGCTTCGTTCTTGGCTGGAACAACCACAGTGATCATGCGCCATCACCTCGAAGATTTTGAGTGCGGTGCATGTGGCTCCTAAAGGCCACAGGTGTAATACAGTATATTGAGAAAAGGTCTTTTTGGTTACCCGCCAAATGCAGAAGTTACTGAAATATATTGGAAGGTTTTTTGGGTGTGGCACTTTTTTTTTATGCTACATAGTATGTAATAAGTAAGGGGGGGATAGGGGTGGCTAATGTAGCAGTAGGGGATTTAGTAATTCGGAAATCTCATGGCGGTGATATTGTTTTTAAGGTAACTAATATTTATGAGGATAATACAGGGCAATCACATTGTACATTAAAAGGAATGCATTTGCGGTTAGTAGCAGATGCGCCGTTAAGTGATTTAGAACGAGTGGGAGCAGAACACCTGCGTAATGAAATATTGCATATGGAAAGTGTGCATAATGATACATTGAAAAGAGTCTTGATGCGTCGCAGTATGGAAAGGGAAAAAGTGAATAACATCCGAGCAGAGCACGCGAAAAAGTATGAATACTTTGAATTGCCGGGTCGTGTACTGCATCTGGACGGAGACGAAGAGTATCTTGCCATGTGTTTAAAAACCTATAATCAAATGAATATCGATGCAGTTGGTCGATGTATTGAGGAATCAAAGCAGCCAGAGCATGTGATTGCTTTAGTGGATGAGTATCGTCCTGACATTTTAATTTTAACTGGTCATGATGCGTTATTAGGAGGTGGCAAAAAGGATTTCAAAGATATTAATAATTATCGTAACTCCAGATATTTTATAGAATCCGTCAAGAAGGCTAGAATTTTTGAACCATCAAAGGATGATCTGGTGATTTTTGCTGGTGCCTGCCAATCTTACTTTGAAGCCATTTTAATAGCAGGGGCTAATTTTGCCAGTGCTCCGACTCGGATTTTTATTCATGCTTATGATCCTGTGTTTATTGCAGAAAAAGTTGCATTTACTCCTATCAATCGAACGGTCGATATTGGTGATGCCATCACTGCATCCGTAACAGGTGCTGATGGTGTGGGAGGGATTGAAACCCGGGGGAAATTTAGATTAGGCTTACCAAAGACTCCTTATTAAAAATAAATACTTATGTGAAAAAAGAAAGCCCTAGCAATGATGCTGAAAATCATTGACAAGGGCTTCTCAATAGTCTAGAAAGTTGATAATAAAATGCATAAGGTTATAAAAACAATCAATCGCGAAGGTCGCAAAGAAATGCGAAGAACACGAAGGATATTATGAATACTTTATATTTCTTCGTATTCTTCGCGTCTTCGCGGTTCAAAATGTTTTATTTTTATACATCGTCAGTCTTGCACTTTAAAATAGGTATCGATCATTTCTTCGGCAAGCTGTTTGGCGGCAGTAGCTTCGGCTACCAGCAGTAATACCGTTAAAAATTTTTCTACCATATCTTTATTTGCGTTGTTTTCGAAGGGATTATTGATTTTTTCGCAAACTCTATTAAAGCGATCCTCATAATCATTACAAGCATCGAAGTACTCTTCTTTTTGAAACTCTAAAAATGCTCTGTAAATATCATCAAGGGCAATAATGGATGTTTTTTCTTCCGGATGGCCTAGGGTTCTTAAAATTGGATTAAAGATGGTTTTCACATCATCTAGAGAAAGAACTTGTTTGAGGTGGTAGATTAGACTTAACAGGATAATGTGATTCTTGTCATATTTCTTTTTGTCCGAAGGATTGAGTAAGCCATTCTTAGTATAATTATTAATCATTGCTTTCGTGATTGCAACGCTGGTTTCATCTCCTTTACGGCGATGGTTCAGTTTGCTGTTTAGTAATTCTGTTACTTGGTCTGCATATTGTTTAATAGAAGGGATATCTTCCACTTTTAACTCATTATCAAGTAGTTTTGTTGCAAAACCTTCTAAAACTGATTTTGTTATTTCCATGTTATACACCTCATTTGTATTATAATATTTTCTAATGCTAGATGTCAAAATTATTATAATTATATTATATGAATATAAATACTAGGTATTGAGATACTAATAGAAAAATAGCTTAAAATGGAGAAAAAAATAGATAATTATGTTGAATTGTGACAACTACATCTAGAAATAATACAAAATAAGTATTGTAGTTTTTAAAACTACATGATATTATATTTATATTACAATTTTAAATGGACAAAACCACGTAATGGGATTTTGACATGAAGGGGGTCAATTATGGCAATTAGTTTACAAAAGGGTCAAAAGATTGATTTGACCAAAGGCAATGCTGGACTTTCTGAATTAGTTGTTGGTTTGGGATGGGACCCAGTAGAACAGTCTGGTGGCGGCGGTTTTCTAAGTGGCTTATTTGGCGGTAAAAAGGCTGAATTTGATTGTGATGCCTCTGTTTTATTGCTGGATGCTAATGGAAAATTTACGACCAAAGAAAATGTTGTATTCTTTAACAACTTAAAAAGCCCTTGCGGCAGTGTTACTCATTTGGGGGACAATCGTACTGGCGGCGGTGATGGTGATGATGAGCAAATCTTAATCCAGTTACCAAAGGTACCAGCAAATATTCATAAAATCGTATTTGTCGTCAATATCTATGATTGTCAGAAACGTAAACAAGACTTTGGCATGATTAAAAATGCTTTTATTAGAGTCGTGAATAAATCGGACATGCAAGAGATAACCCGTTATAATTTAACAGAAAGTTATGCTGGTAAAACAGCACTGATTGTGGGCGAAGTGTATCGCCATCAGGGAGAGTGGAAGTTTGCCGCTCTTGGCGAGAGTACGCAGGATCTTTCGATTAGTGCTGTAGTTAAGCGATATAGTTAATAATAAACAGGGGGGTAATGAAATGGCAGTAAGCTTAAGTAAGGGACAGAAAGTAGATTTAACCAAAAGCAATCCTGGTTTGAAGAATATTATTGTGGGGTTAGGCTGGGACACCAATAAGTATGATGGCGGCCATGATTTTGATTTAGATGCATCTGCATTTATCTTAGGAGAAGCCGGAAAAGTGAAAGATGAAAAGGATTTTATCTTTTACAATAATCCGACAGGGGCACAAGGAGCAGTGGTACATACTGGTGACAACCGCAGCGGTGTGGGCGACGGAGATGACGAGCAAATCAAAATTGATATTTCGAAAATTCCTGCTGATGTGCAGAAACTTGCGTTTACCATTACCATTCACGATGCGGATGCTCGTAAACAAAATTTTGGACAAGTTGCCAATGCTTACGTTCGCGTACTCAATGAAGAAACAGGTGCAGAGCTCATTCGCTATGATTTAGGAGAAGATTTCTCCATTGAAACGGCGATTGTCTTAGCGGAAGTGTATCGCAATGGCAGTGAATGGAAATTTAATGCCATCGGCAGCGGTTTCCAAGGCGGTTTATCAGCACTTTGTACAAACTTTGGTTTAAGTGTTGCTTAATAGAAATTTAACTTAATTTAGGAGGTAGTTTATGGGTATCAATTTAAGTAAAGGTGAAAGAATCAATTTGTCTAAAGAAGCACCTAGTTTGAAAAAAGTTGGTGTAGGTTTGGGTTGGGATACAAACAGCACGGATACGGGAGTTGATTTTGATTTAGATGCTTCTGTCTTCATGTTGGGGGCAAATGGGAAAATACCAAGTGAAAAAAGCTTTATCTTTTATAACAACCTAACTTCTCCTGATGGTGCAGTTAAGCATACTGGCGATAATCTTACGGGTGAAGGCGATGGAGATGACGAAACTATCCTTGTAGAACTGGCCAAAGTGGATAGTGGGATTAATGAATTGGTGTTCGTTGTTACCGTTCACGAAGCAGAAAAGAGAAGACAGAATTTTGGTCAGGTACGTAATGCTTTTATTCGTCTTTATGATCAAGATACGAATAAAGAAGTTGCAAAATATGAACTGGATGAAGATTTCTCTAAAGAAACTGCCATTGAGTTTGGCAAGTTATACAAAAAAGATGGACAATGGAGATTTCAAGCTGTAGGCCAAGGGTACAATTCTGGTTTGCAAGGATTTGTTGATAAGTATTTTGAAGGTTAAATAGCAGCTGCTATAAAAAGGCACGAGGCGTTAGGCCGCTACCGCGGACACAAAGAATACAAAGAGGATTGGTGTCTGCTTTGTATTCTTTGTGTTTTCCATTATTTACCTTATGATGTGATAGTGGTATAATGCAATAAAGTCGAATTGAAAAATAGATAGAAAGGATTATGGATATGAGCTTTTTTGATAAAATCGACATGACGAAGAAAACTAAAATTCCAGCAGCAATCAACCTTTCCAAAAGCGGCGACTCTCATGCAATTGATCTTAATAAGAAAACCGGGGAGCTGCGAGTTAATTTGCAATGGGATTCAACGATAGAGAAAAAAGGTATGTTTTCTTTTTTGTCCAAATCCACCCTGGATCTTGATTTAGGTTGTATGTATCGTTTAAAAGACGGCAGTCAGGGCGTGATT
The DNA here is from genome assembly GCF_000271485.2 of Pelosinus fermentans DSM 17108. Lineage (NCBI taxonomy): Bacteria > Bacillati > Bacillota > Negativicutes > Selenomonadales > Sporomusaceae > Pelosinus > Pelosinus fermentans. The sequence continues at coordinate 712,693 of NZ_AKVN02000001.1, forward strand.
CAGGCATTGGGAGAATTATTTGGCTCTTTGTCCTCTTCTCCCTATATCGCTTTGGATAAAGACGATCGAACAGGACTGAGTGCAGATGGTGAAAACTTACGATTTACCAAAATGGAAGCATTGGATTTTGTTATCGTCTTTGCTTACATCTATGAAGGAGCCCCTAATTGGGAATCTGCTAAAGGTGTAGTTACGGTCAAGCAGCAAAGCGGTGCTGATATTATCATTCGTCTCGATAATCCGGATAAAGGTAAAATCATGTGTGGTTTAATAAAAATTGAAAATAAAAATCAACAATTAGTTGTGACAAAATTAGAAAAATATTTTGGTGGTCATAAAGAATTAGATAAGGCTTATGGTTTTGGCTTTAATTGGACTGCTGGCAGAAAATAGTGATGAAATGACCAAGAACAGTTGATTTACGGTGGAGGTTTATTGTGGATTACGAGATTTTATATCCGGGTGCTTTTCCATTATTAAAAGTTCAATTAAGGCAGGGCGATTTTTTAAAAGCAGAATCGGATGCTATGGTGTCGATGTCCACAAGTATTGATGTGGAAGGTAAAATGGAAGGCGGGTTTTTAGGTGGTATTGGGCGGATGCTGGCAGGAGAAAAGTTTTTCTTTCAGACTCTTACCGCTCGGCGTGGTTCTGGTGAAGTGACCTTAGCTCCATCCATACCTGGTGATATTATCGATGTCGATTTAGATGGCAGTTATAGTTTGGTTGTGCAAAAAGATGGCTTTCTGGCTGGTTCTACGGGAATTGAAGTCTCCAGTAAAATGCAGAATTTAATGCAGGGGATGTTCTCGGGAGAGGGCTTTTTCACGCTGAAAGTGAGCGGTAAAGGAACGGTATTTTTAAACTCCTATGGAGCGATTCATGCCATTAATCTGGAAGCGGGAGAAGAACGGATTATTGATAATAATCATCTGGTTGCCTGGCCGGATTATATGGATTACAAAATTGAAAAGGCAACATCCGGTTGGATATCTAGTTTTACATCGGGAGAAATGCTGGTCTGCCGTTTTAAAGGGCCGGGGGTAGTGTTGATTCAGACGCGAAATCCGAAAGCTTTTGGTGAGTGGGCAAAAAGCCTGATTCCTGCCAAGTAAAAAATAAAATTTGAAGGATTAAGAGGAGCATCAATAAATGATTGAATTTATTACAGGAATTGCAGGGAGCTATTCCCATTTTTTTAATATGACGGAGTTTCTCGGGGTTATTTATAATCCGGTGAACTGGGCTATTATTGGCAGCCTGATTGTATTGGAAGGGCTTTTATCAGCGGATAATGCTCTAGTACTGGCAATTATGGTAAAGCATTTGCCGAAAGAGCAGCAAAAAAAGGCATTGTTTTATGGTATTCTAGGTGCATACCTCTTTCGTTTCATTGCCATTGGGGTGGGAACCTATTTAATTAAGATCTGGTGGATAAAGGCCGCTGGTGCTTTATATCTACTGTGGATGGCGATTCAGTTCTTTATGAAAAAGAATAAAGAAGATGATGAAACAGCAGTTCCCGAAGCGCCCCATGGTTTTTGGCGTACGGTATTAGCCGTTGAGATCATGGATATTGCTTTTAGTATTGACAGTGTATTGGCCGCTTTTGGGGTTAGTGATCAGGTATGGGTATTGTACCTGGGGGGGATCTTCGGGGTCATGATGATGCGAGGGGTGGCGCAGATTTTCTTGACACTGATTGAACGTTATCCTGAACTGGAAACTACAGCGTATCTTATAATTGGTATTATTGGTGCGAAAATGATGGCATCGGTTTTTAATTATCATGTCAGCCAAGTTGTGTTTTTCTCTACGTTGATTGCTATATTCCTTGGTACTTTTGCGGTCCATCATTTACGTAAACGTACTTCATAATGCGCTACTTCAACTACCTTTCTCCTGAAGAGGAGCAAGCTATCTTTTATTTGTCACCCCAATTGATAAGGGTAGATGATCAGTCTTTGCTAGAGTACGCTTTGGGTGCAACCTTGTATATGCCTGCTACTCGCAAAACCATTGCACAAGATGTAATTAGCGGCAAGTTAAAAGGTTTAATGTCCATGGTTCTGTGTCTGGAAGATGCGATTGGTGACAATGAGGTATCAGAGGCAGAGAGTATGATGAAGCAGCAGATGCAGCAGCTCGCTTTATTCGTCAGCCAAGGCAGTATCACGGCAGCTGATATTCCACTTATTTTTGTGCGAATACGGGATGTAGAACAAATGTGGCGAGTGACTCATTTGTTAGGGCGGGATGCAGCCTTATTAACAGGTTTTGTTTTTCCAAAGTTTACAGCAAAGAATGGCGTTCTTTATTTTGAGGCTCTTGATAAGATTAATAAATGCCAGACGAAGCCTATTTATGGGATGCCTATTTTGGAGTCACCAGAGATTATGTATATGGAGAGCAGGCAAAACAGCCTGCTTGAAGTGAAACAATTGCTGGATTCTTATCGCGAGCTAGTACTGAATGTACGTATTGGTGCAACGGATTTCTCCGGGCTATTTGGTTTAAGGCGCAGTCCCGATATGACGATTTATGATATTTCCGTAATTCGCAGCTGTATTGACAATATTATTAATGTCTTTACTCGATTAGATAGTGGTTATGTGGTATCAGGTCCTGTTTGGGAGTTTTATTCCAGTGAACGTGTTTTAAAGCCTTTATTGCGCCAGGGACCTTTTACGGATAATTTGGGACAAGCAGGGGAAAAGATGCGGGATGCACTTTTAGATCGTTACATGGATGGTTTACTGCATGAGATTGTTTTAGACAAAGCCAATGGATTAATCGGTAAGACAATTATTCATCCAAGTCATATCAAACCTGTACAGGCCTTATGTGTTGTTACCCATGAAGAGTATATGGATGCATGCAGCATCCTGGCGGAATCTCATGGGAATATAGGAGTTGTTTCTAGTGCCTATGGGAATAAAATGAATGAAATCAAGCCTCATACGCGCTGGGCGCAAAAAATAATGACAAAATCAAAAATATATGGGGTGTTTCATGAGCAACATAACTTTACCAGCTTGCTTACCTAAGATGTATTCCTATGATATTTTGGAAAATTTAAAGGTTGAGGTACATGTTGTTACGAATGTTTACAAAATTCCTATCGATAATTTATTTCTTATGGCCGCGCGAAAAAATACAAAACGCGGCTTTTTGTTTGTCAGTAAAATATTGGGGAAGCACATCCCGGTTCATCCACTGATTCCCTTACTTGGAGGTGGGGCTTTGGCATCGCGCTATGCCAGTGTGATGTATCAACAAAGGGATTTTGAGGAGCATTGTGACTTTTCTAAAGCTTTCACGAATTCATCCCTCATGACAGCGACTTGGGAATATATAAAGAGCAATCCTTTGCCCCTGCCGGAAAAAACCTTATTTATCGGCTTTGCAGAAACCGCAACTGCTTTAGGGCATGGCGCTTTTAGCTGCTTTGCCCAGAACGCTAAGTACATCCACACAACCAGGGACAATATTTTAGGTGCCGATATGGTATTGAATTTTGCAGAAGAGCATAGCCACGCCGTGGATCATTATTGTTACGGGATTGAAAGAGAATGGTTTGCCAATGACGAAACAATCGTATTAGTCGATGATGAGATTACTACTGGCAAATCAGCTTTAAATTTCATCCGTGCCATACAGCAGCAATATCCTCGTAAGAAATATGCTGTACTGTCTCTTTTGGATTGGCGTTCAAAAGCAGATAAAAAAAAGTATCTTGAGGTGGAAAAAGAACTGCAGATACAAATTCATACGATTTCCTTGTTATCCGGGGAAATTGCTGTAGAAGGAGAACCTATGACCGATGGGCAGCAGTCTTTTTCTTATGCCGTCCAAAAACATGGAGAGCCGATTGTAGAGAAATTGATTATCAAAGATGATTTAGGTATGGTGAAGAATTTTTCCTCGTTGAATACGAAGAGTGAGGAAAATAATATTCCTTATTTGCATGCCACAGGGCGATTTGGTATTACCAGCCAGGAGCAGAATGATATAGAGAAAGCATATTGCAAGGTTGGCAATTGGCTAAAGCAAAAAAGACAAGGCAAAAATACTTTGTGTCTGGGGACAGGGGAGTTTATGTATATTCCCTTTCGCATCGCGGGCTATATGGGGGAAGGGGTGAATGTACAGTCCACCACCAGAAGTCCGATTTTCCCTGTGCAGCGGGAAAATTACGGAGTACAGCAGGCGATTTGTTTTGCCAATCCAGAGGATGGTTCCATTGTCAATTATGTCTATAATATTCCTCCTGATCACTACGATGACGTCTTTATTTTTTTTGAAAGAGAAGTAGAGGATAACCATTTAGAATCTTTATTGCAGGCTCTAGCGCCAATTGGCGTGAGTAGGATTTATCTTGTAACCTGTGTTAGCCGCAATTTGATCAAACCGGTGATTCCTCATCCTAAATCGATTGGCAGCTACAGCTCCAGGGATGTTGTTTTCCTGCTTAAAAATATTAGTGGACTTGTTCCTGAACTGAATAATCAAATCAGGGAGGCTGCGATACAAGGCGGCAGGCATTATTCAGAAATGCTGCCTGTAGAATATCAGCCTAAGCCTGAATATATGACGTTATTTCAACACATGCTGCAGGAAACTGCCGAGAAGATTGCTTTGGCTGCTGGTAGTGTGGCAGAGCAGATTATTCAGCTTAAAGGGACTGGTATTGTCTTGGTATCACTGGCTCGTGCAGGGACACCCATAGGAATTTTAATTAAGCGTTATATAGAAGAGAAATTTGGTATTTCATTGCCTCATTACAGCGTTTCCATTATTCGCGATAAAGGTATTGATGAAAATGCTTTGCTCTATATCAGGCAGCAGCATCCTGATGCCACCCTACAATTTATCGATGGCTGGACAGGTAAGGGAGCCATTACGAATCAACTCATAAACGCATGTACTATTTTTAATCAAAAATATAGAGAAACAGTTGAACCCGATTTAGCTGTTTTAGCAGATCCGGGGCATTGTGTACGTTTGTATGGGACAAGAGAAGACTTTTTGATTCCCAGCGCCTGCTTAAACTCTACTGTATCAGGGTTAGTGAGCCGTACTGTCCATGTGGCAGAGTTGATTGATAAAATTGACTTTCATGGTGCAAGGTTTTATGAAGAATGGATCAAGGAAGATGTTTCTCTGCTCTTTATTGAGACTATAGTCGACAAGTATCCCCTGATTGCCCATAAAGCCAGCCAGATGGCCCAAAAACATATTCGTGACTTACAGGTACCTACTTGGGCAGGGCTGAATACAATAAAGCAGTTGCAAGATATATTTCATCTGCCTGATATCAATCTGATCAAACCTGGAGTGGGTGAAACCACCCGAGTGTTATTACGGCGCGTTCCTTGGAAAATACTAATCGACAACAAAGAGAATCCTAATTTGCAGCATATTCTCTTATTGGCAAAAGACCGAGGTGTGGCAGTAGAAGAATTTACTGGCATGTCTTATTCTTGCTGCGGCTTGATTAAAACGATGGGAGGAGACTAATGTTATTTGCCAGTGATCTGGATCAAACACTCATCTATTCTGCCCGGTCCTTTCGCTTATTGCCTGATCATAAATCGCCGGCAATGAGTGTAGTTGAAACGTATAATGATCAGGATATCTCCTATATGACCGATGATGCAATCAAACAGCTTTTGCAGCTGGCTTCTCAAGCCTCCTTCGTTCCCGTGACCACACGTACGATAGAACAATTTCGGCGCATTTCTTTATTTCGCGATGCAATTCTTCCTGCCTATGGAGTGGTAAGTAATGGGGGGAATGTACTTGTAAATGGCGTAATAGACCAGGAGTGGAATCAAAAAATAAAAAGCAATGTGTCGCAGATGTGTTTATGTACCCAAGATATACTGTCCCAGTTTGGTGAGATTAGCCATGCTTCATGGACCGGATCTTTAAAATTGGCAGATGATTGTTTTCATTATTGTATCGTTGAGCGAGAGAACATACCAACGGAGGAGCTTGCCAGTTTTTCGTTATGGGCAAAATCTCAAAACTGGAAAATATCATTACAGGGCAGAAAATTATATCTGGTACCGGCGGTAGTAAACAAGTGGCATGCTGTATTATATATACGAGATTTATTAGAAGAAAAGACGGTTGTTGCTGCGGGCGATTCTCTATTAGATCTGTGTATGCTGGAGCAGGCTGATTACGCAATCGCGCCAAGGCACGGGGAAGTCTGGGAGAGTTACTCCAGGGGGACGCTGCCCATTTCATCCGTTCAGTTTACAAAGCAGGCTGGTATTTTGGCGGCAGGGGAAATTTTAGATTATGTTAGTCAGTTTACTGCTTATAAAATGCAGGCCTAAGGAGATAGAAGCATAACCATTTCTGCGCTAGTGATAGTACCTTCTATGCCGTATAACTCATAAATTATAGTGATGCTTCATCATATAATAAAAGGGGTGAGGTCGTGGGAGGGAAAGAAATTCATCTATGGCGATATTGGCCTTTCTGGGGATTGCATTTCGGTGTTCACCTGGCAATCGGCATACTGGCAATGGCAGCTGGTCTGATTGTAGTGGCTAAAGGTCAAGTTTTAAACGGTCTGGCACTATGTGGAGCAGCATTGTTTGCAGTACTAAATGGATGGGCAGGATACAAGCAGCTCTGGAAAAGCAAAAAGCGTAGAATCAATGCTACCTAAGATAAAACAAGCGGCAGATGTCGCTTGTTTTATTTTTTGTACCCATAACTATAGGTTTGTAGACGAAAAGAATATAAGAATTTATGAACCACAAAGGCACAATGCCGCTGATGCGGCACACAAAGGAAACACAAAAGTATAAACCCTTTGTGTCCTTTGCGTCTTTGTGGTTACGTCATATTCTTCGTATCTTCGCGGTTCAAAATTTTTTATGTTTAAGTAACATTTATAGTTATGTAAACATTACCATGAAATAAAAACAGGAATTATTAATAAAAACGCGAATATATATAACCGTATCCAAGATTCAAAATATATTATGTTAACTAGAAAGAGAGGTAATTGCATTGAGACACCGTAAATTATGCAGTATGGCAACTTTGGGATTCATGACAGTTTCCTTGATTACGACATCCTTTGGCAGCATTTTTGCTACTCCTGCTTTTGCAGCTGAACCGGAAACTGCTGCTGTGATTAAGGAAGAGAAGAGTAAGAATAATAAAGACTTGTGGGGAGGACTTTTAGCCGTTGGCGTAATTGCATTAATTGCGGGAAATCATGGCGGAAGTCATGATAATGACTCAGCCAGCAAAAATAGCAATTCGACTTCTGGAAATACTTCCACGACTACTCCTTCCAGTCAGAATGTCACAGCAGATCAAAAGCTGGCTGTTGAGTTACTAAATGCTGACCGAGCTAAAAATGGCTTGAGTGCTTTGAAAACGAATTCGCAGCTAACAAGTCTTGCTGGAGATTATGCGCAAGATATGATTGATCGTAATTTCTTCGCCCATAATAATCCTGAGGGTCAGACACCTTTTGATAGAATGAAGAATGCTGGCATTAGCTATACCTATGCAGGCGAAAACTTAGCTATCAATAGTAATGTGACTGCAGCAGAAACTGCTTTTATGAACAGTTCTGGACACAGGGCAAACATTCTTAATCAGAATTACACAGATGTTGGCGTTGGTGTTCGTTATAATAACAATGGATCAGCTTATGTGGTACAAGAGTTTATTGCTAAATAAATAAAAAAGGATCCTACGGCTTAGCGGCTGTAGGATCCTTTTTACTTATATGATACACTATTTTTTAATTACAAGTATAGAGAATATAAAAAATACTGAACCGCGAAGGTCACGAAGAAATGCAAAGAACGCGAAGTCATATTATATATTTTTAAAGTATATTAAGCTGTTACCAGCGAGCATGACGAAGCAATCCTTTGCACCTTTGTATCCTTCGCGTCTTCGCGTTTCAAACCGTTTTACTGTTTTAATTTGTCCTATTGTGTATGGACCGCTTAAAAACTAGATCGAAACGCCGCATTTTGGACACATGCCGCGATGTCTGTGATAATCAAATTCATGACCACAGCAAGGACATAATTTATAGAGTCGATATTGGCATACTCGATACAGTTTGTAATATGTTTTATAGGTTTTCACACATTCTTTTTCCGTTTTACATTTCATTTTATCCATATCAGAGCACATGGTAGAATAGCAATCATGCTCAGGTTTTTTTTTCATACAAGGCTTTTCACAGTCATCCTGATCATCATCGTCATCCATTTTGCAATAATGAGGTTTGGGTTTATAACAATCATATTTAGGATAATTCATTGAACTAAATCCTCCTTTTATTTAAAAATTTGACATTGGGTTGCTATATTCTATGCACACCAAGGTAAAAGTGTTATGTTGCAATTTCAAAATAGTAAATTATTGATGGGGGTAAAACAAGGAATATCTTTTGCAAAACACTTTTTTGCACATAAAATATCCCACTGGCATATATATAAATAGAACATAAAAGGGGGGGATATGTGTGGATGAGAAAGATACACGCTTAGCTGGTTATAACCAATGTACATTGGGTACTGAGACTGGTCCACAGACCATTATCGTTCGACAGGTAATCGGTGCGGCTGAAGAGCAAAAGGTATTGGATATTCATGTAGTCGTACCAGATAGAAAACCAGCTATTGAGCAAATTGTAGATGTTTTTGTCAAAGATGTATGTATCGATTGTGTTGATGTTATTCATAATAAGGTAATTGTACGCGGGGAATTTGAAATTAAAGCGATCTATGTAGCATATTTGCCTGACCAGCCAGTGCATGCTGTTGAAATTAAACATTTTAAATGGACTCAGGATATTGAAATACCTGGCGCACGCAGAGGTATGGATGCAGATGCAAATGTTATTGTAGAATTTGTTGATTATGATGTAGATTGTCACAGCCGTGCTTACAAGTACAAATATGGTGATAATGATTGTGACGGTAGTTGCAATGACCACCACCATCACAATGATGATTGTGATGATGATTGTGACGATGATTGCGATAATCATCATGATGATTGCGATGACAATGGCCACCACCATCACCATCACAGATGGACTCGTCACTTTGATGTATCCGTAGTGCTTAAGATTGTGGCTAAAGTTATGGCGGATCGTCAAGTGCAAATTGGCGGCACAAGCGGTACGATGCCAACTCAACCAAAAGGATGAGCTTGAAAAACCTATTTCGTTAAAAGGGGGGGAGTTTAATGAGTGATGATACAAGGCAAGATTCTGATGAAACTATTGAAAGAGCAATTAATGATGAAATGATTTGCGGATGTCCAGAACCGGGTCCGGAAACTATTTCCGTAGAACAGGTTCTAGGGGCAGAAATGAAACAGAAGGTTGTCGAATTTGATATGTTTGTACCGGATCCTAAGCCTGATATTGAACAAGTTATTGATGTATATGTAAAAGACGTCGACATCGATAGTGTAGATGTTATTATGAACAAAGTAATTATTCGGGGAGATCTGGAAGTCAAAGTCATGTATGTAGCCGATTTGCCAAACCAGCCTGTTCATGCATTTGAGAGACGTCATGTACGCTTTACCCGAGATATCGAAATTGAGGGTGCTGAACCTGGCATGGATGCTAGTGCTGATGTTGTCGTTGAATATGTGGATTATGATTTTCATTGCCATCATGACAGGCGCAAAGTGCATATCACCATTGTTCTTAAATTCTGGGCACGTGTTCTTACTACTACGGAAATGGACGTATATGGATTAACACCTATACCTGGTGCTGGACCAGTGGAATATACCAGCGCAAATGCACAAAATGGCACATATTCTTCTGGCATGCTCGGAGATGATGATTATGTTTCTGCATCCCAGACAGGCGGTGGAGATATAGAGGGCACCGGTATTGACAATGTGATTGTCACAGGACCTGGAATTACGCAGACGGCTGGAACAATGATGGGCATTAGCGGAACGGCTACGATCACGGGAAATTCTGTTAATATCCGAACCGGCCCAGGTACAAATTTCCCTGTAGTAACCAAGGTCAATACAGGGGAACGAGTAACGATAAAAGAACAGGCTTTTGGTTGGTATAAAATAGTTCTTTCCGGTGGTACGACTGGATGGGTTGCTAGCTGGTTAGTTAATACTGGCACTGGTACTGTACCGACAGCCCCTAAAGGGTAATGAGTGCATTAAAATACCGCACAATCTGCTTGCGATCAAGTAGATTGTGCGGTGTTTGTTTCTAAATAGAGAATTTTCAAGGAGAACGTTAAACGCAGAGGGCACAGAGTTCGCAGAGAGCACAGAGATTTTAACCTTATCTATTTTTTTCTCAGTGTTCTCTGCGCCTCTGCGGTTCGGTTTACTTTCTATGTTTTAAAGGACGCGGAGCATTTTTCTTATGAAATAATTTTTAGGGTAGGAGCATATAGTGTATCATGTGCTTTTGAAAATGGATTGATCTGTCATATTTTTAAAATTAAGGGGGGAAAATAGTGCTTACTGCTGTTGAATATCTTGGCTCAGTGGGAGTGGGAGTAACAGTACCCCGTGTATTTCGTGCGGATGATGGTAATATTTATGTTGTTAAATTACAAAGTAATCCCATGGGTACGAAAGTATTGGTGAATGAATATATAGCATGCTGGTTTGGTGAACGAATGGAGCTGTGTTTCCCTCCAAGTGATCTCATTCAGATCGAGGAGCAGGTCTTAAAAAAAAATAAATCGCTGCGAGCTACTGGTTTACGCGCTAAGATTCATTTTGCCAGTCAATATATACCAAGTAATAAATATGTTGTAAGGACAAATCTATCTAAGGCAAGTAATAAGAGCGCGATGGCAGGAGTGATGTTGTTTGATCATATGTTTCATAATATTGATCGAACAAAGAACCGTAAAAATCTGTTAGTACGTTTACAAGATTCTGCTTATGTGCTATACGCTATCGATAATTCCCATTTGTTTGTACGTGGACGATGGAATATTAAAACGTTAGAAAAATTGGCAGAAAAAATTGTTGTAAACCGGCGTAGAGCATATGGCTGGCTGTTGACTTATTTTTTTACTTCTGGAGATTTTAGCCCTTATGCTGCTAGAGTTAGGGAGATTAAAAAGGAAGATTTAGTCCAGCTAGTAGAATCGATCCCCCAGGAATGGCTGCCTAAAATTGAGGAACGAGATGCACTTTTCAATTATATGCTTAGAAGATGTCAGATGGTGGATCAGATTGTTTTACGGTTATGCCAGTCAATTCCGGATGTAAACAGGCGTACCCACTTTTACTAAAGGGTAGATTTGCTCTACATTTTGATTATGCATGCGAATACAGCCATTTGAGACCATGGTGCCAATCAGCCAGGGACGATTTGTTCCATGAATTCCATACGAATCATAATTGAGACCTAACCAGCGAGTTCCTAAGACGCCTCCAGGATTCATGACTTTGAGTGCAATTGCATAGTTTCCCAGTGGCGTGGGGGTTGTTAGTTTACCAATACCTACCGGATATTGATGTATTGGTGTATTGCCATTAAATAGTGTTAGTTGACGAGATGAGGTTGTAATTAGAATATTAGCCCTTGGCAAAGAGAAATCCGCTCTTTTGGCGGCTGGTGATAGGGGAGTAATGGTCGTGGTAGTTGCCTGATGCAAACGGCAATAGGTGAGAGGATCTACGATGCCAGTTGCGGGTAAGTTTTCTTTTTCTTGAAATAAAGTAATTCCACGAATGGTCTGGGTATCGTATTTCTGATGAATCGGTCCCTGGTATAGATTCTTATGGAGCAACAATTGTTGTATTTCCCCAATGAGGGGATGTTCACTTTCTTCTTCAAAGGCAATGGATGCTAACCTGTGAGACAAATAGAGTGTACGAACATTCACAACATACACCTCCTGCAAGATCTTTAGTTATTATATGTAAGTAGAGTTTGGCTGGTGCCATGCATCTTTAACCAAGGACTTGCAGGAATAAAGAGGGGTACATGCAAAATAAAGAAATTGGACAAAATAATTGTATAAAATATTACTGGTATTTGCAGGCAAACACCGCTATAATATCGAATATAATAATAAATTTGATCTTTTGATGAATTATGGAGGTGCATTGCCATATGGAAGATATAAAATTAGAAAATGAATTGCAGTTGGTCACATTTAAACTGGCCAGTGAGGAATATGGGCTTCCGATTACGAAAGTTCAGGAAATTAACCGTTTATTGCCAATTACCAAATTACCTCAGACACCTTCGTTTATGGAGGGAATTATTAATCTTAGAGGCCGTATTATCCCTGTTATCGATTTAAGAAAAAGATTTCAATTGCCGATTACGGAGCATAATGATGATACACGTATTATCGTTGTAGAAATTAATGGACAAACAGTAGGTGTGACTGTTGATGCTGTGACAGAAGTCGTGCGGCTAAGTGCTGCAGATGTAGAGGATCCTCCTGCTTCCATCGCTGTAGATTCTCGTTATATTAATGGCGTAGGTAAGATTGACGATCGCTTAATTATTTTATTGGATAGCAATCAAGTTTTAACAGCACAAGAGGAAATTGCTGTTAAACAATTAAATGATTAGATGAGTATGCTAACGGTAAAGGGAAATGCAAAAATTAATCTAACGTTAGATGTTCTTTATAAGAGAGAAGATGGGTTTCACCAAGTAGAAATGATTATGCAAGCCATCGATCTTGCCGATGTGCTGCGTTTAGAAGAAAGGTCATCGGGTAATATTAGTATTACAGCTACAATTGCTCGCCTGCCTTGTGACCAGAGAAATCTGGCATATCGTGCAGCAGCTCTTATAAAAGAGACTTGCCAAGTAAAAAGCGGTGTACATATTTTTATTGATAAAAAAATTCCGGTGGCTGCTGGCTTGGCGGGCGGTAGTACAGATGCTGCCAGTGTCTTATTAGGCCTAAATCGTTTATGGAAACTGGGCTTAACCATTCCTGAATTGGAATTGTTAGGAAGTAAGCTGGGGTCGGATGTGCCTTTTTGTATAAAGGGAGGAACCATGTTAGCTACAGGGCGGGGCGAAATTCTCCAGCCTCTTGCCGATATTAAGCCTTGTTTTGTAATATTGGCAAAACCTTCAGTAAGTGTTTCTACGGCCTGGGTATATCGTCAGTACCAAGGACAGAATGTGAAAGTTCATCCGAATACCGCTGGAGTAAAATCCAGTCTGGATCAGGGAGATTTAGTGGGAGTAGCTAAGGGATTGTGTAATGTCTTAGAATCTGTAACCATTCCAGTCCATCCTGAAATAAGAAAACTGAAACAAGCTATGGTGCAACATGGAGCAATGGCTAGCTTAATGTCAGGCAGCGGTCCTACTGTTTTTGGTCTGGCAGAAGATCAGGCTAAGGCAGAATACATTGCACAGAAGCTTAAAAGTCAATATGCTGCTGACATATTTGTTACTAAAACAGTAGGAAGAAGTGAGGGAATATAATGGAACGCCGATTATTGCCAATAAAATTAGACAGTTATCAGCCCCTCAGGGAAGTGGTCTGTGAAACCTTGCGTAATGCAATCGTTTCAGGTGTTTTGCAGCCTGGTGAGCGCTTGATGGAGATTCAAGTAGCCGAAGAGCTGGGGGTAAGTCGCACTCCTGTACGGGAAGCCATTCGTAAATTGGAACTGGAAGGATTTGTGGTCATGATACCCCGTCGTGGTACGTATGTATCCGATCTTTCCATTAAAGATATCACGGAAGTCTTTGAAGTGCGTACTTCTTTGGATATTTTAGCCGCAGGACTGGCTGCAGAGCGTATTACGGAAGAAGAACTTGAACAGATGGAACGTCTGCTGGTGGAAATTGGCGGCTATATTGAACAAAATGACATGGAAAAGATTGTAGAAGCCGATAGCCAGTTTCATGATATTTTGTATCGGGCCAGCCGCAATGAACGTCTTGTGGGTATTATCAATAATTTGCGGGAGCAATTGACTCGTTTTCGTTCATTGTCGATGTCATATCCAGGGCGTCTCAAAGCGATGTTTGCCGAACATACTCGCATGGTAGAATCATTAGGGCAGCGCAATGTGGCTTTAGCTCAGCAGTTTGCCGGAGAGCATATGGCGAATGCGGAACAAGTTTTATTAAAAAATATGCTGGAACGCGGAGCGGATTCGAGTGAAGAATAGTTTTTAGGTTTTTGGGATAGTATATAGAAGACTTGTGTTTTACCTGATGATCAAGTCTTCTGTATTTATACGCATATTCGCATGGGAGGTTTGGGTTTATGTATGATGCCATTATACTGGCTGGCGGTGAAAATAATGAACATTTGACTAAGTTTTCATCTCAGCCGTATGAGGCGATGATTGAAATAGCTGGTAAGCCTATGGTGACCTTTGTGGCAGATGCATTGGCTGCTTCCCTCCAGGTGAAACGGATTTTTATCATGGGACCAATTCTACAATTAAAAAAATGTACCTTTCCTAAAGATACTATTTTACTTGAGGGAGGCCGTACCCTTATTGAAACGATTCAACTAGGGATCAAGGCTCTTGGACATGAGAATAAGGTATTAATCGTTACGGCTGATATTCCTCTTTTAACACCAGATGCCATTACTGATTTTCTTCGTCAATGTGACGAGGTCGAGGCCGATTTGTATTATCCGATTGTGAGTAAAGAAATCAATAATAAATGTTATCCCCAAAGCAAACGTACGTATGTGAGATTTAAAGATGGAACCTATACTGGCGGCAATATTTTTTTGGTGAATCCGGCAATTGTACCTCAATGCCTGACTGTAGCTGAAAGATTGATCAATAATCGCAAGAATCCATTTAAACTTTGCTGCTTATTAGGATGGGGATTTGTTTTACAATTTTTACTGGGCACATTAAGCTTGACTAAAGTAAAAGAAAGAGTGGAGATCTTATTGGGTATCACCGGCTCTGTGGTTCAGTCCAGCTATCCTGAGTTGGGGATTGATGTAGACAAACCTAGTGACTTAGAGTTGGTACGGACTACCTTTTCTTTCCGTATATAATATAGACCAGCAAGACTTGGCATACGCCAAGTCTTTTCTTATAAGCAATGACAGGTAAAAGAACGGTTGAAACGCGAAGACGCAAAGACGCTGGCGCGTACACGAAGGACACAAAGGAGGGGATTTTTTTATTTTTCTCTGTGGATCTCTGTGCCCTCTGTGTTCAAAACGTTCTTTTTATGTTATATTTTTTATAACTTTTTCAAAAATAGTGATATAATATAAAAAAAGTACATATCTTGCAGGTATTTCATTTTTTGCGGAGAAAGTGAATGAAAATATTAAAAAATATAATAATATTCGGTGTTTTCATGATGGAGGATAAAAAGTAATGACTAAGGTACGGAGAGTAGAAAGAATCGTAGCCCTCACCAAAATGCTAATGGATATGCCAGGGCATTTATTTTCATTAGGACACTTTAGTAACTTGTTTAGTACAGCAAAGTCAACTTTAAGTGAAGATATGGTAACAATAAAACAATCCATGCAGGAATTCGGCTTAGGAACAGTGCAAACCGTATCAGGAGCATCTGGTGGCGTAAAATATGTGCCATATCCTTCGGAGGAACGCATTAATCATATGTTGACGCAGATGGCAAAGCAGCTTTCCGATCCAGACAGGATCATTCCTGGAGGATTTTTGTACATGTCGGATATTTTATTCACGCCTGAATTAATGATGCAGGCTGGCGAAATTTTCAGGGCAAGATTTTCCAGTGTAACCCCTGATTATGTTATGACCGTGGAAACCAAAGGGATTCCCTTGGCATTTTCTACTGCCCGGGCTTTTGGTCTGCCTTTGGTCATTGTGCGGCAAGGGAGTAAAGTTACAGAGGGACCTTCAGTAAGTATCAACTATGTGACGGGCTCTACCAAACGGATTCAAACTATGTCTCTGCCTAGACGGGCATTGCCATCCGGATCTAAAGTATTAGTGATTGATGATTTTATGAAAGCTGGGGGTACAGCTCAGGGAATGATTGATCTGGCAAATGAGGTGGGGGCTCAAGTGGTAGGTACCGGTGTACTCATCGCAACCATTGAACCGGAAAAAAAATTAATAGAAGATTATTTGGCATTATTGATGCTCCACGATGTTGGGCAGCATACTAAGATGATTGACATTCGACCCGTATTGTAGAAAGAATTGTATATCCATTCATAAATTGGGGAAAACGAGTTAAAAATAAGGATGCTCTTACATATGGAGGAAAAGTGATATGCAAAAAAATATTAGTTTGGCAGATGTTCAGCAAGCTCATCAAGCAATGTACAATGTGGTTCATCATACACCTCTGGATAAAAGTGTTACATTTAGCGGCATGGCTGGTTATGATGTATATTTAAAACTAGAAAATTTGCAAAAAACAGGGTCATTTAAATTACGCGGTGCTTATAATAAGATCCATTCTCTAACGACAGAGGAAAAAGCGAGGGGGGTTATTGCAGCTTCCGCAGGTAATCATGCACAAGGGGTAGCTTATGCTGCCAGAATGATGAAAACAAAGGCTACGATTGTAATGCCTGAGATCGCACCTTTAGCTAAGGTGATGGCTACCCGGGGGTATGGTGCTGAAGTTGTTTTGAGTGGAACGGTGTATGATGATGCTTTTCATAAAGCCCAGGAATTAGAAGTAGAGACGAAACAGACTTTTATTCATGCTTTTAATGATGAAGCGGTCATTGCCGGGCAAGGGACCATCGGGCTTGAAATACTCCAGGAACTTGAAGATGTTTCTGCCATCGTAGTTCCCATAGGTGGCGGGGGATTGATTGCGGGTATTGCATTAGCCGTAAAAGAATTGGCGCCTCATGTGAAAATTTATGGTGTGCAAGCTCAAGGCGCTCCGGCAATGTATATGTCGAAACATGCTCATGTGCTTAAAAGTACGCCAGATGCTACGACAATTGCCGATGGTATTGCTGTTAAAATACCTGGGGATATTACTTTCCCTATTGTAGAGCAGTATGTGGATGATATTGTTGTAGTGGATGATGAGGCGATTGCTGGTACCATTTTAATGATGTTAGAAAGAGCAAAGTTAATGGTAGAAGGTGCTGGAGCCATTGCTTTGGCTGCTATACTCAATCATAAAATTCCAGCCCATGGCAAAGTGGTTAGCGTGGTGTCTGGAGGAAATGTTGATGTCAATTTCATTTCTCGCATTATTGAACGGGGACTGGTTAAGGCTGGCCGCCGTATTAAAATTTCTACGCAAATTACAGATCGCCCGGGTTTATTACAGCAATTATTAACGGTAATTGCAAATTCAAGGGCAAATGTAATTGCTGTTTTTCATGATAGGGTAGAACAGAATGTGCCAATCGGGCAGGCGATTATCGAGATTAGCTTAGAGACACGGGATGCACTGCACACGGAGCAGATTTTAACCAATTTACGTAAGCATGGATATAGCGCTAAGATTATCTAGTACCTTGTCAGTCTTAAAGCAGTAGAGAATGGCGAGGCTATTTTTCGCAGCGCAAGGCGGAGGAAGGAGGCATACCGTTAGTATGCTAACTGACGACAACGAAGTGGTGCGGAAAATAGACCGCCAGTATTCACTGGATTAAGGCTGATAAGGTACTAGTACCTTGACCGAGTTAAACAAAATATAACTTTGTCAAGGTACTAGAATATTCATTATTATTAAACTTTAGTATTTTAGGCAGGAATGTTGAAATTGATGTCGAAAATTAAAGAAGTTTGGGGGGAATGGATACAAAATTCATTACCCAATGATTAGGTGAAGATCGGATAAGTTCGGCTGCGACTGGCGGTGGCGTTAAAACTCCACCGCCAATCAAGTCTTCTTTAAGAAGGATCGAGTCTGGATGGAATGGAGGAAGGTTAATGTCTGATTTACTAGCGGTGGTTTTAGCGGCAGGTAAGGGTACACGAATGAAGTCGACCTTGCCCAAGGTGTTACATCAGATTGGTGGTAAGCCAATGGTGCAGCATGTGCTGGATGCAGCTCATATGGCTGGAGCTAAAGAAAAAGTTGTGATTGTTGGCTTTGGAGCAGAATGTGTTGAAGCAACGTTAGGAAAGCAAGCAGAGTTTGTTGTACAAAAGGAACAACTGGGAACAGGCCATGCTGTTATGCAGGCCAGGGATTTCTTGCAGGAATTTGATGGAACCGTTATGGTGTTATGTGGTGATACACCCTTGCTAAAAGGAGAAACCCTTGAAAGACTCTATGCTGAGCATAAAGCTGCAAACGCATCGGCTACAGTGTTAACAGCTCGCATGGAGAATCCAACGGGTTATGGACGTGTGGTTCGTGATGCCAGTGGGCGAGTCTTAAAGATTGTAGAACAAAAAGATGCCAATAGCAGGGAACTTGCTGTTAATGAAATTAATACAGGAATTTACTGTTTTGAGCGTGCTGCTTTGTTTGAAGCATTGCAGAATACCAATTGCGATAATATGCAGGGCGAGTATTACTTAACTGATGTAATTGGTATATTAGCAACATCTCATGCTAAGGTATGGGCTGTGGGCGTAGATGATTTCCAGGAAACACTTGGAATTAATTCTCGTATGCAATTAGCTGAAGCAGAAAAGATATTTAGAAAGCGGAAGTTAAAAGAATTAATGGATCATGGTGTTACCATCATGGATATTGACAGTACCTTTATTGACCAGGAAGTTTCTATCGGTGCTGATACTGTAATTTATCCTTTTACATGGATTGAAGGATCTACGGTGATTGGAGAGAATTGTCAGATCGGGCCAAATAGCCGTATTAAAAATAGCAAGATTGGCGATTGCGCTACCTTGCATTTTATCTATGCCCATGATTGCGAAGTGGGTGATGATGCGATAGTGGGTCCTTATGTTCACTTGCGGCCCAATACGGTGTTAGCAAAAGGTGTTAAAATTGGGAATTTTGTAGAGGTTAAGAATTCTCAAGTTGGAGTAGGGAGTAAGATTCCTCATTTAAGCTATATTGGTGATACGGATATGGGAGAAAAGGTTAATATTGGCTCAGGCACCATAACGGTAAATTATGATGGTAAGAACAAGAATCGCACTACGATTGAGGATGGAGCTTTTATTGGTTGTAATACCAATTTAGTAGCACCTGTGACGGTAGGGAAAGGCGCTTATGTAGCTGCGGGCTCAACAATTACGAAGAATGTGCCAGCAGACGCATTAGGTGTAGCCAGATCTCGCCAAAGCAATATTGAGGGCTGGGTAACCAAGAAATAGTACTGTGTTGCAAAAAAAATAGGTAGCATTAGAGAATCGATAATAGCCCTTTAATGCGTTTATGATAGATGTATTCTGTGACAAAAAGCATAATCAGGAGGTAACGTTTTACAATGGAAGATATGAAGAGATTGCGGATTTTTTCCGGTAATGCCAATCCAGGGTTGGCCAAGGAGATTGCTGACCATTTGGGTCTTACTATGGGGAATGCTTTTGTGGGGCATTTTAACAACGGAGAGACGCAAGTCATCATTGATGAGAGTGTGCGCGGTAAAGATGTATTTATTGTGCAACCTACTTGTAATCCTGTGAATGACAGCATGATGGAACTTTTAATTATGGTAGATGCTGCTAAACGGGCTTCTGCGCGTACAGTTACGGCGGTAATTCCTTATTATGCTTATGCGAGGCAAGATCGCAAAACCCGGGGACGTGAGCCCATTTCTGCGAAACTCATTGCGGATTTATTGACGACCGCTGGAGTGAATCGTGTCTTGACAGTGGACTTGCATGCAGGGCAGATTCAGGGATTCTTTGATATTCCTGTAGATCACATGCCGGGTGTGCCTTTATTAGCTGATTATGTTCGTTCTAAGAATTTAGATGATCTGATTGTTGTATCGCCGGATTTGGGTGGCGTTACCCGGGCGAGACAATTAGCAGATCGACTGCATGCACCGATTGCAATTATTGAAAAACGCCGCCCCATGCCTGGTGTAGCAGAAGTCATGAATTTGATTGGTAATGTAGAAGGAAGAACCGCTGTTATGATTGATGATATTGTAGATACGGCTGGATCTTTGACAGAAGGTGCTAATGCATTAATTAAATTTGGTGCAAAGGAAGTCTATGCCTGTTGTACACATGGTGTTTTAAGTGATCCTGCTGTGGCTCGCATTGAAGCATCCACGATTAAAGAACTTGTAATTACCAATACGATTCCTTTACCTCCAGAAAAAGAAAATGCAAAAATAAGGGTATTATCGATTGCGCCTCTTTTGGGTGAGGCCATTCTTAGGATTTTTGGTGAACTTCCAGTAAGTAGAATGTTTGACGAATAATCCATATCGCAAAGAAACAGGGCGCATCATGCGTCCTGCTTTTTGCTATACTAGAAATTATAAGTTATAAGAGAAAAAAATTGAAACGCGAAGGCGCGAAGATGCGAAGGACAGGTAGGATATAATATGGTTCCCGACCTGTCCTTCCTACTCTTCGTATCTTCGTGTTTCAAAAGGTTTTTGCCTTTATCCTCTGGTTTAAGTAAGATATTCCAACCTGCGTTTCTGATGTTTTTTCTCTGTCTGTCATATGATATAATTCCAGTAAGGTTGGTGATGATAATGGAAAAGTGGGGAGCAAATGGGGAAATAAGCATAGAGCAGGCTGGGATCGCTGATATTTCAGCTATTGCAGCTTTATTTACCGCAAGTTTTGATGAGAGTGTACGGCATCATTGCGGAGGGAAGCTGCCAAAACCCCAGGCCATGCAGGATGTATTTACATTAGTATACCAGGCAGAACCCCAGGCTGCATTAGTGGCTCGCACGTTATCAGGAAAAGTGGTTGGTTACTGCTTTGCCCCCACACAATTATCGAATCTATGGTTCAGGGCATTATCAAGAGGGCATTTGCTGCGATGGGCGTGGCGCTGGCTAACGGGACAGTATGGGTTTGGCTTGCACCCTGTGAAGGTGATTGTCATGAATAAAATAGCATTTCTCTCTTCTGCTGTAACTCCTATGAAAAGGGCCAATGCTCGGATTTTATCCATTGCTGTAGCACAGGAGGTTCGGGGGCAAGGGGTGGCTGGTAAGCTTTTAGACAAAGCAATTCAATATTTCTCCCAAAGAAAGGCAACCCTCGTGCGTTTGGAAGTGCGTCCTAATAATGCTGCTGCTCTTTCATTATATAAGAAATGGGATTTTATCCCTGCTGGTTATACAGAAGATTCTCAGGGCAAGTGGTTGATTATGTTTAAAGAAATGGAGCGTCATCATGTTTGATCTAGAAATACGCTTGATTAATATGCTGGGACTACTAACCATAATTGTAATCGTTGGTTTAGTGCTAGATTATCGTAATGTTTTAAAAAAGCCGATGCGTATGGGAATGAGCTTAGCTATATTGGGGATTACGGCGGGTATTTTTTTAACTTTGAGCGCTGTACTGCCAGAAAATGATGTGTTTGGCAGAGTGTTTTCCAATACTAAAACTACGCAGAAGGTGGTAGCACTTACTTTTGATGATGGTCCGTACCCGCCATATACAGAGCAAGTACTGGATGTGCTAAAAGAATATCATGTACCTGCTACTTTCTTTGTTGTTGGGCAAAATGTTGAAAAATATCCTGAACTGGTAAAACGTATTGCTGATGAGGGACACCAGATTGGAAATCATACCTATCATCATATTGACTTATTAAAAGCAAATCGCAAGGATATTGCAAAAGAAATCGATAATACCAATAAGGCGATTTTAGCAGCTTCAGGTGTAAAACCGCACCTTATGAGGCCGCCTCATGGCTTTCGTGATCCTGTAGTCATGGAGATGATGGCAGAACGTAACTTGAAGGTTGTGGAGTGGTCTGTTATGAGCCGTGATTGGACCAATCCGGGTGTGGATGTTATTGTGGAGCGTACCGTAAAGAAAGTGAAAAATGGTTCCATTATTCTTCTGCATGACGGAGATGGCATAACGTCTCAGGCTTCTCGTATACAAAGTGTAGAAGCGGCGCGACATATTATTCAAATTCTGTCGGCGCAGGGGTATAAATTTGTAACCGTGGATGAAATCTTAGAAAAAACGGAGGACGTGAAAGGGTGAAAATCGTAGTAGGCCTTGGTAATCCAGGGCAGCAATATAGCGCAACTCGCCATAATATAGGTTTTATGGTTGTTGATGAATTGGCTCAGCGCTTAGGCATTGATAGATGGAGAAATCAGAAAGAGGCATTGGTTGCTGAATATAAAGGAAATGACACCATATTACTGGTTAAGCCTCAGACATATATGAATTTGAGCGGCGTGGCTGTGGGAGAACTGGCTCGTTGGTATAAGGTTGCCGTAGAAGATATTATTATTATTTTTGATGATATGGATTTGCCTACAGGTCGCTTGCGTTTACGAATGAAAGGGGGTTCAGGAGGACATCGGGGCATTGAATCTTTATTAACACATTTAAGCAAGGATTCTTTTCCCAGGGTTCGTGTAGGTATCGGTCGTCCTCCTGCAGGATGGCAGGTAGTGGACTATGTTCTGAGTTCTTTTACTGCTGAAGAACAGCCTTTAGTGAAATCAGCCATTGAAAAAGCTGCTGATGCAACGGAGAGTATCCTAGAGCAAGGCATGAATAAAGCTATGAATTTGCATAATAAATGATCAGAAAACGAGGAGCATTCTGTAAAACAAAGCAATTAACCGCGAAGGGCGCGAAGTATTACAAAGGGCGCGAAGGGGTATTTAATTTTCCCCTTCGCGCCCTTCGTGTCCGCGTAAGCGGCTTTGCGTCTTCGCGTTTCAACCGTTCTTTTTTACTTAACGACCAATACCGGTATTTTCGAGTAGGTTACCAATTTGTGGGCGACGCTGCCTAACAATAAGGCACCAAATCCGCCGTGTCCTCGGGTGCCGCAAATGATAATGTCTGCATTGATTTTTTGAGCATACTTGATAATCGCATCCGCAGGATTGCCTTCTAAAGTAACCACTGTAGCTGGTACATTATGCTCTGTATAAAGGGACTTAGCCAAATCTGTTAACTCGCTAATGTGAGCACGACGAGATTTTTCCAGTGCTGTCACATTCGAAGCTGTTTCAATTGCCAGTAGGGCCATTGATTCAAAAATAGTGGTGATATGTGTCTGGGCTCTATTTTCTTTGGCGAAGTCAATGGTCCACCGTAATGCCTTGTTGCTGCCATCAGAACCGTCAAAGGCTAAGACTATGTTTTTGATAGACATAGCAAGACCTCCCTTATCGTAATACATAAGAGTTCTTCGCAGAAAAAAGGAACTCCTTCCAGATTCAAAGAAGAAATCGATTAAAATTCAGAAATTTACGACAAATAGAAACAGACTCATAAAACATAGCCGTTGAAACGCAAAGGCACAAAAGACGCTTATGCAGGAACAGAGAACACAAAGGCGTAGAATCAATACGTCTTTTGTGTTCTCTGTGTTTGTTTTCTAGCAGCGCTGAAAAACTTGAATATAAATTGTGAGTCTTATTTAGCAGGACTCTTTTTTAAGAGGATAATCAGAAGAGCCGTGAGAATCGTTCCAATGGCAATAGCTGCAACATACATGCCAAGATTACTTACAGCGTTTGGAATTAAGAGGACAAAAATACCACCGTGAGGTGCGCGTAAAGCACAATTAAATAACATGGATAATGCTCCTGTAATTGCAGAACCAGCTACAAGTGCGGGAATAACCCGGAAGGGATCTGCTGCTGCAAAGGGAATAGCACCTTCTGTAATAAATGAGATGCCCATAACAGAGGCCGCTTTACCAGCTTCTTGTTCTTCTGGCGTAAACTTGTTTTTAGCCAGAACGGTAGCTAAGGCCAACCCTAAAGGAGGTGTCATGCCAGCAGCCATAATGGCTGCCATTGGTTCAAACACACTGCTGCTTAATAAAGCCACGCCAAAGGCATAAGCAGCTTTATTGATAGGGCCACCCATATCAAAGGCCATCATTCCGCCGAGGATAAGCCCCAGGAATCCTGCATTGGCAGAAGTCATGCCTTTTAATGTTTGAGTCATGAGATCCATAATGGCTTTGACTGGGGTGCCGATAACATAAACCATTAAAAGTCCGACCAGTAGAGTAGAGAAGAATGGAATAATAAGTACAGGTTTTAAACCTTCTAAGCTTTTGGGAAGTTTTACATAATTTCGAATCCATAAAGCAATATAACCAGCGCAAAAACCGGCAATAATGCCACCCAGGAATCCAGAACCGATTTGGGCCGCCAGCATGCCGCCGACAAGACCGGGAACCAGACCAGGACGGTCGGCGATGGAGTGGGCAATGAAACCTGCTAATAATGGTACCATGAGGGCAAAAGCAGCACCGCCGCCAATGTCCATTAAAGCTGCAGCTAATGTTCCCTTTTCTTTAGCAGCATCAATACCGAAAATGAAAGATAAAGCAATAATTAAACCACCGGCGGATACTAGGGGAATCATATAAGAAACGCCGGTCATAAGATGTTTGTATGGACCGCTGCGTTTATTCTTCTCGGGCTCTTTTGACGCTGTAATTTTCTCATCCGGGCTGTTTGGTTTTTTTGCGTTCATTGCGCTTTCGATGAGTCCTTTCGGATTTTTAATGGCTTCTTGTACAGGAGCATTAATAATAGGTAATCCCGCGAATTGTTCTCTATCGACTTGGGTATCTGCTGCAATAATAAGCGCATGAGCTTCTTTGATGTCTTGTGGGGTGATTTCATTTTCCACACCCACAGAGCCTCTTGTTTCTACCTTAATTTCAATTCCCATGGCTTTTGCAGCCATCTGCAGAGATTCCGCCGCCATATAGGTATGGGCAATACCTGTTGGGCATGATGTAATGGCTAATAATTTCATGATACAATCCTCCTCTATTCATATTAGGGAAAATAAGGAGTTTATAACGAGGCTATGTCCTGGTGGAAAAACTTCGCTATAAACCAGATTCTTGTTTGGTCTAGTCTTTGAAGGCCGCTAGTATTTCTTCGTAAGTGGCGGCGGATAATAAACGGTCTCTGATTTCCTGATGCATGAGTTTTCGAGAGATATAGGATAATACTTTCAGGTGGACATCATTGGATTCGGCAGGGACGGCAATTAGGAAAAAGATATGGGCCAGGCTGCCATCGAGTGCTTCATAATCAATTCCCGCCTTTGAGATGCCTAGTGTTAAAGCCGCCTCTTTAACGCTGCTGTCTTTAGCATGAGGAATTGCAATTCCCATACCGATTCCAGTAGAAAATTCCTTCTCGCGACGTAGCACAGCTTCTTTATACTTGTCTTTATCTGAAAGCTTGCCATCTTGATTGAGAACTTCAATAAGTTCATTGATGACGTCCAATTTGTTATTGGATGTTAAATGGAATTTAACTCTTGAGGCTGATAATAATTCTTGTATATTCATAGTTGATTACCTCCACTCTTCTATTTGTATTTTATGGATCAATTTATTTACGTCTGATAAAGAGGCTGCCTGGGTACCAGGAAGTATTACGGATGCACCGGCAGCAGCAGATGCTAAACGAATGCTGTCGGCCAGAGATAAGCTGCGTGCTTGCCCTACGCTAAAGCCTGCAACAAAAGCATCGCCAGCTCCTACAGTACTGCTGACAGGGACGACAGGGGCTTTAGCTCGTAGGATTTGCTGACAATCACCAACTAAGGAACCTTTTTCTCCCAGGGAAATTGCTACTTGAGAGATTCCCTGACGGAGCAGCTGTTTTACGGCTCCTAATATATCGTTATCAGATTCCATAGGTGCCTGCATGAGTTGGCTTAATTCCGGCAGATTTGGTTTGACTGCGAAAGGTTTGGCAGCAATACCTGCAGATAAGGCGGGGCCACTGGTATCTAATATAACGTTACAATCATATTGATGCAGCATTTCGATGAAGGTTGCATAGATATCGGTAGGGACTGTTAGCGGCAGGCTGCCGGAAAGTACAAACCATTTATGGTTGACAGCCAGTTTACGCAGAATGTCTTCGAGGTTTTTCAAATCGGCTGTTGTTGGCATTATGCCGGGGAAGTTTAGTTCGCTCACTACATCCGTTGCAGTATCAACGATTTTAATGTTTTCGCGATTTTCTCCGGAGGTCTTTACGAAACGGTCAACAATATTTTCCTGTTTAAAATAGTCTTGGAATGTATACGCATTTTTCTTTCCAAGAAATCCTGTTACAACTACGGGATGTCCAAGGGCAGTTATAACCTTAGCTACATTAATGCCTTTGCCTCCAGGGTCCGTACGCTCCGTATCCACTCGGTTTACTTTTCCTAATGTAAAGCTAGGCAGATGCAAGGTGCGGTCAAGGGCTGGATTTAAGGTAACGGTTACAATGGGGAGCGTATTATTCAATGAGATTCACCTCCCTTATTAAATGGGTGCTTTCAGGAATTATAACCTGAGTATAATTTCGCAGAGTTTCTAAGGTATCTTTATTAATGCTGTTATCGGTGATGATTGCAGATAATTCATCTACATTGCAAATTTTAGAAAATGTTCTTTTTTCAAATTTAGAATGATCTGCTACTAATATAATCGATTGACTGGCCGCAATCATTGCTCTTTTTGTTTCTGCTTCTGCAAGATGTTTTGTTGTGACTCCTAAGGTACAGTCGATTCCATTGGCGGCGAGAAACAATTTGTCAAAGGAAAAGAGTTTGAGCATGGAATTGGTGAGTGGACCAATGAGAGAATTAATGGACTTTCGCCAAGTGCCACCTAATAACAGTACTTCGATATCCACCTCTTCGGCAAAAACAGAAGCCACATCCATACTGTTTGTTGCAACCGTTAATTTTTTCCCGCATAATGCGCGAGCGATTTCTCGGGTGGTTGTACCGGCATCTAATAAAATTGTTTCACCATCTTGTACCATGTCAGCAGCTAGAGCGGCGATAGCCCTTTTTTCCTCTAAGAAAAAGACTTCCCGGTCGTGGAAACTAAGCTCTGAGCCTAACTGAGATGATACGGCGCCTCCATGGGTTCGCTGGACAAGACCTGAGTTTTCAAGTTCTTGCAAGTCTCGGCGTATGGTAGCTTCAGATACGGCGAATAATGAACTAAGATCAATTACTTTAACGGGCTGTCTGGATTGAATCATTTTTATAATTTTATTACGTCTTTCTTCAGCAAACATATACGCACCTCTCCAAATAAACTGTATTTTCAGTAATGTTCGATTGATTTCATTATAAAAGTAACATTGCAAAAAGTCAATCATAAATAAACTAAAACGATCACAAACGAATAATTTATTGTAAATTTATGAGTAAATAGAGTAGTTATGTAAAAATTATTGAAACGCGAAGACGCGAAGAAAACAAGGGGTGGATTGGAACATAGCATAGCTCCCTTCGTGTTCTTCCTATTCTTCGTATCTTCGCGTTTCAAAATGTTTTTTTAATTTTATAACGTTTTTTCTAAACGAACAGAAATTAGAAGTGGTTTGGAAAATATTTAAAGTGATTAACAGAAAAACAATATTGCTTAGGAGAAATTGGTATGCTATAATAATGTGGTAAAAGCTACAAGGTGCTTTAAAGTGAGGTGCAATAAATGAAAGATAAAATTCATCCAAATTATGGTGAAGCAAAAGTAATGTGTGGTTGTGGCAACACTTTTGTAACTGGTTCTATCAAAAAAGAACTGCGTATCGATGTTTGCTCAAAATGCCATCCGTTCTTTACTGGTCAGCAACGTAATATCACTGCTGGTGGACGTATTGAGAAATTCAATAAACGTTACGGTCAACAGGCCTAAAAACGGAGTAGCAGAGCAGAAATGCTCTGCTACATTTATATCTGTCATCTGTATGGGAAAAGCAATCCTATTAGGACGTCGAAGGATGAGCTGTTTACAGTTATATGGTTGTTTTAGAAGAGTATACTAATAATACAAGGAGGGGATACCATGAAACCGAAAGTTAGTATTGGTGGGCAAGCTGTCATTGAAGGTGTAATGATGCGCGGACCTGGTATAATCGCTACTGCGGTCAGAGAACCATCAGGTGAAATTATTGTAAAACAGGAAGCTTTTACACCTGTTAGTGATCGGTATCCCATTTTAAAAAAACCGATGCTGCGGGGTGTTGTTGCATTGGTTGAATCATTGGTGCAGGGTCTTAAGGCTTTATCCTTTTCTGCTCAGGCAGCTGGGGATGAAGGGGAGGAATTATCAAATAAGGAAATTGCCGTTACCATGATGTTTTCTTTGGGATTGGCCATTGTTTTATTTGTAATTATTCCAACGTACGCAGCCAAATATATTCATAGTGCGGTAACGGATCCGCGTTTATTAAATCTAATGGAAGGTGTGCTGCGTTTAGCCATCTTTTTAGTGTATATAATTGGGATATCCAGGATGAAGGATATTCGCCGAGTGTTTGAATATCATGGTGCGGAACATAAAACGATCCATGCTTACGAGGCAGGGGTACCATTGGATGTCGAGCACGTTAGAACCTATACTACGCTGCACCCTCGCTGCGGTACCAACTTTTTATTTATCGTAATGATCGTAAGTATTGTTATGTTTGCTTTTTTAGGCTGGCCTGATTTGTGGATTCGGATTGTATCCCGTATTATATTGATGCCGCTTGTGGCAGGTCTTGCCTATGAGATTATTCGTTTTGCAGGAAAGAGTGAGGCGGCTTGGGTGGGAATTGCTATTATGCCAGGTTTATTGCTGCAAAAGTTAACAACTAGAGAACCTAGCGATGATCAATTAGAAGTTGCGATAAAGGCATTGGAAGCAGCTCGTCCCGTAGAAGAAATGTAATAATAGAACAATAGAATAGATAGCGTTATGTAAAAAAACAATGGACCGCGAAGGTCGCGAAGAAATAAAAGTTTTTAGAGGAGAATGACCATGCTGGATAAATTGCAGGCCATTGAAGATAGACAGCTTGAATTGGAGAATTTAATTAGTGACCCTTCGGTTATTGCCAATATGGCAGAGTGGCAAAAACATACGAAAGCTCATTCTAAATTGCTTCCTATAGTGGCTAAATTTCGAGAATATAAAGAGGTACAGCAAGGTATTGCCGATGCCCTTGAAATGCTGAATGATAAACTGGACAATGATTTTCGTCAAATGGTTACGGCAGAATTGTCAGACTTAAAAGCACGGAATGAAGTATTGAATGAAGAATTACGTATTTTATTGCTGCCTAAGGATCCAAATGATGAAAAGAGTGTAATTGTGGAAATTCGCGGTGGCGCTGGCGGTGATGAGGCGGCTTTGTTTGCTGGCGATTTATTTCGCATGTATACTCGGTATGCGGAAACCCAAGGATGGCGTACGGAGTTATTAGATGCCAATGCACCTGATTTAGGTGGTTTTAAAGAAGTCGTTTTTACCATTGATGGTGATGGTGCTTATAGTCGTTTGAAATTCGAAAGTGGTGTGCATCGTGTACAACGCGTTCCTACCACAGAATCAGGCGGGCGTATTCATACTTCTACGGTAACCGTGGCTGTATTGCCGGAAGCGGAAGAAGTAGATGTAGTAATTAATCAAAATGATTTACGAATTGATACGTACTGTGCCAGCGGCGCAGGTGGTCAGCATGTTAATAAAACGGAATCCGCAGTACGGATTGTACATTTACCTACGGGTATTGTTGTACAGTGTCAAGATGAGAAATCCCAGCTGAAAAATAAGGACAAGGCTATGCGGGTGCTGCGTGCCAAGGTATTAGAAAAAGCCGAAGAAGAATCCCGGGCTGAACTGGCTGAAACACGGAAAAGTCAGGTGGGAACAGGAGACCGCAGTGAGCGCATTCGTACCTATAATTTCCCCCAAGGCAGGGTAACGGATCATCGTATTGGATTAACTTTGCACAAGCTGGATTTTGTTCTAAACGGTGATATTGATGAAATCATTAATGCTTTAATAGCGACAGATCAAAGTCAGCGCATGCAGCAAGGTGAATAACATGGCAAATAAGAAAGAAATTTGGACCGTACAGGCAATTTTAAATTGGACTCGGCAGTACTTTTTGGATAAAGGTGTGGAAAATCCGCGTCTTGATGCGGAAGTACTGCTTTCCCATATCCTTGAGAAAGAAAGATTGTATTTGTATGTGCATTTCGATCAGCCTTTAGAGGATAAAGAACTGGCTGCATTTCGCGCAGCTGTGAAGCAAAGGGCTGCACGTTTGCCCGTGGCCTATATCATTGGAAGTAAGGAATTCATGGGGTTGGACTTTGAAGTTACGCCTGCAGTACTGATTCCGAGGCCTGATACGGAAATTCTAGTGGAGGCTGCGATAAGCCGTCTTGCTCTAGTGGAAGAACCTTGTATTTTAGATCTTGGCACAGGCAGCGGTGCTATTTGTATCAGCATGCTGAAAAACTTGCCAGTAGCGAGAGGGACGACTGTAGATATTTCTCCAGAGGCTTTGATTGTGGCGAAAAGAAATGCTGCCAAACATCAAATCGAGCAACGGCTGACTTTTTATCAAGGGAATCTATTTATTCCCGTTAAGGGGCAAAAATTTACAGCGATTGTATCAAATCCACCTTATATTCCCGAAGGAGATATACCGGGACTTACTCCTGAGGTACAGCAAGAACCTAATTTAGCCTTGGCAGGCGGTGAAGATGGTTTGGATTTTTATCGCCGAATTGTTCAAGAAGGCAGGAACTACCTGACGGACAATGGCTTCATTGCTATGGAGGTTGGTATTGGTCAAGCTCGTCTAGTTGCTGACATGGCAGAAAAAACAGGCTATTATAAGGTCAGTGACATCATAAAAGACTACGGCGGAATCGAGCGTGTTGTGGTGCTGGAAGGACTGTAAAAGAGAATGAACCACAAAGACGCAATGCCACTATCGTGGCACACAAAGGAGAACGCAAAATATAAATAACCCCTTTGTGTCCTTTGCGTCTTTGTGGTTCGATTCGGTTTATCTGTTTTGAAGAATGCGTTAGTGTTTTCTTCCTTGTATAGTAAATGTTTTATTTCATAAAGGTAGGGGTTATTATGCATACTGAATATTTTATAGTGGATAAAGATCATCCGGATCAAGGAGTATTAGGGCAGGCAGCGGAACTCTTAAAACAAGGCAAGTTGGTAGCTTTCCCGACAGAAACCGTTTATGGGTTAGGTGCAAATGGTCTGGATGAAAAGGCGGTAGCCAATATTTATGTAGCAAAGGGAAGACCTTCAGATAATCCTTTAATCTTACATATTTCTCACATAGAAGAACTAAAACAGCTTGTTGCCCATATTCCTAATAATGCGAAAGTTTTGATGAATGCGTATTGGCCAGGGCCTCTTACCATTGTATTTCGAAGAGCTGCAATTGTACCGGATATTGTGACTGGAGGGTTAGAGACTGTAGGGATTCGTCTGCCAGATTCTGTTGTTGCTCGTGAGCTAATCGCTTTGGCGGGTACGCCGATTGCCGCGCCCAGTGCAAATATTTCAGGAAGGCCGAGCCCGACTAATGCCCAAGCTGTATTAGTTGATCTGGAGGGCAAAATTGATGCTGTAGTGGATGCTGGCAATTGTCAGATTGGAGTGGAGTCGACGGTTATTGATTGCACAACGCCAGTGCCCACCTTGCTAAGGCCGGGAGGGGTTACGTTGGAAATGCTGATGGAGACATTAGGGGAAGTGGAAATGGATCCGATTCTTAGCGGGAGTTTTGAACTTGCCCCTCGCTCACCGGGGATGAAATATACTCATTACGCTCCTGATGCACCAATGGTGTTAGTGGAAGGCGAATATCCTCAAGTGCTAGAGCTGCTTTTGAAGGAGGTTTCGGCAGCATTGACAGAGGGAAAAAGGGTGGGCGCCTTAATTTCTGGCCAGACAGCCGACAAATTGCCTGTAGGCACCATACCTTTTGTATATGGCATGCGGGAGAATGTAGAAGAGATAGCTGCAAATTTGTATCTGGCTCTACGCAATTATGATGATCATTCGGTAGATGTGATTTTTGCAGAGGGTATTTCCGAAGAGGGCTTAGGATTGGCAGTCATGAATCGCCTGCGAAAGGCTAGCGGCTACCGGATTATCAAAGGATAACATATACACTATATCCCCCACATATATATTATAAAATGGAGGTGGGGGTTGGTGACGAGTTTAGAATTATTGATGTTAAGTGCAGCCCTGGGTACAGATTTATTTTCTGTGGCTGTTCCTATTGGCATGAATCCTATGAGACGTAAGATTATTTTTCGGGCAGCAGTTGTTTTTGCTTTATTTCATATTGTTCTCATATTGACAGGTTATTATATTGGTAATTTTCTGGGAGCAGTGGTAGAACGATTCGGCAGCTACCATAGTGAATATCCTCTGCTGGTTATGGAAAATTGGGCCAGTATTTTAGGAGCATTGGTTTTAATCGGTTTGGGCATATATATGATTAGAGAAAACTTGTTTGTATCTGAATCAAATCAGAGTAAAGCTCATCCCTTGCAAGGCATCTCCTTGCTGGTATTGGCAACTAGCGTAAGCATTGATGCCTTAGCCGCAGGATTTAGTATGGGGATGATGGATGTTGATCTGGTCAGATTAAGTTTTATTTTGGGAAGCGTTATCTTCTTAATTGCCTTGTTTGGGCTGAGTTTAGGGCGTAAAGTAGGACGTTATATAGGTGGTAAGGCGGAGTGTATCGGAGGAATTGTACTTGCTTTATTAGGGATGCACATTCTATGGACGATGCTGCATTGATAATAAACTAGCTTGGTTAGGTAGTGCAATAATATAGCAGAAAGGCAGTGGGAGATTAAAATGCTGCAGATATTAATTATTTGTACGGGTAATACTTGTCGAAGCCCTATGGCAGAGGTATTGCTGCAAGACAAAATAAAAAAATACAATGTTGCGGAGCAGATTGCTGTGGCGTCTGCTGGTATCGCAGCATGGGATGAGGGACGGGCATCAAAAGGAGCACAATGTGTCATGAAACAGCGGGGAATTGATATCTTGGGTCACCGCTCCCGTCGTCTGTCAAGAGAGGATATTGTAAGGGCAGATTTGTTGCTGACTATGACGGCCAGTCATAAAGAAGCTGTGCTTTCTATCATGCCTGAGGCATGGAATAAGGTATTTACATTGGCTGAGTTTGCTGGTGAAAAGAAAGATGTTTCTGATCCTTACGGTGGAGATACCGCTATTTATGAGGCCTGTGCCGTTGAAATAGAAAAGATTCTGGAAAAGTCCTGGGGAAGAATCTTGGAACTTGCAGGAAAAATGAGTTGAGTATAGAAAAAAATGACGAAGAGAGTGTTTGAAGGAATCGATACTCTGCATGCAAAAAAAACTGGAGGTTTATACATGTTGGTAGCAATTGGTAGTGATCATGGTGGTTTTTTGCTGAAGGAAGAGATTAAAAAATTATTAACAGAAGAAAACATTGCATTTGAAGATTTTGGAACTCATTCCATAGCGTCAGTTGATTATCCTGACATTGCAAAAAAAGTGGGAGAAGCTGTGGCTGCTGGTCAATACACTAGAGGTATATTGATTTGTGGTACAGGCATTGGCATCAGCATTGCAGCAAATAAAATAAAAGGAATTCGAGCGGCTCTTTGTCATGATGTTTTTTCAGCTAAAATGACGAGAGAACACAATGATGCGAATGTGTTAGCAATGGGAGAAAGAGTCATCGGACCAGGATTGGCACGTATGATTGTTTCAACTTGGCTTGCAACGGATTTTGTCGGTGGTCGTCACGGTGATCGAGTTGCAAAAATTTCTCAGTTAGAATCATAATGATCCTTAGGGGGAAAGACATGAGCAGCGAAATAGAGGAGATACGAAGCCAGACGATAAAAGCCGCTGAAGAGCTGCTGCAAATAGCAGGAGCTGCTTCAGGGCAGCTTATGGTCGTTGGTTGTAGTACGAGCGAGGTAATGGGCGCGCGAATTGGTTCATCGGGGTCTTCTGATGTGGCCCAAGCTATTTTAAGCGGCTTAATGACTGTTTGTGCAAAATTTGATGTATATTTAGCAGTACAGTGCTGTGAACATTTAAATAGGGCATTGGTGGTGCAAAGACCCGTTGCCGAAATCTATCGGTTAGAGCCTGTAATGGTCGTTCCTGTTCCCAAAGCGGGAGGCGCATTGGCAGCTATGGCGATGAGTTCCTTTGAATGTCCGGTGGTAGTAGAACATATTCAGGCCCATGTTGGTTTAGATATTGGCAATACTTTGATTGGTATGCACTTAAAAGCAGTAGCTGTACCAGTGCGTTTGCAGCAAAAGAATATTGGAAAAGCATTCTTGACCGCAGCTCTTACTCGTCCCAGGCTGATTGGTGGTCCGCGGTCTGTCTACGAATAAAAATATGGGGGAAATAAAATGAGTGTACTTACTAATTTTGATCCAGAGATTGCTAAAGCTATTCAATTAGAAGGGCAGCGTCAGGAGAACAAGCTTGAATTGATTGCTTCTGAGAATTTTGTCAGTAAAGCAGTCATGGAAGCTCAAGGATCCGTCTTGACGAATAAATATGCTGAGGGATACCCAGGAAAACGTTATTATGGTGGCTGCGAGCATGTAGATGTGGTGGAACAACTGGCAATTGACAGAGTGAAAGAACTTTTTGGTGTAGAACATGCCAATGTGCAGCCTCATTCCGGTGCTCAAGCCAATACTGCAGTATATTTTGCTTTTCTGCAGCCAGGTGACACCATTCTGGGTATGAATCTGGCTCATGGCGGACATTTGACTCATGGCAGTCCTGTGAACATTTCCGGCAAATGGTTCAATATTGTACCTTATGGCGTAGATGCGCAAACTCATTTAATTAATTATGATGAAGTTGCAGAACTTGCTGCGAAGCACCGTCCCAAAATGATTGTTGCAGGTGCCAGTGCTTATTCCCGGATTATTGATTTTCAACGTATTGGCAAGATTGCTCGTGAAGTAGGTGCCATGTTAATGGTGGATATGGCTCATATTGCTGGCTTGGTAGCGGCAGGGCTTCATCCGACGCCTGTAGGACATGCCGATATTATTACAACAACGACTCATAAAACCTTACGCGGGCCTCGCGGCGGCGTGATTATGTGCCGCAGTGAATTGGCTGCTAAAGTGGATAAAGCTATATTCCCGGGAATTCAGGGCGGACCTTTGATGCATGTCATTGCAGCAAAAGCGGTTGCGTTTAAAGAGGCTTTATCAGAAGAATTTAAAGTATATCAGCAGCAAATTGTTAAAAATGCAGCGACATTAGCAGAGGGGTTAAAAAAGGCAGGGTTTACCTTAGTCTCAGGTGGTACCGATAATCATTTATTGCTGGTCGATTTACGTCCCCAGAACATGACTGGCAAAGAAGCAGAAAAAATCCTGGATGAAGTAGGCGTTACTGTCAATAAAAATGCGATTCCTTATGATCCGGCCAGTCCCTTTATTACAAGCGGCATTCGGATCGGCACAGCAGCACTTACGACTCGCGGCATGAAAGAAGCTGATATGGAGATCGTAGCTGCTATTATTGCCATGGTGCTGAATCATCCGACTGATGATGCTGAAAAAGCAAAAGCAGTGAAGCTAATCAGCGAACTGTGTAAGAAACATCCCCTGTACGCTTAAGATGGACAAGCAATCCTGTATAAATAGATAGAATGTTAAAAGTCGAGATTATATGAAAATATAATCTCGACTTTTTATGTAAGAAAATTGAAACGCGAAGGCGCGAAGATGTGGGGCGCAGGTGGAATATGCCAAAATCCCCTTCGCGTCCTTGCTGCTCTTCGTGTCTTCGCGTTTCAAAATGTTTTTAGTTTTTCACCTAACTCCTGTATTTTTTTATAATTTGGTTTATGAATGAAAAAGACGTACCGGCACTTTTCTTATAAACGAGTTTTAGCAATGGATTGACGAATCTTTTGCATATTGTGGGTAATCCGGTCGGGCTGCCTTAACATGGCTCCGACATAAAGCACGTCAATGATTGCCAAATGAATTAAACGTGAGGACATTGCCTCGGATCGATAATTAACTTCTTTCGCCATACCATTTAAAGTGATATGTGATATCTGGCTTAGGGGAGATCGGATGTGACTTGTGATACCGATAATCGTTGCGCCATTTTCTTTTGCGATTTTTACAGACTCCAGAACGCTTTGATTAGAACCGGTGTGAGATATGGCCATTACGACATCGCCAGGATGCAAGAGTGAGGCAGAAATTGCTTGCATATCCTGGTCGGCATAAGCTCTGACAGAAATGCCAAAACGTGAAAAGCGATGTTCCACATCGGCAGCAATAGGTGCTGAACCTCCTGTGCCGTAGACTTCAATGCGGCGAGCGGCCAAGATTGCGGTGATTGCGTTTGATAAAGATTCTGCATGGATGATTTTTAAGGTGTCATGCAATGCCTCGTTGATGTTTTGAAAAACCTTGCTGGCGACTTCGTCAATAGGATCGTTTGCATTGACTTCGTTGTATATGGATTCAAAGGGTTCGTATAAGTCGCTTGCCAAGGCTATCTTAAGACTTTGAAAACCTGGAAATCCTAATTTGTTTTTGCAGAATCGTGAAATGGTAGCCTCGGCGCTCCCTGTAATTTCAGCCAGTTCGGTGATTGTCATATGAATGACTTCAGATGGATTGGAAATGATGTACTCTGCTAATTTTCGCTCTGTTTTAGTTAAGGATTGAAACATATTATGGATGAGTGCTAAGCACACATTTGGTTTAGGCTCTCGTGTAGTCATATTTTTCTCCTTGTGAACTCGTACTTTGTAGCTGAACATATTATATTGAACAAGTTTTTTTCGAACCAGAAAACTCTCTTTGCAGCAAGGTTGCCTCGCGATTGTATAGATAAAAAACATACAGTAAATGTAAAGCCAACTGTTGACAATGTAAGTATAACAAATGACGGGGAACTATAACAACAATTCTTTAATTGAAAATGAAAATAATATTAAAAAAGCATAGAAGATTGTGAAAAAAGTAATGAGGCAGTGGAAATTGCGAAGAAATACAGAGAATACCAAGGATATTATAGTTATTCTCCATATTGTTGGAGCCAGAGTGGTTTATTTTCAAAGCCAATTGTTCTTGTGTTTTAAGAAATGAAAATAATTTCACAAAAGACAAATAAAATCAAAAAAAGATACATAAATATGAATAACAGCAGTTGAAAACAATAAATTGCTATTTTTTAAAAAAATGCTCTATGCTGAAAATATCAGGAAATAGCGCCTTGTTAATTAGATATGGTTAAGGGGTGCGATATGAGTAAATGCTGAAAAATTAAAATGAAAATAATTACGAATTGAATAAAAATATTGAAAATTACATTTAAAGTTATTGATTTTATTCTTTGCAAATTATATAATACATATGAAAATAATTTTGAAAAGATAATAATCAATGAAAATAATTTGCGAAAAATGATTTAAATAAACCTGATTATTGTTTTCGCAGATAGTCATAAGAATTGATCCTCGTTTTAAAAATGGAGTTAAACGAAATAGAAAGGCGGTGGGAAGGGGTTAAATAACAGAATTTTCTTTGTTTAGAAAACAAAGGATAAGGATTAGTCCCACGAAGGGAACAATGCTTAGTAGGATAAAAAGAGGAGGAATATTAATGTTAATCGGAGTTGCTATTGCGGCTGTTCTTTTGCTCTTGGTTATGATTACTTATTTTAAAATTAATCCTTTTGTAACCTTAATGATTGTGTCGGTATTCTTGGGAGTGGCAGCGGGGATGCCCTTTGATAAAGTCCTTGCCTCCATTCAAGCGGGTTTAGGCAATACCCTTGGTTTTATTGCAATTGTTTTAGGACTTGGCACCATGTTAGGAAAAATGTTAGAAGAATCTGGTGGAGCAGAGAGAATTGCCAAAACCTTAATTAATTTGTTTGGATTGAAAAAAGTTCACTGGGCAATGATGATTGTTGCCTTTATTGTTGGAATTCCTGTTTTCTTCCAAGTGGGTGTTGTACTTTTAATTCCTCTCGTGTTTACGATTGCAAAGGAAACAGGAATTTCTTTGCTGAAAGTTGGTCTTCCGCTCGTTGCGGGGTTATCCATTGTGCATGGTTTGGTTCCCCCTCACCCTGCAGCAATGGCAGCTGTAGATATATTTAAGGCAGATGTAGGTAAAACGATTTTATATAGCCTTATTGTTGGTTTGCCTGCAGCAGCTCTTGCCGGGCCTTTATTTGCCAGTTTTATTTCAAAACGTATGCGAGTGGTTGGGGTACCTGAAGGTTTTGCTGACCAGATTAAAGCAGGACGGGAAGACCATGAAATGCCGGGATTCGGCATTACCGTTTTCACGATATTACTGCCAGTTATATTAATGCTATTTGCCACAATTGCTGATTTAACAATGGATCGTACGTCTCAGATGTTTGCGATTTT
This sequence comes from Pelosinus fermentans DSM 17108, assembly GCF_000271485.2. Taxonomy (NCBI): domain Bacteria; kingdom Bacillati; phylum Bacillota; class Negativicutes; order Selenomonadales; family Sporomusaceae; genus Pelosinus; species Pelosinus fermentans. The sequence continues at coordinate 751,017 of NZ_AKVN02000001.1, forward strand.
GAAATTCATCGGCAGCCCGTTTATGGCACTCTTAATTGCATTATTGTTTGCTTTTTATAGCTTTGGTTTTAGTCGTAATTTTAACTTGACGCAAATTGGTAAGTTCTGCGATCAATCGCTGCCAGCTATGGCCAGCATTTTAATGGTCATCGGCGGCGGCGGTGCGTTTAATAAGGTATTATTAGATAGTGGTATTGGTAATGAAATCGCTAAGATGGCTTCCACGATGGGGTTAAGCCCGATTATGTTAGCTTGGACGATTGCAGCTATGATTCGTGTCGCTACAGGTTCTTCTACGGTTTCGATGATGACTGCAGCTGGTATCGTAGCACCTCTTGTTGCAAATACGGCAGGTGTTTCTAAAGAGATCATCGTGCTGGCTGTGGGATCAGGAGCACTGGTTCTTTCTCATGTGAATGATGCCGGATTTTGGATTGTAAAGGAATACTTCGGTATGACGGTTACTGAAACATTAAAAACGTGGACCGTTCTGGAGACGATTCTTTCTGTATCTTCATTGGTATTTATATTGCTTCTATCTAAGGTAGTCTCATAGAACATAAAGATGCATGGACGTCCAGGTGTACATTAACTACAGCTGGACGTCCAACTATGGTGGAGAGATCGAATCATAAGTTTCAAATAGATTCAATTACTAAAAAAATGCTCATAAAGAGTAATTTCGGTTCGGCTTTGTCAACTGTTGATTATTCTTATAAGACAAAGGAGGAAGTAGTATGAAAGCAGCGATATATCAAGGCATTGGAAAAATGACAGTTGAGGAGATTGAAACACCTCAGGTTCAGCCTGGAACGGTTTTGATTAAAGTAAAGGCTTGTGCAATTTGCGGCGGGGATTTAAGAACCTTTCGTCATGGTCATGCGGCGATTAAACCGCCGATTGTTTTAGGGCACGAAATTGCAGGAGAAATTGTAGAGGTAGCATCGGATGTTACTGCGTATTCAGTAGGTGAACGTGTCATCGTTGCACCGGGTATTGGGTGCGGAACGTGCTCCTACTGCTCATCCGGCTGGCAGAATATGTGTTACACCCGTAAGACCATAGCCCATCATTATAATGGTGGCTTTGCTGAATATGTGCTTGTTCCGGCAGGCGGCGTGCGGGTAGGTAATATCAATCGCATTCCCGATGAGGTTACCTATTTGGAGGCATCTCTTGCTGAACCGCTAGCTTGCGTATTGAATGCACAAGAAGTAATGAATATTGGTTTGGGTGATTCAGTGGCGGTGATCGGTGCAGGGCCAATCGGCATTATGCATGCTGAGGCAGCCAGAGCAAGAGGAGCAGGCAAGATCTTTTTAATTAACCGGAGTCCCAGACGTTTGGAAGAAGCAAAGTCATTTGGCTTTGATGGATATATTGACCTGAGTTCCCAGGATGGGGCGAAGGCTGTGATGGAGCTGACAGGTGGCTTGGGAGCGAATGTAGTGATCGTTACAGCGGGTACACCGGAAGCTCAAGTTTTAGGTATTAATATGGCTAGCAAAATGGGCAAAGTTTGTCTGTTTGCAGGATTGCCTAAAGATCAGCCTACGATTACAATCGATGCCAATTATGTACATTATCGGCAAATTGCTATTTATGGTGCATTTTCATCAGCGCCTCGGCATAATGCATTAGCCTTGGAGCTGATTCGTAATGGTAAGGTATCAGCTAAGAAAATTTTGACTCATTTAGTGACATTGGATGAGATCTGCCAAGGGATGGATCTGGTTACTAATCGGGCAGGGCTGCGTGTGTCGGTAGCTCCATTCCTGGATGAGCTAAAAGATGAAATCAGCGAACATTCGGAGATCATCGTTATAAAATAATCGTATATAGCGTGTTAAAGAAACTTGGATAGAGTCTTTTTTGTTCTTGCGGTTTCCATGTAACATTTACTTCGACCTATGTACAAATGAATAGAAGCAGGAGGGGAAGGAATTGGCTTGTTTAATCGGCATAGACATAGGAACTACGAATTGTAAAGCTGCAGCCTATACAGAAGATGGTATGTTTAAAGCAGTAGCTAGTCGTCCAACTGTGACTCATTATTTAGAAAATAATTGGGCTGAATTTGATCCCGGACAAATTTGGGATGCGGTACAGGATATATTGCGAGATATTACCCGTCAATTGGGGGGAGAAAAGATTGACGGCATCGCAGTGGCTAGCATGGGGGCTGCTGGTGTTCTGCTTAATGAGAACGATGAATGGATCCATCGTTCAATTGCTTGGTTTGATACCCGGACGGAAGGAATTGCTGCCGAGTGGCGCGAGGACTTTGGCAGTGAAGAAGTATTCAGCATTAGTGGTTTTGTACCGAATCCCATGGCGGGTATTACAAAAGTGCAATGGATTCGAAAGCAAAAGCCTGAATTGTTTAAAGGTGTGAAGCGATGGGTTTCCATGCAGGATTACATCGTGTACCGGCTTACTGGCGAGGCGGTAGTCGATTTATCCGTAGCTTGCCGGACGATGGCAGTTGATCTAAAGGAGCGCTGCTGGTCCGATAAGATTCTGGATCATGCACAGATTCCGCGGGAAATATGTTCGACCATAAAACGATCGGGAGAATTGGCAGGAACTGTCACGAGCCATTCAGCTGGTTTAACCGGTGTTGAGGCGGGAACTCCTGTTTTTGCTGGTGGGATGGACTATGTTTGTGGTGCCTTTGCTTGTGGTTTGACGCAAAGCGGTCAAGTACTAAGTGCCATAGGGACGAGTGAGCAGATTCTTATGGTTGTTGATGAGCCAGCCAATGATGTAAAGCATATTGATACCAATTTTACTTGTGTAAATTATGTTGTAGATGACAAGTATTATATCGCAGGACAAGTGATTTCATCAGGTGTAATTTTAGATTGGTTTCGCACTGAAATGACCAAGGAGGATTTGACTACCTTGCTTGATGAGGCAGAAAAGTCGCCATTGGGAGCAAAGGGAGCGATATTGTTGCCTCATTTTCGCGGGAAATATGCACCTGGAGCTGATCCCTTATCCAAGGGAGCACTCATCGGATTGACTACTTCTCATACAAGAGGCGATTTGGCAAGAGCGATCATAGAAGGACTCTGCTATGAATCTACAACGATTATAGAAGGAATACAAAAGATAGTAGATTATGAGATTGAGACTGTGAATGTAGTAGGGGGAGCAACAAAGTCACCTTTTTGGATGCAGATCAAAGCAGATATCTTAGGGAAGCCTGTCGTTTGTTTAAATGTGCCTGAGGCTGTTACACTTGGTGCAGCGATGTTGGCCGGACTTGGTGCCGGGATATACAAAGATCCTGAAGATGCTGTACGACAGACAAGGCGTGATGATACGGTTTATCTTCCAGACCCAGTGAGGCATGAAGCATATCGTACCATGTTTGAAAATGTATATCAGAATGTTTATCCTGCGCTTCAAGGGATACATCACAAAATCGATGCTCTAATTAAGAAGGAGGAGAAATAAATGAAATTTTTAGTGGTAGGAGATCCAATGCTGACAGCAGATACGCTGGCAAAAGCAGTACGTGATGTCTTCGGCGATGAAGCGATTGTAAAAGGGGTAGATTGGAAACCAGAAAGTGAGGAAGAATTTTGGTTCTTACGCAGTCAAGTTGAAAAATTTGGTCCTAGTGCCGGAAAACCTCCAGCGGAATTGATTGAAGCAGGCAAAGATGCCGATGTGATTATTACTCATCATACCCCGTTGAATAAAGAGCTGATTGAGCAAAGCAGTGCATCTTATGTTGGAGTATGTCGTGCTGGCACCGAAAATGCAGATGTTAATGCTGCAACAGCAAAAGGCACTAAAGTAATGAAAACCATGGGGCGGAATGCAGAGGCTGTATCCGATTTTACAATTGCACTGCTGCTGGCGGAGCTGCGTAATTTGGCAAGAGGTCATGCTGCATTGATGCAGGGAGACTGGAAAAAGAAATATGCTAATTCTGGATTTATGGGTGATGTGCGTGAAAAAACGATCGGTTTAGTAGGCTTGGGCTATATTGGGCGTCTGGTTGCCCACAAATTGGCAAACTTTAATGTTCGCGTTCTGGCATATGATCCATATATCAAGGCGGAAGCGGTGCAAGGATCGGGAGTGGAATTAGTTTCCCTGGAAGAACTATGCAGGCAATCTGATTTCATTAGTATTCATGCCAGACTTAGTAAAGATACGGCAGGTCTGATTGGCAAAGAAGCGCTTTCATGGATGAAGCCAACGGCGTATTTGATTAATACTGCACGAGCAGGTTTGATTGATGAGGAGGCATTAGTAGAAACCTTGAAAAATAAGCAAATTGGCGGAGCGGCTCTGGATGTTTTTTGGACAGAACCAATCGCAAAAGAACATCCTCTGTTAACCATGGACAATGTTACTCTGACTCCTCATTTGGCTGGTGCGACAAATGACACATTTGCTCAAACACCCTATTTATTATTGCGTGAATTGAAACGTGTTTTAGATAACAAAGAAACTTCCAGTTGGATTGTTAATTAATTTGTAGAGAGGTAGCTTTATGATGTATCCTCCTGTTCGACTGATTGCTCTTGATTTGGATGGAACGTTATTAGATGAAGAGAAAAAGATTCCCGATCAGGCTGTACAAATGATTGCCAAGGCCAAGGAGAAAGGAATCATTGTTACGCTGGTATCGGCAAGACCTTTTTGTTCTATACTGCCTTATGCCCGCCAATTACAGTTAGATGCACCGCTGATTTCTTTGAGTGGTTCCTATGTGACAGATGAAAGAGAAGAAAGAATATGGCTGAAAAAACCAATGAATTTGCTGAAGTTTAGAGAAATGATTCGCATTTTTGAAGAAGATAATTACTATGTCAAAGTGTATTTAGAGAATCAGCTTATTGTTCAGGAAGCCATCAAAGAAACGGTCAACTATTCTCGAATCTTTGGGGTGCCTTATACTGCCCTGGGACCAAAGAAATTAAGAACATTGGATAAGGCGCCTTTGCGCATTGCATTATTTGATGATTCTGTACGGATTCAAAATGCGCAGCAAATTTTAAAAAGGTGGTCAGATGATTTTGCTGTCATTCGGGATACCGATCATGGTTTAGAAATTGTAGAACCGACTGTCAGCAAAGGAGCCGCTTTAAAAACAATTTGTTGGGATTTGGGAATTCCTATGGAAAATGTGATGGCAGTTGGAAATGAAGGCAGCGATATTTCTATGATTCGAGAAGCGGGTATTGGAATCGCTATGGGCAATGCCTGCGAGGAACTAAAGCAGTGTGCTGATGATGTAACAAAAACAAATGAAGAATGTGGTGTTGGGTATGCAATACAAAAATTTGTTTTTAAAGATAAGTGAGGATGATGAAGATGAAACCTTCTGTATGGATTGGTATTGATATAGGGACGACAGGAATAAGAGCCGTGGCGTATCAAGCTGACGGGCAGTCTCTTTGTGCTGCTTCTCAGGACTATCCGCTGTATACGCCTCATCCTGGCTGGGCTGAACAAGATCCTAACGAAATTATTGGTGCAATGGAAAGTGTCATCAGCGATGTAGTGACCTCATTAACCCAGACTGGACGCAAGGCGGAAGGGGTTTCCATCAGTTCCGTATTTCACAGTTTTCTCGCCTATGATAAAGAGGGAGAGCCGACTACAACGCTAATGACTTGGGCAGACAACCGCAGTCAGGAAATTGTGCGAGAGATGAAAAGGATATATCCCGATTTCCTGTCCATATACCGCCGCACAGGATGTCCGCTTCATCCCATGTACCCTATGGCTAAGATTGCTTGGCTTCGCAAGGAACGTCCTGAGATATTCAATAGTTCATCGTATTTTGGTTCGATCAAAGATTATGCCTTTCGAATATTGACTGGGCAATGGGTGGTAGATCGTTCTATTGCCAGCGGTTCCGGTTTGTATAATCTATTCAATTTGGAATGGGATCGGGAGTTGTTAACATATCTCTCTATTTCGGAAGAGTCGCTGCCGAGTGTTGTGTCAACAACATACAGTCAGCCCTTAAGAGGTGAGATGGCTCGCCGGACAGGTCTGCAGCCGGGAATTCCTGTAGTGATTGGCGCTGGTGACGGCGTATTGGTAAATGTAGGCATCGGTGCGGTAAGACCTGGGGATATGAGTGCCACGATTGGCACAAGCGGTGCAGTGCGTATGCTGACAGATAAACCGTGTACAGATGAAAAAGGACGGACTTGGTGTTACAATCTTACGGATACCGTATGGGTTGCAGGCGGAGCCATTAATAATGGTGGAATTGCACTGCGCTGGATGCGGGATCATTTTGGTGAGACAGAACAAAGAGTGGCAGAAAAACTTGGCATCGATTCCTATGACTTGATGTCTAGCTATGCAAAAAAAATAGCGCCCGGCTCAGAGGGGCTCATTATGCTTCCTTTCTTTACCGGTGAGCGAGCTCCAAACTGGAATGCGGACGCCAGAGGTGTACTGTTCGGTCTTACCCTGCAGCATGATAAACGGCATATGATTCGCGCCACTATGGAAGGGGTATGTTATCGAATGAACAGTATCCTGCTTGCCCTGCAGGAAGTGACGGGACCAGCTCGTGAAATTAGAGTAAGCGGCAGTTTTATCAGGTCAGAATTATGGCTGCAAATTTTAGCTGACACATTGAATCAGGAAATAAATGTTCCAAATGTAAACGAAGGGGCAGCTTTTGGTGCCGCGGTATTAGGCTTCGTTTCTGCGGGAATTATAAAGGATATATCTTCCACCGCGGATTTTGTAACAATTGAAAAGACTTATAAGCCGGGAGCTTCGGCAGTTAAAAGCTATCAAGAACTATATGATATTTATAACCGTATATACTGGAATCTGCAGCAGGAATTCACGGATATTGCTGCTTTCGGTAAGAAATGATACAGCTATTACAGCCAATAATCGCTAGGGGGCATAGAGTATGGCAAAGGTATTAATTACGGCCCGTTCAGTTGCTGCTAATAAAGAAGGCAAGGCAATACTGGAAAATGCAGGGCATGAAATTATCACTCATGTTAGTGATGGTGTTAAGTCAGAGGCTGAGATGATACGCATTATTCCCGGTATGGATGCGGTTATTGCCGGTCTGGATGAAATTACTGACAAGGTCATTGAAGCAGGAGCACCTGGATTAAAAATAATAGCCAGAAATGGTGTGGGTTATAACAAAGTAGATGTAGAAGCTGCTGCAAGGCTAGGTATCCCCGTAACCCTCGCACCAGGAACCAATACCATATCGGTTTGCGAATTAGTATTCGGCTTGATGTTGTCTCTGGCAAGAGTAATACCGGGTCAGGATGCCCAGGTTCGTCAAGGCAGTTGGAAACGTAACTTAGGTTGTGAATTATATGGAAAAGTATTAGGAGTGCTGGGCACAGGAAATATCGGCAGTGAAGTGATAAAAAGAGCACATGCTTTTGGTATGGAGATTATAGCCTTTGATGTTTGGCAAAAACCTGAGTTATGCCAGAACTATAATGTGAGATATCTTTCGTTAGATGAAGTAGTGGTAAAGGCTGATTTTTTAACATTGCATTTACCTGTTACCCCTGATACAAAGTGCCTTATGAATGAACGTACTTTGACAGATATGAAGAAGAATGCTTTCATCATAAATACAGCAAGAGGTGAACTGGTGGACGAGAAAGACCTTTATACTGCATTGAAAACAGGAACGATAGCGGGCTATGGCGCGGACACTTTGACACAAGAACCGCCGGCGCCAGATCATCCGCTGCTTACACTGCCAAATGTAGTGCTAACACCTCATTGTGGAGCATACACGGAAGATGCAGTTACACGGTGCAGCGTTACGGCCGCCCAAGAGGTTGTACGTGTTCTAAGTCATCAGGAACCTAAATATGCTGTTGCAGTAAAGGCATAGAATAAAGGATTATCATATAAGAGTTACTTGTAACTTGTTAGGAAAAAACGACTAAAGGTTGGATCGTATACTTGGCTCAATGAGCGCTTCTGATACTATATCTGAAGCGCTCATTAAATAACTTTTGGAATATTTGTTGTGAAATGATGCCTGGAGGAATTGTAAATGATAGGGCTAGAACAACTAATCAAAGCAAACAGCAGTTTTCTTTTAAAATCAGCAGCTAATGGGGATGGTCTTTCTAAGAACCCAAAACATCATATCGCTATCGTTACTTGTATGGATACCAGACTGGTTGAACTCTTAGAGTCGGCACTTGGAATAAAAAGAGGAGAGGCCGTTGTAATTAAAACCGCCGGAACATCGACAGATGGAAATTTTGGTACTATTTTGCGAAGCTTAGTTATCGCTATTTACGCCCTGGACGTGGAAGAAATTGTTGTGGTTGGTCACGAGGATTGCGGTGTGACGCAAATATCCCCAAGTATGCTGAAACAAAAGATGCAAAAGCGAGGGATTGATAAGAGGCACATCCGTAAATTCGAGGAAGAAGCAATTGCTTGGCTGGACAAGGTTCACAATAGTGAGGAAGAGGTTAAGAAGCTGGTGGATGCACTGCGTAAAACGACTATTATTCCAAGGAATGTTCCTATTCACGGATTAATGATTCATCCTGATACTGGTAAAGTGTCACCTTTGTCAGATGGCTAGTATTGTTGTCTTTTAAAATTTGTTATGAATGATGTTATGCAATCAGTTGTATTGTTTAATGAACAAATCGGAGGAGGCGTTAGGTTATGAAAGAAAAATATATGAAATTATTTTTTGTATTACCGCCCATATTAGTACTTGTTTTACTAATGTATATCATTTTATCCGGATTTGATGTGTATAGCATATTCTTAACCATTGGTGTTTTACTGTCTTGTTCCTTCAACTCAATACTATTGCATCGAATCATGCGGCCGTTGAAAACAGTTTCAGAACAAGCTTCCCGTATGAAGGATGGAGATTTGACAGTTTCGCTGGAATGTGGGGGTAATAACGAACTAGGAGAGATAACAACATCAATTAACTCTGCATTGGAATATCTGCGTACACTCTTGAGTTTAGTTACTGATGAAGCGGCAGAAGTGTCAAGTAAGAGCGTGGAAATTGCATCTGTCTCGGATGGAGCTAGTCGAGATATAAGGCTGATATCAATGGCGGTAGCTGAACTTGCTTCAGGTGCTCAGGAAACGGGTACTATGGCGCAAAATGCTGCCAGCAAAACAGATCAAGTTTCTGAATTAGCAAAAAATACGGCAGCAGGGTTGCAATCTTTATTGCAAATTACACAGCAAATTATGGCGTCAGTCCATCAGGGGAGCGAAGCAATCGGGCGGTCTAAAAATATTGTCAATGAAATTGCAGCAACTGCTCAGTATAATGTGCGTTTGGGTGGGGAACTTAAGGGGAAATCCCAAGAAGTAAGGGAAATTATCAAGCTTATCAATAGTATTACGGCACAAACGAATTTACTGGCATTGAATGCAGCGATTGAGGCAGCAAGAGCTGGAGAGCATGGCAGAGGATTTGCAGTTGTCGCAGAGGAGGTTCGTGAGCTTGCCAATCGATCTCACCATGCCGCTGGTCAAATTAATGAAATTGTCGAAAGTATGCTTTCCGATATTGGACATGTAGTGGTAGCCTTTGAAACAACGCAGGAAAGTATGAACACAGGTGTAAATACAATTACGGCGGCCAATGTTAGCTTTGCAGATATAAGATCCGATATTGAAAAATCCCGTATTAAATTACAAGAGGTAACATTGCTTGCCGATAATCAAGCAGATGCTGCTGCTGATTTGATGTCAACTGTGCACGGTGTGGCTGCGATTGCTGAGCAATCTGCTGCAGCAACGCAAACAGCGGCTGCTAGCAGCGAGCAAATCACCACGTCGGTTGCCCAAATCGCTAGTGGTACTCAACAGTTATCCCGTTTGGCCGGAAATTTGGAACAAGCAGTTTTTCGATTTCATTTTTCGAATACGAAAACCTTACGCGTTGGGTTTGAAATGACAGATAAGTCTGTATGCTATGCGGGTATGGAGAGATTTGGACAAATCTTGCATGAACGCACTCAGGGGCGTTATAGTCTAAAAATCTTTCATAGTGCTCAATTAGGGACAGGCCTTGATATGATTGAAAAGCTAAAAGAAGGAACTCTGGAGATGACATTTCCGGCTTTGCCGACGCTGGCAGGCTTAGATAAACGATTTATGGTTTTTGATTTCCCATTTTTGATTAGAAATGAGAGCATAGCAGATTACATACTTCACGGACCTTTTGCCAGAAAACTGCTGGATATGCTTGATCAATACGGATTTTACGGTCTGACATTTGCTGAAAGCGGATTTCGCAATACGACCAACTCGCGGCACGCTATTATGGGCTTAGAGGACTTTCGCGGACTGAAGATTAGAACCATGCAGAATGATCTTCATATCGATACTTGGAAGGCTTTGGGGGCAGATCCCATACCGCTGCCTTTTGCGAATTTATACAATGCTATGCGGTTAAAAGAGGTAGATGGTCAGGAAAACCCTATTGCTACGATCTATGACGATAAATTTTATGAAGTACAGAAGTTCTTAACGCTCACCAATCATGTGTATTCACCTTTTATACTGATGTACTCGAAGAAGCTATGGGACATTGTGCCGGCTGAAGATAAACCTATTATCGAGCAGGCTGCGAAGGAAGGTGCCTTATATACCACTGAGGTGAATCGGAAAAGGAAAAAGGATAATTTGCAGGCATTAGAAAGAAAAGGTATGTTCGTAGGGCAAATTAGTTCGATGGAGATGGTTAAAATTCAAGAAATGGTTAAGCCGGTAATTGATCGATATAAAAATCAAATTGGCAAAGAGCTGGTAAACGAGCTTTTTGCAGAGATAAAAAAAGCAGAAGAAAAAACAGTATACAAAAGTTAAAAATGGTCTAATATTTCGAATTTTTATTTGCTGCTTATATTTAAAATGATTATGAGTTATTATTCACGCTATTTTTATAATAATGATACAGTAGAAAACCCTTGCTGTCCTTTTAAAACACAAAGGAACAGTAAGGGTTTTCTGCTATGCTGGTATATATTTGGGAGGGATTAGCTGGTCATTAACCCGGTTGACTGAATGGGCTTCTGCCTGGCAAGCAATGGGATGCTTTCTCTATACGAAAAGGTGTAATATATTTTTCTTTTAAATATTATGGTAAAACAGTAAAATAATCTTGCTTTTTCTCTATGATGACTGGTATAATGGCTTAAAATGTTACACATGGGTAGTTGCGCAGAATAAGTTTGTATTTCTGCGGAGGATATTTTTCTTATTTGTTCATGCTGCAGGTTCATATTTACTGAAGGAGGACTTGTATGCATTGGCATGAGAATGTTTAAACTAAGTATAATCTGATGTGTAATCGCCAATAGAAAAGGTGACCAGTAAAAAGTTGAGTATACAGCCGATTGGTCTTGGCAATAGAGTAACGTTGTCGTTTGAAGTGTAAAAAAAGTTACAACGTCGTAACGAGAAAGAGTATCTAGGGTTCCGCTGTAAAAAGGACTGGACCAAGCGATACAAATGCGCGTATGCGGATTACACCGTGAGTATAAAAGACTCTGCGGAAATTTTCTCACTGCTGAAGCCTGTGGTATACATGATTGTTTCAGCAAAGAATAGACAAATCTATTCTTATAGTGGGAACCTTTCGGTGGCTTTTTTGTTTTTATTAAGCAATAAAATGGAGGTGGATGGAATGGGTCATCATACAATCTCAATTTTAGTACTGAATCAATCAGGGGTATTGGTACGAGTGGCTGGAATGTTTTCACGCCGGGGGTTTAATATTGAAAGTTTGGCCGTAGGCACTACGCATGTTCCAGAATACTCACGTATTACAGCAGTCATGCAAGGAAGTGACGCGATTGTAGCCCAGGTGGTGAAGCAATTAGAAAAATTGGTAGAAGTAAGGGCCGTTGAGATCCTGCCTGTTAATACTGCAGTGGTAAGGGATATGGCGATGATAAAAGTTAAAGCAGAGCAAAATAAGAAGTTAGAAGTTTTGCAGCTGGCAGAAACTTTTGGAGCTAAGGTCGTGGATATTTCAAATGAGACTTTGATGGTGGAAATAACCAGTGGGAAAACCAATACGGATGCATTAATTGCTGCGTTATCCTCCTATGGAATCTTAGAGATGATTCGAACAGGAGTTGTTGGTTTGCAGCGAGGTGACTGTAGTATCTATGAAAAAGAAAAATGTGAAATTAGTGATTTATTCGATGCAGCTCAAGTTAAGGCATAGGGCAAAACCACCTCTCATATTCTAAAGAGGCTATCTCTAGAAAGTAAGAGGCTGTTTTATATAACACAAGAATATTAAATGTAGGAGAGATGATGAAAATGAGTAAAATGTATTATGACAAAGATGCGGTAGTAGACTTAATTACAAAAAAAACGGTGGCGATTATTGGTTATGGCAGCCAAGGGCATGCCCATGCATTGAATTTGCATGATAATGGCGTAAAAGTAATCGTGGGTCTGTATGAGGGCAGTAAATCTTGGGAGAAAGCCAAGAATGATGGTCTGGAGGTTCAGGAAGTTGCTCAAGCGGTAGCTGCTGCTGATGTCGTTATGATTTTAGTTCCTGATGAAAAGCAAGCTAAAATTTACAAAGAGCAAATTGCACCAAATTTGAAAGCTGGCTCTGCCCTGGCTTTTGCTCATGGCTTTAATATTCATTTTAACCAGATTACTCCGCCTGGGGATGTAGATGTATTTATGGTGGCTCCTAAAGGTCCTGGGCATTTAGTGCGCCGTGTATTCCAGGAAGGGGGCGGAGTGCCATGTCTGAAGGCTGTATATCAAGATGCGTCAGGTCAGGCCGAAGCGTTATCCTTAGCTTATGCATGGGGTGTCGGCGGTACAAGAGCAGGAGTGTTGACAACAACTTTCAAAGAAGAAACAGAAACCGATCTATTTGGTGAGCAAACGGTCTTGTGCGGTGGTACTACTGCTTTAGTTAAGGCTGGTTTTGAAACGTTAGTGGAAGCTGGTTATCAGCCTGAGATTGCTTATTTTGAATGCCTGCATGAATTGAAATTGATTGTAGACTTAATGTATGAAGGCGGCATGGCAGCTATGCGTTACTCTATCAGCGATACGGCTGAGTATGGTGATTATATGGTTGGTAATCGCATTGTAACAGATGCAACAAAAGTAGAAATGAAAAAAGTCTTAACGGAAATACAAAATGGTGTATTTGCGAAAAACTGGATTTTGGAAAATCAAGCAAATCGTCCTGAATTTTCTGCAACCAGACGCCGTGAAGCAGAACATCAAATTGAAACGGTGGGTAAAGAATTGCGCGGTATGATGAGCTGGCTGAAGAAAAAATAGTAGGACAGAGGTGTTGGTATGGAACGAAGAATTAAGATTTTTGATACCACACTACGTGACGGTGAGCAGACGCCTGGCGTATGTTTGGATATGCATGAGAAACTGGAAATTGCCCGAAGTCTGGTAAAATTAAATGTGGATATTATTGAAGCGGGTTTTCCCATTGCTTCTCCAGGGGATTTTAAAGGTGTCAGTCAAATTGCAGAATGTATAAAAGGTCCTGTAATTGCAGGCTTGTCCAGAGCCAATAAAAAAGATATTGATGCCGTGGTGGAAGCTTTGAAGAAAGCTGAGCGCCCTCGGGTTCATACATTTATAGCCACTAGTGATATTCACATGGAATATAAATTGAAAATGTCCCGTGACCAGGTATTGGCGGTGACAGAAGAATCAGTACGGTATGCGAAACAATTTATCGAGGATATTGAATTTTCCGCAGAAGATGCTTCTCGGTCTGACTGGGGTTTTCTCTGCCAGGTATATGCCAAAGCCATCGCAGCAGGTGCGACGGTTATTAATGTACCTGATACAGTAGGGTATACGACACCTGATGAATACGGCGCCTTAATTCGCCATTTACGGGAACATGTGCCTGGTATTGATAAGGTCGATATTAGTGTTCACTGTCACAATGATTTAGGGCTGGCTGTGGCGAATTCTCTGGCTGCTGTGCAAGCTGGTGCTACCCAAGTGGAGTGCACGATCAATGGATTGGGTGAACGGGCTGGAAATGCTGCATTAGAAGAGTTGATTATGGCCTTTTATACTCGCCGGGATTACTATAATGTAACTACTAACATTGATACAAAACAAATTTATCGTGCCTCTACCCAAGTGAGTGCATTGACAGGTGTGGATGTGCAGATTAATAAAGCGATAGTGGGTGATAATGCTTTTGCTCATGAGTCTGGCATACATCAGCACGGTGTTATGAATAACTCGCTGACCTACGAAATTATCTCTCCGGAAGTGATCGGGATGAGTCGTAATTCCATTGTGCTGGGAAAACATTCAGGCAGACATGCCTTTGAAGATCGTTTAAAGCAGCTGGATTATAATTTAGATAGTGAGACTGTTAATATACTGTTTGCCAAATTTAAAGATTTGGCGGATCGCAAAAAAGTGGTGTTTGATCAGGATATAGTAGCCTTGATTATTGACAAACCTTCTGTCCATCCTGCCTGGTATCGTTTAGTTTCCTATCAAGTGGTGAGCGGCGGCAGTGCAAATGCTGCAACAGCTTCTGTACGATTAGAGACAAGTAATGGTATCACGGAAGAAGCAAGCTGCGGTGATGGTCCGGTAGATGCAGTATTTAAGGCGATTGAACAGGCGGTAGGTTTCGCTGTTGGCTTAAAGGATTATCAATTAAAAGCCATTACTGCCGGCGAAGATGCTCTGGGAGAATCAACTGTATGGATCGAGTACAATGGTGCAGTATATAATGGACGAGGCTTAAGCACAGATGTGATTGAAGCAAGTGCCAGAGCGTATGTTAATGCGATTAATAAACGATTGACAGCATGTGGTTATCCCGAGGTTCGAAAAGCCGCCGCGGAGTGATGCTGGCGAAGTAAATAGCAGCTGCAGGATGATCTATGCTGCAGTTGATTTAGTAGGTCAAGGAGAAAAATGATGAGCGAGAAACGAATTGTTGTGATCCCTGGTGATGGTATTGGGGAAGAAATAACAGCTGCAGCAGTCTGTATACTGAAAAAAGCAGCAGGAAAGAGTGGAATACAATTACATGTTGAGCGCCATCTGGCTGGCGGTGCGGCCATTGATGCATATGGTCTTCCTCTGCCGGATAGTACCATTCAGGCTGCCAAGAGGGCAGATGCCATACTGCTTGGAGCAGTTGGCGGTCCTAAATGGGATGGGGTTGCTCCTGAGATTCGAGCGGAAAAAGCGATTTTAGGATTGCGCAAGGAATTAGGGCTATATGCGAACCTGAGACCCATCCGCGTAGCAAAAGCATTAATTGAATTTTCCCCTTTAAAACCAGAGGCAATTTCTGGTGTGGATATTTTATTAGTACGAGAATTAAATGGCGGTATTTATTATGGCGCGAAAAATGAAGCGGCAGTGGTAAACGGTGTGGAGCAAGCATCGGATCTAGAGATTTACAGCACTCCTGAAGTGGAGCGGATTGTAAAGCTGGCCTGCCAGGCAGCCCAATTACGGCGCAAACAGGTAGTATCTGTAGATAAAGCCAATGTCTTGGCTTCCTCTCGCTTATGGCGTAAAACAGCGCAAGAGACTGCCGCCCAATATCGGGATGTCACCTTGAGTCACCTTTATGTCGATAATTGTGCGATGCAGTTAATTTTGGCACCGAAGCAGTTTGACGTAATTGTAACTAACAACCTGTTTGGAGATATATTGAGTGATGAAGCTGCTGTCCTAACGGGATCGATTGGCATGTTGCCGTCGGCTAGTCTGGGGGATGGAACCGGTTTATATGAACCGATCCATGGTTCGGCTCCTGACATCGCAGGTAAGGGCTTGGCCAATCCGGTAGGGACCATCTTGTCAGCAGCCATGCTTCTTCGTTATTCATTAGGCGCTGAAGAAGCAGCGGCAGCAATTGAAAAGGCCGTGGATCAAGTTTTGGTTCAAGGATATCGTACAGTGGATTTGTATAAGCCGGGTTCAACTAAAGTTTCAACGGAAGAAATAACGAGTTTGATTGAGAAACAACTTGGTTAACGTCTTCATTAGGAGGTAACTTGTATGAAGATATCTGGTGCCCAGGGGATCATAGAATGCTTATTAGAGCAAGGAGTCGACACGGTTTTCGGTTATCCGGGAGGGCGTATTCTGCCTCTGTATGATGCGATATATGAAGGACAGATACGCCACATCCTTACGGTGCATGAACAAGGGGCTATCCATGCAGCAGATGGTTATGCCCGCGCTAGCGGCAAGGTAGGAGTTTGTATTGCTACCAGTGGTCCGGGAGCTACCAACTTAGTAACCGGTCTTGCCAATGCCTATTTAGATTCAGTACCCTTAGTCGTTATTACCGGGCAGGTTTCTACAGATCTCATTGGTGCTGATGCATTCCAAGAAGTGGACATCACTGGGATTACGATGCCGATCACAAAACATAATTTTTTAGTGAAAGATGCTGCAGCCTTGCCTGAAATCATGCGATTTGCTTTTCGGATTGCCTCTTCAGGACGTCCAGGTCCCGTATTGATTGATGTACCTAGTGATATTCAAATGGCTTTATTTACCTTCAACAAAGAAGAGGAGCAGGAAAAAAATAAACCCAGGTTTCAATGGGAGTTGTCAGAACTGGGAAGTTCGCTGATTGATAAGGCGGTAGCGGTGCTGGAAGCAGCAAAACAGCCAGTGATGATCGTTGGAGGCGGTGTGGTTTCATCTGGAGCTTATGAACAGGTTGTTGCTTTGGCTGAAAAGATGAATGTTCCCGTTGTGAGCACTCTGATGGGACTGGGATCATTTTCTTCTGAACATCCATTATTCTTAGGATTAACAGGGATGCACGGACATAAAAGAGCCAATCTTGCCGTTCATG
This sequence comes from Pelosinus fermentans DSM 17108, assembly GCF_000271485.2. Classification (NCBI taxonomy): domain Bacteria; kingdom Bacillati; phylum Bacillota; class Negativicutes; order Selenomonadales; family Sporomusaceae; genus Pelosinus; species Pelosinus fermentans. The sequence continues at coordinate 767,869 of NZ_AKVN02000001.1, forward strand.
GTGCTGATGTGGTCATTGCTATCGGCAGCCGTTTCAATGATCGGGTAACAGGTAATAAGTTCAAATATGCAGAAGGAAAAACGCTCATTCACATTGATGTAGATCCTGCCGAATTGGATAAGAATGTTTCCACCCATATTCCTTTAGCGGGGGATGTGAAACAATTGGTAACGACACTGTATGAGCGGATGGAATCTCTTAATCCCTGTCTATGGTGGAAGGTGATCCAGGAATGGAAACGGGAATTTTCAGCAAAACCGGATGGAGATGTTCTTTCAGCCCCATGGATGCTAAAGCAAGTGGCCGAAAGAACAAAGGGAAAGCCATTCCTTTTTGCGACAGATGTAGGGCAGCATCAAATGTGGGCGGCTCAGAATCTTCACATAGAGACTCCCCGGTCTTGGATTACCTCTGGCGGCTTAGGTACGATGGGATTTGGTCTTCCTGCTGCTATTGGTGCTCAGATCGCCATGCCGGCGAAGCGGGTGATTGCCATTGTTGGTGATGGGGGCATGAAAATGACGGGCTGTGAACTTTTTACCGCAGCCAGTCAGGGGTTGCCTTTGATTACCATTATTGTGGATAACAGTTCCTTGGGAATGGTGCGCCAATTGCAGCAGCTGTTTTATAAACAGCGGTATTCAGAGTCTTTATTGCCGGTGCCTATGGATTTTGTCTGTTTTGCAAAAGCCTTTGGCATTGAAGGTACATTGACTACGACCCAGGAAGAATTCCTGGCGGCATTTTCCGCTGCAGTGGAAAGCAGCTGTCCACGGGTGATTATTGTCAAAATCCCTACGGAACAGATCGTTACCCCCATGCTGAAGCCGAATTCACCATTGGATACATTTATGGATATATAGTAAAACAAAGAGACCTAAGCATTATAGCTTGGTCTCTTTGTTTTATAGTATCACCAGAATGTATAAAGTTCTAAGAAAAACGTTAAACGCGAAGGCGCGAAGAAATACAAAGGACACGAAGCGGTTTTGTGGTTCATTCAAATTCTTCGTGTCCTTCCTAGTCTTCGTATCTTCGCGGTTCAAAATGTTTTATTTTTTAATACTTTCAATAAATCGTCCAATGCGTTCAAGGGCTTCTGTGATATTTTTAGTAGAGGTAGCATAGGAACAGCGGACGAAGCCTTCGCCGCTTTCGCCAAAGGCATCGCCTGGCACTAAGGCTACTTTTTCAGTCATGAGAAGTTGTTCGGCAAATTCTAAAGACGTTAGACCTGTCTTTTTAATGGAAGGGAAAATATAAAATGCTCCTTTGGGTTCAAAACAATCCAGACCCATTTGGCAAAATCCATTGAAAATTAAACGACGGCGATAATTGTATTCTGATACCATATGTTCTACGTTCTTTCCGCCGCTCTTTAGGGCTTCAATCGCTGCAATTTGTGCTGTGATGGGAGTACATAACATCGTATATTGATGGATTTTCGTCATGGCAGCAATGAACTCAACATTGGAAACTGCATAACCAATACGCCAGCCTGTCATGGCATAAGCTTTGGAAAAACCATTTAACACGATGGTGCGATCTCGCATGCCAGGTAAACTGGAGAAGCAGGTATGAGTTCCGTCATAGGTTAATTTGGCGTAAATTTCATCAGAAATAACAATGAGATCATGTTTTAGTGCAAAAGCAGCAATGCCTTCTAAATCTTCTCTGCTCATAATCGCACCGGTGGGATTATTGGGATAACCGATCAGTAATATTTTGGTGCGAGGCGTCACATATTCTTCTAATTGCTCTGCTGTGATCCGAAATTCATTTTCTACTTTGGTGGGTATGGTAATGGGAGTGCCGCCTGCCAATGCGACGCAGGATTTATAAGATACGTAGCAAGGCTCGGGAACAAGAACTTCATCACCAGGACCTAGCAGGGCCCGCATGGCCAAATCAAGACCTTCGCTGACCCCAACGGTTACAAGAACTTCTTGGCGGGGATCATAGGTTACCTGATAATCCTTATGCAGGGATTTTGTAATTTCTTCACGAAGCTCGAGAAGTCCATAATTGGAAGTATAGGAAGTATAGCCGCGGTGCAAGCCATGAATACAGCTTTCCCGTATATGCCATGGCGTGATAAAATCCGGCTCCCCGACACCCAAGGAGATTACGCCTTTCATTTCGGCAGCGATGTCAAAGAAGCGGCGGATGCCTGAAGGCGGAATGGCTTTAACCGCTGGTGCTATGCGATCAGACCAATTCATGGTGAAATCACCAGCCTATGTTCTTCTTCTTCATCCTTAATGATAACGCCGGCATATTTATATTTTTTCAACATAAAGTGAGTTGTAGTACTGACAACCCCGTCAATGGTAGATAATTTAGTAGAAACAAAATCGGCGACTTCTTTTAGGCTGGTTCCTTCGACAGTAACCGATAGATCGTAACCCCCTGACATTAAATATAAGCTGCGTACTTCCGAATAACGATAGATGCGTTCAGCGATGGCGTCGAAGCCTACTTCACGCTGAGGGGTAATTCTTACTTCAATTACAGCAGTAACATTATCCACCCCCGCCTTTTCCCAATCAATGATGGTTTGGTATTTTATAATGACTTTTTCATCTTGATATTTTTTTATCAGTGCGGCAATTTCCTCTGCAGGTTTATTTAGCATAATTGCCAATTGCTCCGGGGTTTGGGTATGGTCTCTTTCTAGACATTCTAAAAGTTCTTTCATCGAAATATTTCCTCCTTGCTATTTTAAAGAACACTGTATTTTTTAGAATACCACATATGCTGAAAAAAAGTACATGGATTTACAAAAATAATATGATGATTCTTGAAAACAATGCGCTTATTGAAGAAAAAAACAATGAACCATTATATTTATTGTTAAAAAAAGTGCCAGTATCCTTCTTATTTTAAGCAAGAAAGATTTTATAGGTGGAAAAAAAGATGAGATTGATGAACCACAAAGGCGCAATGCCGCTGTCGCGGCACACAAAGGAAAACACAAAAAAATATATTAACCTTTGTGTCCTTTGCGCCTTTGTGGTTCAATTCGTTTTCTTTTTTAAAGAATGCGTTAGCATTTTGTATTCGCTAATTCTTTTTTTTCCTTTTTTATAGTATAATTGGAAAGACGTATGTATAGCATTTATAATGAATCGCTAATTAGAGGGGACATGTATGCGGAAGAACTGGGATTTATATTTTTTGGATATTGCATTTCAGGTAGCGGAGCGCAGTACCTGCTTAAGACGGCAGGTGGGCGCTGTGATCGTAAAAGATAAAAGAATCAAAGGTACTGGCTATAACGGCAGTCCAGCGGGGTTGCCTCATTGCATCGATGATGGCTGCGCTATGCTGGATGGACATTGTATACGCTGCATTCATGCGGAGCCCAATGCCCTGCTGGAATGCACTCCTGATGAAAGGCGAGGAGCTACTTTGTATTGTACCGACAGGCCCTGTCCTGAGTGCCAGAAGCTCATCATTACTTCTGGTATTACAAAAGTAGTATATGGGAGAGATTATAATCCCCATACAGATTGGTTTGCACTATCTTCTATTGAAGTAGTATACATGCCAAAAGAGGAAATGTAATTTTATCCTAGGAGGAGCATTGTGATTGAGTCGATTTATCTGCCAAAGCTGAATAATCTAACTCCTACCTTAGATTCAACGCTGCTGAAGATTATGGAAGAAGCTGGTGAATTAGCTCGGGCGGTGCTGCACTTCTTGCCATATGAGAATATGCTGTCTGCTAAGGAAAATATTCCAAAAATCGCAGAAGAATTGTTAGAAGAAGTAGCAACTGAGTTATTAGATGTAGCGCAAACCTGCGTTACCATGCTGTTTGTGATGGAAGAATCCTATGGTATAGAAGTGGATGCCTTAATTGATGAACATATTGGGAAATTGACACGTAAAGGATATTTGTTTGATCATACGCTGTTATATAGTATTACAACGGTAGGTGCATTTAAGTATTTAAATTTACCCAGGCTCATTTTAGATGATGTGACTCTCCTAACGACGGTTTGCAAAATTCAAGAAGAAATAGGAGAATTTACGCAATTTTTGGGAAAAAGATCAGGGGCATCAGGTGAAAAACCGGAATTAGAGATGCAGGCTGCTTTGTTAGGCTGTGCTTATGAGCTGTTAGATGTGGCGCAATGTTGTTTTACCATGATGTATATTCTGGCAAAAAAGTATCAGGTTAATATGGAAGAGTTATTAGCAGGACACATAGCCAAACTCAGACGAAAGGGCTATTGTATTTGATCGAAGCAAAGAATTTTACTAAAGTAGAATCCGTTTGACAAGGGTATTAGCGTGATGTAAAATGGGATTGTTGCGTAGAAATGAGGTGCTGATTATGCAAACATATATTGTGGCGTTTACGATTGCTTTAGCGGTTGCTTACTTTGCAACACCGCGGGTAAAAGATTTTGCTATAAAAGTCGGAGCATTGGATGCTCCAGATGATCGAAAAGTGCATACGAAACCCATTCCCCGGATGGGCGGATTGGCTATTTATGCAGCCTTCGTGTTGGCTGTGTTAGCAAGTATGTACGTAAGCCGTGAAGTTATGGGGCTGCTAGTAGGCGGTACGGTCATTCTAATCGTAGGTATTATTGATGACTTAAAACCATTGCCGGCGAGGGTGAAGCTGTTAGGTCAAATCATAGCAGCGGCTGTGCTGGTCATGTTCGACATTAAGATTGAGTGGCTAACCAATCCTTTTGGAGAAATGATTTATGTAGAATACTTGGCAATACCATTGACTATTTTGTGGGTGGTTGGCTTAACCAATACAGTTAACTTGATTGATGGATTGGACGGATTGGCTGCAGGAGTATCTACCATTGCGTCAGTTACGATTCTATTAGTGGCGCTGCAGCAAAATTTTTGGACTGTGGCTGTGTTAACCGCAGCGTTAGCTGGGAGTGCGTTGGGTTTTTTACAGCATAATTTCAATCCTGCAAAAATATTTATGGGTGACACAGGAAGTATGTTTTTAGGATATATGTTAGCTGCGATATCCATTCTCGGTACTGTGAAAAGTGCGGCTACCATTGCCTTGATTGTACCGATTGTAGCTTTAGGTTTGCCGATTTTGGATACGGCTTTTGCAATTATTCGCCGTTACATGAGTGGACGTCCTATTTTTAAACCCGATAAAGGGCATTTGCATCATCGATTATTAGAGATGGGGCTTACGCAAAAGCAAGCTGTATTATTAATGTATGTTATGAGCGGCTGTTTAGGTTTGAGTGCTATTGCCTTAACCGAGGTGAATAAATCCTTTGGGGCGTTTATTATTGTTGCTTTGCTGGGTATTGCCTTTGTTGGCGCGAAAAAAATAGGTGTCCTAAAGGCAACGAAGTCAATTGAAAGTCACTGAGGATACATTTTGGGCGGGCATTATGCCTGCCCATTTTTATTCATTGTTCTTATATAGCGTGTAGAAAAGCAAGAATTTTATATTTGATCTTCGCTTCTTCGCGTTTCAAAATGTTTTTTGTCTTGCTGAAAGATAATATAGCCTTTTCAAACAATAAAGTGGATTTAAAGGGGAGTATGTATATGTCACGTATTAAAGTCATGACTGTATTTGGGACAAGGCCAGAAGCGATTAAAATGGCTCCGGTTATTTTAGAACTCAACAAGCATCCAGAACATATTATACCGATTGTAGCAGTTACTGCCCAACATAGAGAGATGTTAGACCAAGTACTGCAATTGTTTCACATTGTGCCAGACTATGATTTGGATATTATGTCTCAAGGACAAACCTTATTTGATATCACTTCCCGGGCTATGTACGGGCTAAATGAAGTGTTGAGTAAGGAAAAGCCTGACATTGTTTTGGTGCATGGAGATACAACCACTACTTTTGCGGGAGCGTTGGCTGCCTTTTATCATCAAACAGCTGTTGGTCATGTAGAGGCTGGCCTTAGGACCCATAATAAATATTCACCATTTCCGGAGGAAATGAATCGGAAATTAACAGGTTCCTTGACCGATATCCATTTTGCTCCAACAAAAACAGCAAAAGACAATTTAATAAGAGAAGCAATAACAGCCGATGCTGCTTTTGTTACGGGCAATACTGTAATCGATGCGCTGCTGACGACTGTGGAGAAAAACTATCGATTTGCCGAGGACGTTTTGGCGAATATTGATTATACGAAAAAACGGGTTATTTTAGTAACGACTCATCGGCGTGAAAACTTAGGGGAGCCCATGAGACATGTATACCAAGCCTTACGGGATATTGTGACAGAGTTTGAAGATGTGGAAGTTGTTTTTCCAGTCCATAAAAATCCTCTTGTGCGGGATGTTGTCAATAGTGAATTAGGCGGTATCGAAAGGGTGAAATTAATTGATCCTTTAGAGTATCAGCCATTTGCCAACTTATTGGCTCGTTCTTACCTTGTCCTCACTGATTCAGGCGGTGTGCAGGAAGAAGCTCCGGCATTGGGAAAACCTGTGTTGGTGCTGCGGGATAATACAGAACGCCCAGAAGCGATTGAAGCCGGAACGGTAAAGTTGATTGGTACAGATAAGGAACGAGTGCACCAAGAGACACGATTATTGCTGGCTGATTCGGGGGAATATGATCGTATGGCAAATGCTTGCAATCCTTATGGCGATGGACAAGCTTCCAGACGAATTGTAGAAACGATTTTATGGAAATATGGCTTTTCCCAAGAGAAACCAAGTCAGTTTGGTGATTCTTGCGAACTTAGGAAAAAATAAGATTGATACAGGTGAAGACTACTCCTTTTGAGTGCTAGGAACGCCTATTCGCCGGATTTGTGGCTCTGAGGCTCCCGCTAATTTAAAGAAGGGAATCTTAGAGCTGTTTATTTATGGCATTAGATTGGCAGCAATTTGTGTAAAAAAGACAAAAAAAGGATAAGAAAATACCATTGTATACATAGATAATGGCAGGAGTTTCCTAGTGATTGTCGAAACTTAAACAAATAAAATAGAAAAAACTGACTCTGTAGTCAATTTTTTAGAATCATTTTATAATTCTCATAGAGGTGGATGCCATGGGAAAAGATAAAAATACATTGTTAAGTGCATTCAGTACAGCGGCATCCATTGGTTTTTATTTGGTATCCTCTGTAGCAGCAGGCATATTGTTAGGCAGGTTAGTAGATGGATATTTTACGATTGCTCCTTGGGGAACCGTGTGGGGCATTGTGCTGGGTATGATAGCGGGAATGTGGTCCATATATAAGAAAGTGGTAGGAGGAAAATAGAGAGTAATTCTTTGCTTTCTGGATCAATATGCAAGAATATGTTGTTGAAATAAAAAAAACAATCATGCAAATGATGATATGGGGCAGTTTGATCTGTGCTGCGGCTTACTTTACAGGATATTCTGGAAAGATAGCCGGATTGATGATCGGGATTTTCACAAGTGTGATTTATTTATTATTGATGAGTTATCGTGTAAAAAGAAGTTCTGAAATGCCTGTAAAACGGGCAATACTATATACGCAAATCGGTTGGCTCATACGGCTGGGTTTTATCATTGCGATGCTGCTAATGTCCATAAAACTACCGGGAATTGATTTTCAGTCAGCTGTATTGGGCTTATTTACTCTGCAGATTGTTTTATTCTTGCAAGCTGTTGTGCTTGTTACCAAAAGCTTTTTCGTAAGATCATAGTTGCATAGACGCAAAAAAAAAGCAGCGTTTTAGCATATTTGTATTAAAAAGAAAGGAGGGAGGATATGGAACACGGTCATGAAATTGGAAGTCATTCCTTAGCCCATTTTGCAGGTTTAACCTTTAATATGGATACGCTAATCATGACTTGGATTACGATGGCAATTGTCATTGTACTAGCAATAGCTGCGACCAGGCGAATGGAACTTCGTCCGCGGGGCTGGCAGAATTTCTTAGAAATGGCTGTCATGTATTTGCTCGAGCAAATGGAAACAAATATGGGATCGAAAGGTCAAAAATTAGCGCCGCTCATTATTACACTATTTTTGTTTTTAGTAGTAGGTAATGAACTTGGACTAATACCGGGTTTTACATCGCCGACTAATGATATTAATACGACACTGGGATTGGCATTAATGATTATTGTAATTGTTCATGTTCTGGCAATCAAAAACAAAGGGTTTACAAAGTACATCAAACATTATTTTGAGCCTTATATACCTTTTGTAGTTATTAATATTATTGAAGAGGTTGCCAAGCCAATTACATTATCATTTCGTTTATTTGGTAATATTTTGGCTGGGGAAATTCTACTGCTGGTCTTAGGTATGCTGGTGCCCTATTTTGTACCTACGTTATGGCTGGCTTTTAGCGTGTTTGTTGGTATTGTGCAAGCATTCATCTTTACCATGTTGTCAATATCCTATCTTTCAAACTCGATGCAAGATGGTCACTAGTAAGGTGTAAAGACTGTTAATACAGATGTTAATCAAATAAATTAAAAGATTTTTAAGGGGGATTTTATTGTGGAACATGCAATTATCGTAGCTGCTTCCGTTTTAGGGGCAGGACTTGCCATTGGTTTGGCTGCAATTGGTGCTGGTGTAGGTAATGGTACTGTAACGTCAAAAGCAATTGAGGGGATGGCTAGACAACCAGAAGCTAAAGGTACAATTTTGGTTAATATGTTGATTTCTGTAGGTTTGATTGAAGCAATTCCAATCATTGCTGCTGTAATTGCCATTGTATTGGTATTTGCCAATCCGTTTATAAAATAAGGTTTTATAAGGTTGCTGGCATGAAGCTTTCTTGCCAGTGTCTTCTTTATACCGTTCAAAGAGGAGGTGCTCTCATTGGTTGAATTGAATGGAACGCTACTAGCGCAAATTGTAAATTTTCTGCTTCTAGTTGCCATTCTTGCAAAATTTGCATATAAACCGCTAATGCAGATTTTGGCAGAACGTCAAAAAAAGATTGCTGATGCGATTGATGCTGCAGAATGTGAAAGGCGAGAAGCGGAGCAGCTGAAGCTGGAGTATAAACAACAGTTGGTAGAAGCGCGGTCTAAAGCACAAGTGATTGTGGAAAATGCTGAGAAATTGGCAGAAGAAAATAAAGAAGAAATTTTAAAATCTGCGCGAGCAGAAAGTGCTTATATTTTGCAAAAAGCACAAGAAGAAGTGGCGAGAGAACGTGAACTGGCTTTAGCACAGCTTCGAAGTGAAGTAGTAGCTTTATCTATGGCAGCTGCAACTAAAATTGTAACAGAAAAGATGGATACAGAACTAAATGCTAGGATGGTGTCTGATTTCATTGAAAAACTCGATGATCAGAAAATAGGTGGTCTGCCATGCTAGCCAATCAGTTAGCCGTGAAATATGCTCAGGCCCTTTATGAATTGACCGCTGAAAAAGATATGCTGGATATAACGGAACAAGAGCTGCGTTTAGTGGAAAGTACGATTGCTTCTTATAATGACTTATCAACATTGATTTATCATCCCCAGGTACTGGCCCAAGCAAAAAAAGAAACGATACATAAAGTTTTTGGACAAGATGTTCATGAAGTTGTCCTTAACTTTTTATTGTTACTGGTGGACAAACGGCGGGAAGGAATTTTACCAACGATTATTTATGAATATGTAAATCTGGCAAATCAGGCTCGAAATATTGTAGAAGCTGAAGTAACCTCAGCCTTGCCTCTAGACGAAGACCAGCATACAGCACTTGTAAATAAATTAAGTTTGGTAACTGGCAAAAAAATCGTATTAAAAATACAAATTAATAAAAAGATTATTGGAGGAATCATTGTCAAGATAGGTGATAAGCTCATCGATGGCAGTGTTGCCCGCCAATTAGCGACATTGAAAAAAGCGCTTTTAAATAATGAAGTGACGGGGATTGAGGTGACAGACTAAATATGAACATCAGGCCAGAAGAAATAACTGCGATTATTAAACAGCAGATTGAAAATTATCAAGTAGACCTTAATGTCGATGATATTGGTACTGTTATTGAGGTTGGAGATGGTATTGCTCGTATTCATGGCCTCGCCAAAGCAATGGCAGGTGAATTATTAGAATTTCCTCATGAAGTATATGGCATGGTACTGAATCTTGAAGAAGACAATGTAGGTGCGGTTTTACTAGGGGGAGAAACGTTAATCAAAGAAGGCGATACAGTACGCCGTACAGGTCGTATTATGCAGGTTCCTGTTGGCGAAGCAATGGTTGGACGAGTTGTCAATGCCCTCGGTCAGCCCATTGATGGAAAAGGTCCTATTCAGACCACTGAGTTTCGCCCCGTTGAATTCTTGGCTCCCGGCATTGCAGCTCGTCAATCCGTTAAGCAGCCGCTGCAAACTGGTATCAAGGCCATTGACTCGATGGTTCCCATTGGGCGCGGACAGCGTGAGCTCATTATCGGAGACCGTGGTACCGGAAAAACAGCCATTGCCGTTGATACAATTCTGAATCAAAAAGGGCAGGACGTAATTTGCATCTATGTGGCAATTGGGCAAAAAGCATCTACGGTAGCTCGTGTAGTGCATACTCTAGAAGAAAGCGGCGCTATGGCTTACTCTATTGTTGTTGTTGCCTCGGCATCAGACAGTGCACCGCTGCAGTACATAGCCCCTTATGCCGGTGTCGCTATCGGTGAGTATTTCATGTATAAAGGTGGTCATGTACTTTGCGTATATGATGATTTATCCAAACATGCCGTAGCCTATCGTGCCATGTCACTATTGCTGCGTCGTCCTCCAGGACGTGAAGCGTATCCAGGTGATGTTTTCTACTTGCATTCCCGCTTGTTAGAGCGGGCCGCCAAACTATCCGATGAATTAGGCGGCGGTTCTATTACCGCATTGCCAATTATTGAGACATTGGCAGGCGACGTGTCCGCATACATTCCGACCAATGTAATTTCCATTACGGATGGTCAGATTTTCCTGGAAAGTGAAATGTTCTACGCGGGTGTCAGACCGGCGATTAATGCTGGCTTGTCAGTATCACGGGTAGGGGGTTCTGCTCAAATTAAAGCCATGAAACAAGTCGCAGGACGTTTGCGTCTTGATTTGGCGCAGTATCGGGAATTGGCAGCTTTTGCTCAGTTTGGCTCTGATCTTGATAAAGATACGAAAGCTTCTTTAGATAGAGGACAACGTACCGTTGAAATATTAAAACAGCCTCAATACTCTCCGGTAGTGGTGGAAGAACAAGTCATGATTATTTATACGGCCATTAATGGCTATATCGATGATGTTCCTTTGGCGGATGTGGCTAAGTTTGAACGGGATTTTATCAAATTCTTACGATCGAACCATCCTGCTATTGGAGAAACCATCAGGGAATCAAAAGTTCTGTCTACGGATACGGAAAATGCCCTGAAAGAAGCGATTAAAGAGTTTAAAGAAACATTTCTGACTGATGATAAAACGGCGAGGTGATGTAAATGCCTAATGCACAGGATATACGCCGCCGTATAAAAAGCGTAAAAAATATTGAACAAATCACCAAGGCTATGAAAATGGTGGCGGCCGCAAGGTTGCGCAGGGCCCAAGAAAAAGCTGCTGCAAGTCTTCCTTATACACAAAAAGTACGAGAAGTGCTGGCAAGCGTAGCGAGTCATGCAAGTGATCTTTCTCATCCTTTGCTGGAAGTAAGAGAAGTCAAAAATATTGCTTACTTAGTGCTGAGCGCTGATAAGGGATTAGCAGGAGCCTATTCTTCTAATGTGATCAAAGAGGTGCTGCCCCGTATAGCAGGTAAAAAGAACAGCAGTGTGATTGCCGTTGGGCGTAAGGCAAGAGATTATTTTAAACGCCGGGGCTATCGCATTGATGAAGAATTTACCGGCTTTTCGGAAAAACCTACCTTGCAGCATGCGATCAACATCGCCAGATCTGTAGGGGAAGGGTTTAAAAGCGGCAGATATGATGAGATTCATTTGGTCTACACTGTGTTTCATTCTGCCATTACCCAAAAGGCTACCAGTGTAAAACTTCTGCCTATTGAAGATGTGGCGGGAGCAGATGCCAATCCTTCAGACTACATTTTTGAGCCTTCAGCGGAAGAAGTTCTGAGTCACTTAGTTCCTCAATATTTAGAAACGACGATTTATGGGGCATTACTTCAGGCATCCGCTAGTGAGCTGGGAGCTCGTATGACAGCCATGGGTTCTGCGACTGATAATGCAGAAGAATTAATTGCAAAATTGATTTTAAATTATAATAAAATTCGCCAGGCTACCATTACTCGGGAAATTTCCGAGATCGTGGGCGGCGCCGAAGCGTTGAAGTAAAAAGAAAAGGAGGGGGAACCCTTTGAGTACAGGTAAAGTGATACAGGTTATTGGACCTGTTGTTGATATTGAATTCCCTCCGGAGCAGCTACCTGCCATCTATAACTCTGTTAAAATCGCAGATACGTCTACAGACGTAGAAGTCAGCCTAACAGTAGAGGTTATGCAGCATCTTGGAGACAACCTTGTTCGCTGCGTTGCCATGTCTTCTACGGATGGTTTGACTCGCGGTATGCAGGCGATAGATACTGGCGCCCCAATTAAAATTCCTGTGGGTAAAAGTACGCTGGGCCGGGTATTTAATGTACTAGGTGATACAGTAGACAATAATGAAGCCCCGGTAGAAGCGGAAGATTATTGGCCCATCCATCGTCCGGCACCAAGTTTCGAAGAGCAAGAGACATCGACGCAGATTCTGGAAACGGGTATTAAAGTCGTAGATTTGATCGCTCCTTATTCCCGGGGTGGTAAAATTGGCTTGTTTGGCGGCGCGGGTGTAGGAAAGACCGTACTGATCATGGAGCTTATTCGCAACATTGCAACGGAACATGGCGGGTACTCTGTATTTGCGGGTGTAGGTGAACGTACCCGTGAAGGGAATGATCTTTGGGTAGAAATGCAAGAGTCTGGTGTTATTGAAAAAACCGCATTGGTATATGGACAGATGAATGAACCGCCAGGAGCCAGAATGCGGGTTGCTTTGACAGGTCTTACTATGGCAGAATATTTTCGTGATGTAGGCGGTCAGGATGTATTGTTCTTCGTGGATAATATTTTCCGCTTTATTCAAGCAGGCTCAGAAGTTTCTGCATTGTTAGGACGTATGCCGTCAGCAGTAGGCTATCAGCCAACATTGGCGACAGATGTAGGGGCATTGCAGGAACGTATTACCTCCACGAAAAAAGGTTCGATTACTTCTGTACAAGCCGTATATGTACCTGCAGATGACTTGACAGATCCAGCTCCTGCGGCAACCTTTGCCCATTTGGATGCTACGACTGTACTATCCAGACAAATTTCTGAGCTGGGTATTTATCCTGCAGTGGATCCCTTGGATTCCACATCCCGAATTGTTGATCCTAACATTATTGGGGAAGAGCATTATCATGTGGCCAGGGGGGTACAGGAAGTGCTGCAGCGTTATAAAGAGCTGCAGGATATTATTGCCATCCTGGGTATGGAAGAATTATCGGATGAAGATAAACTTACCGTATCCAGAGCACGTAAAATACAGCGTTTCTTAAGTCAGCCTTTCTTTGTGGCAGAAGCTTTCACGGGTACGCCAGGTAAATACGTGCCATTAAAAGAAACCATTCGAGGCTTTAAAGAAATTTTAAGCGGCAAATATGATGCTTTGCCGGAGAACGCCTTCTATATGGTTGGTTCCATTGATGAAGTGGTGGAAAAGGCACGGACAATGAAAGGGGAATAATAAATGGCGAAAACAATTCGGCTGGATATTGTTACCCCAGAGAAAATAGCTTTTTCTACTGAGGTTAGTATGGTGATTGCTCGAACGACAGCTGGGGATATTGGTATTCTTCCAGGGCATGCTCCCCTGATTGCTGCATTGGCGATTTGGCCTCTTCGCATCATCACAGATGGTGAGGAGATACCAATATCCATGTGTGGCGGCTTTATTGAGGTGCAGCCTGAAAAAATTACAATATTGGCAAATTGTGCGGAGCTTCCAGAGGAAATTGATGTTGAACGGGCCGAAACGGCCAAAGCACGTGCACAGAGTCGTTTGCGTGATAGTGACTCAGACGTTGCCAGAGCGGAAGTCGCCCTCAAAAGAGCTATGGTTCGCTTGCGGGTTGCAGAGCATAAGAAACAAAATAAAATGTAAATCAAATACAAAAAGCAGACTGGGTAATCAACTCAGTCTGCTTTTTGTATATCCCATCGAACAAGTGGCAAGAATAGGCATATAGAGTAAAAAGATAACCTGCTTTAAAGGATGGGAAGAATGAAAACTATTTTTAGATTGGGAATAATAATCGTATGCTTATTGCTAGTCTTATTTTCTACCATAGGATATGCGCCTGCTGCCTCTTCAGAACCATTACCTGCTGCCATGAAAGCAACTGGGGCACAATTGGAGGAATACAGCATAAATGCATGGGTGAAATTGCCGGAAGATCATTACAGTGATGAGGAATTGCAAAAGGTAGTAGAACAAGTTATGGAACAATTAGCAATGGACTTTAAAAGCGATGAGATGACTCACCAGCAAAAAAATAAAAATCGAATTGTAAAGGCAGAGCAAATTCGATCCGGTGATCATCTTGTTGTAATGGTTCAAGTTGTTCCCAATCCGAAAATTAGTGCAGGAGAAGAAGCCTATTTAGTGATCAATATGGAGTCATTAACAACAGAATATACCTCTATTATCCTCTTACAAGAAAAAATAAATAGGATTGTTAAAAAATTTGGTGATTCACCAAGGATTAGCACTTGCTTGATTGGTTGGCTTGATGGTAAACTAGTGGATGGAGAGTCAGAAAGTATGTTAAAAAGTGCTTTTTTGGCAATTGATGGCGTCATTGTTGATCAACTCCAGCAAGAGCAGTATGTAAGTGTTACTGGTTTTTCATCTGCAATGCAGGATTATCTGCAAGTTGGCGGCAAAAAAATCAATATCAATATTGCAATTCGCTATAGTCAGTATGATAATCGTACCTATGTGATTGTCGGGTCACCGATTATTACTCGGGAATATTAATTTGTAAACTTGAACTTTTTCTACGATCTATTTTAGTAGTGTTTTTGGGAGGATATAACCTTATGGAGAAATTAGTTATCCGCGGAGGTAACAAATTATACGGAACCATTAAAATTAGTGGTGCTAAGAATGCAGTGCTGCCTCTGATCGCAGCAACATTACTTGGTACATCACAAAGCACTCTTGAAGGCATACCTGATTTGGAAGATGTACGTACCTTCAGTCAAGTTCTTAAGCATTTAGGAGTAGCAGTACAATATAATAAAGAAGAGCAGATGATGTTTGTTGACAGCACGGTAATCAGCAATTGCGAAGCACCTTATGAATTGGTGCGCAAAATGCGTGCTTCTTTTTTGATTATGGGTCCTTTGCTGGCTCGTTACGGGCATTCTAAGATATCATTGCCAGGTGGCTGCGCCATTGGCACTCGTCCTATTGATCTGCATTTAAAAGGTTTTGAGGCATTAGGTGCTAAAATTGATATTGGTCATGGATATATTGAAGCTACAGCGCCGAATGGATTAACGGGAGCACGAATTTACCTGGATTTTCCCAGTGTAGGTGCTACAGAAAATATTATGATGGCAGCTAGTATGGCCAAAGGGCAGACAATTTTAGAAAATCCGGCTCATGAACCGGAGATTGTAGATTTAGCCAATTACTTAAATACCATGGGAGCAAATGTTCGGGGCGCAGGTACAAATGTAATCAAAATTGAAGGTGTACCTGAATTAAAGGGCAAAGTGTATGAAGTGATTCCTGATCGCATAGAAGCTGGAACCTATATGGTAGCAGCAGCTATGACAGGGGGCGACTTATATGTGGAAAATGCCTTGCCTGAACATTTAAAACCAGTGATTGCAAAATTAAAAGAAGCGGGTGCGACCATTGAAGAGGATATAAATGGTATACGCGTTAAAAGTGATGGCAAACTGCGAGCCATTGATATCAAAACCTTGCCGTATCCTGGTTTTCCTACAGACATGCAGGCTCAATTTATGGCAATGACGACAATATCTCAAGGGACAAGCGTAGTGAGTGAAACTGTATTTGAGAATCGTTTTATGCATGTAGATGAACTAAAACGCATGGGGGCCAATATCAAAATTGATGGGCGAAGTGCAGTAGTGGAGGGCGTAGCCGCATTAACTGGCTGTCCGGTGAAAGCTACAGACCTTAGAGCCGGAGCTGCTTTAGTACTAGCAGGTTTAGTGGCCGAGGGGGAAACCGAAGTGGGATATCTTCATCACATTGACCGTGGCTACGATGGTCTAGTAGAAAAATTATGCGGTGTTGGCGCCGATATCAAACGTGTTTGTACAGTGCAGTCTAAAAAATAATAAATAAATTTGAAACTGGCGGGATATGAATCTCGCCAGTTTTTTTAGGGTACGTAAATTTGTCATTGCGAGCATAGCGAAGCAATCCCCTCCTTGTTAGAGAGATTGCTTCACTCTGTTCGCAATGACAAAAAAAATAATTGAATCGCGAAGACGCGAAAATTACGAAGAACACGAAGACTACATCTATAATGTTCCTTCGCGTCCTTTGCAATTCTTCGTGACCTTCGCGGTTCAAAATGTTTATTCTTTTTGTTCGGAAGGATGCGTTAATGATTTGGTTCCCAGTCATACTTACCCCAGGCTTGGCATAGGATGTAGTACTTATGTAGAGCAAGAGGAGGGGCATGTGTGAAGAAGGTACTAGCATGGACGGTTTTGTTGGTGCTGGTGTTGGTGATTGTTATTCCGATTCTAGTGATAGGCGGTTTTCATGGAGAGCCAAGGCAGGGTGGGAGTGCTAAAATGGCAAAAGGCGATCATATCATCATCAAAGTTTATTTTCATGAACAGCAGAAAATTGTTGAAATGAAGTTAGAAGACTATTTAAAAGGTGTAGTAGCGGCAGAAATGCCTGCTGAATTTGAACTGGAAGCTTTGAAAGCCCAGGCAGTGGCAGCGCGGACGTATGCTGTGAAGAATATGACAGCCTTTGGGGGCAGCGGTCTGGCAGAACAGCCTGGCGCTGATGTGAGTACCGATTACAAGCAAAGTCAGGCATGGGCAAATGAAGAGACGCTAAAGAAACGATGGGGGAGTAACTATACAAAATTCTGGAACAAAATTAGCAAGGCAGTTGAGGAAACAAGTGGTGAAGTTGCTACTTATAATGGGGAATTCATTCAGGCAGTATATCATTCAACCAGTGGGGAAAGGACAGCAAGTGCAAAAGAAGTATGGGGGTTTGACTATCCTTACTTGCAAAGTATACCCTGTACATGGGATCAAAAATCTCCCCGATATTATGATAAAAAAGAATTTTCTTTTGCGCAGGTGGAACAACTATTAGGCCCAGAAACGCAAGTCGTAGCTGCCATGCAAAATAATAGCAGTGGAGCTATGGCTATTTTGAATACCACGGAGTCTGGGCGAGTTGGTCAAATTCGCATTGGCAGCAAAGTATTGTCTGGAGCAGAGGTGAGGGAAAAGCTGGATTTGCGCTCTAATAATTTTAATGTAGAGCTAAAAGATAATAAGATCGTTGTCAATACAATCGGTTATGGGCATGGTGTGGGTTTGTGCCAATATGGAGCCAATGGCATGGCGAAAGAAGGCATGGATTATCGGCAGATTATTACGAAATACTATACTGGCGTGGCTCTTAAGAATATAAACGCCTACTAAATAGAAGACTGTTTAAAAACATTTTTTATCGGACATACTGAGTATGAGGTGATAGTATGTCAAAATTAAAAATTCCTGCCTTAGCTTTTATCACGCTGCATTTAAAAAAAATAAATACAAGTTTATACAGACGACGTTTTTATCGAGAGCAGATCCCCTTTAAAAGCCTGTATACTGGTGCATGTTTGTTAATGCTGGCAAGTGTACTAGTAGCATCTGTGTTTATAACGATACATAAGAAAGAGCAGAATATTGTTGTCATACCCCAGCAGGATCAGGAAGAACAAGTTTCTGCTCCT
Source organism: Pelosinus fermentans DSM 17108 (assembly GCF_000271485.2). Classification (NCBI taxonomy): domain Bacteria; kingdom Bacillati; phylum Bacillota; class Negativicutes; order Selenomonadales; family Sporomusaceae; genus Pelosinus; species Pelosinus fermentans. The sequence continues at coordinate 785,810 of NZ_AKVN02000001.1, forward strand.
GCTGGGGTATTGATCGTAGACGAGAAAGCAGCTTTACCTCAAGAAGCAGCTTCGGCATCTGCGCCAGTGGCAAAAGTCCAGCCTTCTGCAGAGGATTCAGGGCGCTTTCTAGGAGTAAAAGGTGAGATAAAAGTAAAGTTCGGCTGGTATTTACATCCATTGTATAACGATTGGCGTTATCATACAGGAATTGATGTAATGGGACATAAGGGGCAGAGCGTATCGGCCATACAGAATGGGCAGGTAACTGAAATATACCAGGATGCAAATAGCGGATTAACCGTAGTGGTAAAACATAAGGATTATCAAGTGTACTATGGATCTCTTTTGAAGGCTGCCGTTGAGAAAGGAGACTTTATTCAGGCAGGACAAGAAATAGGAAAAATGGGCAGCTGTGATGCCGAACCGTATGATCATCTACATTTAGCAATCAAAGAAAATGATGACTATGCAGATCCTTTACTGATAATAAACAAAGACTGATTCTTATGCGCGTAATAGGATGCCACTTTCTAGATCAGTTCGTAAATAACAAGCTAATAAAAAAGTAGCCTTTAAAAAGCACAGTAGTGCTTTTTTTTATTTTGTCCGCATATATATATGTTAGCAAAGCAAGGGTGAGGGGGCAGAAAGGTTATGAAGGATTATATCCGTAAAAGGGTATTGGACATTTGTCAGCACATTTTGGAGAGCAAGCATACGGTGCGGCAATCAGCCATAGTGTTTGGGGTAAGTAAAAGTACGGTGCATAAGGATATGATAGAAAGATTGCCGCTCGTGAATAAAAAAATGGCAAACCGTGTAAGGGTGATATTAGAACAAAATAAGGCGGAACGTCATATCCGCGGTGGAGAAGCCACGCGAAAAAAATATAAGGAAGCGGGAGAAAATAGCAAAAAATAAAGGATTTTTTTTATTCATGTAGAATGGAAGCAAGTGAAACTATTTTTTAAGGCGTTAATTAACCACAAAGGCAATGGCTGTAGTTTCGTAGTCTTTGTGGTTTAAATAAAAACTAAAGAATGGACAAGTAGGAGTAGGAGAGGGGATTATTCATGTTTGGAATGTCAATGGACATTGGTGTAGATCTAGGGACTGCCAACGTTTTGGTGTACATAAAAGGTAAAGGGATTGTATTGCGGGAGCCATCAGTAGTGGCGATCGATCGTGATTCCAATACAGTATTGGCCGTAGGAGAAGAGGCACGACGAATGCTTGGACGAACTCCCGGCAACATTATTGCTATTCGGCCACTGCGAGAGGGCGTTATTGCAGATTATGATACAACGGAAACCATGCTGCGTCATTTTATCAGCAAAGTGGTTCCCAAGAACTTCTTTTTTAAACCTCGTATCATGGTTTGCATACCTTCCGGTGTCACAACAGTTGAAAAACGGGCAGTCTTAGAGGCTGCAGTGCAGGCTGGTGCTAAAAAGACTTATTTGATTGAAGAACCCTTAGCTGCAGCTCTTGGTGCAGGATTGGATATTTCAGAACCATTTGGTTCTATGGTGGTTGATATTGGCGGGGGTACGACGGATGTAGCAGTATTAAGTTTGGGCGGTATTGTAGTGAGTGAATCACTAAGGGTTGGCGGAGATAAGTTCGATGAGGCTTTAGTGCGTTATGTGAAACGCGAATATAACGTGATGATTGGTGAGCGTACTGCGGAACAGATCAAAGTGACGATTGGCACAGCATTGGTCTCGGGTCGTAATGAAAGTATGGAAATTCGCGGGCGGGATTTAGTTTCTGGCTTGCCGAAAACGTTACGCATTACATCAGCTGAAACCTTTGAAGCATTAAATGAGTCTGTGTCCTTGATTGTTCAACGGGTGAAAACGGTACTGGAAATCACTCCTCCTGAATTGTCATCAGACATTATGGATCGGGGCATTGTCATGACTGGCGGTGGTTCGATGCTTTATGGTTTGGACAAGCTGATTCAGCAAGAGACTGGTATTCCTACCTATTTAGCAGAAGATCCCCTTTCCTGCGTGGCATTAGGTACAGGAAAAGCCTTGGATTCTTTAGGTTCTCTAGAAGATAGTCTGACAACATTAAAAAGAGGCAGTATCGCCTAGTCAAGGGATGTCCGTAAAATTTTTGAGAAGGAAAAAGGAGTGATTACATGATTCGCGGTTTATATACAGCTGCTTCTGGTATGCTGGCAGAGGCAGAACGTATTGATGTTACCTCCAATAATTTAGCAAATGCGAATACTGCTGGATTTAAAAAGGATGTAGCTGTTACTAAAGATTTTGCTAACATTTTAATTACTCGTGTTAATGATGGTGATGAGGCCCCTGCTATTGGCCGTATGGGGACGGGAGTTATAGTGGATGAAGTGGCAACGACCTATACTGGCGGCTCCATAAGAACGACGGGGAATGCCTTTGACTTAGCAATTGAAGGAAGAGGTTTTTTTGCAGTGCAAACTCCTCAGGGCTTGCGATATACACGCAACGGCACGTTTGCAAAAAGCATACGAAACCAATTAGTTACAAGTGACGGATATCAGGTGTTAGGCGAAAATGGTCCGATTGTGATCGATGGCAACAAAATGTCGGTTGACGGAAATGGACGTGTGATAGTTGATAATGAGGTAGTAGGACAGCTAAGAATGGAAGAATTTGCCGATGAAAAACAGCTTTCCAAGGAAGGGTCGAGTCTATTTGCTGCAGCCCAAGGTGCACAAGTACAGCCGGCAGCTGGTAGTGTAATACAAGGAGCTTTAGAAATGTCTAACGTGAATGTTGTTGGAGAAATGGTGAATTTGATTACTAATTATCGTTCCTATGAAATAAATGCTAAAGTAGTACGTTCTCATGATGATTTATTGGGAAAGGCTGCCAATGATATCGCAAAACTATAAAACTTTATTTTTTATTTAAGATTTTGCTCTATTGTGGCGATATTATAAGTAGGATTAGTTAAGATCCTGCTGTTATAATTTAGTATACATATGTGGAATTAACGTTTAATGTTTTAGGAATTAAGTTTGATAGCGGGTAAGGTTTTTTAGCAATATATTTCATGTGATTAGGGAGGATTTTTAGACTATGATGAGATCATTATGGACTGCTGCGTCAGGAATGGTTGCCCAACAGGCGAACATTGATGTGGTTTCCAATAATTTGGCAAATGTCAATACGACAGGATTCAAAAAAAGCCGTACAGATTTTGAGGATCTAATGTATCAGACTATGCGACAGTCAGGAACGGCCACTGGTGCAGATACAATGCTGCCTACAGGGATTCAATTAGGCAGTGGTGTTCGTCAGGTAGCTACTCAAAAAATTTATACAGAAGGTAGTTTTCAATCAACAGGAAACGAATTGGATATGGCGATTGAAGGGGATGGTTTCTTTCAAATTACTATGTCTGATGGTACGATTAATTACACTCGTGATGGTGCGTTTAAACGAGACGATCAGGGACGAATTGTTACTTCAGAAGGGTACCCTCTGGAGCCTGCCATTACCATTCCTGAAAATTCCTCCAATCTTGCTGTATCATCTGATGGCCGCGTATCAGTCATACTAGCAGGTGAAACTGAGGCGCAGGAATTAGGACAGCTGCAATTGGTCAAATTTGTAAATCCGGCAGGTTTAGATAGTGTTGGTCATAATTTACTAAAGGAAACTGCAGCTTCAGGTACTCCGGTTGCCAGTGATCCTGGAATAGATGGAACAGGCACCGTTATACAAAAATATTTAGAAATGTCTAATGTTCAGATTGTGGATGAGATGGTGAATATGATTGTAGCGCAAAGAGCTTATGAAATCAATTCCAAAGCCATTACGACATCTGATGAAATGCTTGAACAAGCTGCTAACTTGAAACGTTAGGTGAAAGTAATGAGTAAGAAGGTATGTCTGCTTATCTTATTCCAAATTTGCGTATTGATCACTTCAGCTTTTGCTGAGGGCACCCGGGTTGTCATTGATGAGCAGGTTAGAGTGAATGGTGCAGCCATCAGCCTTGGGCAAGTCGCTAAGATCAGCGGGGATGATGAAAAAATCAATCAAGAACTGCGTCAGCTAAAAATTGGTGATGCACCTGCCCCGGGCAGCAGTTTTGTATTAACCAAAGAAATCATTACTATGCGATTAGCAGCAGCGGGTATCGATTTAGCAAGTGTTATGTGGAGCATTCCTGATCGTGTGACTGTGATTGGCGATTCGCAGGTTATAAGTGCGCAAACATTGATTGATAAAGGAATCAATGCGATTCGGGATCAAGTGGGACCTAATGTTAAATATGATGATTTACATATATTTTATGTTGGACGTGAACAAGAGGTAACAGCACCTGTAGGGACTGTTGCGCTGGCTGCTTCTTTGCCTTATGGAATTCGTTATAATACTCCGACTACTATAATAATTTCTGTAAGTGTGGATGGACAAGCTGTTACCAAAGTAAGTCTGAGATTTAAGGTGAATTTATATCGTCAGGTAACGGTGGCAGCCCGTCAAGTGAATGCTCGTGAGATCTTTACTGAAGATGATTTGCGGTATGAACGGATGGATACAGGACAAATTGCAGCGGGTTTTATTACTGATAAGAATAAGATACTTGGATTAATGGCCAGACGATTAATAACTCCGGGTATGGTGATAAGCGATTCCATGGTAAATAAGCCTGTAATTGTTAAACGGGGTAATATGGTAACTCTAACTGCTTTTATTGGCACCATAGAAGTAATAACCTCGGGGCAGGCTTTGCAGGACGGCTATGAAAATCAATTGATCCGCGTTAAAAATATCAGTTCTAATAAAATTGTTTTCGGTAAGGTTATCGAAGAAAACAAGGTGCAAGTATTAACATATAAGAGTGCTTCTGCCTCTTAAAGAATAGTTGCTCTGGATGAATAAAAATTTCGTAGAGTGAGTAGAAAGTGAAGGTGTAGAATATGTTTAACCTAACAAAAAAAAATATTGGTTTCCTGTTAGGTTTCCTGTGCCTAATGTTCTTAGCAGCAACTCCGGTCTCTGCGATGTCCTTGTGGAGTGATAGTGGGGCTAGCAGCAGCTTGTATGGTGATTATAAAGCTCGTGCTGTTGGTGATACCCTTACAATTATTATCAGTGAAAATTCTAGTGCAAATCGTGCAGGAAATGCTGCTAATTCTAAGTCCACCAACGTAAATATGAATGCTGGGACAGGGATCTTCCATGGAATTGCATCTGCTACAGCAGGTAATTCTGACAGCTTTCAGGCCAAGGGTTCTCTTGTCAATACCAATAATGTTACGGCAAGAATGACCGCTCAGGTTCTTGAGGTGAAGCCTAACGGGGACTTAATTGTTTCTGGAACACAAAGTATCAAACAAAATGGTGAAGAACAGAAGATTACAATTTCCGGAATTGTACGTCAAGCGGACATTTCAGCTGATAATACCATATTGTCTACTTACATAGGGAATGCTCAAATCAAAATAGACGGCAGTGGTCCAATTTCTAGAAAGCAGCGTCAAGGGATCGTCAGCCAATTACTGAACTTCTTGTTTTAAAACGGAGGATATTATGCGCAGGTTAATCATCATGATAACGATTTTATCTTGTGTTATGGCGATTGTGCCAACAGCACTGGCAGCCAGCTCAATAACACGGATAAAAGATGTAGCAAAAGTGCAAGGTGTTAGAGCCAATCAACTTGTGGGATATGGATTGGTAACGGGGCTGGCTGGTACAGGTGATTCAAATACACTTGTTCAAACCAGACAGTCAATTGCCAATATGTTAAAGAATTTTGGGTTAACAGTAAATGATGCTCAGCTTAAATCAAAAAATGTAGCTGCAGTCATGGTTACTGCTCAATTACCAGCTTTTGTAAAGCCTGGTGATACCATTGATATGACAGTATCCTCCATGGGAGATGCGAAAAGTCTTCAAGGCGGTATTTTGCTGCAAACACCCTTGAAGGCAGCGAATGGACAAGTGTATGCCGTAGGGCAGGGACCCATTTCCACAGGTGGTTATAGTGCAAGTGGCGGTGGCAGCAGCCAGCAAAAAAACTTTCCGACTACTGGCACTACCCCCAATGGTGCAATTGTAGAACGTGAGGTACCTACCCAATTGATATCGCCCAGTGGTTCCATTACACTGGCTTTGAGTCAGCCTGACTTTACTACTGCAGCTCGAATTGGCGAGGCCATTAACAATCGGTTTGGTAATATTTCCACGACACGGGATCCCGGTACGGTAGTGGTTTCAGTTCCTAGTACTTATGATAACGACGTGGTGGGATTTGTCGCTTCTATAGAAGAACTCTATATTAATCCTGACAATATTGCCAAGATTGTTATTAACGAACGCACAGGTACCATTGTGATGGGTTCCAATGTTACGATTGATGAAGTAGCTGTAGCGCAAGGCGGACTTAGTATTCGTATTGACAGAACGACAGATGTATCGCAGCCGCCGCCTTTCTCTGGTGGATCTACAGTGGTTACAAATAATACTTCTGTTGATGTGAAAGAAGATAAAGCAAATGTTATGGTATTGCCTTCTACGGCGAGTGTAGGCGATGTTGTAAATGCACTAAATGCCATTGGTGCAACACCACGGGATATTATCTCTATATTGCAGGCCATGAAGGCTGCTGGAGCCTTACATGCTGAATTGCAGATTATTTAGGCAGGTGGATACGAGTGCAGATAGCAGGAATTAGTTCATCAAGTATGATAAGTAATTTGGATTCTGTGCAGACTAAAGCTAAAGGCGATTTTGCTGCTCATTTAGCACAGGAAACAGAAAAAGCACAACAGGCAAAAGATGATGCGAAGTTAAAAAAGACTTGTCAGGATTTAGAGGCTGTATTTCTAAATATTATGATGACGAATATGCGTAAAACGGTGGATAAGTCCAAATTAGTAGATAGTTCTCAGGAAGAGACGATGACATCTATGCTGGACGCGGAAATGACAAAAGATATGGCAAAGGCTGGAGGTATTGGATTGGCGGATATGCTTTACCGCCAATTACGTACCCCGGATCCTGTCAGCAATAAGTCCCAGGCACCGAAATAGTGCCTGGGTTTTTCTCATCAGTAAGGAAAGTGTAAGTTTTATAGGTGGAAAAAGATGAGGTTTTATGAACCACAAAGGCACAATGCCGCTGATGCGGCACACAAAGGAGAACATAAAAAAAATAAAAACCTTTGTGTCCTTTGCGTCTTTGTGGTTCGATTCGTTTTTACATGTTTTCAAGGACGTGTTAGCTTTTTGATATTAAAAATAGTATTAGTGGTTTTCTTAGGGGGATATAACAATGAAGATTTTTAAACGTGTGTACATATTGATGATGCTGATCATTTTTTGTTCGCAGATGGTGTGGGCAGCTCCAGCTAAGTCTGTGCTGCAAAAAATTCGTTACAGCCAAAGCGCAGAGCAAGTGCGTATTGTATTTGATGTAAATGAGCTGCCTGAATATACCGCTCAGCTTTCTGCCAATCAGGATCAGATTATCATTGATTTTACGAATACAGATAGCAGTAAAATGCCAATATTGCAATTAAAGGACCCGATTGTCAGTAATGTGCAAGTGATTCAGGTTCAGCCAGGTAAACAGCGAGTAGCCATTACACTCAAAAAACCGATTGTGTCTTATAAATTGTTTACACTATCGAATCCCAAGCGGGTTGTAATTGATATTGTAAAAGAATTTGACCGTAAATATGAGGAACAAATTGGAACTGGTTTAAAGTATACTTCATTGTATCGTAATACGAAGGCAGGCCCTATTTCTGCATATATGGTGGATCTGGCGCCAGACAGTAATTATGTCATAAAGCCAGTATTATCCAATAATGCGATTGTGGATTTAGAAAAAGTACAAGCGATGGCAGTACGTAATAAAGGCATCGCTGCCGTGAACGCTTCTTATTTTGCTCTTAATGGAGAAATCCTAGGCCTGCTGAAAATGAATGGTGAAATTGTGAGTTCTCCTACGATTGGACGAACTGCCTTAGGAATCTTGCCTGATGGTAAGATCTTAATTGACCAGATTGACTATAAGGGGACGGTTACCTTACCGGATGGAGCTGCAATTGCTATTACGGGGGTGAATCATGAGCGGGGGCAGGATGATTTAATGTTATACACTAATGATTACGACAATATGACGGGCACGAATGAATATGGTACGGATTATATTGTGAGTCAAGATGTTGTTACTGCAATCGTACATGGCAATGCTGTTATTCCGCCGGGAGCAGTTGTGCTTTCAGCTCATGGCAGCAACGAAAAGGCGTTATCCAGTTTGAAAGTGGGTGACGCAGTAAAAATTAACCAGACACTTGGTTCTGTTTGGGATAAGACAATATATGCCATTGGGGCAGGTCCGCGGTTGATTAAAAATAACAGTGTATTTTTAACCAGTAAAATAGAAGAATTTCCTCCGGATGTAGCAGTCGGAAGAGCACCTCGTACCGCAGTCGGTGTAACGAAAGATGGGCATGTTCTGCTTGTTGTAGTGGATGGTAGGCAGCAGCATAGCATGGGACTGACGTTGTTAGAATTAGCCTTATTAATGCAAGAATTTGGAGCTGTCGATGCGATGAATTTGGATGGCGGAGGCTCTAGTGAGATGGTCGTAAAAGGTAAAATTATGAATAAACCCTCTGATGGCCGGGAGAGATCAGTGGGAGATGCATTAATTATTGCCCCTAAGGATTGATAATTCATGTTAATGTTGTATAATGAAACTAAGTAAGGAGGTGGCTTACCATGCTTCATAGAAAAAGCATAGCAGTTTTGGTAATCGGTTTTGTGCTAATCGTCGGCAGCTTATTAGTTACTGCAAATAGTGTTGTAGAACAAAAAGCATCTCTGGCTGGCACCATTACAAGTAATGGCTTGGTTAAACCAGGGGATACTGTTCGTGAAGGTGACGTTTTGGTGAAAATCGACACAATAACGGGAGCTATACCAGCATCGAGAGCCACAGCCAATGGCGTTGTAAAAGCAGTATTAGTTTCACCAGGAGTTTCAGTGGCTGTTGGTGATGTAGTTGCTCGTATTGAAATCGGTAAATAAAGAAAGGATGATATATTTGGTAAAACTATGCAGGCAGTGTCGTCTGGCACTGCTTATTTTTTTATTAATGCTGCCTATGTCTTTAGTATGGGCTGCACCCGAGATCATGCCAGTAGAGAATATAAAGGTAGGTATGCAGGGAATTGGCAAAACAGTAGTTTCTGGTACCAAGTTAGAAGAATTTGGAGTAGAAGTATTAGGGATTATGAAAAATAAGGGACCATCAGGGGATTTGATTTTGGTGCGAACCTCTGGAGATGTTATTGATCGAACGGGAGGAATTGCCCAAGGAATGAGCGGCAGTCCCGTCTATATCGATGGTAAGCTGGTCGGAGCGGTGGCCTATGGCTGGTCATTGACTGATCATAAAGTTGGCATGGTCACTCCTATTGGGGATATGCTGAAATTATGGGATATGCCTGACAATTATAATGATACGATGCAGTTTATGAAGGAAGTACCGGATTTTGAGCCAATGACCACACCATTGATGGTATCTGGTTTTAGTGAACACGCTTTAACAATGCTGCAAGACAAGCTTAAACCTTTTAATTTAGTACCGCAAGAAGTCGGGGAAGCTCCTTCAGATGTTGTGTTTTCTCCTCTAGAACCAGGGAGCGCTGTAGGTCTTGAGTTAGTTCGCGGTGATGTGAGTGTGGGGGCTTTGGGTACTGTTACTTACGTAGAAGATAATAAGGTCTTGGCGTTTGGTCACCCCTTTCTGAAGAAAGGGAATATTGGCTACTTCATGACCAATGCCTACGTGTTTTCCACTGTTAATGGCTTAGAAAATTCATTTAAAGTGGGTACAATGGGAGAAGCTGTTGGTGTTATCAACCAGGATCGAGGAGCAGGAATTGCTGGATATCTTAGCCGATATCCTACGATTATTCCGATACGCATCATCGTGAAAGATAATGATACTGGACAAACCCAGGATGCAGCAGTGCAAGTGGTAAAAGATGAGCAGCTCTCATCCATTTTATCGGCTACCACCATGTTCAATGTCATTGACAAGGCCATGGACCGGGTAGGACCGGGAACAGCTAAAGTTAGTTTTGAAATTTCTGGTCAGAATATGCCCGGAGGGATTATTACTCGAGAAAATATGTTTTACAGCCCTGCCAGTATCGGTGAATTGGCTGTAGGTGAGTTTTTGGAAGCCATGACAATGCTAACGGGGAATCCATACAATCCAGTTAATCTGATGGATGTTAAGGTTCATGTTTCTGTTAGTGAAGAGCGTCGTACCGCTACTATTGTGGAAGCTCAGACAAAAACCCCTAGTGTAAAGCCTGGGGAAAATGTTGAAATTGGCGTAAAAATAAAGCCTTTCCGCGGCGAGCCGATTCAACGCATCGTTTCCTTTACCGTTCCTAAAGATCAGCCGGAAGGGCCTCTTACCTTAGAAGTGCGTGGAGGCGGCATGGTGCCTTTAATCCAGCTGCTAGCTAAGAATCAGGGGATGGACGAAGGATTACTGCTGCTTGGCAATCCAAAACCAAAAAATCAGGAATTCGCTGATGTGGTTAAAGAATTTATGGAACGTGACCGCAACAATGAAATTGTTGTAGAAGTTCTGGATATGGGAATGGAGAATCTATTCGGTAATGCTGCATTAGGAAAAGATAAGAATAATAGCAAGAAACAAGAGAAAGATATAGTAGAAAATACAGTTTCTCTGAAAACGGATATTAAAGCTATAAATGCTAAGGATAAGAAAAAGCAGGGAAAAGTGAAAAACAGCATTACCACAGATTATATTATTGACGGTGATACACAAGTCGTAGTCAACGTGGTAAAAGACCCAGTGAAAAAATAGATAAAGAAGACTCTGATTGCAGAGGGGACTCAAACCTCCTCTCAATCGAAGTCTTCTTTATTTTTTACCTATGAAGATAGAATATAGGTTATGCAAAAAAACGTTTGAACCGCGAAGGTTGCGAAGAAGTACGAAGAACACGAAGGGATATTACTCTTATTCTTCGCGTCTTCGCGTTTCAAAGTGTTTTACTTTTTCGATCCATGTTTTACTATTCCATCAATTTCCCCTTCACTAGGTGCAGGGAACTTACGTTTTTTATGGAATACTTCATAATAAGACAATTTTTTAATATAATCGTAATATAAAGTTTAATGTCAATGTGAGGGATTATAATGTTGCTAGCTATAGTAGAAAGCATTGGACGGCAAGTGATTCTTTGGATGGAAAATAGCGGTCGGATTATTATCCTGGTAGGCAATACTCTATTTCATTTGCGGGAAAAGCCTAGAATGAATCATGTACTGCATCAAATGGCGCATTTAGGTGTGGATTCTTTGCCGATCGTATTGCTGACGATTTTATTTACAGGAATGGTAATTACACTGCAGACTGCCACTGAATTTATTAAATATGGTGCTCAATCGTCTGTGGGAGGCGTTGTGGCAATTGCTATGGCACGGGAACTGGCTCCTGTTTTAACAGGGGTGGTAGTTGCAGGACGTGTAGGAGCAGCTATTACGGCAGAGATTGGTTCTATGAAGGTCACAGAACAAATTGATGCACTGCGGGTGATGGCGATTAATCCTATCAAATATTTAGTAGTACCCAGGTTATTAGCTTGTGTGATTATGGTACCCATATTAGTCATCTTTGCTGATGTTATTGGTACAGTAGGCGGGTACTTGGTAGCCACCTTATATGCTGGTATCAGCTCTTATACCTATATCCATTCCATTACACTTTTTACTGTAGTCAATGATATCATAGGCGGTTTGGTTAAGGCCATGTTTTTTGGCGGTATTATTGCGATTATCGGCTGTTATAAAGGCTTAACAACAGGTGAGGGTGCTGAAGGCGTGGGGCGGGCTACAACTGCATCCGTAGTTAGCTCGATTATTCTGATTTTTATTAGCAATTATTTTTTGTCGTTAGTGCTGTATCGGTAAGAGGATGGTGAGTGAATGATAAAATTAGAAAATATTAGCATGAGTTTTCATGGAAAACATATATTGCAAGGCATTGATTTGGAAGTGCAAAAAGGAGAGACTTTAGTCGTAATCGGTCCCAGCGGCTCGGGGAAAAGTACGCTGCTGCGTTTAATGGTAGGACTTTTAAAGCCTACTCAGGGAGAGGTTTGGATTAAAGGACAAGAAATATCTCATTTATCAGAGGATAATTTAAACAAAGTTCGTATCGGCATGGGGATGGTATTTCAGTACTCTGCCTTATTTGATTCCATGACAGTAGGAGACAATGTGGCCTTTGGACTTCGGGAACATACTGCGATGACCGAGGCTGAGATTCAGAGGATTGTTGCTCGCAATCTTCGCATGGTAGGACTGGCGGGGCAGCAAGACGTAATGCCTAATGAGTTATCAGGAGGCATGAAGAAACGGGTAAGCTTAGCCAGAGCCATTGCAATCAGACCGGAAATTATGTTATATGATGAACCGACAGCAGGTTTAGACCCAATTATGTCAGGAACCATTGACCGGCTGATTATGAATGCCAAGCGTGTGTTATGTGTCACTTCTGTAGTAGTTACCCACCATATGTCCAGTGCTTTTAAAATTGCTGATCGTGTTGCGATGATCCACGGCGGACGAATTATTGAGGTGGGTACGGTGGAACAAATCAGGCAGTCTGAAAACCCTGTGGTACAGCAATTCATTCTTGGTCTAAAATCACCTAGTGCATATGTAAGAAGGAGGTCGGAAATGAGATGAATATAAGTACGGAAGCGAAAGTCGGTTCGATGAGCCTGATCGCCTGTATGTTATTGATATATATTATGATTCATTTGAGCGGCTTTACCTTTGGCGATAAAGGGTATCCGGTGCAAGCTGTATTTAGGCAGGTAAATGGACTTAAAGAAGGCAATATAGTACGATATGCCGGCGTGGATGTTGGACGGATAAAAGAAGTACGTGTCTTGCCTCAAGAAGGTGTACAAGTGACGATGTTAATGGATCCGGGAGTTAAGATCCCTGAAGGAGCAAAATTTCTCATTGGCGCTGATGGGTTAATGGGAGAAAAATACATTAATATTATCCCGACAGATAGCAGCTCTAGTTATTTATTACCGAATGCCAAGGTAAAAGGGGAAGAGATCCAAGGCTTGGATGAGCTCATTGCTTCATCAGATCGAGTATTGGCAGAGGTTCATGATTTAGTAAAATCCCTAAATGAGATCGTAGGGGATGACAAAGTCAAAGCTGCCATGAAAAATACCATTTTGAATGCGCAGGAAATCACGGTTAATATGAATATCATGATGGGAAATCTTGCACGTATGACACAAGAAAATGGTGACATTGATGTCACAGTAAAAAATTTAAGTGCGATGTCGCGCAGCTTGCGGGAAGCTGCGGCAAGAGCAGAAGTCATGATGCAGGCAGTAGACAATGATGGGCAGACGGCAAGAGATCTGCAGGAAACCCTTGTTAATATTAAAAATACCAGCATCCGTGTAGAAAAAATGGCAGCAGCCTTAGAAGGAGTAGTAACAGATCCTGAGACTGCGCAAAACATCAAAGACACATTAAAAAATGCTCGCATGGCAAGTGAAAGAGCGAACAAGATGTTAACAAAGGTATCTTCCATTGACACGAAAGTGGGATTTGAAACATTATATAATCAGGATACTGGAAAATATAGCAGTAATGCGGATTTGAAAATTAATACCTCACCTACGGATTTTGCTATTATTGGCGTAAGTCATATTGGTGACGGCAGCAAAGGAAATTTCCAGGTTGGCAAAGGCAATGAAGAGTTTGCCGGCAGAGCTGGCGTAATTGACAGTAAAGTAGGAGTGGGAGTAGACACCAAAATCGGCAAACAGATGTCATTATCATTGGATGTCTATGATCCTCAAGATGTACGGGTGAAATTACGCTCGTTATATCAAGTCGCTCCAGACACATTTATTGTAGGACAGAGTGACGGGATTAATAAGCAGGATGAGCAGACGTATTTCGGCGTACGAAGAAATTTTTAAAAAAACGAATCATATTCGCAGTGATCTTTGATTGACAATAACTGGACTTCGTCCTATAATTAATAATGAATAATAATACGTGACTAACTAGTCACAGCTCTTTGATGAATTGAGGGGGATTTTTTTACATGTTGAAACAAACTCATTGGAAAAAACAATTAATGGCAGCACTGACAGGTGGATTTTTGATATTAAACACGGTAAGTGCATTCGCAGCACCGATAGAGTTATCTTTGGAAGAAAGTATTGCAAGAGCTTTGCAGAACAATCCTGCAATTAAGATAGCAGATGCAGATAGACAGGGAGCCGAGTATGATATACGTGTAGCAAAAGGTGGAAAATTACCTACATTGAAGTTAGAACACTCTGACGGTCGTTCGAAAACATATGTAAATGACACTGCAAGTATTGGGAATCAATTTGACAGTTCTGTTACTTTGGGAATGAATCTATATACCGGGGGAGAAGTCGAGGGGAACATAGAAAAAGCCAAGATTGGCTTAAAAGTGGCTGATTTGGATGTTGAGAAAAGTAAACAGCAAATAAAATTAGATGCTACCAATGGCTTTTTTACGATTCTGCAAACGAGAAATACCGTAAAAGTAGACCAAGAATCCGTAGATCAAATGGCAGCTCACTTAAAAAATGTAGAAGCGCAATATAATGTAGGAACCGTAGCAAAATCTGACGTACTACGTTCTCAAGTAGAACTGGCAAATAATCAGCAAATACTAACTAAGGCGCAAAATGCTTATGAAATAGCAGTTTCCAATTTAAATAATGTAATGGGGCTGCCATTAGATACAGAAATACAAATAAAAGATGAACTGGTTCATGAGCCTTATAACTTATCCTTAGAGGATAGTATTAATTATGCCATGGGCAATCGTCCGGAAGCAATCCAAGCTGATCACAATATAGAGATCGCAAAACAATCCGTCAAGATTGCAAAAGCTGGTAAATTACCTACTGTGGCTGCTAGTGCCAGCCAAAGGTGGGCTGATGATGATTTTCCAGGAACGGATGAAAATGGTTGGTCAGTTGGTTTAACTGCTACCTGGACTCCTTTTGATTCTGGCGTAACCAATGCTCAAATTAAAAAGTCCAACTCTGAGGTAGAAAAATCATTGCAGACAGCCAAACAAACGAAGGATGCAGTTCAATTAGAAGTACGTCAAGCGTACCTAAATATGATAGAAGCGGAAAAGCGGATTAGTACCTCTCAAGTGACAGTAGAGCAGGCAGAAGAAGATTTCAAAATTGCTCAAGTCCGCTACAGTGCTGGGGTGGGAACGAATACAGATGTAATCGATGCACAAGTAGCCTTAACCCAAGCGAAGAATAACTACATTCAAGCAATGTATGATTTCAATACAAGTAAAGCGAATCTGACAAAAGCTATGGGAGTACCTATAGAAACTGTACAATAATAGAATATAAAAAGAGCTGGGAATATCCCAGCTCTTTTTGGTAGGCATCAGAAAATATACCCCCCTTGTGTCCTTTGCGTCTTTGTGGTTCAATTCGTTTATATGTTTTAGTTACCTTATTCGACTTATTCTTCGTGTTTTCGTAGTTCAGGTTTTATTTTTAGAAGAATGTGCAGCGTTTTTCGTAACCATCATTATACCATTGGAATAAATTACTGTATCAAGGTTAAAATAATTTCAGCTAAAAGATAGAGGAAGCTGGCAGTGCCATGTAGAAGTATATGCTGTTATGAACGCCTTATGAGGTGGAATCAGGAGGCTAAGAATGAAAGAAAGAGTCATTGCAGTATTAGCAGTATGTATGATCCTTTTAATTGGCAGTGCCTACTGGCTGACTAAAAGCCAAACGGTTATGACGGGGGCACAAAATGCGTTAAGCATAGAATTGGCTAATGTACTGGGAAGTTTAGTCACTGTAGGGGACATTGAGGTTACCTCTTATAATCAAGTCACCATACATAATGTGGCTATTTATGATAAACAGTCAGAAATTCTGGCTGCAAGTGACAAGATTATTGTTTCCTATAGTCCTTGGAGTATTTTGACTGGTTGGAATGTGGTAAAATCCATTTCCGAGCTAAGGGTAGAGGAACCTACTCTTTGGCTGGCACAGCGAGATAATGGGCAGTGGAATATTCAAGATATCGTTATTAAAGATGATGCATCTGAGTCATCTTTATCTGCTAAAGTAAAAGTAGTGAATGGCAGAGCTGTTGTGAATGCCTACCATTCTCAATGGACTTTGGAAGAAGTAAATGGAAATTTAGATCTTGCCAATGCTCCTAGAATAAAGATGGATCTGGAAGGATTGTACAATGGTGCAGCCGTGAAAGCAAAGGGGACGATTCATAGTAAGGGGCGCAGCACTCTCACTTTGCATGCAGATCAACTCATGTTAGCTGACTTTCAGATGTTAGTGCCAGAAGACGGATCGATTCAGTTAGTGGGAGGCAGCGCCAAGCAGATCGAAGCAACCATTGCCTATGAAAAAGGGGCTATGGAGTGGGCTGGTGAAGCGCGTCTGGAAAAAACCGATATCAATCTTGATGAGATTCCTTTACGTCAAATTGATGGAGGTATTGCTTTTACCAATAAGAAGATATATATGTTTGTGGCAGGAAAAGTATTTGAACAGCCTATTGATGTACGGGGCAGCGTAGATACGGATGCTAGTGAGCTGATTGTGGATCTAGCGGTGGCATCTGCTGCTTTTGATCCCAGCGCAACAAACTATGATATTCCTGTTAAAGGTATAACGGCATTTAAGGCTGGTATTACGGGGGTTATCTCAAATCCTGTTGTCACAGGGGAAATCCAGATGCCGGCAGGAGAAATAGCTGGTTACCAGGCAGCCAATGTACAGACCAAAATCAATCTGGTAAATAAGACAATTACAATTCAGCAATTGGAAGCAGATGTCTTTGAAGGACATATTTCTGCTTCCGGGCAATTCCAGCATGAGATAGGCAGTTATCAACTTTCCCTTAATGGTCAGCATCTTAATATTCAAAAGTTCCCTGAGTTAGTGCCGGATATGAGCGGCTATATCGATGCTGCTGTGGCGATAAAGGGGACGGGAGATTTAGCGGGGGCTGAAATTCAAGGAACCGTGTCCATGGGACCTGGTGAATTTAGCAATATTCCCTTTACCTTTGTGACCAGTGGATTTTATTACCATAAAGGAAATGCTGCCGTAGACTATTTGAATATTGGGATCGGTCAAGGCATGGTAACGGCTCAGGGCACGGTGAAAGAACAAGAGCTTGCCTTGCAGATATATGGTCAAGGTATACCATTAGACCTGTTAGGCAAAGGTATAGAAGGCAAGACTGCCGGCGTCGGTCAATTTAATGGTAACGTTCATGGAACCTTATCCGCTCCTGAAATAACCGCTGATTTTATGGCATTCAATGGAGAAATTTTATATCAGCCTTTTACCCAGGCAGCAGGTAGGATTCATATAACACCGCAGCAAATAACACTGCAGGATGCTGAAATGATTCATGGTGTAACCAGGCACAAAGCCCAGGGAAGGATTGGATTATCTGGTGGGCATGAACTGAGTATGTCCATTATTTCTGAGCGGGCCAGAGCAGAAACATTAGTACCATTATTAGTGCCCGGGGAGAATCTAACAGGAAATGTAGACAACAATATGGTCATTACAGGTTCTTTGGAGAATCCTACGATAGCGGGTACGGTTACTTTGACAGATGGCAGTTTCCGTGGTCAGCTATTGGCCAAAGCAGCTGGCTCTTATAAAAGAGAACAAGGCATAACCACCATCCATGATTTTGTTATCCAGTCCCTCGGTACTCAATTGCAGCTTTCAGGCACGATCTCACCCAATAATGATTTGGATTTTGATGTTACAGCCCAAGATATTGATTTAGAACAATTAAATAGGAACAATAGTGATTTTAGCGCTGCAGGCAAGGCCAACTTTATAGGTAAGCTGACAGGTACTCCCTCAGTCCCCATTTTTAAGGGGCAGCTATCTGCGGCTGCTCTCAGCCTTAATGAGCAGGAGGTTACAGGTGTAACCGGAACCATTGCTGTCACAGGTGATGAGATTGAGATTCCCGTCCTTTCTTTTGCTCAAGGAAAAGGAAAATTTACTTTTTTTGGCGGTCTTGACCAAGGAACAAATGAAATTTATGGCACGTTGACTGTAGAAAATGGAGAATTGCAGCCCATACTGGCAGCCAGTAAGGTGGGGCACAAAGAAATTATGGGAACATTAAATGGCCGGATAATAATAAGTGGAACTCTTGGTAAACCCAATGTGCGGCTGATTGGGGATTTAAAAGCAGGCAGTGTGAAAAAATATCCAGTAGAGTCCATCGTCGTGGATGCTGCATTAGAAAATAACGTTCTGACCATTTCTGAGTTTTCGGTTAAACAAGGCACAGGAGTCATGCTGGCGCGAGGGAGAGCGGATTTAAATACCAACGGACCTTTGAGCCTGGAAGTAGGCGGCAGAGGCATAGATGCCGGCTTAGTTGCCTCCTTCTTTGATACTTCCATTCAGCCTACAGGCAAACTGGATTTTGCCGCTCAAGTTTCAGGGGTGTCGGATAATCCTCATACCGCTTTATCCTTGGAGCTTGTTAACGGAGGAATCGGTGATACAACCGTTGATTCCTTATATGGATTATTGATCCTGGATAAGAATGTGATACATGTGGATCAAGTCTTACTGAAAAAAGGTCCTTATCAAGCCAGTGCCTATGGTATTATTCCTGTAGCTGCCCTTAGCTCCGAAGGCAGACGGCAGGCAAATGCTGCAGAGCAAATGAATCTGAATGTGAAACTAGACAAAGCAAATTTAAGTATTTTGCCATTGTTGACAAAACAGGTTGCATGGGCAGAGGGAGCGACACAAGGTGAAATTACCATAGCTGGTACCTTAGAGCAGCCAGTCCTTAAGGGGATGATTACTGTTAACAATGGTACGCTGAAGCTGGCAGCTTTAAAAGACCCCATCCAAAAAGTGGGGGTTGCTATTGCCTTTGAAGGTGATACAATTAATGTAAAGCAATTTGATGGGTATATGGGAAATGGTTCTTACCGTGCAACAGGTACTGCGAAATTAGATGGATTGAGTTTGACGGATTATAACCTGTCTTTAATTTTGGATAAGCCTATGATTCGCAGCAAATATTTTACCGGTGCTGTTGATGGGAATTTGACCATTAGCCAAGGTAATGTGCGACCAAAATTAACAGGTAAATTGCTTTTTGAAAATAATATCATCGACATTCCTTCCCTTCCTGATATGGAACCATCCAATCTAGACATGGATTTAGACGTTGATATACAAGTCGGGAAGAAAGTACGCTTATACAATCCGTACCTATATGACATGTTAGCTGTTGGCAGAGTAAAAGTAGGCGGCAGTATTGCGCAGCCGGATGTTTCAGGGCGTATTGTGGCGATTCGCGGCACCGTGAGTTATCTTAGAACGCAATTTAAGGTGGAAGAAGGAAGTGTGGAATTTCGGCAGTTTTCTTCCTTTGAACCAATTATTAAACTCAATGCTAAAGCAACTCTGCAGCAAACGGTGGTATATTTAAATGTCAATGGTCCTATGGGGGAAATGGAATTTAAATTAACGTCAGAACCAGCCATGAGTCAGCAGGAGATTCTATCCCTTCTGACGCTGCGCAGCCGTTATTTTGAAAAGCAAAACGACGGGGATACAGGGCTTGGAAGAGACGAACTCATGGCGGCCCTTGATGCTGGCCTGCAAATGCGTTTTATTAGTGAAATAGAAGGAAATGTCCGCAGTGCCTTGGGGTTGGATGAATTCCGTTTTGTTCGGGATACTAGTTCTAGTATTGTGAAAAAGAATAACAACAAAAACGATGAGGGCTCTACAGTCAATAAAGAAGTGTACAATCTGGAAATGAGTAAATATTTGACAGATCGATTACTAATAAGCTATGTTATGGGTGTTGATCATAGTAAAAATGAAGTATCATTTCGTTATAGCTTAAATCGAAATATTAGTTTAACGGGCTCTATCGATGATGAAAAAGAGACATGGATTGGCGCAGAGGCTAGATATAGGTTTTAAGAAGAAGGATGATCCACATGATATTAAGTCAATATGTAAAAGAACTTAAAAAAATACACATGCTGTCACGGGAAGAAGAAGAAGCCTTGTGGCTCCAGTATAAAGAATATGATGACATGGACTGCCGCAGCAAGATTATTGAACACTATCAACCCTTAGTATTTAAGATCGCTACTGGCTGGCGCCTGAATGAAACGGTGATTATGGATATGATTCAAGAAGGGACAGTGGGACTGATTGAGGCGGTAGAGAAATTTGATCATCAAAGAGGCGTGGCTTTTAGCCTATATGCTTCCCAACGAATACGAGGACGTATTCTCAATTATATGGAAAAAGAGGGAAAGTTTGGTGTTGCCTCTATGGATAGTCCTTTATCAGCTGGGGAAGACATTACCTTAAGAGATTTGTTAGTCGATGGGACGGCAGGCGTCTCCAGCCAGGCAGAGCATAACTATCTTGTGGCCCAGGTTAAAAATGCCATGGATCGCTTACCTCATAACGAACAAGCAGTGTTAAGCGGAGTATTCTTGGAAGATTGTGAACCAAAACAATTGGCGGAAAACTTAGATCTGAGCATATCTCATATCTATAAATTACAAAAGCAGGGCATCAGACGTATTCGCGGCATGCTTTCCAAATTTATGCAGCACTGGTAACCGTAAAAAAGCGAGAAAAAAGGCACATATAGCACGCATTGTAATAGAAAACACGATTAATCGCTAAAAAACAAAGATTTTTCAAAGGAAATCAATGACCATAATCTGGCCTCTTTTCAGGATTGTATATATTGTTTATAATAGGGGTGTTGTATATGGCTCATTTTAGAAAAAATGTATACCAGCATTTGTCTTCTGCAAAAAAGTGGTTGACGAGGGCAGAGGAAGCTTTTGACAAAGAGCGAGATATTCGCGGTGAGCTTGATCTAATGTTAGCCCAAGCTGAACTTCAGCATGTAAAAGAAGTCAGCCGCTCTAAACATTGGCGTCACAAATATACGATGGTTCGTCATGGAGTCGCTTTGACCTGCGCTGTAGTAATGGCAGCAGGATTAGGGGGAGTCTATTGGTGGACGTCTAAGCCAGATATCGTTGTACCTGTTCCCCTGGTGCAAAAAGTAAGTGTGCCAGTGGAATCCCAGATACAAAGCAGCAGTAATGGTGGACAATTGCCAGCTGTCTCTACAGAGGTAAAGAAAGTAGTCGTAATAACAGAAGCTGCTCCGCCAGTACAACGTGTTGCTGCACCAAATCCAATGAGTCAGGAAAAAAAAGCTGAATCTTCTCAGCAGGTGGAACCGGCGGCGGCCATCTCGCCTGATGAAATGCAGAAATTGGTGCGGGCCGCCGGAAAAACATTACGCGGCCAGTAAGACAAAAGGAGGTAATGCATGAAAATTCAAAAAAACTATAAGCATATACTGCTTGCAGCTATCTTTAGTATCAGCCTTATATTTTCTGTTTCAGCTCCAGCCTATGCTGCTGATCCTACAGGTAAAACTGTGACTTCTATAACTGTCACTGGCAATACAACCGTACCAGAAGCGACGATCATGGAAGCAGTGAAGTTGAAGCCGGGTGAAGCGCTGACAGCGGATAAAGTGAAACAAGATATGCAAGCTATCTATGAATTGGGTACTTTTTTTGATGTAGTATCCAACTTCAATGAAGTTCCTGAAGGGGTACAAGTAGTCTATACCGTGATGGAAAATCCAGTATTGCAGGAAATTATTATAAAAGGCAATACCAAGGTATCATCTGATAAGCTAAGCAGTATGCTGACAGTTAAAACAGGCAGTATTTTAAATTCCAAGGCGTTAAATGAAAATGTACGATCCATTGAAGAGTATTATCATGATCAGGGTTATATCTTGACCAAAGTAAGCGATGTTGCAATGGGAACCGGCGGTGTACTGACAATTACTATTAACGAAGGTATGCTGGAAGGCATCGAAGTAAAAGGCAATGAAAAGACACAGACCCATGTTATTACTCGTGAAATGAAATTAAAGCCAAATCAGCCATTTAACGTAAAAGATGCAAAACGCAGTATGCAAAAAGTGTACAACCTAGGCTACTTTGAAGATGTAAATATGAAACTGAACCCAGGCAAAGAGCCCAATGCCATTGTTCTTGAAACCACAGTTGTGGAACAAAAGACAGGCAGGTTCTCCATAGGGGGCGGCTACAGTAAAAATGATGGTATGATTGGGATTATTGAACTTGGTGATGACAACTTCCGTGGTACGGGAGATAAAGTGAAGCTTCATTGGGAGTTTGGCGGCAGCGCCAGCAACAAGAACTATGAAGTGAGTTATACTCGCCCGTGGCTGGATGACAAGCAGACTTCACTTGGTTTTAGTTTTTATGACATGACCAATGAGTATACTGACTATGATGACGATGGTCATGAGACGGCTTCCTACGATAAAAGACGTAAAGGGTTTGATCTTACTCTTGGTCGTCCGCAAGGTGAATATGTGCAAAATTATGTCACGTTAAAACAGCGAAAAGATCAGTATGTTGAATGGGTATCGGGAGATAATTATGAAACCGATCAAGACTATATTGACAGAAATTATCTTGAGAATAATTTTGGTACAACCCGCAGCATTAGCTTAATGCGGGTATATGATTCTCGGGATAATGTATTTAGTCCTACAGAAGGAAATCGCGTGGCTTTAACAGCGGAATTTGCCGGAAAAGCTTTAGGCGGCGATTTTAATTTTAATAAATACACTGCTGAAACAAGGAACTATCTGAAGGTAGGTCATGCACAAATCGTAGCATTACGGGGAACTGTCGGTTATGCAGATGGCAAGATGCCAGACAGCCAACGTTTTGCCGTAGGTGGCTCTGACTCGCTGCGTGGTTACCGTGATGATCAGTTCAAAGGTAATAAAATGCTGGCCGCTACAGCGGAATATCGCTTCCCAATTGCCAAAAAAGTAGAGGGCGTAGCCTTTACTGATATTGGTAAAGCATGGTCAGGCGAAGGATACAAGCTGAATGACCTAGAGGCTAGTGTGGGTGTGGGGATTCGTGTTTCTACACCAATCGGTCCGATTCGTCTTGATTATGCGCAAGGCAGTCAAGGCGGCAGAAGCCACTTTAGCTTTGGCGGACAATTCTAATCCGAGGTTTATCAGAGTCAGGTCATTGACCTGACTCTGATATCTATATAATGCGGCAAAAGTCTTACTTACAGGATATGGAGCATTTTCGCCGGGAGGTGCATTGTTATTCCTCTATACTGTTTCCGTCTCATTTTTATAAGCGCATTGCTTAGTTTACTATTGCTGTCAGGAGTGGTTTATGCTTCTGATGACATAGTGGAAAAAATCGATGTGACCATTGTTTCCAGTCAGATGCCTCCTTCTAAAATTGCAAAACGCATGACGGCTAGCGTGAGTACCGTAGGCGAGCAAATGATTGCAGGACGTAAGGTGAATGAAGTACAAGACAATCAGATTTCCTATGAAAAACTGATCAAGGAAATATTTGATCGCGTATTAGTAGGATATTCTGTCCAGTCCGTCGATATTAGACCTGGCCCCAGCACTGCGCTTACTATCGAGATCGCTCCCTGGGGAGACGTGGTGCATGAGGTAGCTATAGCATATGACTTTGGTACTCTTTCCCCGGATATCGTAAATCT
The DNA here is from genome assembly GCF_000271485.2 of Pelosinus fermentans DSM 17108. Classification (NCBI taxonomy): domain Bacteria; kingdom Bacillati; phylum Bacillota; class Negativicutes; order Selenomonadales; family Sporomusaceae; genus Pelosinus; species Pelosinus fermentans. The sequence goes on from NZ_AKVN02000001.1 coordinate 809,555, forward strand.
GATAAAAAAAGATATGGGAAATGTAGATGAAAAATTAAATGATGTATTAATCGGACTGCCCATTGATGCTGTAGATTGGGCGGGAGGATTATCGAAAGTCGCAATACGTGAATTATTGGCAAATCAGCTGCCTGAATTTCACGCTAATATCGATATCATTCCAGGGGAACGCACATTAGTAAAGCTCTCCTTATCACCATTGGGGACGACTGTGCAGGATGTTCATGTGTCACTTCGTTCTACCACCATTCCAAATGTCGTGTTAGCCGCAGTGCGTCCGACAATGAATGAGACCAGTAAGATCCTTATTGGTCTGCCTGTAGCTTTTGTGGAAAGACACCGTGACTATTTTACCGATAAGCTGATTGCAGAACAACCTTTAACAAAAAAATATGGAATTACAGCAACTCCTCTGCTCAATGCCGGAGCAGATACTGAAATTGCGCTGGATGTGGAAACCGATAAATATAACATCACTCTGGAAGCTTACTTGGATATGGGGCGTGAGGAAGACAATGCTTCTGCCAGATTACATGCCGGAAAGATTATCAGTAAACGGGACGAAGTCTTTTTGGAAGTGAATTTTATTCCCAGTTCTGTTTCCTGGGAGTTTGTGCCTGGGTGGGGGCATAAAATTGGTTCCAGCATGATAGCGGGAATCAAATATAATACATCAAGCTCAGAGAATATGCTGTGGCTAAGCAAAGAACTCAGCCCAAGCTGGACAATGCGGCTGGAGAGAAATCCCCAAAATCGTAATAATGAACTAGGACTTCGCTATAAACTTCATGATTTCTTGAGTGCCGAATACATTATTACAAAAGATGAACAATGGCTGCGACTGGTTGGTCATTTGTAAAATTTAGGAATGCCTTTTCACAGCAATATCTTGAATATGTGGATATACCCTGTTATAATAAAGAGGTAAAATTTGATGCCAATAGGCAGAGAGAAGGTTTTTTATGCTGAAATTACAAAAGAAGCAAGTGAAATTTGTATCCCTAGCAATAGCAGTGATGTTTCTGTTAGGTATAGTTGGTTTGGCTGTATCACAAAGTAGTACATCCTATGCAGCGGAGTCCAATAATTCCTCTAAAATTGGTGTCGTGAATCATCAGCTGTTAATCTCACAGCATCCAGATATGGAGAAAGCACAGCAAACAATGCAGGCTGAAGTAGAACAGGCAAAAAAAGACTTTGAAGAAAAATCAGCGACAATGAACGACAAAGAAAAGCAAGATTACTATGCACAAGTTCAACAGCGCTTGACCTTAAAAGAACAAGAGTTAATTAATCCAGTATTTGAAAAGGTAGATGCGGCTATCAAAGCAGTTGCAGATGCTAAAGGATTATCGGTAGTTATGGATAAAGGCAATGTCGTTTATGGCGGCCAGGACATTACGGCTGAAGTTGGCAAAAAAATTAGTGGCAAGTAATTAAAAAATGCAGTATGGCCGAGCAGGTTTCACCAGCTCGGCCCTTTATTAGAAAGAGGGTGATGGGGTGTCAAATTATAAGTTTCTTATCATGATACTGGCTTTAATGATGCTTGTTGCCGGATGTAGTACCAAAAAAGTGCAAGACGCTAAGGAACCTCAGCCCCTAGTAGGTATTGTTGATATGAAAAAGGCCGTACAGTCACATCCTAAATATAAAGAAGTGCTGGCTTTAGAACAAGAAGTAAGAAGCATCTCGGCTCAGGCTCAGGCCCAGCAGGCTGCTATGGCGCAAAGCGCCCAGAAAACGTTGAGTCTGCCAGAAACATCCCAAGGAGATTTGGCGGAGTTAAACAAGGCTTTTCAACAAGAATTTACGGAAAAGATGTCCTTAAAGGAACAAGAAATCAACACGAGGCTTGCAGCAAAAGAAAATAGCATTCATCAGACTCTGTCAGATGAATTTAAAGTTTATACCGATGAAATTGATAAAGAATATCAACCACAAATTTTTAATTTACAGCTTAAATTAAAAACCGTGCAGCTAACGAAGGAAGAAGCTGCTTCACTGCAAGAACAATTAGAAACATTGCAAACCCAGCGTGCCGAAAAAATCGCTGAGAAGCAAAAACAGCTGAATGTGCAAATGACAGAAAAAATGGCTCCTGATAAGGCTGCTGCACAGCAGGAATTAGAAGCTTATAGTAAGCAGGTTAACCAAGAAATTTCTCAAAAAGCTGCTGCTAAGCAAGAAGAAATCGTAAAACGGAATATGCAAACCTTCTCCCTGCCGGGGAATACGGCACAAGAGTCTGGCAATGGTCAGCAGCAGGCAATGATGAAGCAGCAGGAACTAAAAGCATTGCAGGATTGGATCATTCAAGATGTCAACGATAAAACAGGTAAAGTTGCAATTGAGTCAGGTCTGGAAGCGGTGTTGACTAATGTGACTGTGAATGTGAGTGGTGTGGATATAACCGCTGCTGTTATTGCAGAGTGTAATAAATAGTAAAGTTGTATATAATAATACTGTTTCACCGAAATAGTAAAGTATTTCTTGAGACAGTATTGATTTCGCAAAAAATTTGAAGCAAAGGAATGGGAGGACTTACAATGAAACAAGGAAGAAAATTAGCATTATTGTTCTTATTAGTATTTACAGCTGCTCTTTTAGGCGGTTGTAATTCAAGCGGTAATGTGGGTGTAATTGATGTAAATAAGGTAATGACAGAAAGTCCTAAGGTAAAACAATTTCAGGAACAATTGAATGTCAAAGGCAAAGAACTGAGTGATCAATTGGAAAAAGATAAAGCATCCCTAAGTGCAGCTGATTTTCAAAAGAAACAAGAGACACTTTATGCAGAGTTCATGAAAGTGAAGCAAGAGATGGAAGGACAAATTGACAGCAGCATTAAAGAAACCTTAGATGGTATTGCTAAAGAGAAAAAATTAGGTGTGATTTTATATAAGAATGGTGTAGCCCAAGGCGGCACCGATATTACAGATGATGTGATTAATAAGCTACAATAGGATATTGATAGCAATTCAGGAGGATTTCTCATTGAAGAAGACATTAAGAGAAATTGCTGACTTGGTAAATGGTGTGTTACTAGGTGATGGTGACATTGAAATAACGGGTGTAACGAATCTGGAAGATGCAGGTACAGCAGATATTTCCTTTGCTGTACCGCCTCATTTAGAGAAGGCGGCACGGTCTAGTGCCGCTGCCGTTATTATTCCTATGACTGCCACAGAATTTAGTAAGCCTGCCATTCAGGTGGAAAATCCAAGAGCAGCATTTACAGAATTACTAAAAGTATATGCGCCTAAAGTCATGATTGAACCTGGTGTTCATCCTACGGCTGTGCTGGGAAAGAATGTTACTCTTGGTGAAAATGTGGCGATTATGGCCTATGCAGTAATTGATGATCATGTAAAAATCGGGAATCATACAATCCTTTATCCCCATACTTACATAGGGAAAGAAGCTGTCCTTGGCAGTGACTGCATCCTATATCCGAATGTGACAGTGCGGGAGCGTTGTCATATTGGCAGTCGATCCATACTTCACAGCGGTGCGGTAGTTGGCAGTGATGGTTTTGGTTTCGTTACAGTAGGCGGCCGTCATCAAAAAGTTCCTCAAATAGGCAATGTGATCATTGAAGATGATGTAGAAATAGGAGCAAATACGACAATTGACCGGGCGACTACAGGCAGTACAGTTGTTAAGCAAGGGACTAAAATTGATAATTTGGTGCATTTGGCTCATAATGTTGTCGTCGGTGAAAATTGTTTCTTTGTGGCACAGGCAGGTATTGCGGGCAGTGTCAAAATTGGCAATAACGTTACCTTTGCCGGACAAGCAGGCTGCGCTGGTCATATAACGATTGGCGATAATTCCGTCTTTGCAGCTAAAGCGGGAGTGATTGGTAATGTACCCGCTGGTTCCTTCTATTCCGGATTTCCAGCCAGACCTCACAAGGAATGGCTGCGAGGAGAAGCCAGTTCCAATAAAGTCCCTGATTTACTAAAGAAAGTCAAAGACCTAGAAAAGCGCTTAGCCGCTATGGAAAACAAAGGATAAGAAATACTAGTAAAAAGTTTATAGTGTTATGAAAAGCATAATGAACCGCGAAGACGCGAAGAACACGAAGAGTATGAGATATCCCTTCACTCCTTCGTGTTCTTCGCATTTCTTCGTGCCTTCGCGATTCAAAATATTTTATTTTTTTATTATGCCACCCCTCTTAAAGGGCAATTATTACCTAAGCAGTTTTGGCAGGATTGTAGACCGTTATGAAGAATATAGGAATATTGGACGAAAAGTAATTGATCTTAAGGAGGATCCTCGTGAAAAAAGTTTTATTTGGAATTAGTTGTGCATTAGTATTAGCATCTGCACCTGTTTTTGCAGCACCATCTGTGAATGGATCTACCGGTTTAATTAACAATCCATCTTCAGATGTACTGCGGGAAGGTGAATTTTCCTTAGGTTATTATCACCTAAAAGATGGTGGTGTAGGTATATTTAATACGAATATATTGCCTAAGTTAGAAATTGGTGTGGCAGGATTTCGTTATGATGATCAGGATAATGAAAATTATGTAAATGCCAAGTTTAGTATCCTATCAGAAAGTGTAATGAACCCAGGGTTAGCGGTGGGAATAGAAGACATAGCCAATACTCGTGAGCGTTCGGCATACGCTGTAGCAAGCAAGGCACTGCCTTTTGGGTTTCGGATGCATGTAGGCGCAGGTAATGGACGATTTGACGGCGTGTTTGCCGGTATTGAAAAAACTCTTAATCCTATTAGCGTCGTAACAGGTAATAATGTTTTCCCCGCGACAACATTGATTGCTGAATATGATGGTAAGCATATGAATTATGGCGCGCGTATGGCCATTATACCAGGGCTTAAACTGGATGCAGGCTGGCGTGATCATGACGGATATGTTGGTGTGAGTTATACCTATTAATCTTTGTTGGGAAAAGTCTGGTGAGGAGGAGCATACATGCTATATAAATTTGTGAAAATGATGAGTAGTATTATCAGTATGCTGCCTCGGGCTGTATGGCAAAATATTGGAAATGCACTAGGAGAAGTGTGCTGGGTATTAGTGCCGCGTAAACGAAAACGCATGGCAATTGAAAACATTATGTGCAGTTTATCTCTTGAGCGAAAACAGGCGTATCAGATTGCAAAACAAAGTACGACACGATTTGGTAAGATGTTTATGGAAGTTCTGCGTATACCTACGATTAATAAAGATAACATTAAGCAATATGTAGCGATTGATCATCCTGAATATTTGACAGAGGCCCTGTCACATGGAAAAGGCGCAGTATTGGCGACTGCTCACAGCGGAAACTGGGAGATGCTCGGGGCTTCCTTAGCGATGTATGGTTTTCCTTTGGTAGCCGTGGTACAAAAGCAGACCAATGGAGATATGGATAAGTTTATAAATGAGAATCGTACGAAAGCCGGTATGCATGTAACTTATAAAACCGGTGTGCGTGAAATGGTTAGAATGCTGGAAAAAGGACAGATTATTGGTCTCTTAATGGATCAGGATGCTCATAGTGATGGTGTTCCTGTTGAATTTTTTGGGCGTTTAGCTTCAACACCTTCTGGGGCTGCAGCCTTAGCCCGCATGAAAGGCGCTCCCATTATTCCGGCATTCATTACGGCAAACCCAGACGGCACTCATAAAGTAATATTACATCCTCCCGAGTGGGTAGAAAAAACAAATAACCGGGAAGAAGACCTTCTTCTCATGACACAAAAATTGACAAACATTATTGAACAGCATGTGAGAAACATTTCCCATGAATGGTTCTGGCTGCACAATCGGTGGAAAAGCACACCGAAAATAAGTAAATAAATACAAAAAAGTAAACTTTGCTTCGTTCCTGTTAATTGACATCCGTGTCACCAGAAACATAGCAAAGTTTTTTTATAATCCGTCATTGCGAGCAAGCGAAACTGCTTTTTTTGTGTGTGGCTTGTTTGGGTAAAAGCACGTTGAACCGCGAAGATGCGAAGAAATACCAAGAACACGAAGAAACATTATGGTCACTTCGTGATCTTTGCATACTTCGCGTCTTCGCGGTTCAAAACGTTTTTTTTCTCTCCGTACTCTCTACGCCTTTGCGGTTCAAAAAGCGGCTCTTTTTTTCACTTCCAGTATATACATTATTGCAAAATAGTATATACGTATTTAGTTTTTTTGATATACGTGATATAATTAACCCTTGAAGGGAAGGGGTGAATAAGTCATGTCTACTAGTCCAGCCAAAAGAAAAATCATGAATCTAAGAAAGGATTCATTTTATTATGATGTCATCACCCTCGTGGTAATTAGTATCGTGATTGGTTCGCTGCTTGCTACTTCTATATCTATGGCAGCTAATTCCTATTTTTCCAAAACTTTAGCGAGTTTAGTAGGTGACTATGGTGAATATGATATTCTCATTCAATCCCGGGAGGAAATGAAAGAAGATACTGCAACCCATATTCAAAAAATTATTGAAGAAGTTTTTCCGGGAGCAAGAATGAAAGAAGGACCAACGATTACAGGTAAAACTTCTTTCTTTATTGCTATACCTGAAGAATATAGAACCAAGCAAACCTATGAAGAATTAGGAAAGACCTTTGGTGGTATCCCAGGTGGTGCAGGAGTTGGTGTTCTAACAGAACCAAGACTGACGATTCGCGGTGTGCCCGAAGGTGCAAGAAACATGATGATGGATGTTATCACCCAAATTGACGGTGTACGCTTCGCTTTCCATGATGGTTCATCCATTGGTGTGGTGTTATCATCTCTTGATAAATCCAGTATGGTAACAGAGGAAATTAAAAAAGTTTTAAAACAATACCAAGTAATTGAAATCAGCTTCCCTGTAGGCAGCGAACCCCAAAATCCGATTCGCATGGGGGAGTCTATCGGAGAGGCTATGAAAAGTCAATTGAAGCTGGAATACGCTAAAAATGTATCCATTGACGGAAAAAATGATGATATGACCTATATGGTTAGTACGATGATGGAGCTAAAGCGATTTTTAGTAGCCTATGCTTCTCAAGTGACGATCACGCCAAATGGAAGTGGAAAGTTAGTAAAAGGAGATACCATTGCATTTGCAGGTACTGGCCCGGACTTGACCCTTGGCAGCCCTGTAGATAAAGGAAATGTAATGGTGCAAATTACAGCTGTCCACACGGATGGCAAAGGGGAAGGGACGATTACCCAAGGAGATGCGGCTCTTCTTACGAATAATCAAGGATATCGGGTAACCAATGGTGTAATTAGTGATTATGTTGGTACAGCTGCGTATCAGAATCCAAGACAGCAGCTGGGGACAGCGTTAACTGAAACTACCAAGATTGTAGATCAGATTCCAGGATTTGCTCAGGATAGTCAAAACTTAAACAAAATTGCAACCCTTACCCTGGACAATTACAGCAATAGCATTACTGCCATGGAGCAAACCCTAACGAGTTTGAAAGCAGCAGGTACGACCATTCAAACAGCTACCAGCGGTCTTGCCAATATTGATACTACATCTGTACAAAATCAGATCGATAGTTCTTCCAGATCGATGGGAGGGCTGATTAATACCTTACAGGTGGTAAAACTAGTAGATAGCAGCGTTGGTGGGACAGTGGACAATCTAGTTGCCTCTCAGAGAAACTTAAGTACTTTAAAATCAGGATTAGCAGCATTGGATACCGTTGCTGCTGATGCGCGTCAGGCTAAAGGATCGATTGACAATATTGTAGCCAATGGAAACAATACCATTGGAACCTTACGTGCATTTGACGTGGATGGTACTAAGAAAAATATGAATAGCATCAATACCCGCTTAAATCAGCTTGGACAGCTGGATACACCTCTAGTGAGTGGGCAATTGCAATATCTGGCAGTTTCTGTGCCGAACCTTAAGGATGAAGAAATTACTCGTTCCATATCTGTGTTAGATAAGTTTATTGCTGGACAAGCGATTCCAGGAGAACGGATTCAAATCCTCACCACCAGCAATATCAGCACAGATGCAGTAGCACCTATTGTATATACGCAGGTAGGTCATCAGAATGTGTCTTTATATTCTACTGATCTTGGGATTATTGAACCTAATGCACGTGGTGAGCTGTACAGTGTATTAAATGAAGTGAGAGCGGTTCTGTCTGGAATGACCGCAATTATTGTCACGATACTCTTTTTGGCCCTGGATCATACAGCCATTATGACGGTTATCCGTTGCAGCAGAATCAATAAAAGACAACCAGTCAAAGGCTGGCGCGGGTTACTGCGTTCAGCAGCAGCTATTTTTACGGGTGCTGAACGAATCTATGGTATGGTAATCGGCGCTGTATTATTAACCAGTATATTTGTCCTAGGGAGAAGCGGAATTCCTTATTTACCATGGATCGCTGTACCTTTTGTAGGTGCATTCATTGGACTGATCGTTGCTTGTTATACGGAAAAAATTAGTCCAATGTCAAATGATGAAATGATGGCGGGTCAATCATTAGGATTGTCTATCGATGAGATCATGCGAGAGATTGTCATCCCCGGCGGCCGCCCAGGCCTATTGCAAAAGCTAAACCAGCGTAAAATGAAATTTAAGTAAAAAGATTGTAGGGGTAAAGCCGATTAAACGCGAAGGTGCGAAGCTGCTAACGCAGATACAAAGAACACGAAGGGATACTTCTCCTTTTATTCTCATAATCTTCGCGTCTTCGCGGTTCAAAATGTTTTATGTTTTATTTTTTACTGATCTTTCTTTTCTCTATGGTTCCTTCTCTTTTAGATTTGAAAATGAAAGGGGGTGATTCTATGCTTACAATTGAAAATCTGTATAAAAGTTTTGGAAAGCTGGTGGCCGTGAATGATTTCAACTTGCATGTGAAAGAAGGAGAAACAGCAGTTCTTATGGGACCATCTGGCTGTGGGAAATCAACGATGATTCGTATGATCAATCGTCTAATTGAGCCTGATAGTGGGAGAATCTGTGTTTCCGGTACGGAAATAACGAAACTTGACCTAGAAGAATTGCGCCGGGTTCGTAAACGCATCGGTTTTGTCTTTCAGCAATTTAATTTAATTGGACGTTTAACCGCAGTAGAAAATGTTATGCTGGGATTAGTAATGGATGGCATATCACGGGAGGCGGCATATGATAAAGCGATGGAGGCATTAGAAAAGGTTGGACTGGAAAAGCGTGCTCAGCATAAATCTGCTGAAATGTCAGGGGGACAGCAGCAGCGGGTAGGTATAGCAAGAGCACTGGCTTTTGAACCTGAACTTATGCTATGGGATGAACCCACAGCTTCTCTTGATCCTATTTTAGTTAGGGAAGTTCTAGTCATTATGGAAGAACTGGCAAAATACCGAGCGAGCAGCATGTTGGTTGTAACTCATGAAATATCCTTTGCCATACACGTTGCTGATCGAATTATATTGATGGATAAGGGCAGTATTGTAGAAGAAGGAATACCAGAAGACGTATTTGGCAGCCCGGAATCCCATATCGGCCAGCAGTACAAAGAACTCATCGAGTATCAGCAAATGACCAATGCCCGAACCCTAAACAGCAAAAATATTGCTTGAAAAGGGATATTTGAAACGTTTATTGTATCTTCTTCGTGTGCTTCGTGCCCGCGTAAGCGGCTTTGCGTCTTCGCGTTTCAAAAAAAAATAAAAATAATTCTTGCAGGGAGAAGAAATATTCTATAGAATGTATAAAGGTTATTATATCAGGAGGATATCATGCAGCAAACAACAATAGCAAAAGCTATAACATACACGGGTATCGGATTACACTCGGGTCAAGACGTGACGATTACGATCAAACCGGCGCCTCCTGATACGGGAATTGTATTTGTAAGGATCGATTTGCCAGGAGCACCACAAGTGGCAGCGATGGCTAACAATGTTACGAATGCCATGCGAGCGACTACATTAGAGAAAGGCTTGGCAAAGGTTTTTACGGTGGAACATCTGCTGGCAGCTTTTTTTGCCATGGAAGTGGATAACTGTCTAGTAGAAATTAATGCGGTAGAGCCTCCCGTAGGAGATGGCAGCTCCCTGCCTTTTGTTCAGATGATTCAAGAGGCTGGTGTGATAGAGCAAAATGCTTCTCGTCGGTTCGTTGCCGTTACAGAAGCCCAAACAGTGAGAGTGAATGACAAGTTTATTACAATATTGCCTTATGATGGATTTAGAGTCACTTTTACCTCAATTAATTCTCATCCCATGTTAGGTGTGCAATTTGGTGATTATGAAATTACAAGAGATAGTTTTATTTCTGAGATTGCATCAGCGCGGACGATTGGTTTTATGCATGAGGTAGAGCAGCTTAAGTCCCAAGGCCTTGCTTTAGGCGGCAGCTTGGAAAATGCAGTGGTATACGATGATGTAAAGGCTCTCACGCCTCTGCGGTTCCAGGATGAGCTGGTTCGTCATAAGATTTTAGATATTATTGGCGATTTGGCATTAGCAGGTCGTATTAGAGGTCATGTTATTGCCGTAAAGTCAAGCCATGCATTAAATACCGCATTGGCAAAAAAAATAGTGGACCATATTTTGGTAAGGAGCTGAATACACATGTTGTCTGCAACTGAAATACAAGAAATCATTCCTCATCGGTATCCATTTTTATTGGTGGACCGTATTCTTGAACTTGATCCTATGAAACGGGCGGTTGGCATTAAGAATGTCACTATGAATGAAGAATTCTTCCAAGGGCATTTTCCAGGGAAACCTATTATGCCTGGTGTATTACTACTAGAGGCTATGGCACAAGTGGGTGGCGTAGCAATGTTATACCCGGAGGAATATCGTGGAAATCTGGCATATTTTGTCGGCATGGACCGCGTTAAATTCAGAAAACCCGTAGTTCCTGGTGATCAAGTGCGAATGGTCGCAGAAATTATTAAAATACGCAGCAGCATGGGGAAAATATGGGCGCAAGCTTTTGTTGATGATCAATTGGTGGCAGAGGGAGAATTTTTATTCGCATTATCTGCCAGATAATGAAAAAAGAAGTAAAATAGTGATAATCAGAATTATCAGTGAGATAATACCGAAAAAAAGGCTGTAAACGGTAAAAATTGGCGTAAAATTGTCTGCCATGTTTAGACTGGTCAGTCGGATTATAAGTATAGTAGCATGTAATAAAAATGTATTTAGTCTAGTAAGGAGATGATGAGCAGATGAAGCCGGAAAAGGTTGTCGTACCTCTGCGTAAAATACATGAGACAGCAGTCGTTCATCCCAATGCTCGTATCGGCAAGGATGTTGAAATTGGCCCATATGCAGTGGTTGGTGAGAATGTAGTAATTGGTGATGGGACTAAAATTAGTGCCCATGCTATTATAGATGGCTGGACCAGTATTGGAAAGAATTGTGTAATATTCCCGAGTGCATCCATTGGTTCAGATCCTCAAGATTTAAAATTTGCTGGTGAAAAAAGCTATGTTTTTATTGGCGATAATACCAGAATAAGAGAATTTGCTACGGTAAATCGCGCTACTGGTGAAGGTGAGGAAACCCGAATTGGTCACGATTGCTTACTAATGGCTTATACCCACGTGGCTCACAACTGTATTGTTGGGAATAACGTGATTATGTCTAATGCAGCGACATTGGCTGGTCATGTGGTTGTAGAAGACCGAGCCGTTATTGGTGGTTTAACTGGAGTTCACCAATTTGTAAAGATTGGCATGAATGCAATGGTAGGCGGCGCATCCAAAGTGGTACAGGATATCCCTCCTTTTGTGATTGCAGATGGACATCCAGCCCGTGTATCAGGACTCAATAATGTGGGGATGGCTCGTTCTGGTATCAGCCGCGAAGCCCGCAACAATATCAAAAAAGCATATAAAATATTGTATCGTTCCGGACTGCCGCTAACGCAAGCCATTGAAGTCATGGAACAAGAATTAGAATCCTATCCTGAAGTGGAACATTTCCTGCGTTTTCTGCGTAATGTAGAACGGGGTGTCTGTCGCGGTCGTCGGGACGGAGAATAGGAGTTTAGCAAATGAAAATAATAGGTTTATTAGCTGGTATTGGAAGATTGCCAGTAGAATTTGCCCGTGCCGCTCGCGGCATGGGCTTTACCGTGATTGCTGTCTGTGTGGTGCCTGGTACAGATGAAGAATTAGATCGGGTGGCAAATAAAACCCACCATATTAGCGTTGGACAATTACAAGCAATTATTACTACCCTTAAAGAAGAAGGTGTTACGGAAGTTACTATGATTGGCAAAGTCACTAAGGAATTAATGTTCTCAGGTGCAGTTGCTCTTGACAGCCGGATACAAAAACTGCTGGCAAGTCTTACTGATAATAGTGATGATACCATTATGTTAGCTTTTGTTCGTGAATTGGCAATGGAAGGGCTGGGGATCTTAGATCAAACCGCTTTGATTCGTTCATTGATGCCTGGAGCTGGTGTGCTGACGGATCGGAAGCCAACACAAGAAGAACAGGCCGACCTGGATTTTGGTTTTACTATGGCTAAAGAGGTTGGCAGGTTGGATATTGGTCAGACGGTAGTGGTGAAGAACTGTGCTGTCATGGCTGTAGAAGCCATTGAAGGTACAGATGCATGTATTCGCCGCGGCGGTGAATTAGGTCGAGGCGGTGTGCGAGTAGTAAAAGTCGCCAAACCGAATCAGGACATGCGTTTTGATGTACCAACTGTTGGGCCGAATACCTTAGAATCCATGCTTGCCGCAGGAGCAACAGCTCTCGCCATGGAAGCAGGCAAAACTCTTCTGGTAGATCGCCAAACCGTTCTAAAAATAGCCAACAATCATGGCATAACAATTCTGGTAATGTGATAAAATAAGAAGAAACAATGCAAAAACAATTAACCGCGAAGATGCGAAGATACGAAGGCGCTATCGCGTACACGAAGAATCTTATCCAAATTTTCTTATTGTGCCATCCTTCGTATACCTTCATATCCTTCGTGTCTTCGCGTTAAAACGTTTTTTTGATCTACTATTTGTTGGAGGATTTGTATGTGTAAAATCATGATTTCAGTAGGAGAAGCATCAGGTGATTTGCATGGGGCCAGTGTTGCTCATGCATTAAAAGCCATACAACCTAACATCAAAATGTTTGGCATGGGCGGCAAGGCGATGGCAGAGGCTGGTGTGGATATTGTGTATGACATTGCCGATTTAGGTGTTATCGGCTTTGTGGAAGTCATAAAAAACCTGCCGAGATTATTTAAACTGCGCGATGATCTGGCCGAACTCATGGAACAGGAGAAACCTGATGCCCTAGTCATTATTGATTATGCTGACTTTAATATGCGATTGGCTAAAATTGCCAAAGAAAAAGGTATTCCTGTAATATCTTATATTAGTCCTTCCGTCTGGGCATGGAGGAAAGGCAGAGCAAAAGAAGTCGCCAAAATTGTAGAAAAAGTGGCGGCTATTTTTCCATTTGAAGCGGAGGTTTATAAAGAGGCTGGAGCGAATGTTACTTTTGTAGGACATCCATTGCTCGATATTGTCAAACCAACCATGTCAAAGCCAGAGGCTTATCAATACTTTGAAGCTGATTCCGAAAAGCCAATTGTCCTGCTATTACCAGGCAGCCGCCAACAGGAAATCATCAGTTTATTACCTGTTATGCTTGCAGCTGGGGAGAAAATAGCAGAAAAGGTACCAGAATGTCAATTTTTTCTGCCAGTGGCTTCGACAATTTCCCGGGAAATGCTGCATAGTATGATCAAACCATATAAAATAAACGTTGTTTTAACGCAAAAGAACACGTATGATTTGATGAATATTGGCAATGTAGCGATTGCAGCTTCCGGTACAGTTACCCTAGAGGCAGCTTTATTAAACCTGCCTACCGTAATTATATACAAATTAGCAATGTTTACTTACCTTTTGGGTAAGTTATTAGTGAAAATCCCATACATCAGCCTGCCTAACATTATTGCGGGACGTAAGGTAGTACCAGAATTATTGCAGTCTGCAGTAACAGCAGATAATATTGCGAATGAAACAATACCTATATTATTGGATTCCCATTTGCATGAGAACATGCTGCAGGACTTGGCTGAGGTAAAACGCAAGCTGGGTGAGGTTGGTGCTGTTGAGCGTGTAGCAAAGGAAATTTTAACCGTAGCTAAAGGTCAAGGGTTAAGTGGAGGACAAAGATGACAACCTATATGCGCCTGATACAATATATAAGGCCCTACTTACCGCGAATGGTCGTAGCCGTTCTTTGTATCATCTTAGCGGCAAGTGCCACTTTATATGTCCCTTGGATATTACGAGATGTAATTGATGAGGTGCTGACAACAAAAAATATGTCAATGCTCAATACGATTACAATTGGCATTGTGATTGTATATTTTCTGCGAGGCATTTTTTTCTTCGGACAAACCTATCTCATGTCCTATATTGGACAGAAAATCATTATAGACATTCGCGGAGACGTGTACAAGCATATGCAGCGCCTGTCTTTATCGTATTTTGAAAAGCGTCAGACAGGTAAAGTTATGAGTTATATTACGAATGATGTAGCTGCAGTACAAGGTGCTTTGGTGGAGAGTATGATTGAACTGCTTACCGAGGGGATGACCTTAATTGGATCATTGGGAGCGATGTTTTATCTTCACTGGAAACTATCTTTTTTGACACTGGTGACTTTGCCGTTAGTAGGGCAGGCAATTAAGATTTTTGGCAAAAAATTACGAACATCCAGCAGGACTGTCCAGGAAAGGACGGCCGACATTACCTCTTTTTTACAGGAAAGTATTTCCTCGGTACGAATCATTAAATCCTTTGCCAGAGAAGACTATGAAATAGACCGTTTCCAAAAGGAAAATAGTCATAATTTTAGAGCGCAAATGAAGAACTCTCAAATTATGGCGACTCTAACTCCCGTCATTGAATTTTTGGCTGCCATTGGCGTTACCTTAATTATATGGTACGGAGGAAAAGAAGTTATTGATAATAACTTGACAGCTGGTTCATTGATTGCCTTTTTAATGTATGCAATCAATTTGACTAATCCCCTTAAACGCTTAAGTCGCGTATACGGCAATATTCAAAAGGCGTTATCTGCCGCGGATCGAGTATTTGAAGTCCTTGATACCAAGCCAGAAATCGAAGATATGCCAGGTGCCATTGCATTGCCAACCATAGATGGGTATGTAGCATTAAATAATGTAACTTTTGAATATAAAGCAGGTGAACCTGCCTTACGTCAAGTGAACCTTAAGGTCACTCCAGGTCAGGTAGTGGCAATTGTAGGGCCAAGCGGTGCAGGAAAAACCACCATTGCCAATTTGATACCAAGGTTTTATGATACGACTGATGGCAATATTACCATTGACGGTATTGATATAAAGACAGTGACCTTACAATCCCTGCGAGAACAAATTGGCATTGTTCCCCAAGAGACGATTTTGTTTAATGGCAGTGCATATGATAATATTTTATATGGGAAATTAGATGCTGGTCATGACGAAGTTATGAATGCTGCTAAAGCGGCCAACGCTCATGAGTTTATCATCAATATGCCTGACGGCTATGATACGCAAATTGGCGAGCGGGGCTCAAAGTTATCCGGTGGTCAAAGGCAGCGCATTTCCATTGCCAGAGCGATTTTGAAAAACCCCCGGGTGCTGATCTTGGATGAAGCCACATCAGCATTGGATACAGAAAGTGAAAAATTAGTGCAAGAAGCGGTGGATAAATTAATGATCGGGCGGACATCCTTTGTGATTGCCCATCGTTTGTCTACTATACAGCGTGCCGATTTAATTGTAGTCATGGAAAAGGGAAAAATTGCTGAGCAGGGAACTCATGCAGAACTTTTATCAGCAGATGGCTTATACAGTAAGTTATATCAAGTTCAGTTTGAAAAACGGTAAAGAGGAACGATGAAAAAGAGGTATTAACATGCATTTTCTTTACAATTTATTAGTTACATTGCTTGTTGTACTGGCTGCTCCAGTATTCCTCTTCCGTTTTATTCGTGAAGAAGGATTTGGCCGGCGCTTACGGCAAAGTTTTGGCTTTATACCAGAAGAAGAGCTGGCACCGGTGCTGCAAAAGGATTGCATTTGGCTGCACGCAGCATCAGTAGGTGAGATTGTTGCAGCAAGCCCCATTATAAAAGAGATTAGTCATGAACTTCCTGATAAGCCCATATTAATATCTGTAGTAACTTCCAGCGGGTATGACATGGCTAAAAGAATTATTAAAGATGCAGACAGCATTGTCTTCTTCCCTTTGGATCTGCCCTATCTTAGCCATAGCGTGGTGAAACGGGTTCGGCCCAGTGTGTTCTTATTGGTGGAAACGGAATTGTGGCCTAACTTTTTAAAGGCTGCAAGACATTTTTCTATCCCTGTTATGATGGTGAATGGCAGAATCAGCGATAAAAGTGTGGAACGATATCATTATATGCGCAGCATGCTAAAAAGTATGTTGAATACTGTGGAGAAATTCTGCATGCAATCTACCATTGATGCCCAGTATATTATTCGTTTGGGGGCAGATGTACAGCGTGTTGTTGTTACGGGTAACACAAAATTTGATCAAACGTATACCAATGTTACCCCGGAAGAACAGCAAACCCTGCGTCAGGGAATGGGTATTGAAGAAACAGTTCCTGTTTTGGTGGCGGGAAGTACCCATCCTGGAGAAGAAGAAATGTTACTTACTGCTTTTCAAAAGGTGCGGGAATCCTACCCCAGTGCAAAGCTTTTAATTGCACCACGGGATATTATACGCAGTGAAGAAATTGTTAACTTAGCTGAAACCTATGGTTTTAAAGGAATACTCAGGACTAAATTTTCTCAGCAGTCCCGTGAGCAGCATGATATTATTGTGCTGGATACCATTGGAGAGTTGGGGAAGGTATATAGCATTGGTATCACTATTTACGTAGGAGGCAGCCTTGTGCCGCGAGGGGGTCACAACATTCTGGAACCTGCAGCCCATGGCAAACCGATTTTGGTTGGTCCTCATATGTTTAATTTCAAAGAAACCTATGCATTATTTTCTGGCAGGCAGGCATGTGTGACAGTATATGATGCGGAAACGTTGGGGACAACGTTTTTAGAGCTTTTAAATAATGAAGAATTACGGTTAAAGATGTCTCAAGAAACATTGACGATTATTGAAGAAAATCGTGGAGCTTCGCGCAAAAGTGTGATGTATCTAAAAGAGTTATTGGGACGAATAAATTGAACAAAGGCGGAACAAGTATGCGCCAACGTGAAGAAATACAACTTTATTTATATCGATTAATACATGGTGAAGAACCAGGCATTCTTACAGATTTTCTGCTGGGTGTACTGCATATTTTCTCTGTTATTTATGGCTGGGCTGTGCTTTGTAAGCTAGCCTTATATAAGTATGGAATTTTAAGGCAGCACAAGCTGAATTGCCATGTGATTAGTCTGGGGAATATTACAGTAGGCGGAACTGGTAAAACTCCTACTGCTCAGCGATTGGCTACGATCATTCGGGACATGGGGTATCGAGTAGTCATTTTAAACCGCGGCTATCGGGCTGGGTGGAGAGGGCAGATTGGTTTGGTGTCAGATGGGGAAAAAATCTATATGTCGGCAGCGGAAGCTGGGGATGAAGCCTATTTGTTAGCAAAAAGCCTGCCTAAGGTTTCAGTAGTAATCGGGAGCAATCGCATTATTACAGGGGAATATGCTGTGAATGAGCTAAAGGCAGATGTTATTATCTTAGATGATGGATTTCAGCATTGGCAATTGGCACGTGATTTGGATATTGTATTAATTGATTCTCTCAACATGTTTGGCAATCAATTTATGCTGCCAAGGGGAACTCTGCGAGAACCTTTGTCCAATTTATCCCGGGCACAAATCTTTTTACTGACAAAAATCGATCAGTCAAGCCTTGAGGCGAGGGAAATGATTTATAGTACCTTGGATCAATACAATAAAAAGGCCTTAGTTGTGGAAAGTATTCATAAACCCCGGTGTTTCGTGGAAATTGAAGAATGGTATAAAGGAACAATAGGGCGTAAGAACGTGCCGTTAGAAAGTGTCCGGGGTCATAAAGTACTGGCTTTTTCGGCTATCGGCAACCCTTCTTCCTTTGAACAGACCATTTTGGATCTTGGCGTATCCGATGTATGCGGCGTAAGATATGTTGATCATCATGATTATACGATGGCAGAAATGCAGTATATTATGCAAAAAGCCGTAGATGAAAATGTATATGCCTTGGTTACCACAGAAAAAGACGCAGTAAAGATTCCTGCAGAATTCATTCACTCAGATCGTCCATTGCCTTTATATGTCCTGAGCATTGCTGTATTCTTTACAGAAGGCTATGAAGATCTAATGGGTTTAATTAAGAAAGTAGAAAATAAGCAGGATGCTGCTGAAATATGATGTAATTACAGAATGGAGATACGTTAAAAAGAAACGTTGAACCGCGAAGGTCACGAAGTTATATGAAGAACACGAAGACGAGTATTATAACCACTTCGCGTTCTTCACTTCCCGGTCGGCAGCTTCGCATCTTCGCGTTTTAAACAGCTTTTTTATACTGTTAGATAAGGGAGGTTTATTCTATGAATATAGTATGTGTCATTCCAGCACGGTATTCATCAACTCGGCTTCCTGGTAAGCCCTTAGCGGATATAGCTGGCAAGCCAATGATACAACATGTATATGAAAGGGCTGCTCTGGCAAAGCGCCCCCAGCGTGTGATTGTGGCAACTGACCATCCGTTAGTATTAGAAGCAGTTAAAAAATTTGGCGGTGAGGTTTTGCTGACATCTGCGGATCATCCTACGGGCACCGACCGGCTGGCCGAAGTTGCAGAGCAATGTCCCGATGTGGATTTAATTATTAATGTCCAGGGGGACGAGCCTATGATCGAGCCAGAGGTGATTGATCAATTAGCCAGCGCTTTTGATAACCAGCCTGATCTCAATATGGCTACGTTAATGACTCAAATGGATACGAGTGAGTATCAGGTTCCAGGTGCCGTAAAAGTAATCACGGATTTACAAGGCTATGCCTTATATTTCTCTCGTTCCCTGATTCCTTTTCCTCGTGTGGAAGTCGGTTTGCCAGTCTTTAAGCATATCGGGATATATGCGTATCGGCGGGAATTTCTGCTGAAATATGCAAAATTAGCTCCAACCCCTTTAGAAAAGACGGAATCATTAGAACAATTACGAGCCCTGGAACATGGCTATCGCATAAAAGTAATCGAAACCAATTTCAAATCCATTGGCGTAGATACCCTAGAAGATTTGGAAAAAGTAAATTTGCTGTTAAAGAATTAGAATTGTGGGGTAACCGAAAATTATAACCTGAGAAAAAAACGCTGAACCGCGAAGGCACGAAGAAATGCAAAGGACACGAAGAGGTATTATATATCCCGTTTCTTCGCATCTTCGCGTTTCAATATTTTTTGATTTGTATTTCAAATTTGTTAATTAACATTAAGCAGGAGGTTTTTTCTATGAATACAGTTAATATTGGTTCTATTACAGTGGGGGCAAAAAATCCTATTGCTTTGATTGCCGGGCCTTGCGTGATTGAAGGAGTAGAGCGTACGCTAAAAATTGGTAAGGCGATCAAAGAAATCACGGATAGACTGGGTATTCCATATATCTTTAAAGCATCCTTTGATAAAGCCAATCGCTCCTCTTATTCCTCTTTTCGCGGGCCAGGTCTTACAGAAGGCTTAGCAATACTGAGCCACATCAAAAAAGAGCTGGGTGTTCCTGTCGTAAGTGATATTCATTCCAGTGAGCAAGTAAATCCTGCTGCAGAAGTATTGGATATCTTACAAATTCCAGCTTTCTTATGCCGTCAGACGGATTTACTAAATGATGCTGCAAAGACAGGGAAAGTCATTAATGTGAAAAAAGGGCAATTCTTAGCACCAAACGATATGAAAAATGTAGTTGCCAAAATTCGCGAGGCAGGCAATGAGAATATTCTTCTTACAGAGCGAGGTGCAAGCTTCGGCTATAATAACCTGGTTGCCGATATGCGCTCCTTGCCCATTATGCGTTCCTTTGGTTATCCGATTGTTTTTGATGCGACTCATAGTGTACAATTACCTGGAGGGGCAGGTACGACTTCAAGCGGACAGAGGGAATTTGTACCCTATCTGACTCGGGCAGCTGTAGCAGTAGGGGTTGATGTTTTATTTATGGAAGTTCATGATAATCCCGCCGAGGCGTTATCCGATGGACCTAACATGCTATATATTGAGCAACTAGAAGACTTGCTCAAAGATGTCCAAGCTCTCGACAATGTAGTCAGAAAACATAAGTAATTAAAACTTGATCTAAGTGTGTTAGCTTTATAACAAAAATGAACCACAAAGACACAATGCCGCTATCGCAGCACACAAAGGGAAGTAACCCTTAGTGTCCTTTGTGCCTTTGTGGTTCACTAATTTTATTAGGGAGGCATTACCATGATTATTGAACAAGCAAAAGAAGTATTGGCAATTGAGGCTGCAGCGATTGAGAGTCTGATTCCTCGAATCAATGGTCAATTTACAGCAGCGGTGACAATGATTTTAGAATGTTCAGGAAGAGTGATTGTTACGGGTATGGGAAAATCCGGTCATATTGGCAGAAAGATTGCTGCAACCTTTGCCAGTACAGGAACCCCTGCTTACTTTCTTCATCCTGCAGAAGGAATTCATGGAGATTTAGGGATGGTCACACCAAACGATATTGTACTGGCTTTATCAAATAGTGGTGAAACTGCAGAAGTAGTCAGCATCTTTCCTGCCATTAAGCGAATCGGTGCCAGGATTATTGTCATGTGTGGCTGCGAAGATTCTACAATGGGGAAAAATGCAGATGTTTTCTTAGATACAGCTGTGGAAAGAGAAGCGTGTCCATTAGGGCTAGCGCCAACAGCCAGTGCCATTGCAACATTGGCTATGGGGGATGCCTTGGCTATCGCTTTATTATCGGAACGTAAATTTACTCCAGAAGACTTTGCGGTCTTTCATCCAGGAGGTTCATTAGGCCGTAAATTACTCTTAACAGTGGAAAATGTAATGCATGCAGGAGAAGACAATCCTGTTGTTACTCTGGATAAAACAGTGAAGGAAGCCTTGTTTGTTATTACCGGCAAGGGGCTTGGTGCGACCAATGTTGTAGATCAGCAAGGTCATTTAGTGGGAATTATTACCGATGGGGATATTCGCAGAGGATTGGAACATGGTCACGAATTCTTGGATAAAAAGGTAGATAGTATCATGACTAAAAATCCTCGTACCATTACAGCCAATAAGTTAGCGGCTCAAGCTCTTTCTGTTATGGAAAAAAATCATCCTCGTCCCATTACGGTGCTGCCAGTGGTGGATGAAGATAATAAAACGATTGGTATTATTCACCTTACTGACTTATTACGTCAAGGAGTGGTATAATGGGTATAGAAGCCCGTGCTAAAAATACTAAGCTTCTGGTGCTAGACGTAGATGGTGTACTGACAGATGGACATATTATCTTTGGCAGGGATGGCGAATTGATGAAGAATTTTCATTCTCATGATGGATTAGGCATTGCACTTGCACATCAAGCAGGCATGAAAACGGCTATCATCACGGGACGAGAAAGTCAAATCGTTCATTTGCGCAGCATTGAACTAAAAATTATGGATGTACACCAGGGAGCTAGGGATAAGGTAGAAGCGCTTTCTGTTTTGCTAACTAAATATAGCTTGCGCTCGGAGGAAGTAGCCTATGTAGGAGATGATTTGCTGGATCTGTCCATCATGAGACAAGTTGGCTTAGCCTGCGCAGTAGCCAATGCTGTACCGGAAGTCAAACAGCATGCTCACTTCATAACCACTAAGCAAGGCGGCCAAGGAGCCGTGAGAGAAGTGGTGGAATTCATTCTAAAAACCCAAGGCAAATGGGACGACATCATCAACACCTACTTGCAAGGCGGCAGAATAGAAACCAAACAATAGATGGATACCTAGTTAAAGCCCGGAAACGCGAAGTTGCGA
The DNA here is from genome assembly GCF_000271485.2 of Pelosinus fermentans DSM 17108. Taxonomy (NCBI): domain Bacteria; kingdom Bacillati; phylum Bacillota; class Negativicutes; order Selenomonadales; family Sporomusaceae; genus Pelosinus; species Pelosinus fermentans. The sequence goes on from NZ_AKVN02000001.1 coordinate 831,514, forward strand.
AGAGATATGAAGAACACGAAGTCGTGTTTATGAGATCCCTTTGCGTGCTTCGTTTCCGCGTAAGCGGCTTTGCGTCTTCGCGGTTCAAAATGCGTTATTCTTTACCCTATCTTTTCTCGGTGTTCTCTGCGTCTCTGTGGTTCGATTATATTTTTCTATAAATTCCCCTCTATGAGAGGGGTGCCCGTAGGGCGGGGTGTATTCATCCCCTACGAAAGGAGGTCGCCAATGTCTAACGCTTGGCAGTACTATTTACTAAAAGTATTGAGTTTTTTAATCTGTTTATTACCGTATAAAGGTGTTTTATGGCTAGGGAAGATTCTGGGCAAACTATATTATCGTATTGCTGCACGGCAGAGGCGGCGAGCTTTACTGCAGATACAAGATTCGCTGGGAATTTCCTTAGATGATGCTCAAAAGCATATTGACAGCTTGTTTGTTAAATTGGGGCAAACCTTTGTAGAGATGCTGTATATGCCTGCTCTCACGTTAGAAAATTTGCATCAATATATTACGATAGAAAATCGTCATTTTCTTGCTGAAGCAGTAGAGCAAGGACGAGGTGTGGTTCTGCTTACGGCTCATGTGGGAAATTGGGAATGGCTGGGAGCTTGTTTGGCAATGGATGGTTTTCCACTGGCGGCTGTGATTAAGCGTCAGCCCAATGACCAGCATACCAGGATTTTAAATGAATACCGTGAAATGGCGGGGATTGAAATTTTTGCCCGGGGTACTACCGAATTAGTCAGTGCGGCTAGAGCCCTGAAAAAAGGTAAAATTCTTGGATTCTTAGCAGATCAGGATGCAGGTACTACGGGATTATTCATTGAATTTCTAGGTAAAATGTCTTCTACTCCAATCGGACCGACAGTATTTGCTAAAAAATTTAAGGCTCCCGTTGTACCGGTTTTTATGGTTCGTAAACCCGAAGGCGGTCATCGAGTTATCATTCATGAACCGTTTTATTATGAAGATACAGGTAATGAAGTAGAAGATAACTATAAAATTACAGTTAAGATGACGAAGATTATTGAAAATACCATTCGAGAATATCCTGATGAATGGCTATGGTTTCAAAAACGCTGGAATACAGCTTATTCTGAGACTGATGTGAAGTATGAGCAAAGTATATCCCCGGAAAGGATCGGTAAGCAGGCATGAAAAAGAAAGCAGGAATGATTCTTGCCTGTATCATAATAGCAGCAAGTGGTTTGTATTACTTTTTAAAAGATGAACCTCTTGCTCAAACTCCTCTGGAGCAGCCAAAGGATCAGCAGACCTCGAAACTCGCTTATGTGGGAAATTCGATTGTGGAACAAAAGGATGGAAAACCCCTGTGGGAGCTAAAGGCTGAGCTCATTGAAATTGATGTGGATACAAAAAATGTACAACTAAAAAACCTGGTAGGAACCTTTTATCAGGAAAAAGGCGGTAAAATTGAAATCACAGCCCCAGAGGCATTTTTGGACAGTAAAACCAAGGACATTACCATGTCTGTAAAAGTGCAGGCGACAGCAAGTGACGGTACAACGTTTACAGCCAATGAGGCTCGTTGGTCGAGTACAGAACAAAAAGTATATGGTTCTGGTAATGTCATTCTTACGAAAGATGATACGGTGCTTACAGGGGATAAAATAGAGAGTGATTCCAATATGGAGAAAATAAAAGTGTTTGGCAATGCTAAGGTAGTAAAAGGAGGAGTGTCCAGATGAAGTCTAAAATAGTGCATATAACTCTTGGTTTTGTACTCTCCCTTAGCATAATTTCCTACAGTTATGCGGCTTCTAACAAACCCGTAGAGTTGGCTGCTGATACCATCGAATATGATTCAGTAAAAGGTGTTATGACAGCCCAAGGCAATGTCCGCATGGTGCAGGAAAATGCTGTCATGACGGGTACTAATGCAGAATATAACAGCAAAACCAAAGAAGCTCATGTATATGGCGGCGTCCAGGTTGTGCAAGAAGATGCCACTTTGTTAGCCGAAGAAGTGAGATCCTATGATAATAATCACATCATTGCCAGCGGTAGCCCAATATTAACGAAAGGGAGCAGTCAATTGGAGGGGCCTCAAATTGATTATTACTCAGATAAGCAGTATGCTATTGTTAATGGCTGGGCACGTTTGCAAACAGAAGACAGCATCCTGACAGCCAACCAAATCGAATCCTTCTTTAGTGAAGATCGTGCCGTGGCTCAGGGAAACGTACACATTGTCAGTGACGTACGTAAGTTAGATGCTGTATCGGATCATGCCGTATATTATGGCAGTAAAGAGCAGCAGGGCAAAACGGTCTTAACAGGTAATGCCAGAGCAGTACAAGAGGGTAATGTACTGACTGGAAACACCTTAACCCTATACATGGACAATAAAGTCATAGACGTCCAAGGCCGCAGCAAGCTAGTCATAACTCCTCAGTAAAGTGTATAAGTCTATAGACTTATGAAAAAGCGATCTAAACGCGAAGGGCGCGAAGAAATGCAAAGAACACGAAGGATTATTATGGATAATGACTATTTCATATTCTGTCCGGTCTTCGAATCTTCGCGCCTTCGCGGTTCAAAATGTTTTATCTTTATTCTATCTTTTCTCTGCGTCTCTGCGGTTCAAACCAATATATCTCTCAAGAAGTATCTTAGCTTTATGCAAGGAGTTTTCATATGTATATTGAAACATTTAACTTAGTAAAAACCTATAAAGATCGCAATGTGGTAGATGGTGTCAGTCTTAGAGTCAATCAGGGCGAGGTTGTTGGTTTATTAGGACCAAATGGTGCTGGTAAAACCACTACATTTTATATGATTGTTGGTTTAGAGCGCCCCAATGATGGTATGATTGTCATTAATGATCAAGATGTAACTGATATGCCCATGTACCGTCGTTCGAACTTTGGTGTAGGATATCTCCCTCAAGAAGCATCTGTATTTCGTAAACTTACAGTAGAAGATAATATTATGGCAATACTAGAAACGACTAAACTTACTGCTTCTGAGCGTAAGGAAAAAGCAGTAAGTTTGCTAGATGAATTTAATATTAATCATGTTGCAAAACGAAAGGGCTCCCAGCTATCTGGAGGAGAGCGTCGCCGTGTGGAGATTGCTCGCTGCTTGACTACGGATCCAGCCTTCATCTTACTAGATGAACCTTTTGCTGGGGTTGACCCCATCGCTGTAGCCGATATCCAGCAGATTATCGGATATTTAAAACAACGGGGAATTGGTGTGCTTATTACGGATCACAATGTGCGGGAAACATTAAGCATTGTCGATCGTGCATATATTTTAAACGAGGGACAGATTTTGATTCACGGTGATGCCATAACCATTGCAAACAGTGAAATTGCTAGGAAATTCTACCTTGGAGAGAATTTCAGCTTAAAATAGTAGGGAGAATTGTATGCGTATACTTGATAAATATATAATCAAAGAACTACTAGGTCCTTTTATATTTGGTATTGCTTCTTTTTCTAGTGTTTTTATTGGCACAAGTACTTTGATGAAAATTGCCCAATATGTAACTCAATACGGAGCATCCTTGAATTCGGTAGTCAAATTATTCATTTATAGCCTGCCAGCGATTGTTGTTTTAACTTTTCCCATGTCGATGCTGCTGGCAGCATTGCTAGCTTTTGGCCGATTATCTGGTTCTAGTGAAATCACCGCGATGCGTTCCGGGGGTATTAGCTTTTATCGTTTATCCGCTCCTGTGTTTGTTATCGCCTTTTTTGTCAGTATCTTTGCTGTCTTTTTCTCTGAAATGGTAGTTCCTCAATCCAATTCAGCTTATAATTATGTAGTGCGCTATGAAATTCAAAAAAATACGGCACCCAAGTCCCAGGAACATATTATTATTAAAGATGTCAAAGGCGATATATTAGAAAGACTAACTTACGCTCGTAAATTTGAAGAAGAGACCAATACCATGTATGCGGTATCGATGCAGGAGTTTGATAATGGCACTTTAGTACGGGTAGAAAATGCAGAAAAAGCCGTGTGGCAGGATAATCGCTGGATCATGATCAATGGGGTCATACATGATTTGACGGCGGAGGGAAACCTTGAGCGTACCATGCACTTTGAACAGCAGATTATGCCAATGGCAAAAGCGCCAACTGCCATTTCTCGGGAACAGAAAAAACCAGATGAAATGACAATTAAAGAATTAAAGCAGCATATTAAAATATTAGAAAGAGAATATGTCAACGCAAAAAAATACGAGATGGAATTGCAGCAGCGATTGGCGATTCCCGTAGCCAGTTTTGTTTTTGCATTGATTGGCACACCATTGGGGTTGCAGCCTAACCGCTCAAGTTCCTCCATAGGTCTTGGAATTAGTATTATTATCATCTTTGTATATTATGCGATTATGACAGTTTTCACAGCATTAGGACAAGGCGGTGCCCTTCCTGTGGTTCTCGCTGCCTGGATACCCAACATCGTCGGCATCATCGCCGGTGCTCTCCTGGTACGCAAAGCCTCACGATAGGAGGGTTGAACGAACCGCAGAGACGCAGAGAACACAGACCCAATTCCTCCGCGCCTTCTGTACCTCTGTGGTTCAAAACCCCTTCGTGCTCTTCACCCTTCTTGGCACTTCGCATCTTCGCGTTTCAGAACAGTTTTTCTCAGTAGAATAGAAAGGAGGTACACACATCATGTATGGTTTTACACTCATTGCCGTTTTAGCCATTACAGGCGGAGCGATTGCCTATATTGGTGATAAATTGGGTACAAAAGTTGGCAAGAAGAAATTGAGTATTTTTGGTCTGCGCCCCAAGCATACCTCTATTGTCGTTACAATTATTACCGGCATTCTGATTACTGGCTCCACTATTGGTGTATTATCATTAGTATCCAAGGATGTGCGTACCGCTCTTTTTGGTATGGAAGCTTTAGCCCAAAAGCTGTCTACTTTATCCCAGGAAGTAGCCAGTAAAAATATTGAATTGGATACCAGTCGTGTTGCCCTTGAATCTAAGAATGCAGAATATGCCGCTCTGACTCTGAAAGTAAAAGATACGGCAGAGCGTTTGCGGGCTATTAGCAGTGAGCTGGCAGAGGTAATTGCCCAGCGTGACCGTACTGCATTGGAATTAGAGCAAGCAAAAGGAGATTTAGACACTTCTAAGCAAGCCTTAACGACCTTGCAGGAGACCAAAAATCAGCTGGATCTGCGTGTACAATCACTGAACCAGTCCAAGGTTACCTTGGAAAAGGACGTGGATCGCTTAAATCAATTAACAACCAAGCTAGGGGAAGGCATTCAGGTTGTGCGGGAAGGTTCTATTATCTATCGGGCAGGTGAAATTCTATCTACCTTTACCCTTCCTGGTGGTGAAAGTAAAGCGGATACCGAATTAGCGTTAAAAGAAGCCATTTTCACAACCAACCAAGGTATTATTGAGAAATTGGGGATTGAAAATAAAAACCTGGGAGTCTTATGGATTGCCCAGGAAGAGTTTGATAAAGTTGTAGCTGCCTTAGAGAAACACCCAGAAGATGTGATTGTCCGTATCTCAGCAGGGGGCAATACGGTATATGGTGAACCTGTTATTGGTCAATTTGGGCTTTTCCCAAATCGACTGATTTATGCCCAGGAGGAGACCATTTACATGTCTATTATCGAAAGCGGCTCTAAAGAGGAGCATCCAGAGCAAAGTGTTATGGCTTTTTTACAAAAAGTGAATGCCTCAGCAGTCGAAAAAGGGATATTGCCAGATCCCATTCAAGGGACAGTGGGTGCCATCAATGGTGCAGATTTTTATGATGCGGTCAACAAAGTAAAACGGTATAGCGGTAAAGTAATGATTACGGCAACAGCTAAAAATGATATATATACAGCTGGTCCTTTAAAGATTGAACTGCATGTTCAAGAAGTCTCTAAGTAAGGCCGGAGCGATTTTACAGAAAGTACCAGCGGAGAATCCTGCTTTAAAAGCAGGATTCTTTTTTCTTTTGGCGAAATAGATAGTTATAAAGTTTATGTAAACAAAATATATTTTTTTATCATTCAATGACTAAATAGTCATGCGTTGTAGATAAAGGAAATTACCAATATTTACACATGGGTATTAAGCAGGAATAAAAAAAGATATATAGAATTATGTAAACTAGAACCTGTAAAAAGCGACAGGGGCATGAAAGGGATAGATGATGCAAGGATGACTGTTCTTATGAGGAAACGTGGAAACTCATGAAGCACTCCTTGATTCAATAGCTCTTAGCATGTTGGTGATAGCACCCGCGAAAAAAACAACATTTTAAGGGGGATCTTTCCAAATGAACAAGAAACTTTTAAAAGTAGCAGTGACTACTGCACTGGCTGCCAGCATGGCAGTACCAGCATTCGCTAACCCATTTTCCGATGTACCTGCAAAACACTGGTCATACGATGCAGTAAACAAATTAGCTCAAGCTGGTGTGGTTGAAGGCTACGGCGATGGTACTTTCAGAGGAGACAAAACCGTTACTCGTTATGAAATGGCACAAATCGTAGCAAATGCTATGACTAAATCCCTGAATGCAGACCAAAAAGCAACTGTAGATGAATTATCCAAAGAATTTGCTACTGAATTGAACACATTGGGTGTAAAAGTAGAAGGTATGCAAGATCAACTTGACAAAATGGTGAAAATTTCCGGTGATGCTCGTGTACGTTATACAAATGTAGAAGATGAAAACGACAAAACAGATCTTCGTACTCGTGTTTCCTTTGATGGCAACATCAATGAAGACGTTAGGTACAATGCTCGCTTAAGCGGAACCTTCCAACCTAACGAAAACAACCAAACAGTTGGAATTAAATTAGACACTGCTAACGTAGCTTTCAATGCTCTTGGTGCTGATGCTACTGTGGGTCGTCAAGATGTTCTTTTAGGTTCAGGTATTATGTTTGATGACAAAATGACTGGTCTTGGATTGCAAGCTGGCGGTTTGAAATTGTATGCAGGTAATAACACTGGCATGGATGATTTGGATTCAGAACGCATGTATGCTGCTGAATACGGTGCTAATATTTTTGGTGCAACAGTAACTGCTGATTACCTGAAAAATGGCGATGAAAAAGCATACGGAATTAATGGTTCTGCTCCTATCACTAGTAGCTTAACTGCTCTTGCTGACTATGTTAAAAACGATTCCAATGATGCTGACGCTACTGCTTTTGGTGTGAAGCTTAACAAACTTGGATTGACTGTTCTTCACAGAGATGCAGATGCAGGTGTTTACAACGCTTACTCTAGTGCAGATGTAATTGCTCTTCCTACCGATCAAGCAATTAAAGGTATGGAATATCAATTTGACAAATCACTTACTAAGAATGCTGACTTAAAAGTTAAATACCAAGATTTCGATAACATGAATGCACGTACTTCTGCAGCTGTTAACGTAAAATTCTAAAACGACTCTTTACAAAAGCACCCTTCGGGGTGCTTTTGTTTTGACCTGTAATCTTAGCATCTTCGTGGTAAAATGCTCTGTTTTTAAAAGTCTCACCAATATTTTCTCAAGAAAAGTAAAAAAAAAGCTAAAAGCAGCAGGATATTTTAAATATTTGTAGAATGATTATCAATATCAAATTACATAATGTATTTGATAACAGTTTGTTTGCTGCAATCCTTGTATTGTAGTAAATGAAAACAGAGTGAGGATTTTTCTAAAAAGTGAGAGTTGAGGAAACTTGGACACTCAAGACTAGCTTTTTAGATTTCACTCAAGGTAAAAAAAATTAACCTTAAGGAGAAATCGAACATGAACAAGAAAATGGTAGCATCCCTTGCAGCTGCAATGGTACTTGGTATAGCCGGTACATCATTCGCTGCATCCAATCCTTTCGTAGATGTCCCTGCAAAGCACTGGTCTTATGATGCAGTAACAAAACTGGCTAATGCTGGTATTGTTGATGGTTATGGCGACGGCACTTTCAGAGGAGACAAAACCATCAGCCGTTATGAAATGGCGCAAATTGTTGCAAAAGGACTGGCTCATTCTGACAAAGCAAACGCTGAACAAAAAGCTTCTCTTGACAAATTATCCGTAGAATTTGCGGATGAATTGGAAGGACTTAATGTTCGCGTAACGAAATTGGAGAAAAATTCTTCCACTATAAAAGTTTCTGGCGAAGCTCGTCTGCAATATGAGGATTTTTCCGATACCGCTAATGGCTTAGAACTTCGTACTCGTATCCATCTTGATGGCACGATTAATGATCAATGGTCCTATTATGGACGCTTACAATCAGAAAACAATCTTCGTGGTGAAAGCGGCGATGATAAAGTGACCATGGATAATGCGTATGTCAAAGGTCAATTATTCGGTACGACTGCTACGATAGGGCGCTTTGATTACATACCAAATAATGGATTGATGATTGATAGTACGTTAAATGGTGTAAATATTGAAGTGGGTAATGTACTAAAAGCAAATGTATTCTATGGCAAGGACAATAATAAAGATACCTGGGGCGCAGATGAAGATACTGCTACCAAACATTTAGAAGTAACAGGTTTAAATCTGAATTATGATGCATCAAAAGCTACTGCACTAACAGGTGGTTACTATCAATTTAAGAACAAAGACAATGATGTGCTGAATAATGGAAACTACTTCAACTCAACCGATGATACCCGCAAAGTCTGGGAAGCTGGCTTTAATACAAAATTCAGCAAAAACTGGGCATTAAATACATCCTATGGTCAATCGGATGCAGATACAGAAGATAAAGCATACTATGCTGAATTTGCATATAAAGGTGCTGATCAAGCTGAGGTTGGTTCTTTTGGCGCATGGGTGAACTACCGTCACCTAGAAGCCAATGCGGCTCCTAGCACCACCTTTGATGGCCCATATGCATTCGATTCCCAAGCGAATGGCGGCAAAGGGTACGAGATTGGTGCAAGCTATACACCGGTTCAGAACGCCGTTCTTACCGTTAAATATGCTAATTTGAAACCAACCACAGATGGTAGTGGCTCCGAAAAGTCAAAATACTATCTAGCACAAGCAGAATTTTTCTTCTAAAATATTATCCCCAAACCGTTGGCTCTATGCCAGCGGTTTTTTTCGACTCCTTCGTGTCCTTCATAGTCTTTGCGTCTTCGCGTTTCAAAATGTTTTTAAAGCAACTTATATAAATCAAAAATTGTCAAAATCCTCAAAGGAATCCAACCTATCCAAATAGAAGAGTAACCCTATTATATATAAATTTCCCTCTTAGAGAGGGATGCCTGAAAGGCGGGGTGTGTCGTGACCACGAACCAAACCATTATCAGCATCGACCCGGGGCGGGAAAAATGCGGCCTTGCTGCAGTTCATCCAGAAAAGGGCGTATTACAAAAAAAGATTATATCAACTCAAGATTTACCCTCTATCATTAAAGAGTGGATTAGTAAATACAAGACGAATACAGTGATAATGGGGAATGGCACCTCCAGTAAAGAAGCTAAGAATCTATTAGAAAAGATCCTGATAGATGGACAATCTCTTGTAGTGAATTTGGTAGATGAATACCGGACTACCGACGATGGCCGCCGTCGTTACTGGCAGGAAAACCCCCCCCAGGGCTTTCGGCGATTGATTCCAGTGACCATGCAAACACCGCCTAAACCTGTTGATGATTATGTTGCTGTAATACTGGCAGAACGCTATATGGTAATTGTTAATAAATGATTAACCAGAAATTAACAATTCGTTAACGAGAATACGAAGGAAAATAATATATATTGTGGAGAATATACTAACAAGCAAGGTAAGATCTAACAGTATTAAGATACTAAAAGAGGAGATTGAGGAAACATGGAAACTCAATTAGAAACCCTTCTTAGGCTTATGATGTGAGATTACCGAGCAAATAAAAAAACCTAAGGAGAGATTTCAACATGAAAAAGAAACTCGTAGCTTCCTTTGCAGCTGCAATGGTACTTGGCGTAGCTGGTACTTCATTCGCTGCATCCAACCCTTTCGTAGACGTTCCTGCAAAACATTGGTCCTATGATGCAGTAACAAAACTAGCTAATGCTGGTATTGTTGATGGTTATGGCGATGGCACTTTTAGAGGCGACAAAACCATCAGTCGTTATGAAATGGCTCAAATCGTAGCAAAAGCAATGGCTCATTCCGACCAAGCAACTGCTGAACAAAAAGCTGCTATCGACAAATTGTCCGTAGAATTCGCTGAAGAATTAGAAGGCTTAAATGTTCGTGTAACCAAATTGGAAAAAAATTCTTCTACTGTAAAAGTAACCGGTGAAGCTCGCTTGAGATATGAAAACTATGATAATGATAATGCTGCTGTCAAGAATACAAGTGATTGGGTTTTACGTACTCGTATACACCTTAATGGTCAGATTAATGACCAATGGTCATACTATGGTCGTTTGCAAGCAGAAGAGAATATTAGCGGTCATAAAGATAATGATGATACAGTAATCATGCACAATGCATATGTAAAAGGTGCTTTATTCGGAACTACAGCAACCATCGGTCGTTTTGACTATATTCCTAACTTTGGATTGGTCATGGATGGCAGATTGAATGGTGTGAAAATTGGATTCGGCAATGCCTTGAAAACCGAGCTATACTATGGTAAGCAACAAGAAACAGGTGGCGATATGTGGGGGAACTGGGGCAAAAACACTGCCACACATCTAGAAGTAATTGCAGGTACATTAAAATATAACACTTCTAAGACAACTACTTTGAATGGTGGTTACTACCAATATAAAGATAATGATAACGATAACTATTTTGGTGGAGAAGACACTCTTAAAGTTTGGGAAGCTGGTTTCAGAGCCCAATTGGCTAAGGATTGGGCTTTGAAAGGTTCATATGCGGATTCTGACGCTGATCAAGATGACCAAGCATATTTTGCACAACTTGATTACAAAGGCGCTAACAAATCCAAAGTGGGTTCCTATGGAATCTGGGTTGGCTATCGCAATTTAGAAGCCAATGCAGCTCCAAAGCCTACAATGGATGGAAAATGGGCTGAAAAAAATGGCAGAAATGGTGGTAAGGGTTATGAAGTAGGATTTAACTATACTCCAGCATTAAACACTGTTCTTCGTGTTAAATATGTTGATATGAAAAAAGCTACTGATTCTGCTGCTGTTATTGGTGACAGAGACTCAAAATTCCTTCAAGCACAAGCTGAATTCTTTTTTTAAAAAGCACAATAAAAAAATCGCTGATATAAAGTCAGCGATTTTTTTATTGCGGTTTAACCAGCATGGGTGATAACTTGATGGTGCAAGTCCATTACACATTTGGTAGAAGTTGTTGTTAGTCAATGGCAAGAGTGTTCATCGTGTTCTGCCTTGAAAGCTCATGTGTTACAAATGACCTGGCAAAACAAAGTAAAAATGTTATTTGGAAATTGTTAACAAATGATTAATAGAAAGTTAACATTTTTTTAAAAAATACATAATCCAAGAAGGAAAATAATATAATATGGAGAATATACTAGAAAGCAAGGTAAGATCTAACAGTATTAAGATACTAATAAGGAGAGATTGAGGAAACATGGACACTCAATTAGGAACCCTTCTTAGGCTTATGATGTAAGATTACCGAGCAAAAATAAAAAACCTAAGGAGAGATTTCAACATGAAAAAGAAACTCGTAGCTTCCTTGGCAGCTGCAATGGTACTTGGCGTAGCTGGTACTTCATTCGCTGCATCCAACCCTTTCGTAGATGTTCCTGCAAAACATTGGTCCTATGATGCGGTAACAAAATTAGCTAACGCTGGTATTGTTGACGGTTATGGCGATGGCACTTTCAGAGGCGACAAAACCATCAGCCGTTATGAAATGGCTCAAATCGTTGCAAAAGCAATGGCTCATTCTGACCAAGCAACTGCAGAACAAAAAGCTGCTATCGACAAATTGTCCGTAGAATTCGCTGAGGAATTAGAAGGCTTGAATGTTCGTGTAACAAAATTGGAAAAAAATGCTTCTACTGTAAAAGTAACTGGTGAAGCTCGTTTGAGATATGAAGATTACTCTACTGATGACAAGAATAATGGTAACACTCTCAAATTGCGTACTCGTATTGGCTTGGGTGGTCAGATCAATGATGAATGGTCATACTATGGTCGTTTAGAATCTACCACTAATTTGCATGGTGATGGCGCTGATAGTGCTACTGATAAAAGTAACGATACTGTAACAATGCAAAATGCATATGTTAAAGGTGCCTTATTTGGAACTACAGCAACTATTGGTCGTTTTGACTATGTACCAAATTTCGGTGTTGTAATGGATGGTCAGGTAAATGGTGTAAAAATCGGCTTTGGTAATGTAGTAAAAACTGAACTTCTTTACGGTAAACAAAACAATAAAAATTTATGGGGAATAGATCCTCAACCTAACTTAGAAGTAACTGCAGCTACTCTAAGCTATGCAGCTTCCAAAGCAACTACTTTAAATGGTGGTTATTATCAATATAAAAATACATCAAATGATACTTTCTTTGATGGTGATGATAAACGCGATGTATGGGAAGTTGGTTTCAAAACTCAGGTTGCTCCTAACTGGGCGTTAAAAGCTACATATCTTGAATCTGATGCTGATCAAGATGATAGAGGATATTGGACAGAGCTAGGTTACAAAGGTGCAAATAAAGCCAAAGTTGGTTCTTATGGTGCATGGGTAGGCTATCGTGATATCGAAAGCGATTCAGCTCCACTACCAACTTTGAATGGTACTTATGCTGAAAACAAAGGAAGTAATGGTGGTAAAGGTTATGAAGTAGGATTTAACTATACACCAGCATTAAACACTGTTCTTCGTGTTAAATATGTTGATTTGAAGAAATCTTATGACGGTGCTGATGATGCAAAAACCAAATTCGTTCAAGCACAAGCTGAATTCTTCTTCTAGAAAATGCAAAGGATCGCTGACTTTAGTCAGCGATCCTTTTTTCAGTACGAGTAAATATTTCTTGATTGGGAAGAGTACTTCCCTTTTAATGCAATGCAAAAAGAAATAAAGCCAATTCCAATAAATCTCAAAAAAAACTTGACTTATTAGTCAAAAATGTGTAATATTGGGAATGTAAACAATTAGTTAAATTTTTCTTTAATAGTTAATAAAATCATAACATAATTTACATAGATATAGTAGTTTATGTGAGTAATAGTATTTTGATGGTCTTTCACTGCTTAGAAGCAATTAAGAGTAAAAGAACTCCTTTTGCGAATAAATGGTTCTAGCAGTAGTGAATAGATATGAACAATAAGCCTGGCAAGGATAACCTTGAGGGAACATGGATACTCAGAGATGTCCTTTCTTAGGTGGAGTTCATAGTAAGACAAAAATAAAACCTAAGGAGAGATTCTAACATGAAAAAGAAACTAGTAGCTTCCTTGGCAGCTGCAATGGTACTTAGCGTAGCTGGTACATCATTCGCTGCAACTAATCCTTTCACAGATGTTCCTGCAAAACATTGGTCCTATGATGCAGTAACAAAACTAGCTAATGCTGGTATTGTTGATGGTTATGGCGACGGAACTTTCAGAGGCGACAAAACCATCAGCCGTTATGAAATGGCTCAAATCGTAGCAAAAGCAATGGCCCATTCCGATCAAGCAACTGCTGAACAAAAAGCTTCTATCGACAAATTGTCCGTAGAATTCGCTGAAGAATTAGAAGGACTAAATGTTCGTGTAACCAAATTGGAGAAGAATTCTTCCACAATTAAAGTTACTGGTGAAGCTCGTTTGAGATATGAAAATAATGATGCTGATGTTCTTTCTGATAATAGCCTAGTGCTTCGTAGCCGTATTCATTTAGATGGTAATATCAATGATCAATGGTCATACTATGGTCGTTTACAATCTGAAAATAATTTACGTGGCGGCGATGATGGCAAAGTAACTATGGATAATGCTTATGTTAAAGGCAATTTATTTGGTACAACTGCAACTATCGGTCGTTTTGACTACATACCAAATGGTGGAATGATGTTTGATAGTACACTAAATGGTGTTAATCTTGAGTTTGGTAATGTTCTTAAAGCGAATGTGTTCTATGGTAAAGACAATCATCAAGATATTTTAGCTAATGGTAACTCTAATTGGACAAATGCGGAGCATCCTGAAGTAACTGGTTTAACTTTAGATTATGCAGCCTCTAAAGCCACTAGCATAAATGGTGGTTACTACAAAGTTAAAGATATTTATAACACAGATACTACAGATTTCTGGGAAGCTGGTTTTGCAACTCAATTAAATTCTAACTGGAATTTAACGGGATCTTATGGTGAATCTGATATTGATGTGGAAAACACTGCATACTATGCTCAATTGGGCTATAAAGGTGCAGATAAAGCAAAAGTAGGTTCTTATGGTGCGTGGGTTAATTACCGCAACATAGAAGGGTTTGCAGCTCCTAGAACTACATTTGATGGAGCATATACAGTAGGTGGTCAAAGTTATTACGACGGCGTTGATTCAATTTATCCACTTGGTGGTAAAGGTTATGAAGTCGGATTTAACTATACTCCAATGTTAAATACTGTACTTGGTTTCAAATATGCAGATATTAAAACAACTGCAAATAATGCTTCGAATAGCCTCAAAACTAAATTCTATCAAGCACAAGTTGAGTTCTTCTTCTAAGAATTACTCAATAGCAAAAGCCGCTAACTTTTCGTTAGCGGCTTTTTTGTTGCTAATCCTAGGTAATTATTTGTTTTATATAAGATATATTCCAATCATATTTAGAGTAGTAAAAGGTCCATCGCTCATTTAGTTGAGTAGAGGACCTTTTATTCGATTAATAGATTCTTAATTAGAGTATTTTTTGCACCGATTAAACAAAATATTAAGATTATTCAAAAAATAATTGACATATTCATAACTATTATATAAAATTGAAATGTAATAAACTGGTAGTTAAATGTTGGTGTTAGAAATATACTGTAGTAAGTAACGGGTGATTTTATTGATGGTCTTTCACTGCTTAAAACAGAGATAAAAGAAACTCTTTTATCTTGTTTAGCAGTAGTGAATAGATATGAACAATAACCTGGCAAGGATAGCCTTGAGGAAACATGGATACTCAACAATATCCTTTCTTAGGTGAAGTTCATAGTAAGACAAAAAAATAAAACCTAAGGAGAGATTTAACATGAAAAAGAAACTCGTAGCTTCCTTGGCAGCTGCAATGGTACTTAGCGTAGCTGGTACATCATTTGCTGCAACAAATCCTTTTACAGATGTTCCTGCAAAACATTGGTCCTATGATGCGGTAACAAAACTAGCTAACGCTGGTATTGTTGACGGTTATGGTGACGGAACGTTCAAAGGTGACAAAACCATCAGCCGTTATGAAATGGCTCAAATCGTTGCAAAAGCAATGGCTCATTCTGATAAAGCAACCGCAGAGCAAAAAGCTTCTATTGACAAATTATCTGTAGAATTTGCTGAAGAATTAGAAGGCTTAAACGTTCGCGTAACGAAGTTGGAAAAGAATTCTTCCACTATTAAAGTAACTGGCGAAGCTCGTTTGCGGTACGAAAACTATGATGCTGATGTTAATGGTTCTAACTCTTTAAAATTACGTACTCGTGTACACCTTAATGGTCAGATTAATGATGAATGGTCTTACTATGGTCGTTTGCAATCCGTTAATAACCTAAGAGGCGAATCCGGCGACGATAAAGTTACTATGGATAACGCATATGTAAAAGGGCAATTGCTAGGCACTACAGCTACCATTGGTCGTTTTGACTATTTCTTAAACAATGGTTTAATGATTGATAGTACATTAAATGGTGTTAACTTCGAATTAGGTAATGTTGTAAAAGCTAATGTATTCTACGGTAAAGAGAATAATACAGATGTATGGGGTAATATTCCTAATGTTACTGGCTGGGATTCCCATTTAGAAGTTACTGGTTTAGGTTTGAATTATGCAACTTCAAAGTCTACAAACCTGAATGGAGGTTTCTATCAGTTCAAAGATAAAAATGATCCGCTTGGACCATTTGGCGATGATACAATTAAAGTTTGGGAAGCTGGTTTTACTACAAACTTAACTTCTGATTGGAAATTAAGCGGATCGTATGGTGCATCTGATGTAGATGATGAAAATAAAGCATACTATGCTGAATTTGGATATAAAGGTGCAGATAAGAAGAAAGTCGGTTCCTATGGTGCATGGGTTAATTATCGTCACTTAGAGGCTTTTGCAGCACCTAAGACGACTTTTGATGGCGCATATACTGCTTTTGGTCAAAATGGTTACGATTTGACTAGTCTTGGAGCAAGTGAGTATGGTTATGGTGCTAAAGGTTATGAAATAGGATTTAACTATACTCCAGCATTAAATACCGTTCTTCGTGTAAAATACGCTGATTTAAAACCTGTTTCAGATGGTGCTCCTACAGATAAAACTAAATTCTATCAAGCGCAAGTTGAGTTCTTCTTCTAAGAATGACTCAAGAGAAAGCTGCTAACAATTTGTTAGCAGCTTTTCATTTTGTATTCTTTTAGCGAAGGGAACCTGGGAAGTCAGAAGGTGTGTTTTGCAGAGTAACTTTCAGCAATTCCTGTCATTTCCAGCAGGAGATGCCCTGTAAAATAGCGAAGATATAATAATTCCAAATCATCTTGAAAGGTGGGGATAATCATGAAGAAAAAGTTTATCATTGGTCTCTTGGCATTCTGTATGCTATCGGTAGCGGTTGTACCCGTTACGCAAGCTGCTATTTTTGGTGATCTTTTAAAGGTAGGCGGTATTTCCATTTTGATTGATAAATTCGCGGGTCAATTAAATGGTTTTATTAATACACTGACCTTTAAACATGGTGCCGGCTCAGACTTTGCTACCAAAGTCGTTCCTATTCTCAGCTTTGGCAGTGGTGGTTACATAGGGGCAGCTCAGGTTATTGGTACGCAGGATCTGATAGACAGAACCCAAGCAGTTGTACAAATTGAGGGCGATTTTAGTGGAAAGACATTCCGCGTAAAAGCCCTAATACCAATTGACAGTAAAAACCCTGTAAACTTCTCCCGTGTCAATGGCGTAGGCGTATCAGCCATCATTGATGTGAAAATTTAAAGAGAATTGAATTTCTTGAACCACAAAGACGCAATACTGCTATTCGCAGTACACAAGGGAACGTAAACCCTTTGTGACCTTTGCGCCTTTGTGGTTCAAATTTTTTAATGATTTCTCAGCGCGCTCTGCATCTCTGCGGTTAAGCGATTCATTTGTTTTTCTTCTCTCAGAGCTAAATCCAGCAGGAAATTTTTGTAGTGATCGCGAATGAGTTATAATTAAACAGACAATACAAAACAAAAGGGGGATACACAATACATGTGGCGCAAATTTATAAGTTTAACAATACTTACATTATTTATATGTTCGAATATGGGGTTCGCTTTTGCCAACAATGTTGGGGAAAAGACAGTGCTAAACAAAGTGGCAGCAGTAGAAAGATTCTTTTATGGTACAGAAATGACAGGGGCTTTAGTAGATCGTGTTAGCACACTGGAAAAGGATATATTTGGTAAAGGGAGCTCGGATCCATTGCTAACCCAAGCAGATGCGCTGTATTCCTCGACTTTTGATAATTTTATTGATCAACCTTCCTTTCTCATTAAATTGAATGCTATTGAATGGTCTCTGACTCATACTGTGACCATACAGCCAGCTAAAAATCGGATTGAAAATCTAGAACATGTGTTAACGGGAAAGAGTACGACAGGATCACTCAATGATCGTCTCTCAAAATTGATGAATCTTGCTTATACAAATGGTGAAGTAATGATTAACAATGTAACATTGAATCAAGATAGTTTGCTAAAAATCAAACTAGTTACCCCTTTAAGTACAAGTACGAATCGTCAAGGAGATCCAGTTCTATTTGAAGCAGCCGATGATATCTATGTGGATGGACACTTGGTGATTCCAAAAGGATCTAAAGGGCAAGGACTTGTAAACAAAGTAAAAGGTGCGAAAAACTTTGGCCGCAATGCAGAGTTAGAAGTAAGCTTTGATACGATAGAGACAATTGATGGCACTACCATTAATACTCTATTAGGAGATAAAGCCAAAGAAGAAAATAAGTCCTTAGTCACAGCTGCAGGGGCATCCTTGGCAGGTATGGTGATCTTAGGACCTGTTGGCATTGTTGGCGGAGCTTTCGTACATGGTAAAGACGTAAATATTCCAGCTGGTGTCGAAATGTATGTTCAGATCAAAGAAGATACCAATGCTTATGGTATACAATAAGAAATAGGTTTATTTTTACAAAAGCCGTCAAAAGACGGCTTTTTCTACATATTGCCGTATGGAGTTATACAGGAAAAGTGGTATAATAATAGAATAAAATTAGATTAACACTATCTATCTTTTCTCTGTGTCTCAAATAGAGATATTTAGTATTTGTAGGTGGAAAAAGATAAGATTAAAGGAAAACAAAAATAAAACCCTTTGCGTCTTTGTGTTTCGATTCTTTTTGCATGTTTTAATCTTGATAGGTAAATATTTTTCGATAGGAGAAAGTAATGCAAATAAAGAAATTAATGGTTTGTGCATCTGTATTGATGCTAGTTTCTAATGCTTCCATGATAGGACAAGCTGCCAATAAAGAAAATAATGAGACAGCTAAAACGAAGGCTAATTCTCAACAAAGTGTTGAAACTAAAGTGGAGAAAAAAGCTCCAATTGTAATTGAAGCTGATAATCTATCATTTAGTGAAGAAACTGGTGATGTTTTTGCTGAAGGTAATGTAGTTGTCAAACAAAATACAGATGTTATTTTAACTGATTTTATGCGTGGTAATAATAAGACGACTGAAGTATGGATTGATGGTGAAGCAACCTTGCAGCAGCCGGGAACAGAGTTGATAGGGACTGGTACCCATTACAACTATACCACTCGCCTGGGCAATATGCATGATGTAAAAGGTTTAGTAGGTAAAGAACATATTACAAGTAATAATTTGGAATTCTATCCAGAAAAGTTGGTAACTCACCAGTCCACAGCAACAAAATGTCCAGCGATAGTGCCTGATTATCACATGAGTGCTGATAGAATTGAGATTTGGCCTGAAGATAAAATGATTGCTTATAACGCTAAATTTTGGATTGGAAAAACGGTTATATATTCTATGCCTAAATACCAAACATCCTTAAAAAAAGGTGAATCGCAAAGTGCTTTTCCAAGAATTGGTTATCATTCGGGAGATGGCTTGACAATTTCGCAGCATTTAGAATATCCAATCGAGAATAATTTAACAGCTTTTGCTGATTTGGATTATTATTCTAAACATGGTCTTAAACCCTCCTATGGTTTTATTAGCAAACAAAAAGGGTACAGCTTAAAATTGTATTCAAGTTATGAAGAAAATAGTGACGATGAATGGATCAAGAAAGAGCCGGAGCTTCTTTTCACGTTAGATCCTATAAAATCCGGTAAAGTAACAGGCTACTTTACCGCTAGCGCAGGTAAGTGGAAAGAAGGAGATATTTCAGGCTGGCGGCAAGATCTTAAGATGCACGTAAATCGCAATCCAATTCAGCTTAGTAAAGTAGTTACCTTAAACGTTGGTGTAGGTTATGAGAAAGTATATTATGGTTATGATAAATCATCCAATAATATATGGAGCTTTAATACCAATCTAACTGCAAAGCCTAATGACAGATTAGAAACCTGGTTAGGATATGCTTATTATGATCAATCGGGTACGTCTGTATATGAGTATGATAAAATTGATAATGATCGTGTACTATATACCGGATTTATGTACAAAGTGGATAAAATGAATTCTTTTGGTGTGAAAATGGAATATGATCTTGATCATAGTAAGGTTGAAGACGTAGACTATACTTGGCGCAGAAACTTACATTGCTGGGAAGCGGACATTACCTACCGTGAAAAACGCAGCCAAGTAAATGTTAAACTTTCGACTATTGCATGGTAAGAGAATAAAGGGGTTAATTTGTTTTGAAAGAATCTCTACTAACTATTATAGAAAAAATACAAAAATGTAACATTATGGTCATCGGCGATATCGTTGCTGATGTATATCTAGAAGGAAAAATTTCTCGCATATCCCGTGAAGCTCCTGTATTAATATTAGAGCATGCAGAAGAGAGAGTGGTACCAGGCGGTGCTGCTAATGTTGTGCATAATACAGCTGCTTTGAGAGGAAAAGTGCTTGCAGTAGGGGTTATAGGCACTGATTATGCAGGACAGGAATTAACTAGAATACTATCAGATAAAGATGCAAATACGGCTGGTTTAATAATGGATACCAGCCGCCCAACAATTACTAAGACTCGTATTATGGCAGGTGGTCAGGCAACTGTTCGTCAACAGATCGTACGTATTGATAAAGAAAAGAAAGAAGCTTTAAGCCTACAAATTGAGAAAGACGTAAAGGCATATATATCGGCACATATTGCCGATATGCATGGTGTGGTGCTGAGTGATTATGGTAGCCATACGGTTACAACAGACATCTTGCATTATGTAATTCAAACGTGCCAGGATAAAAATATCCCTTGTATTGTCGATTCAAGGTATAATATAATGGAATATAGTGGAATTCAAGTTGTCAAACAAAATGAATCAGAGGCAGCTGCGGCAGTTGGGTATGAGATTACAGATGAAATCACACTACTGTCTGCTGGTAAGACTATTTTAGAACATTTGGATGCCAAGGCTGTTCTTATCAGCCGTGGGCCAGATGGTATGACTTTATTTGAAAAGACAGGTACCGTTACGCATATACCTGTGACTAACAAAAGTGAGGTATACGATGTCACTGGAGCAGGAGACACCGTGGTAGCCACCATGATTCTGGCATTAGCAGCAGGAGCATCTTATGAAGATGCGGCCCGCTTGTCCAATTTCGCGGCAGGAATTGTAGTAAAAAAACCAGGTACAGCAACCACAACCCCAGAAGAACTCCGCCAAGCCATCGGCGAACATTTCGAGTGAAAAAGATAAGATTTTATGAACCACAAAGGCACAATGCCGCATAAAACCCTTAGTGTCCTTTGCGCCTTTGTGGTTCAAATTCTTTTGATATTTTTAAAAGCAGGTGCAATATGAAAATAGTAGATACTAACCATATAAAGACTATAGCTGAACAACTGAAAGCCGCTGGTAAGACAATTGTGTTTACCAACGGCTGTTTTGACATTCTTCATGTGGGCCATGTTCGATATCTCAATGCAGCCAGGGAGCTAGGGGACTGTTTGATACTAGGTCTCAACAGTGACCAATCTGTGCGCGCCCTCAAAGGTCCAACCCGCCCAATTAATACCCAAGATGACCGAGCCGAAGTCCTATCGGCTCTTTCTGCTGTTGACTATGTAGTGATCTTTAATGAATCTACAGCGGAAAATCTAATATCGCAAATCAAGCCCTCCATCTACGTCAAAGGCGGCGACTACAATATCAAAGACCTCCCCGAATCCTCCATCGTCTCCCACCACGGCGGCCAAACCATCCTCATCCCCGAAGTAATCGGCAAATCATCAAGTAATATAATAAAAAAAATGCAGAAGTAAAACAGTACGAACCGCGAAGACGCAAAACCGCTAGCGCGGTACACGAAGGGAGCATAAGATATGGATTGGCGTGGGAGTTTAGATGATGATATAGAAAGGCTAGCCAGTCAAATGATTGGCTCAGCTATTGAAGTTCATCGAATTCTAGGACCTGGCTATATTGAACATGTCTATGAAGAAGCTTTAGCAAGGGAATTACATTTAAGAACGATCCCTTTTGAGCGGCAAAAAATAATTGATATTAGATATAAGGGCTTTCCAATAGGTGAGGGTAGGTTGGATTTATTAATTGATCAAAGAATAATAGTAGAATTAAAATCTGTAGAAAATCTATTGCCTATCCATAATGTTCAAGTGCATTCTTATCTAAAAGCTACAGGACTACAATTAGGCTTACTCATCAACTTCAATGTGCCTCTTTTACGTGATGGCATTAAACGAATAATCTTAACATAAAAACCTTCGTGTATCTTCGTACCTTCGCATCTTCGCGGTTCAAATCTTTTATCCGAGGTATCTTACATGACTTACAAAAACATTCTTATTGTAAAACTTAGTGCCATTGGTGATGTCATTCATGCCTTGCCTGTGGCGCATGCTTTGAAGCAGACTTACCCTGATGCCCGTATCACTTGGGTAGTGGAGAAGCCAGCCTATGATCTTTTAACCAACAATCCTGATATCGATGAAATTATCATCTTCGATAAACCAAAATTCAAATCCCTAACAGGTTTGCTATCAAATGGTTATGCATTCTCCAAACTACTCAAATCCTATAAGTTTGATCTAGCCATTGACCTGCAAGGGCTATTCAAAAGCGCAGCTATTTCCTATCTGAGTGGCGCACCCAAGCGTTTAGTCTATTGCAATGCGCGAGAGCTAAGTGACAAAATTGGTCAGCGAATTTGCGGTAATCATGAGAATGGTCATATAGTAGACCGATACCTCGATGTTGCACAGCACCTTGGATGCAAAATCGATCAAGTTCAATTTCCGATGAACATCACAGAACGAGAAACTCAAAAAGCAGAGGCAATAGCGAATCATGCAGGATTACGACTGGAAAATCCCTATGTCACCCTTGCGCCAGGCACGAATTGGCCTTCCAAGTGCTGGCCAACGACTCATTTTGCCAAATTGGCAGATCATCTTTATGATAATAATATGATTCCAGTGCTAATTGGTGGACCCAATGATAAGCATTTAACGGAAGAAATTATTGCGAATACCAAAATACCACCAATTGATCTTACAGGCAAGACATCTTTGAAGCAATTATCTTATATTATAAAAAACGCAAAGGCCTTTGTGGGCGGTGATACAGGACCTATGCATTTAGCCGCAGCCGTTGGTGCGAAAATAGTGACGATATTTGGACCTACTGACCCTAAGCGCAATGGACCTTACGGAGACAAACATCGTATTTTAACACCGGATGTACCCTGTATCTGCTGCTGGAAACGAAAATGTACAAATACGCCAATGTGTCTTGAAACAGTAAAACCAGAGGTAGTGTTTCAGGCGATTGAAGATAATGTGAAATGAAGGTAGGGAGCTAATACGTTGAACATTTTAATTTTGTTTTCTCAGCCATGGCGAGTAGGTGGTGCTGAAACTCATGTGGAAGCTCTTATAAAAGGTTTAGCAGATCATAAGATCATTCTCGCAGTAAATCGCGGCAGCAATAACGAAAAACTGCAAAAAATCAGGCAAGAATATGAAAATATAGAAATTATAGAAGTGCAAGCACGGGGAATTAATATTTTTCAGTGGATTATGGATTTATACAAATTAGCCGGCATTATCAAAAATAAACAAATTCAAATCATTAGTGCTCAGCAAAGAACGGCTGGAATCTGGGCATGTTTTTTAAATAAGTTTACAAATGTGCCATTTATCGTAACAATGCACGATCCTTGGCATCGAGCTTTATGTAAACAAATCTATTCAAATATATTCCCAATTATGATTGTTGTGAGCCAAAGTTTGAATAATTTATTAATGGATAAATTTGGATTTAAAGCTGAACAAATACACTTTGTAAATAATGGTATAGACTTTGACTTATTTGTACCCCAAGATAAGATTCTGGCTCGAAATATACTGGGCTTATCAAAAACAGATGAAATAATTTTGCATGTAAGCCGTTTAAGTAATGTGAAGGGGGCAGTATCCTTAGCGCTAATTGATAGTATGTATCGTGTAGTATCTCAACGAGGTCTAAGTAAGCTTATTATTATTGGAGAAGGACCATTGCGGGCAGAACTTGAGCAAAAAGTAGAAACGTTCAATCAAAAATATGGGAATGTCATTGAAATAAAAGATTTTGTAAATAACATTTCAGACTGGTATAACGCATCTGATGTGATTGTTGGTGAAGGTCGTGTTGCAATTGAAGCCATTGCCTGTGGGAGACCAGTAGTGGCTATTCGTAATGGGAAACATTTTTTTGGTATCGTTGATGACGAGAATATTTCCATGGCAACGGAAGTAAATTTTGATGGGATTACTTATCAAGTTACTCCGGAGCAGGTTGCAAAGGAAATTGATAAAGCATTTCAAGCGACAAGGATACAGGCAGAAAAGATTAGTCGGTATATTCGTGAACGGCTAGGCATAGCGGAAATGGCGCAAAAATATCAGGATCTCTTTAAAAAGCGGATCAGAGGGAATGCATATGAGAAAAATTCTAGTGATTAATCGTTTGGGTATTGGTGATGTGGTCTTATCCACTCCTCTAGCCCAGGTAATTAAAGAAACAGTATCCACCCAAGTGGGATTTATGGTTGCGCAAAAGGCAGTTGATGTTGTTACCAATCATCCTTATATTGATGAGGTTTTTAGTTATCACCGTTCATCAAAAAAAATGATTCTACAGCAGATAAAAGATAAAAGTTATACAGAAGCTTTGATCTTAGATGAAAGGCTTACTTCTACGTTACTGGCTTGGCAGGCGGGATGCAAAGCTATAAACAAAGGTTTTGAAATATCAATAGGAGCCAAACGATTATTTAGTGGCAAACAGCTTAATGAACGGGCAGATCTGCATTATACAAGCTATATTAGATATTTAGATAAACATGCAGATGTTCCGGAATATTTGCCCACAATGGGCTGTATTGATACAGCAGGTGAAGAAAAAATTAATACCTGGATATATAAAAACAATGTTGCAGCAAAAAAACTTGTACTTGTTACAGCCCGGGGATTATCTGATAATAAGAATTGGCCACCAGAACATTTTACTGCACTGAATGACTATTTAAATAAACAAGGAATAGTGCCTGTTTATCTAGGGGCAAAGCAGGACGCCGATTATATAGAAAGCATTTCAGGAACAAAAATAAATGCAGCAGGGGATTTTTCATTGCGGGAAGTAGTAGTTTTAGCTAAATATGCTTCATTGTGTATAACTTTATGTACTGGTACTATGCATATTATTACTGCAGCGAATATACCGATTATCGCTTTGTATGGTCCGACATCGCCACTCAGATGGGCACCAAAACATGCTGATGTACTTCAAGCTGATTTACCTTGTGTTCCATGTGAACGTTTAGATTGCACAAATACGGTATATAAACAGTGCATGCAAATAATCACGCCACAACAGGTAATTGCTAAAATAGAGGCTGAAGGCTGGTTGAAATAATGGATAAAGAAAAACGTAAGATATTATTGGTAGTACCTCGCCTGAATATTGGTGGTGCAGAATCCTATGTGTATACTGTAGCATTGGGTTTAATGCAGCATGGTCATCATGTGGTGGTAGCCTCATGGGGGGGCAGCTGGCAAAGATGCTGACGTGTGAAGGGATCCAACATTATCTTGTCCCTATCCGTTTCAATGCATACTTGGCATCTTTCATGCTAGAGCGAATTATTAAGAAAAATAAGATTGAATTGGTACATGCTAATTCAGCTGCAGCTGGGCTAGCTTCATTATATGCTTGTCAGCGACTGGGCATACCTCTAGTGTATACTGCTCATGGGATATTTGGGAATAACGATATGGAAATGAAGCTTTCCCAAGCTGATAAGATTATCTGTGTCAGCGAATTCTTACGCAAGGTTTCTATTGAACGAGGAATTGACTCAGAAAAATTGATTACTATTTATAATGGAGTTAATACCACGAAATTTAAGGCTGATTTAGAAAAGCGATCTCAAGTTCGCAAGGAACTAGGAATTGAGAATGGAGAATTTATAGTAGGGATTGTTTCTCGGATAAAAAACATTCATGATAAAGGACATTCTGACCTACTGGACATGATGAATACGTACTCGCAAACAGCAAATTGGCGTTTATTAGTAGTTGGAAAAGGCAATGGACTTTCAACATTGAAAACTAAAATAAAGCAAATGGGGTTAAGTAAGCGGGTATTATTTGCTGGATATCAATTTGATGTACCCAAAATGATGCAAGCCGTAGATGTAGTAGTACTGCCATCCAAATTTGAAACATTTGGTTTAGTGCTTGCAGAAGCGATGGCTATGAAAAAGCCAGTTGTTGCCTATGCGGTAGGTGGAACACCTGAGGCGATAGAGGATGGGCAGACAGGATTTTTAGTACCAAAGGACAACCTTTCAACACTATTTGAAAAAATTAATAGGATATATTCGGAACCGAAGCTAGCAGAAATTATGGGTGATCAGGGTAGAGTAAAAGTACAACAGTTTTTTAATAATGAAGATATGTTAATTGAATTACTTGAGGTATATGACAGTGTCTTAATAAAATGATTTAATAAATACCATCTTTGAGGAGTGGGATTATGCCCCAAAAAACAGTATTGAATATCGTGTCTGGAGCACCGTCGGGTGCACTTAACATCGCAATAATAGTAAGTGACTACTTTAGTGGGTTTTATAATTCAAGAGTAATATTTAGAAAATATAATAAAACGAGTATCAAAAACGCCAATGTGGTGAAAGATGTTTTCATTTTTGATTATATTTTTAATTTATGCAAAAAAATTGATGAGATTAAACCAGAGCTGATTCTTGTACATGGTTATAGTACTCATTTGTGGACCAAAATAGCAGCGGCAATTAAAAAGGTCCCTTTGATACATATTGAACACAATACGGAAAAATATACATGGTTCCGACGTTGGCTGCTTCAAAAACTGGACAAATATACGCAAGTATATATCTGTGTATCAAAAGGGGTGGCGAATCATTTGATTGCACAAGGCGCAGATCCGCAAAAAGTTCGTGTAATCTATAATGGAATCGATATTGAAAAATTTCAGGTTGAAAAACAACTGCAAACCCAATTTACGATTGGCATGACCGCCCGGTTTTCTAAGCAAAAGGATCAACTTACCTTAATAAAAGCCGTAGAATTTTTAATATTTAAGAAGAAGCTGCCAATAAAACTTGTTTTGCAAGGTGATGGCAAACAAAAGGCCAAGTGTGAAGAATATGTACACAGAAAAAAAATAGAAAAATACGTGCATTTTGAAACCGGGAAATTAGTAGAATTATTGCCACGGCTCAATTTATTTGTATTGTCTACATTTTATGAGGGACTTCCTTTGGTTGTTTTTGAAGCAATGGCCGCAAAGGTACAAGTAATAGCTTCTAGGGTACCAGGGGTTGATGAAATTATTGAGCATGGGCATGATGGCTATTTAGTATCACCTAACAAATATATGGATTTGAGCGAAACGATTGAAGAATGTTATCATCAACAGCAAGAGGATGAACAAAGTTATAACAATATGATAAATAATGCCTATCAAAAAGTGAATCGGTTATTTTCAGTTGAAATCATGTGTGAACAATATTACAGTGTATCTAAAGAATTTATAAGGTAGGAGAAAAAATCTTGAATATTATAACAATATTATTTATGTTATTTGCCGTTATGATGCCTTTATCTAAGAGTATAGCTAACGCTTTTATGATCGTAGCAGTTATTGTTACCATATGGGCAATTACCAAATATAAGAGTGATCACTATCTGCAAGGATTTTTACTGCAGCCATTTATAAAACCCATATTTATATTTTTGGGCTGTGTTTTAATAACAATCCCCTTTTCCTCCAATATATTGATAAGTCTAAGGGAATACTATCACCTTATAGGGGATATGGTATCATTTTTTGCATTTATTTTTTTAATGACTATTCGTACCAATTATGCAATTTCCACTAAGCATATTATTCATAGTTTTTTTGTCGGGCTATTTTTTTCCTGTGTGTATCTGTTCTACCAATGCTATGTTACAAAAGAAATTGGCTTAAGCGGGTTATATGGCAATCGTGCGTTTTTAGGATTTATATTAGAAGTGGGAATTCCTTTAGTATTAAGCATGGCGCTGGCAGCAAAGTCGATAAAGGATCGACTTATATATGGAATCCTATTTTTCATATATACAATTGCAATTTTGTTGACACATGCGCGGGGACCGTGGTTGGGTACTTTGGTTGGTGTCGCTGTAGTCTTCTATTTATACCGCAATATATTTAGTAAGAAAATGATTGTAGCAGCACTTATTGGAATTTCCTTGTTAGCAGTCTTAACAGCTCCCTTTTATTGGGAAAGAGGCAAGACATTATTTGATATTCATCATATTACTAATGCACAAAGAATACATATATGGCAGTATACGTCACAAATGATTAAAGACCATCCTCTAACTGGAATAGGTCTTGGACAATACCCAGTTACGTATCCGACTTATATTGATTCTAATGAAAATTTAATTAGAGAAACTCCCCATGCGCATAATAGTTATTTAATGATATTTGCTGAGGCTGGAATACTAGGGTTTTTGGCATTTATAAATTTATTGGTATTTATTGGGCTAAGGCTAAGAGTGATATTGCTGCAATATGCTTGCAAAGATTGCGCAGTTGGATTCATTGGCATATTTTCAGCGATATTAATCACTTCGGCTGTTGACAATGCATTTTTCTCAGCCTATATTAGTAAAATGTTCTGGTTAATATTAGGCATATTAGTTTACTCTGCAGAAAATGAGAAAAAGTTTGGTGAATATACAACAACATTGGAGTGAATCATTTGTGGAAGAGCTTACTATCGTTACGGCATTTTTTGATATTGGTCGAGAAAAGTGGACTGGTTTCGAACGCGATAACAGCAAATATGTAGAATTTTTCAAGTTTTGGGCAAGAATGAAAAATAAGCTTGTGGTTTATACCGATTCAAAAACTGCTCAACAGGTTATAGAAATCCGGGATTCATTTGGGTTAAAAGACCGTACTCATGTCATCTGCATTGATGAAGTTACAAGCATAGCTCCGGATGTATATCAAGCAATAGAACGCGTGCTGCTAAATCAAGCAGCAGTCAAGTTTAGACGCAAGCCGAAATATCCGGAGTCATGCAACCCATTATATAACTATATCATGTATTTGAAGTCCCATCTGATTACAGATGCAATTCAACGTGGTTTGGCTGATGGAATGATTACCTGGATGGACTTTGGTTACAATCATGGCGGTGCATTTTATACAAATCCTCAAGAATTTGATTTTTTATGGAAGTATGATTTTTCGCCGAAAGTTCATCTGTTTGCTGTTGAACCCTTGGATACAATGCCAGTCTTTGAGATTGTCAGAACGATGAGGATATACTTTGCTGGCGGCATTATTGTTTCCCCAGCTTTCCTTTGGCCCCAGCTCCTGGATTTGGTTCGCAATGCTCTGTTTAGTTTGGCCAATTGCGGTCTAGCTGATGATGATCAAACATTGCTGATTATGGCGTATCGCGCCGATCCTGATTTGTTTGAAATTCATTCGATTGATGATTTCTTTTGCCCGCTGATGGATTGCGGAGCATCTCATTTGACTTTTCAATTTAGACAGTCTAAGCGAACTCGTTTGGAAGCAAGAAAATTTTTGCAAATGGGACAGTATTGGAAAGGGATTCAAGGCTATTTCAGATATGGTGTGGAAAAACTGCAATCCCGATAGGTAATAGAGCGATTTCAGATTTTTCTTCCTTATATTTGACCGCGCTATTCGCTGTCATAATAAGTATGATAGGAAAATAATCAGGGCTAAAAAAGAGGAGTGCTGCTTTACGTTTTTTAACGTAAAGCAGCACTCCTCTCCAGAGAAAAACAGTAAAGCTTCGATGGAAATTCTGCCAAATTAAAGTGGTAAAATATGGTCAATAACAATTTTTAGTGATACAATTATACGAGTATCAAAGGAATATCAAAGAATCGGGAGATGCAAAACTATGCTAATCAATTATGAAAATATAGTGAAATACTATGTAAAGGCACATTTACCAGGTCTCTTTAATCTGTATAATGATCGTAAAAAGAAAAAATACAAAATGCATATAGAAAGAATTATTGCAGAGCGCGAAGCTTTCTATAAGTGCAATGGTTCCTACCCTTTATTTGATACTATTGAAATTGAAACGCATAATCGATGTAACAGTACGTGCTCATTCTGTCCAGTGAACAAAAATGATGATACTCGTGAATATAGGAAAATGAGTATAGAACTATTTACAAGCATTATTGAACAATTAGAAAACCTAAATTATCATGGTACAGTAGGCTTATATTCGAACAACGAGCCATTACTAGATGAAAGATTAGTAGACCTAGCACGGATTGCGAAGCAGCATTTACCCAATGCAACCATTCAAATCTATACCAATGGTACATTGCTAACCGTGGAAATGTTTATGAATCTTATGCAGCATTTAGATCGTATGTATATCGATAATTATAACGATAAATTAAGGCTCATTAAACCCGTTCAGTCAGTACATGATTATTGTGTAAAAAATAAAGTATATCTTGATAAAGTACGGATTCGCCTGCGAAAATTACACGATGTGCTTAGTACTAGAGGGGGACAAGCTCCGAATCGTAAGGAGGAGCAAATTCAATCTTTAGATGTGTCCTGTTTATTGCCTTTTAGGCAATTGATAGTACGACCTGATGGGAAAATAAGTTTTTGCTGCAATGATGCATTAGGGAAGCATACATTAGGTGATTTAGCAGTTCAGAGTGTCGAAGAAGTATGGAATGGAGAAATCTATACCAATATACGTAAAAATATTATACAAAGTCGTTCTTTATTACCTCTTTGTAAAGGTTGTGATTCTTTATTGTAGAGTAACAATCAGTTATGCTATCTATCTTTTCTCTCTGTCTTTGTGGTTCGATTCGTTTTATATGATTTTAAAAATATGTGGTTTTTTTCGTATTGCCTTTTCAGCAGATTTCGGTATTGTTTTATTCGGTATTCCAAAATTCTCATTCCAATGAAAAGCATATGTAGTGAAGAAACTTTAAAAGCAAATTCCCATAAGGGTTGGCGTGAAGAAATAACTACTCGTTTTAAAGATAATAAATCTCTTTCCCAAAAGTGAGTGTCCTTAAAAATACCTAAAGCGGCTTTATACCCCACCTGATCAGCCATTATTTTTACCCTATCGTCGAAATCTCCATAAGGATAGCATAAAAATTCAATGGGGATATGTAGCTGCTCTTCTAGAGTACTCTTACAGTTTATTAGTTCATGGAGAATTTCTTCGTTATCCAGTTTAGATAAAAATGGATGATTGGCAGTGTGGGCACAAATTGACATTCCTTGCTTTAGCCACTCTTGGAGTTGACTCAAGTCCATCGTTCGGCAATGGGGTTTATCTTTATATTGTTCCCAACCATTCTCTTTTCCGATCCAATTGCTAATGACACATACTGTGGCAGTCATGCCATATTTTTTTAATAATGGTAAAGCATTAATAAGATTATCCTCATAGCCATCATCGAATGTGAGAAGAATCGATTTTGATGGAAGCGGTGAGTTATTGGTGAAATGATAATAAAGATCTTGTAATGAAATAGTTGTATAACCATGTTTTTTTAAATACTGTAGCTGCTGTTCAAACATGAGGGGAGAGACGGTATTACGATCGTTCGGTATAAGAGCAATTCGATGGTACATTAAGATAGGAACTTCTTTTTTTAGATGCTGATAAATGAAAAATAATAGTATTATAATAAATAAGATAAACATAAATAGAAATCCTTTCTGTTTTGATATATTTTATTTTATCATTAGTTTAGTTTTATGTAAAAGAAGCATTTACGTGTATTGGACATTGACGATCCCAATGACTATTAAGAAAGAAAAAACAAAAAGTTTGTAATTGTCAATTCAATCATGTTATGGACTTGTGTTGTAATTATTATACATATCGAGGTATAATAAGACCTAGATAGTAAAAATTACTGTCTAGGTTTCTGTCTTTTTTTGCAGGGACTTGTATTTTTTTGATGAAATTAACAGTTAGGTAGATTTTTAAAAGAATAGGTGAAGAAAGTGCGGTGATTTTGTGCAACAAAATATTAAATTAGCCTTTTTAGTTTTTATGGATTTATGCATAGTATCTATATCGCCATACTTATCCTTATATCTTCGTTTAGATGGTGCATTCAGTAGTCATTTTTATTTTAATTTATTTAATATAATACCTGCAATTGTTGTTATAAGGCTTGCTACTTTTTATATTTTTGGTTTATACAAGAGATTGTGGCGGTATGCAAGTATTAATGAAGTATTGGTAATTGTTAGTGCGGTTACAGTAAGTTCAATCTTGATTGCTGGTTATATCTATGCAGTAAGCGCACCCTTGCCGAAGAGTATTCATTTTTTGGACTGGTTCTGTACAATCCTATTTATCGGCACCAGCAGATTTTGTGTGCGTTTAGTACATTATTGGCGTAAGCATAAAAATAAAAATTGTTGTGTAAATGTATTGATTGTAGGTGCTGGTGATGCTGGAGCAATGATTGCAAGAGAACTGCAGCAACGGTATTATGCAAGTAAAAATTTAATCGGTTTTGTTGACGATGATCAGTATAAACATCGTCAAAGGTTATTTGGAGTAAAAGTATTGGGTGTATGTAAAGATATCTCAAGCATTGTAGACAGATATCAGGTTGATGAAATTATCATTGCTATGCCATCTCTTGAAGGCAGAGTATTACGTAAAATTATAAATGAATGTAAGGCCACAAAATGCTCGGTCAAAACCCTGCCTGGAATGTATGAATTAATTGATGGCAAGGTAAGTGTGCAGCAGTTGCGCAATATTGATCTAGAAGATTTATTACGGAGAGACCCTGTGAAACTTGATTTAGAGGAAATTGCTTCTTATTTATCTGGCAAACGTGTTTTAGTTACAGGAGCCGGGGGTTCCATTGGTTCAGAGCTTTGTCGACAGATTGCTAATATGTCACCGAAAACACTTACTCTATTAGGAAAAGGTGAAAATAGCATTTATGAAATTGATCGTGAGTTACAGGGGAAATATCCAGATTTGGCAATTGAAGCAATCATTGCAGATGTGCGTGATGAAAAAAGAATTGATTCTATTTTTAAGCAATGTAAGCCCCAAGTCGTTTTTCACGCTGCTGCTCATAAACATGTACCATTGATGGAGGCACAACCTTCAGAAGCCGTTCGTAATAATATTTTCGGAACAAAGGCAGTAGCAGAGGCAGCTGATCGTTTCGGTGCAGAAATATTTGTGATGATTTCAACTGATAAAGCGGTGAATCCGACAAGCGTTATGGGTGCTACAAAAAGGATGGCTGAACTGGTCATTCAAAATATAAGTAAAACTAGCTATACCAAATTTGTTGCTGTACGGTTTGGTAACGTTCTTGGCAGTCGCGGTAGTGTGATTCCTTTATTTAAGAAGCAAATCGCCCAAGGTGGACCTATTACCATTACTCATCCTGACATGGAACGTTACTTTATGACAATACCAGAAGCATCACAGTTAGTATTACAGGCAGGTGCTTTAGCGAAAGGTGGAGAGGTATTTGTTTTGGATATGGGAGAACCCGTAAAGATTGTAGATATGGCATCTGACTTAATTCAATTATCTGGCCTAGTTCCAAATAAAGATATCAAAATACAATTTAGCGGTCTACGTCCGGGGGAAAAATTATTTGAAGAGTTGCTCACTGCAGAAGAAGGCACAACCTCGACAAAACATCAAAAAATTTTTGTAGCTAATTTAAGAAAGGTAGATGAGCAAAAGCTATATCATGGATTGACAATGCTCAAAAATGAGACAAGAGCTGATCAAGTGATTACAATATTGATGAATCTCATACCAACTTATAAAAGCGCTAGATTGCAATTTTGCTCTTCTACTGAAAAAAAAGAAATTGAAGTGGTGAAAAGCTACTACGATACAGGTGAACAATGGCGCCAGCCCGTAGCTAATGAAGGAAATTTATAGATCATATCTTTAGTTGGAGGTTGTATGATTAAAAGAACAGTAGATATTATATTTTCTTTAATTGCTATTACGATATTAATGCCATTTTTGGTAGTAGTCGCAATATGGGTTCGATTGGATTCACACGGACCGATTTTATTTGTCCAGCGTAGAATAGGTGTTGATGATGTAGAATTTCTGATGTACAAGTTTCGAACAATGAAAGTAGGGACTCCAGAAGTTGCAACCGATAAGCTGCAAGACAGCCAAAGTTATATAACAAAACTAGGATATTATTTGAGAAAGTATAGTGTGGATGAACTTCCTCAGTTTTTTAATGTACTTTTAGGGGATATGTCCCTAGTTGGTCCGAGGCCAGCGTTGTATAACCAATCTGATTTACGTCAAATGAGAAAATACCTGGGAATTGATAAAATTAAACCAGGGGTCACTGGATGGGCTCAAGTAAATGGAAGAGATGAAATTCTGTTAGACCAAAAAGTGCAATTGGATTCATACTATTTACAAAAACAATCATTATTCTTCGATCTGAAGATATTAATAATGACAGTGCTGAAGGTTTATTCTGGAGATGGAGTTAGCAAGACAACACCAGTACAACGTTAAAGTATTTGAAGACTAATGGAGGGATCATAATGTCATTAAGTAACAAAAAAATATTAGTTACTGGCGCAGATGGATTTATAGGTTCGCATCTTACGGAAGAATTAATCAGGCAGGGGCATGATGTCCGCGCATTTTCTTTATATAATTCTTTTAATTCATGGGGGTGGCTTGATCATTCTCCTAAAGAAATTAAAGAGAACATAGAAGTTTTTTCCGGAGATATACGTGATCCTTATGGTGTAAAGGAAGCTATGAAAGGATGTGATGTAGTTCTACATTTGGCAGCACTTATTGCCATTCCGTATTCCTATCACTCTCCTGATACTTATATAGACACCAATGTAAAAGGAACTCTTAATATAGTACAAGCAGCACGTGAATTAGGGGTTGGAAAAGTAGTGCATACATCCACAAGCGAAGTGTATGGTACGGCTCAATTTATTCCAATTACAGAAGAACATCCATTGCAAGGTCAGTCACCATATTCGGCTAGTAAAATTGGTGCTGATCAAATTGCAATGTCTTTTTATACCTCTTTTGGTACTCCTGTTGCAACGATTCGTCCTTTTAATACTTATGGTCCACGACAATCGGCAAGAGCAGTTATTCCTACTATCATTACGCAGATTGCTAATGGAATACGTAAAATAAAGTTGGGTTCAATCACTCCAACCAGGGATTTTAACCATGTAAAAGATACAGTACATGGTTTTATAGCTGTGGCTGAGGCAGATAATTCTGTTGGTCAGGTTATCAATATTGGCAGTAATTATGAAATTTCTATTGGTGATACAGTGCAATTAATTGCTGAAGTAATGGGTGTAGATATTCAAATAGAAACAGATGATCAACGTTTGCGTCCAGAAAGAAGTGAAGTAGAAAGATTATGGGCTGCTAATGCGAAAGCTAAACAACTTCTAGGTTGGGAACCAGTTTACGGCGGACGTGATGGCTTTAAACGGGGTCTAAAAGAAACTATAGAATGGTTTACGGATCAGGGAAACCTAAATAAATATAAGGCAGATGTGTATAACATATGAAAATAGAACAAGAAAAAAATATTCTTGATTTAAATTTAATTGTTAAGACTATAAAATCAGCATTGCCTCAGGAAAAGGAATACATACCACTACATGAACCGTACTTTGGTGGAAATGAATGGTGCTATGTTAAAGAATGCATAGATACAGGATGGGTTTCTTCAGTCGGGAAATTTGTTGATTTATTTGAAGAAAAACTGGCCGAATTTACTGGCGTAAAACGAGCAGTAGCTGTTGTTAACGGAACGGCAGCATTGCAAATTTGTTTACAATTAGTGGGGGTAAAAAAAGAGGATGAGGTGCTGATACCAGCGCTTACGTTCATTGCCACAGCTAATGCAGTCACATACTGTGGCGCTGTTCCTCATTTTGTTGACAGTGAAGAACGAACTTTAGGACTTGATGCGCTTAAACTACGCAGTTATTTAAAAGATATTGCCGAAGTGCGGGGCAATACTTGTTATAATAAAATTACCCAAAGACGAATTAAAGCTGTTGTGCCTATGCATACATTTGGACATCCAGTTGATCTGGATGAACTAGTTATTGTATGTAAAGAGTTTCATCTGGAACTTGTTGAAGATGCAGCAGAATCTCTTGGATCTTATTATAAGGGACAGCATACAGGAAATTGGGGTAAAGTATCAGCAGTAAGTTTTAATGGAAATAAAGTCATCACTACAGGCGGTGGTGGGGCAATACTGACTAATGATGTAGAGTTAGGTAAACTAGCTAAACATTTGACTACCCAAGCTAAGTTAGCTCACAGATGGGCGTTTGAACATGATATGGTTGGTTATAACTATCGTATGCCCAATATAAATGCAGCTCTCGGCTGTGCTCAGCTAGAACAATTACCAGAGTTCTTAGCGAAAAAACGTCAATTAGCAAAAAAATACCAAACGATATTATCTAAGATAGAGGGTGTTCAGGTTGTAGTAGAACCTAGCTTTGCTATAAGCAATTATTGGTTAAATGCAATTCTATTGGCACCGGAACATGCGGGGAAAAAGGATGACCTTTTAGCATTAACAAATGATCTTGGGATATTAACTCGCCCTGTATGGAATTTGATATATACTTTGCCAATGTTTACTGAATGCCCACGTATGGACTGTCAAATGGCGGAAAGCATCGCTACCAGATTGATTAATATACCTAGTAGTGTGAATTTGTAAAGTGTGGTGAATATTGTTTTGCGGAATCTTTGCGTTGTTACCAGTACACGTGCAGATTATGGACTTTTGTATTGGTTACTGAAAGACATTCAGAATGATTCTGATTTAGAGTTACAATTAATTGTTACAGGAATGCATTTATCGCCTGAATTTGGTTTGACATACAAAGTGATAGAGCAAGATGGGTTTCATATAGATGCAAAAGTAGAAATGCTATTATCAAGTGATACTCCGGTTGGTATCACAAAATCGATTGGTCTCGCTGTAATAGGATTTGCTGAAGCCTTAGATAGATTGAAGCCTGATGTTATGGTAGTATTAGGTGATCGTTATGAAATACTGGCAGCTGCCCAAGCAGCTATGGTAGCTAGAATACCTATTGCCCATATTGCAGGTGGAGATACGACTGAGGGAGCAATTGATGAGGCTATTCGTCATAGTATAACCAAGATGTCACATTTGCATTTTGTAACCAACAAGCACTCAGCAAAGCGCGTTCAACAATTAGGTGAAAATCCACAAAATGTTTTTTGTGTAGGCAGTCCAGGGATTGATTATATAAAAGGAATTAAATTATTAACCAGTGAAGAATTAGCACTATCGCTGGAGTTTAATTTTAGACCTAAAAACCTGTTAATTACCTTTCATCCAGTTACTTTGGAAGATAGATCATCTCAGGAACAATTTGCGGAGCTTTTAACCGCATTAAATTCTTTAGGGGATAGTATTGGCCTGATATTCACAAAACCTAATTCTGATACTGATGGAAGAATTATAATCAAAATGATAGATGAATTTGTTGCTAGTCGTTCTAATACCAAGGCATATACTTCACTGGGACAATTGCGATATCTAAGTACTATTGCTCAGGTTGATGCAGTGGTTGGTAATTCTTCTAGTGGACTTTATGAAGTACCGTCGTTTAATAAGCCTACGGTAAATATTGGCGACAGGCAAAAAGGGCGGTTGCAGGCAGAATCAGTGATACAATGTGGTAATAATGCGGAAGAAATACATAACGCAATTCAACATGCGTTAAAGGTTAACCTTATTAATGTACAAAATCCTTATGGTGATGGTAATTCATCAAAACGAATAGTAGATAGATTAAAAAGTTGTAGTGATTATAAGAGTTTACTTAAAAAACATTTTTATGAAATGGGTTGTTAATAGATATGCAACAAAATCGTGTGTACATCATTGCTGAAGCAGGTGTAAATCATAATGGATCTTTAGAGATTGCCAAACAATTAATTGAAGTGGCAGCAGGAGCTGGGGTTGATGCAGTAAAGTTTCAAACCTTTAAAGCTGAAAATCTAGTAAGTAAAGATGCGCCTAAAGCGGCTTATCAGCAAAAAATGACTAACAATCAGGAAACCCAGTATGAAATGTTGAAAAAATTAGAACTTAGTGAAGCGTTTCATGATACATTGGTGAAATACTGTCAGCAATTTGGCGTTCAATTTTTATCGACACCATTTGACGAAGATAGTTTAAACTTATTGGTTAAGAAATTTAATTTGCCATATATTAAAATTCCATCAGGTGAAATTACGAATGCACCGTTTTTATTAAAGATTTCGAAAACAGGGAAATCGGTAATTCTTTCTACAGGGATGTGTACCTTGGGAGAAGTAGAAAATTCACTAAAGATAATGGCTTTTGGCTATACGAATGACAATAGTAACTTTCCGTCTTTATTGGACTTTGAACAGGCATATGTTTCAGAACAAGGCCAGAAGGCATTGAGAGAAAAAGTATTATTATTGCATTGTACGACCGAATATCCTGCGCCTCTATCAGAAGTAAATTTGCGGACAATGGATACTTTGCGTCATGCTTTTAATTTGCCTGTTGGGTACTCAGATCATACAGAGGGTGTTGCAGTTCCTATTGCTGCTGTAGCACGAGGTGCGGTTATTATTGAAAAACATTTTACTTTAAACCGTGATCTTCCTGGCCCTGATCATAAAGCATCTTTAGAACCAGAAGAATTAAAGAGTATGGTGCATGCTATCCGTCAGATTGAAGTAGCTTTGGGGAATTCCGTGAAATTACCAACAGTATCAGAAGTAAAGAATAAACAAATAGCCAGAAAAAGTATTGTTGCAATGAAAGAAATCAAAAAGGGGCAAGTTTTTACCGAAGATAATATTGGTGTAAAACGTCCAGGAGACGGAATTTCACCAATGTATTATTGGGAGTTGTTAGGGAAAGTTGCGGATAGGGACTATAGCATAGAAGAGAAGATTGTGCCATGAATACTTTACCAGTAATTATCATTGGAGCTGGTGGACATGCCAAGGTATTAATAGATATTTTGAAGATGAATGATGCAAAGGTTATTGGCATGACAGATGAAAATATAATAAATTCTAATTTTGATATAATGAATGTACCGATAATCGGCAATGATAACGTTATTTTAGACTATTCAACGCAAGAAATTTCATTGGTTAATGGTGTTGGTTCTATTGGTTCAACAAAGCGTCGCCAACATCTTTTTGAGAAGTTTAAAGACGGTGGCTATTCTTTCCACAATACGGTGCATGTCTCAGCTATTTTAGCCAAGGACATTAGTTATGGAGAAGGCATACAAATAATGGCTGGAGCAGTGATTCAGCCAGGCTGTAAATTAGGTAGTAATATAATAATTAATACAAGGGCCTCAATAGATCATGATTGTATTATTCATGATCACGTGCATATAGCTCCTGGGGTCACTATTTCAGGTGGGGTTGTGATAGGAGAAGGCGCACATATTGGGACAGGAGCAGTAGTGATTCAAGGAATTAAGATAGGAAAAAATGGTATTGTTGGTGCTGGTGCGGTAGTAATTAAGGATGTAGCGGACAATCAGTTGGTTGTGGGTATACCAGCTAAGGCGGTGGAAAAGTGAAGAACTGGAAAGATACATTAGTAAAAAAGGACGACTCGATTTTTACTACAATGGGTATTATTGATGCTAGTGCAGTGCAAATTGCTTTAGTTGTTGATGAACAAGGAAAGTTATTAGGTACAGTTACCGATGGAGATGTTCGTAAAGCTCTTTTGAGAGGGATTTCCTTAGAAGAAAAAAATGAGAGCATAATGAATCGTAATCCAGTAGTTGCTCGAATCAATGAGGGAAGAGAGAGTTTGTTGGCCAAAATGAGGAATAAGAGGCTACACCAGATTCCTGTTTTGGATCAACAAGATTATTTAGTTGGTTTGGAAATCCTGGATGAAATGGTAGAAACAAATGAAAGTGATAATTGGATTTTCTTGATGGTAGGGGGGTTAGGTAGCAGATTAGGTGCATTGACTGCAAGTTGTCCTAAACCATTGCTAAATGTTGGTAATAAGCCTATTTTAGAAACCATAATTGAAAGTTTTGCAGAATGCGGCTATCGGAAATTTTACCTATCCGTCAATTATAAAGCTGATATGATTCAAGAGTATTTTCAGAACGGAGAAAACTGGGGAGTTGAAATACGTTATATTTGCGAAAATAAGCGTATGGGAACAGCTGGAGCTTTGAGCTTACTATCGGAAAGACCAAATAGTCCAATGATTGTTATGAATGGTGATATATTAACGAAAGTCAATTTTAATCAATTAATCAACTTTCATGAAAGTCACAAGGCTAAAGCTACTATGTGTGTACGAGATTATAGTGTTCAAGTACCATATGGTGTAGTACAAATAGATGATCATAAATTGACAGGCATTGTTGAGAAACCACAGCAATCGTTTTTTGTCAGTGCGGGAATTTATGTATTAGATCCATCAGTATTAGATTTAATTCCTAAAAATGAATATTTAGATATGCCGGACTTATTTAAAAAGCTTATTAGTGAACGAGATAATATTTTGGTTTTCCCAGTAAGAGAGTACTGGCTTGATATAGGTAATAAAATAGATTTTGAAAAAGCAAATGGAGATTATGAATTGATTTTTAATTGGTAGTTAGAGAATCTGGGGGGATGTAGTTATGAAGTTTTTAGTTATTGGTCTCGGATCTATGGGAAAGCGACGGATAAGATGTTTAAAAGAATTAGGATTCACAGAAATTTATGGTTTTGATATACGTGAAGATAGGCAGAAGGAAAGTAAAGCGGTATATGGTATAACGGCATATAGCAATATAGAACAGGCCTTAAAAGAGGTACAGCCGGAAGCTTGTATTATTTCAGTACCACCAGATGTACATCATTATTATATAAAATTGGCCATAGAACATAATATTCATTTTTTTGTTGAGGCCAGCGTGGTTGATACAGATATGGATTTTATAAAAGAGAAGCTTAGCCCCAATACAATCGTTGCTGCTCCTTCAGCTACTTTATGCTTTCATCCAGCAATTAAAATTATTGCTGATATAGTTAAAAAAGGTGAATTGGGTAAAATATCCAATATAATGCTTCATTCTGGCCAGTATTTACCAGATTGGCATACCTATGAAAATGTTGGTGACTATTATGTTTCTAATCCTTCCACTGGTGGTGGAAGGGAGATTGTTCCTTTTGAACTAACTTGGTTTACTAAAATTTTTGGTTTTCCTCAAAGAGTTTGTGGGAATTTTAGAAAAACCATTACTATTAATAATGCAGAAGCGATTGATGATACATATAATTGTCTATTAGACTATGGTAGTTTTTTGGCAGCAGTTACAGTTGATGTAGTTTCTCGTCATGCTACTAGACGTCTTATGATAAATGGCGATCAGAAACAATTGATATGGGATTGGGATTTTGCCTATGTGAAAATATATGATCCCGAAAAGAATAAATGGGTAGAGTTACCGTATGAAATGAATGCAGCAACAGATGGATACAACTCAAATATAGGTGAAAACATGTATATTGATGAGGTTAAGAGTTTTGTAGATGCTATTAAAGAGAAGGGTATGTTTATTAATACTATGGAAAATGATCATAGAGTTTTGAAACTTTTATACTCTATTGAAGAAGCTGATAAAACATCAAGATATGTGGGTGTAAATTTATGAGGACTGGGATTTTGCTTACTGCTAGGTTAGGCTCTAGTCGATTAAAAAAGAAGCATTTGCTAAATATCAATAATCAGCCGATTTTGTCCTATTTAATAAATAGAATCGGTAGAGCCTTTCGGCTTGAGATAAATGAGGGGAAGGTTGCAATTGTTATTGCAACCGCTGATCAAGAGGAGAATAAACAGTTTGAAATGTTTTGTAAGCAGCAGGTAAGTGTCTTTTATGGCGCATTAGATAATATTCCGTTGAGGCATTTGCAAGCAGCTGAACGATATAATTTTGATAATTTAATTTCAGTAGATGGTGACGATATACTGTGTTCGGTAGAAGGAATGAGGCAAGTATATCATGAATTGATTAACAAAAAAGAATTTGTAAAGACGATTGGATTGCCATTTGGGATGAATGTTATGGGGTATGCAACAGAGTTTCTAAAAACTTCGTTAGAGGATGTCAAGGATCAAGTACTTGAAACTGGCTGGGGAAGAATTTTCAATGAGACTGATAAGACAGTATTAACCTTTGACATATTCAATTGCAATGATTATATGAGATTTACTCTAGATTACCCTGAAGACTTTATATTTTTTGAAAATTTCATTACCCAATTCCCGGGTGATTTAAATAATAGTACGGATCAGGAAATAGTAGATTTTGTGATAAAAAAGAAACTTTATGAAATTACTAAACCTATCACCTCGGAATATTGGAATAATTTTAATAGTGGGGTAGAGGAAGAAATTAATAAAAAGGTGAGATGTTAAACATGAAATTTGATGAATCTGATCATTTAAGGATAAGGGCACAAAAAATAATTCCAGCAGGGGCACATACTTATAGTAAGGGCGATGATCAATTTCCGCAGTTGTCTCCCGGATTTATTGTAAAAGGAAAAGGCACAAAAGTATGGGATCCAGATGGTAATGAATTTCTGGACTGGGGAATGGGCTTGCGTTCTGTATCATTAGGACATGCATATCAACCGGTGCTTGATGCTGTGCAGGAGCAAATAGCCCTTGGTGTAAATTTTACTCGACCAAGTATCCTTGAGGCTCAAATCGCAGAAATGCTTATCAATTTAATACCATCAGCGGAAATGGTGAAATTTGCCAAGAATGGTTCAGATGTTACCACAGCTGCAGTTAAGCTGGCGCGTGCTTATACTGGCCGGGATATTGTTGTACGCTGCGCTGAACAGCCATTTTTTAGTGTTAATGATTGGTTTATTGGAGATACTGCATGCAATGCTGGGATACCAAAAGCAGTACAAAATTTGACCACTCGATTTTCTTATAATAACATTCAATCCTTAGAAGATATTATGGAAAAAAACAAAGGTGAGGTTGCTTGTGTTATCCTTGAACCGTCATCACTCGAACATCCTAAACCTGGATTTTTGGAAAAAGTCCGTGAATTAACCAAACAACAAGGAATCGTTCTAATTTTTGATGAAATGATTACAGGCTTCAGATGGCATCAGGCTGGTGCACAAACCTATTACGGGGTTACACCTGATCTCTCAACTTTTGGAAAGGCAATAGCTAATGGATTTGCCTTATCTGCTTTGGTCGGACGTCGAGACATTATGGAGCTAGGCGGATTAAAACATGATAAGCCTAGAGTATTCTTGTTATCAACAACAAATGGTGGAGAAACTCATGCTTTTGCTGCAGCACGTGTAACTATGCAAACACTGCTTAATGGTGAAATTGTTAAGCAAAATTGGAAAAAAGGGCAAAGACTAAGTTCGGAATTCAATGCTATCTCGGCTGAATACGGTATAGTTGAATATGTGAGAATGGCAGGCGTAGCATGTAGTCCTTATCAAATCTTTTTAGGAAGGGATGGACAGGTTGACCTTTCTTTGCGTACATTGTATTTGCAGGAAATGATTCAGCAAGGAGTATTGATTCCTTATATTGCAATTGCTCATGAGCATAGTGAGCATGATATTGACAAAACGTTAGAAGCCTCAAGGAAGGCAATGAAGGTTTTACAACAGGCACTGGAAAAAGGCACAACAGATGGTTTATTAGTAGGACCAGCGGTCAAACCAGTGTTTCGCAAATATAATTAAAGCTAAAAATAAAAGTGAAGGTGACAATGTGAAGGTTGCAACAGTGCAAATGCCAATAGTAGATGGTGAGTGTAGTGTAAATCACCTTGTTTTAGCCCAGATGCTTGATAATGCTCCGGGTGCTGACCTTTATTTAGTTCCAGAGTTGTGGACTAGCGGTTATGTTGTTGATAAATGGGAAAAAATAGCGAGAATAGATACTCCATTAACTTTAGATTGGATGGCTAAGCAGGCCAAGTCTCGTAAAATATGGCTAGGTGGATCTGTTATTGCGCAACATAAAGATAGTGCACTATGTAATCGTTTTGTACTTTTTGACCGCAATGGTGAATTAGTCGGTTATTATGATAAAATTCATCGTTTTCTACCAATGGGGGAAGGCATTTTAGAGCCTGGAGATCATATGCCGATTTTTAATATTGAGGGAGTGAGAGTTGCTCCTGCAATATGCTATGACTTGAGATTCCCAGAAATGTTTCGCAGATTAGCTTTGGAAGAGGTTGATCTTTTCTTAGTACCAAGTGAGTGGCCGTGCCCTCGAGAAGTTCCACTCACAATTCTTGCTGGAGCACGAGCAATAGAAAACCAGGCGTATTTATTATTATCGAATCGTACAGGGGTTGATGCGGCCGGGCAACAGTTCTGTGGTTGTTCCGGACTTTTTGGTCCTTTTGGCGTTGTAGATATGTTGCCCGAAAACGAAATTGGTATTATGAGCTTTGAATTGGATATGCAACAAATAAAAAGATCTAGAGAAAATTTGGCAGTATTCGCAGAGCGGCGGCAAGGAGTAGATTATGACTAATACACAGAAATATAAATCACTAGAACGTTTTCGTCTAGATGAAAAGGTAGTTGTGGTTACCGGTGGCACGGGAATATTAGGCAGCCTTTATTGTAAGCGATTGTCAGAAGCAGGTGCCAAGGTAGTGATTGCTGATCTTGATAAATTGAAGTGTCAACAATTG
The DNA here is from genome assembly GCF_000271485.2 of Pelosinus fermentans DSM 17108. Lineage (NCBI taxonomy): Bacteria > Bacillati > Bacillota > Negativicutes > Selenomonadales > Sporomusaceae > Pelosinus > Pelosinus fermentans. The sequence continues at coordinate 876,161 of NZ_AKVN02000001.1, forward strand.
GCTGATGAAATAAATGCTTTACCAGGCTGTTTTGCAATAGCTATGGATGTTGATTTGACTAATGAACAATCCGTTATTACTTGGTCTCAACGTATTATTGAAGCGTTTGGTGTGGTAGACGTGTTATTTAATAATGCAGCTGCGAAATCTCTAAACTTTTTTGCACCATTGGATAATTTCCCTTTAGAAGATTGGAATAAAGTTATGGCCGTAAATGTTACAGGGATGTTTCTCGCCAGCCGTGAGCTGGGGGCGTTTATGGCTAAGCAGGGAAAAGGAAGCATTATTAATGTAAGTTCTGTTTATGGGGTAGTTGGTCCTGACCAGCGTATTTACGAAGGCTCCTGGTATGAGGAGATGGGGGGGGCCATTAATACTCCATTAATTTATTCAGCTACTAAAGGTGCAGTAATTGCGATGACCCGCTATATGGCAACTTATTGGGGGCCTAAGGGTGTTCGTACCAATACATTGACCCCAGGAGGAGTATCATCGGGGCAAAATAGTCTATTTAACGAAAAGTACAGTGCACGTGTTCCGCTTGGAAGAATGGCAGAGGCTGAAGAAATGGTAGGAGCGGTGTTGTTTTTATCATCAGACGCTTCTTCATATATTAATGGTCAAAATATTATTGTTGATGGTGGATGGACTGCTTGGTAAATCTAATTAGGAGAGATGGGTTATGCTGAAAAATGTAATAGCTGTTATCGGTGCAGGACAAATAGGAAGTCGTCACTTGCAGTCCCTGGCTCTAATTAATCAGCCAGTATGTATTGAAGTATTAGATCTTAATAATGAATGCTTAGATTTTGCCAGGGAGAGATTTGAACAGATTGAGGGGACGGGGATGGCAAAATCCGTTAGATATTTCAATAAATTAGAAGAGCTTTCTGACGAAATCAAATTAGTTATAGTGGCAACAAGCGCTAATGTGAGAAAAAAGGTAATTATGGAGCTTTTACAAAAGAAAAAAGTTCAGTTTATTATATTGGAGAAGGTTGTATTTCAGTCCCCGCAGGATTTCTTTGAAATTAATAAAGTATTTAATGAAAAAGGGATTAAAGCTTGGATTAATTGTCCACGTAGGATGTGGCCTTTTTACCAGCAATTAAAAGCCAAACTTAAAGGTATAAAAAAAGTTGATTATCTTGTAAGCGGTGCCAATTCTCGCTTGGGATTAGGGTGTAATGGCATTCATTTTATGGATCTTTACGCTTTTTTAACTGATCAGATTGATATGAATCTTTATACAGATCGATTAGATAGTGAGATTTTTGAGAGTAAGCGGGCTGGATTTATAGAAATCACTGGTACTATTTATGGAAAGAGTACTGATGGTGGGACCGTTATGATAAGCGCACATGCTAATAACGATGCGCCGATTTTGATTACTATACAAAGTGATGCATTGCGTTGCATCATTCGTGAGGAAGAAGGTAAAGCCTGGATATCAGAAAAAGAAAATAAATGGCAATGGCAGGAGATTGAATATACAATGCCTTACCAAAGTCAATTAACGCATTTAGCAGTGCAAGACATCTTGTCCCAAGATGATTGTAAATTAACAAGTTACCATGAATCGTGGAAGTTGCATGATTCATTTTTAAAAGCATTAATATTGCATTTAAGTAAATGCAAAATGGAGGAGATTTCATTTTGTCCGATTACATAGCAAACAAAAAGGTTTGGTTGATTGGTGCGGGAACTATGGCTATAGACTATGCTAAAGTTTTGAAGGCACAGAATATAGATTTCGATGTCATTGGACGCGGGGTTAAGTCAGCTAAGATATTTACCCAAAATACAGGTTCTAATGTCATAACTGGTGGGCTTGATCAATATTTAGCACAATCTAACGGTTTACCTACTGCTGTGATTGTTACAGTTGGTGTTGAACACTTAGCAGAAATAACGATAAAGCTTATAAAATACGGTGTAAAAAGAATATTAGTCGAGAAGCCAGCTGGAATTGATGCTGGTCAAATTCAACGAGTAGCGGAAGTAGCTATGACTAACAATGTAGAAATATATGTTGCTTACAATCGGCGCTTTTATGCTTCCGCTATAAAAGCAAGACAAATAATAGCAGAGGATGGCGGAGTCACTTCATTTAACTTTGAATTTACTGAGTGGAGTCATGAGATTGAGCATCTAAAAAAGGCGCATGGAGTCA